>CAYMUY010000013.1:0-88489 GCA_964393825.1 uncultured Thiobacillus sp. | reverse complement strand
TCACCATGCAAACGCTGTCGTCCATCACGATCACCGCGCCGGAACCGAGCATGGAACCCGCCTTGGCGATGGAATCGAAGTCCAGGGTGCAGGCCATCATCACCTCGGCGGGCAGGACCGGCGCGGAGGAGCCGCCGGGAATCACCGCCTTGAGGGTGTGACCGGCGCGCACGCCGCCGGCCATGTCCAGCAGTTCCGCGAACGGGGTGCCAAGCGGAATCTCATAGTTTCCGGGTTTGTTGACGTGACCGGAAATCGAAAAGATCTTGCTGCCGCCGTTGTTGGGTTTGCCCAGTTCCAGGAAGGCCTGGCCGCCGTGGCGCATGATCCAGGGAATCGAGGCCAGGGTCTCGGTGTTGTTGATCGTGGTCGGCTTGCCATAGAGGCCATAGCTGGCGGGGAACGGCGGCTTGAAGCGCGGCTGCCCCTTCTTGCCCTCGATGGATTCCAGCAACGCGGTTTCCTCGCCGCAGATGTAGGCGCCATAGCCATGATGCGCATGCAGGTCGAAATTCCAGCCGGAGCCGAGGATGTTGTTGCCCAGGAAGCCGGCGGCGCGCGCTTCCTCCAGGGCGGCTTCCCAGGACTGGTAGCCCTCAAAGATCTCGCCGTGGATGTAGTTGTAGCCCGCCGCGGCGCCCAGAGTGTAGCCGGCGATGATCATGCCCTCGATCAGCTGGTGCGGATTGAAGCGGATGATGTCACGGTCCTTGAAGGTGCCCGGCTCGCCCTCGTCGGTGTTGCAGACCACATACTTGTCACCGGCGAAGTTGCGCGGCATGAAGCTCCACTTCAGCCCGGTCGGGAAGCCGGCGCCGCCGCGGCCGCGCAGGGCGCTGGTCTTGACTTCGGCGATGATGGCCTCGGCGGGCGTTTTCTCGGCGAGGATCTTCTTCAGCGCCTCATAGCCGCCATTGGCCGTGTACGTCGCCAGGGAAGCGGGCTCGGCGTGCGCGAGCGTCCAAAGACAGACCTGGGTGTCGGGCGTGTTCAAACTCATTTCATGTCATCCAGAAGCTTGTCCACCGATTCCGGCGTCAGGTGGTCGTGCATCTTGTGATTGTTGTGCAGGCACAAGGGACCATGGCCGCAGGCGCCCATGCACTCCCCTTCCTTGAGGGTGTAGCGGCCATCCGCCGTGGTTTCGCCAAAGCCGATGCCCAGCTTGCCCTGCAGGTGTTCGGCGATCCTGTCGGCGCCCTGAAGCTGGCAGGGGAGGTTGGTGCAGAGCGTGACCTTGTGGCGACCGACCGGCGCCAGGTCGTACATGTTGTAGAAGGTGGCGACCTCGTAGGCGGCAATGGCCGGCATGCCCAGGTAATGCGCAATGAAGGCGATGGTGTCACGCGACAGCCAGCCCAGTTCGGTCTGGGCGATGCGCAAGGCCGCCATTACCGCCGACTGCTTCTGCTCGGGCGGATATTTGGTCAATTCGCGGTCGATCTGGGCGAGGGATTCTGCGGAAAGCATATGGATTACCTATCTATATCGCCGAACACGATATCCAGGGTGCCGATGATGGCCACCACGTCGGCGATCATGTGGCCGCGCGACAGTTCGTCGAGGCCGGCCAGATGCGAGAAACCGGGCGCGCGCAGCTTCAGGCGGTACGGCTTGTTGGCGCCGTCGGAAATCATGTAGACCCCGAACTCGCCCTTGGAGTGCTCCACCGCCGCGTAAACCTCGCCTTCCGGCACATGCATGCCCTCGGTGAACAGTTTGAAGTGGTGGATCAACTCTTCCATGTTGGACTTCATGGAGGCCCGATTCGGCGGCGCGACCTTGTGGTTCTCGACGATCACGGGGCCGGCGCCTTTAGCCGCATCGGCCTTCAGCCAGGCCACGCACTGCTGGATGATGCGGTTGGACTGACGCATCTCTTCCATGCGCACCAGGTAACGGTCGTAGCTGTCGCCGGTGCGACCGACAGGAATCTCGAAGTCGAGCTTGTCGTACACCGCATAGGGCTGCATCTTGCGCATATCCCAGACGATGCCGGAACCACGCAGCATCGGGCCGGTAAAGCCCAGCGCCTTGGCGCGATCGGCATCGACCACGCCAATGCCGACCGTGCGCTGCTTCCAGATGCGGTTATCGGTGAGCAGGGTTTCGTACTCGTCGACGTAGCCGAAGAAGCGGCGGCTGAAATCCTCGATGAAGTCGAGCACGCTACCCTGGCGATTTTCGTTCAGTCGACGGATGTCGGACTCGTTCTTGCTCTTGCTGGCCTGGTATTGCGGCATCGCGTCGGGCAGATCGCGATAGACGCCGCCCGGGCGGTAGTAAGCCGCGTGCATGCGGGCACCGGTGACCGCCTCGTAGACGTCCATCAGGTCTTCCCGCTCACGGAAGGCGTAGAGGAACACGGTCATGGCGCCGATGTCGAGCGCATGGGTACCGAGCCAGAGCAGGTGATTCAGGATGCGGGTGATCTCGTCGAACATCACCCGGATGTATTGCGCGCGCTCCGGCACCTCGATGCCCAGCAGGCGCTCGATCGCCATGCAGTAGGCATGCTCGTTCTGCATCATGGACATGTAGTCCAGACGATCCATGTAGGGCACGGATTGCAGGAAGGTGCGGGTTTCCGCCAGCTTCTCGGTGCCGCGATGCAGCAGGCCGACGTGCGGGTCGGCGCGCACGATCACCTCGCCATCCAGCTCCAGCACCAGGCGCAACACGCCATGCGCGGCGGGGTGCTGCGGACCGAAGTTGATGGTGTAGTTGCGGATTTCAGCGGTGGGGGCAACTGAAGTGGCGGTCATCACGCGGCTCCGTAGTTGTCTTCGCGCACGATGCGCGGCGTGACCACGCGCGGGTCGATGCTCACCGGCTGATACACCACGCGCTTGAGTTCCGGGTCGTAGCGCATTTCCACATGGCCGGAAATCGGGAAATCCTTGCGGAACGGGTGACCGATGAAGCCGTAGTCGGTGAGGATGCGACGCAGATCGGGATGACCATCGAAAATGATGCCGAACAGGTCGAAGGCTTCGCGCTCGAACCAGTTGACCGCCGGCCAGATGTCCATCAGCGAAGGCAGGATAGGCAGATCATCGTCGGCGCAGAAGGTGCGCACGCGCAGACGGTGATTACGCTTGATCGAGAGCAGGTTGAGCACCACGGCAAAGCGCCGGCCCTCCCAGGCGCCATCCTTGTACTCGGAATAATCGACACCACAGAGGTCGATCATCAGATCGAAGGCCAGCGCGGGCGTGTCGCGCAGCATCGCGCAAACCTCCAGCCAGTCGCCGACGGGCACCTCGATGGTGACCTGCTCCTGCGCGATCTTGCTGGTCAGAACCTTGTCGCCCAGCGTATCAAGGACACGCTCGAGCAATACTTCCGGAGTCAACGGCATAAGCTTGCGGTCCTTTCAGCGGGCAATGGTGCTGGTACGACGGATCTTCTTCTGCAACTGGATCAGCCCGTACAACAACGCTTCCGCCGTCGGCGGACAACCCGGAACGTAAACATCCACCGGCACGATGCGGTCGCAACCGCGCACCACGGAATAGGAATAATGGTAGTAGCCGCCGCCATTGGCGCAAGAACCCATCGAGATCACCCAGCGCGGCTCGGCCATCTGGTCATAGACCTTGCGCAGCGCCGGCGCCATCTTGTTGCACAGGGTGCCGGCGACGATCATCAGGTCGGACTGGCGCGGACTCGGGCGAAACACGATGCCGAAGCGGTCCAGGTCGTAGCGCGAGGCACCCGCCTGCATCATCTCGATGGCGCAGCAAGCAAGACCGAAAGTCATCGGCCAGAGCGAACCGGTGCGGGTGTAGTTCACCACCGCATCGACGCTGGTGGTGACGAAGCCTTTCTCCAGGATGCCTTCGATACTCATGTCGTCATTCCCAATCCAGGGCGCCCTGCATCCACTCGTAGATGAAGCCCACCACGAGGATGCCGAGGAAAATCATCATGGAAACAAAACCGAACAGGCCGATCTCTTCCAGCACGACAGCCCAGGGGAAGAGAAAGGCGATTTCCAGATCGAACAGGATGAACAGGATGGCGACCAGGTAATAGCGCACGTCGAACTTCATGCGCGCATCCTCGAAGGCCTCGAAACCGCATTCGTAGGGAGAGTTCTTCTCTGCGTCAGGCTTGTGCGGCGCGAGAACGAAACCCGCCACCATGGGGCCCACACCTACAGCCAGACCGACCAGGATGAACAGCAATACCGGGAAATAGTTTTCGAGCATTGTTTTTTTCGCGGCCGGGTCAAGACGCCGCATCCAAGCACTGGAAAGGTGCAGCAGTTTATGGGCTGCAGCAAACTCGTGTCAAGGCAGGGAAACCCCGAAAAACCTTTATAGATCAATATTTTATTAGTTTTATCCAGGCGCCGATAAGGAAATTTGATAGCCCATCCGCGCTTGCATAAATTCAAAAAACCTGTGTGTCGAGCGGGCTGGCAGCCACGCAACCCGTCCACAAACGCCTCGTTTGTCAGGGGTTTCGCATGGAAACCACTTGCGAAGCATCACAACCACAATCACGCACCAAGGCCAGTCCCGCCGTCGGATCCATCCCTGTCACAACCGCCGCATCGTCATGCCTTCCGGCAAAGTCAGTACCAGCGACTCCAGGCAGACCCCCATCGCAAGTGGAAACAAAAACGGCCAAACCGAGCGGTTTGGCCGTAATTGTTGCCACCTGCATTCTGGTGCCGACGGCGAGACTCGAACTCGCACGACTTTCGTCACTGCCCCCTCAAGACAGCGTGTCTACCAATTTCACCACGTCGGCAATACCGGGCATGCTCAGGGAGCACACCCTAAAACTCACTTCGGGATCGCGCCCGACTTATCCAGTCCCACCGGAACCTGCACCGGCGCGACCGGAGCCACGGGCGCCGCGGGGATCGCGACCGGCTTCGACGCCGCACTCTTCACGGCGGAGAAATACGTCAGCCCCATGCTGGTCAGGAAGAAGGCCGTCGCCAGCACGGCGGTGGTACGCGACAGGAAGTTGGCCGAACCGGTTGCCCCGAACAGACTGCCGGAGGAGCCGCTGCCGAAGGCCGCGCCCATGTCGGCACCCTTCCCATGCTGCATCAGCACCAGACCGATCACGGCCAACGCCACCAGCACATGAACGACCCAGACGATAAATTCCATGTTCTTACCTTTAACCTGCCCGGCAGATTGCCAGGAACTCTTCCGCATTCAGGGACGCGCCGCCGATCAGGCCGCCGTCAATATCAGGCTGACCGAGCAACTCGGCCGCGTTGCCGGGTTTCATGCTGCCGCCGTACTGGATGACCAGGCCGTCCGCCACACCGGCATCCAGGGCGCGTACCTTGCCGCGGATGAAGGCATGCACGGCTTGCGCCTGCTCCGGGCTGGCCGTCTTGCCGGTACCGATCGCCCACACCGGCTCATAGGCCACCACCGCGCGGGCCAGGGAGGCGACGCCGCACTTCGCGATCACCGCATCCATCTGGCGCGCGACCACGGCCTCCGTGACGCCGCCTTCACGCTCATCCAGTGTCTCGCCCACGCACAGGATCGGGGTCAGGCCCGCCGCCTGCGCGGCCGCGTACTTCTCCGCCACCAATTCGTCGCTCTCGCCGTAGAGGGCGCGTCGCTCGGAATGGCCGACGATCACGTAGGCGCAGCCGAAATCATTGAGCATGCTGGCGGACACCTCGCCGGTGAACGCGCCCTTGGCCTGCTGGCTCATGTTCTGCGCGCCCCAGCGAATTGCGCTGCCTTGCAGCCTGGCCTGGGCCTGCGCCAGATAGGGAAACGGCACGCAAACCGCCACGCCCGCCTTGACGTCGCCCATGCCGGCCAGAATGCCGGACAGCAGCGCTTCGTTCTCGGCCAGACTGCCATGCATTTTCCAATTGCCGGCGACCAGTTTGCGACGCATCGGGTTTCCCTCTCCAAAAAAGGTCGCGAATCTTATGTTGGAAAGCGGAAATGGTCAATCCGGAAGCGGCAGATTTCCTTGCTTGGCGCCGCTGCCGCTCAGGCATACGCCACGAAACCGCCCGCCGGTGCCCGGATCCACGCCGCCCGGCCGTTGCGCGACTCGATCGGCGCGGTACCGCCGATCAGGGCGGAATCGCTGGCATAGAGGCAGGTGAGCGTCTCCCGACCGGCTTGCAGGGTCGCGTCGACGGTCACCCAGGCAGAGTGCTCATGGTCCGCGTCGGTGTTGATCGCCAGCAGAATTTCCTCTTCGGCGAACAGGCGCGACCAGGGCACCAACGAGCGGATCACGCCGCCGATCATGCGTGGCGGCCCGAAACTGCCCGCGATGCCGGTTTCCGAAATCTCGCGCAGGTACTGGCGCCCCCGGCGTAGCGCCAGGTGCCTCTTGCGCAAGGCGATGACCCCGGCGATGAAGCGGTAGATCTCGTGGTCTTCGTCGAAGAAGTGGCGACCGCTGCTTTTCAGTGAACCGAAGCGGCCGCCGAACATGCATTCGCGCAGGTAGCGATCGTTGTCGCCGGCGCCATCGAAACCCTGCTCGCTACCGTAGTAGAGGCAGGGAATGCCCATGGCGGTGAGGTTGAGACCGAGCACCGCCTTCAGGTGGCGATAACCCTCCTCGGCCGGGTCGCCGCAAAAACGGGCTTTGTGCCCCCCCTTGCGGATCTGGTCATGGTCATCGAACAGGGTGACCACATGCTTGCCGAACCAGACGTGGGAGGCCTTGCGTTCCAGCGCGGAATTGCGGAACAGACCGAAGTACTCCGCCGGCTCACGCCAGCCCTTGGCCAGGTATTCCAGCTTGTCGGGGATGTCGTCGATGCCCAGCGCCGCGTCGAGGCCGGTCAGTTCCAGCATTTTCCAGGCATGTTCGCGACCGCCGCTGATCTCGCCGACCAGGAAGAAGTTCTCCTTGCCCAATGACTGCGCGAATTCCTTCACCACCGAGACGAAATAGCGGGTGGCGCCGGGCGCCATGTGCTTGACCGTGTCGATGCGAAAACCGTCGATATCGGCCAGGGCGATCCAGAACTTGTAGATCGTGCACAACGCGACCAGCGCCGGCGACGGATGGAAGGCATCGATGACGCGTTCACCCGCGAGTTCATCGTGGTGGCCGTGGTGGATGTCCTTGAGGGTGACGAAGTCGCCTTCGTAGAATTCCGGATCGAAGTCCCAGTTGTTGATGCGCCCCTTGCGGGTGAACGTCTCCGCCGCCTGCAGTTCCGCCGGCCAGACCGCGTCGTCGGGCCAGGCGCGCGGATGGGCGCCGAGATCGACCGGGCGGAACGGAATGTTGGCCTCGCCATAGGCGTTGTGCCAGCCGGAAACCGGATAGGTCTCCCCGTCCCAGCGCGGGTCCATGCAGGCATCGCCTTCCTCGTCCCGGCAGGGATAGCGTTCCGGATCATAGCGGTAGCCGAACACATCACCGGCGTGGTTGAGGATGATGTCCAGGATGACGCGGATGCCGTTGGCATGCGCGGTGTTCACCAGATCGATGAGGTCCTGGCGGCTGCCGAAATGCGGATCCACATCGAGAAAATTCTGGATGCCGTAGCCGTGGTAGGAATGCCGGTCCGCTGCCACCTGCTTGAACACCGGGCTGACCCAGAGCGCGCTCACGCCCAGTCGCTTGAGATAGCCGATCTTGCTTTCCAGTCCCTTCAGGGTGCCACCAAGCCAGGCGTTGCCGGCGGCGGACCAGGCGGCCGGATCGGCCTGAAAGGCATCCTCGGCAAAGCGGAACGGCGGCGTCGTCCCACTGCCCACAAGATTGCCGTCGAGATCCCGATAGCCCCGTTCGCGGCCGTCGGAATAGCGATCGAGCATCAGGAAATAGAGCACCTGATCCTCCCAGGCTGCGGGGGAAGCCGTGTATTCCAATCGCCGCAAGGCGGTCCAGTCGATGTCCTTGAGACTCCGTTCCAGCTGATGGTGGGTGGTGTTGTCGATGATCATGTGCGTTCCACGGAATCGTGGCCACAGCCGTCTCTAGCCGGCACTCGCCCGCAACCCCGGCACGTAGACCCAGCCGCCGCTCTGCCCATCCCGGATATAGCTGAGCAGCGCCCCACGGTTCTCCCCCTGCCCTGGCGGCTTCAGGGAGATGTGCACCCAGCCGGAGTTGGGCCCCTCGCGCGGGTCGTGGCACTCGCAGATGATCTGGTCGTAGGTCGGCAGGTGGTCGGCTGCCCAGCGCGCCAGGTCCAGGGTGCTCTTGCCGACGATCTCGATATCGCAGGCGCAGCCGCGCGTGTGCTGGCTGGTGCTGAGCCAGCCCGAAGGCTTGCGTTTCAACAATCGCTCCAGGGCCTGGCCGCGAAACACGCTGTTGGGCGTGAAGGCGCCGAAGGCGTCGCGAATGGGCTGCAGCACCTTGCGCGCCAGATGGATGGCGGCGCGCAACTCCTGGTCGCTGGGGAAGCCGTTCTCCACGCCCAGGCGGGTGGCCAGATCCGAACGGGTGAGTTCGTAGGCCCTGAAATTGCGGGCGATCAGATCCCGCGGCGCCAGGTTGGCGAGGCTGATCTTGTCCAGCTTGGTCCGGGATAGATTGGCCATGGCAGTCTCCTTGGCGACGGACGGGTTACAGCGCGGCACGCAGATTGGCGAGCGTGGCTTCCGGAGCGGTGGCGCCGGTCATGGCGATGACGAAATCCAGGTGTTCCCGCACCAGGGCATATTCCCTGGGGCTGGCGCCGCGCCGGGCCGCGGCCCGGTAGGACTCGGCCATCCCGGAAGCCGCCGCCGTCTCCGGCCGCGCCGCCCGTTTGCCACGAGCCAGCAACAGCACCAGTTCGCAATCGGCTGCCGCCACGGCATCCCTGAACATCGGCTTGTCGGCGTTGCGCGCCTTCGCCAGCGCGATCATCTGCCGACAGTCGTCTTCCAGGCTGGCTTGCCAGTCGCCGCCCTGCGCGGGATCGAGCCGCAGGGCAAGCACCTTTGCCGTGGCCCAACTGGCGAAGGCATGTGGGTCCGGCTCGCTGGCCAGATCGAAAGCCTGACGGTAATAGTGCGCCATGTTGACCAGGGCCTCCAGGCGGGGGGCCGAGTCGTCCCGCGCCCAGGCCAGCCGTTTGCAGGCGCTGCCGAGCAGGCTCAGGCGTTCCGGCGTCGGCGCCCGCTGGTTGATGAGGTCGAGTTCCCGGATGGCGGCTTCGATGTCCCGGATCAGCGCCTGACGGCCGATCTCGGCGCTGGCCGGATCGGCGGCCTCGCGCAGTTCCCGCCAACGCTGCTCGGACAGGCTCACCCGGAAACTGGCGCACTGTTCCACCGCCCGCACCGGGCAGTCGCCCTTGCGCGCGCAGAGCGCTTTTTCGAGCCAGTCGACGGCCTCGGCCCAGGCACCCGCTTCACCCCAGGCGAAACCGATCGCCGCCGCCAGGTCGCCGCGCGCCAGCCACTCGCCGCGTGCTCCGTCCGGAATGCCCTTGAGCTTCGCGACGATGCCGGCGCGCAACGCCTCCACCACCTCGGTGGAATCCCCGTCCGGATCCTGCGACCGCATGCGAATCCAGGCACTGTAGTTGTTGAGGTCGGAGACCAGTTCCACCGGCGCGTGATAGCTGGCAACCTCGAACGGCCGCGTGTCTTTGCCATCGCCGCGCAGGCGGTAGCCGGGGTCGCCATAACACTGGTAGGCGCCCCAGGTATTGGCGTCGGGGAACCGCACCCAGATTTCCTCGCGGGCGGCGCGCACCGCCTCGCCAAACGGCTCGCCTTCCAGCAGGTGGCTGTAGAAACTTTCCGCGAAGGCTTCGGCGGCGCCGTCATCGACCGCCCAGCCGGCGGCCACCACGGCCTTCACCCCCATCTCGATGAATTGCACCGCCAGGTTCGCCGCCAGCAGGTTGAAGCGCCCCTGGGCGGCGGTGGCGCCGAGCGTCTTGCCGAGATGGCAGCAGTTGATGAACACCAGTTCCGGCACCCAGCGCATCTGCTCGACATCACCGGGGGTGAGGAACGTGTTCTTGCCGATGACCATGCCGGACACCCGCCGGTGGACCGCGGAACTCTCGTCGAGCGCGAACTCATGTTCGCCGTGGCCGGCCAGATGCAGGATGCGCCAGGCATTCCGGTGCAGACCGGAGAGGATGGCGTCGGCCTTCGCGTCGATGCATTCCAGGGCCTGGTAGCCACCGGCATTGAGCTTGGCGGCCACCTTTCGCGCCTCCCCGCGGGCGCCGGGCAGATCGCTGAACTTGTCCCAGCCGGAGAGGTCCGGATTGCCCACCACGAAGGCGGTGGCTTCCGTGGCATGGGCCGGGTGCGGCCGGAAGCGTGGCGTCTTGAGCTGGCGCACCAGGCCGGCGGCAATCGCCGGCGGGCGGCTGCCATGGCTCCAGCGATCCTCCAGCAGTTCCCAGGGATAGCGTGCCGAGGCGTCGTCCACCAGCAACACCAGGTTGGCCTGTCGCGGCGCCAGTTCCTTCAGGCGGTTGGGCAGGAGCATCTCGAACAGGGTCTTGGCCACCTCGGCATTGGCGCCGGACGACTGCGCGGCTTGGCGGATGAAATCGTCGGCCAGCCGCAATTGCCCGGTGGCGAGGGTCTCCTCGGCGCGGGCGCGGTCGGTGGTGGCGATGAAGCGCAGGGTTTCCGAACGCCGGTCCTCGATGACTTCCAGCCGCTGCCACCAGCCGCGCGTCTCGTCACAGCGCACCCGGCTGAGCGGTCCCTGACCCTCCTCGACGATGGCCTCGGGCCAGGCCACCGCCATCGCCAGTTCGCCATCGCGCAACACCCTGTCCAGGGCTTCGGCGGCGGCGATGGCGACGTCCTCATACAGTTCCACGAATTCGATGCGATCGATGACGACCTGGCCTTCCAGTTCGGCCGCGACCAGCTTGTCATTGGCCGCAACGGCGCCGCGCAGGATGGCCTCGATGGAATCGCGCGGCGTCATGCCACCGGCGCCGGTGCCCACCAGCAGGCAGGTCAGCGCCGCCGAGCGCACCGGGCTGGACGGCCCGAAGCGCGCATCCGGCCACTGGGCAACACGCAAGGCGTAATCCAGCATGGCGTCGCGGACGCACTTGGCGAGCAGGCCCGGGCTCAGTTCGCCGACCTGTCCGAGACCGAGCACCACGGCGCCGCCCGGCCTGGCATCGGCCTGGTCGCTGAAGAACAAAGCATGGCTGCCCAACTGGCCGGGATAGAGACCGAGTCGCTGCCGCCGCGACAGGGCATGGCCGAGGCGCTCGTCCAGGGCCTGTTCCGCGCTGATGATGCTGTCACCCAGGTAATGCCCCACCACCACCGGGTGGCTGGAATAGGCCAGGTTGCCATGCCGCAGGCTCACCTGGATCACCGGTACGCCGCGACCGGCGGCTTCGGCGTCGAACGGCCGCGAGGGGCCGAATCCGAAGCCGCGCAGGCTCGCCTCGTCCGGGATGTCGTCGCTGGCGGGCAGTACCGGCAGGAGGAAGTGTCGCGGCTCGCCAGCCGCCGCCCGCGCACGGCTCGGCGGCGTGGCCGGCAGGCGGGTGGTGGCGCCGGTCATCAACAGGTCCAGGTAGCCGGGGAAGGCGCGCTTCTGGACGCAGAGCTCGTCATGCGCGGTGTCTTCCACATACCAGGCCTTCACCCCCGGCAGCAGGCCGGATCGCCAGGTCACGGTGCCATCACCCTCGCGCGTGGCGAAGAACTCCAGCCGCTTGCGCCCGATCAGCCAGGGGTCATCGTAGTCAGCCAGGCGGTAATCCACCACGGTGGCCTCCTGGCAGCCGGCCACGTAGATCATGTGCTCCGGATCGGGCTTGGCCTGTTTCAGGACATCCCAGGTCGCGCGCGCCTGGATCAGGGCATCGGCGTCGGCGGGGCGCCAGCGCGCGGAGAGTTGCCGCTTCAGTTCCCGCCAGAGGCCCTGCTGGCCGAAATCCGGGACATCCGGCGCGAAAGGCAGCAGTTCCAGCAGACCGGGAAAACGGTTGACGATGTCGATGATCTGGTCGGTATCGTGGGCAAAATCGAGCAGGCTCAACTTGGCCTGGGTGGGGTTGTAGCCGGTCAGCCAGCGCACGGCCTCGTGCGAGCCGAGGTTGGGCGTACCCAGCATCATGAAGCGGCTGTTGGGCAGATCGAGGATGCGCCGCCACACCGCGGTGCCGCGACCGCCATCGGCGATCATGGCGCGCACCACCAGGCCGCCCATGGAATGCGCCACCAGATGCACGGGTTGCCGTTGCCGCTCGAACTCCGGCAACCAGGCTTCCAGCTTGTCCACCAGCCTGGCGGCGGCGTCGCGGATCGACAGACGCCAGTCGTAGGGAAAGATTTCCACCCGGTGGCTGCGCGCCAGGAACGCCAGCAACGGGCCGTAGAAATCGTCGAGCAGATCGGTGGGCCGGATCTCGGCCTGGTTCGTGTCGGCATCCAGGCGCAAGCGGCCGAGGCCACCCTTGAACAGGGCCAGGTATTTCAGCCAGACCCTCTCGTCGCCCACCTGCAGGGCGCTGCCCATGGTGCCCGGCAACATCACCGCCAGCGGCCGAGGCGTGGCGATGCCGCGACTGCGCCGCACCGCCTCGCGCCATTTCGGCGCCTCGTGGCTGGCCGCCTGGATCGGCTGGAAACCGCCGTCGCCGGCATCGGCGCGGGTCAGGCCGGCGATCAGCCAGCGCACGCTCTTGTCGTTGGCGAAGTAATTGAAATGGCAGACCTGGGGCCCCTGGTCGCGCAGGAAACGCGCGCCCCCTTCCGGCCGGCGCAAGCCGCCATACATGGAACCGGTGTTCACCACCAGGTCATGGTCGGCGCCATAGAACCAGTCGGCCGCCAGCAGCTTGAGCTGGCTCCACAGGGAATCACCCTCGATATCCCCCGCGATCACCGACAGGTCGGAAGCGGTGACGAGGTCGGGGTGCTGCAGCAGACGGGTCAGCGCCGAACCGGGCATCATCGCTTCCAGCCCCGGCAGGGCGCGCGGGTCGGTACGCTCCTTCACCACCGCCAGCAGGAAATCGGCCACGTCGCCAAGCAAACCGCTGCCGGTGAAATGGTTCACCACCGATAACCAGCGGTCCAGCCGTCCCGATGCCAGGGTGGTGCCGCGCGCCGGACAGGCGACGCGGACGAAGCGGCCGATCCTGATCCGTTTCCGCTCCAGGCCTTCGAGCAGTTGCGCGAGGCGGTCGCGGTCGGCGCCATAAGCCGCATCCCGTGCCTTGGCCGCATCCTCCCGCAGCGGGCCGAGGCCGAGCTGCCCCGCGATGGTGCGGTCGGCCGCGAACAGCGCATCGAGCCAATCCGACCGCAGCGGGTCATCGGTCCTGTCGCGCTCGCCCAGGCACAACAACTCGCCCACCAGGCCGCCGCGCGAATGGCTGACCAGATGCACCTGTGCCGCTTCCGGCAGGTACTGAAGCAAGGCCAGGGCGTTATCGATCGGGCTGAGCGTCAGGGTACGGTGTTCGAAAGCGTAGACCCGCTCGCCATAGCGCGCCTTCAGCGCCTGGCGCGCCGCCGCGCCGGCCGTGCCTTGCCAGAGCTTGCCGAAACTGCCCTGGCCACTGGAGGCGGTACCGTGGATGAACACCAGGATCGGCGCCTGCCCCGCCGGCGGCAGTTCGCCATCGGGCAACGCGGCGAGTTCGAAGTCATCGTCCAGCGCGCAACGATGGAGCCCGGGCGAGTGGCCACCCAGCAGTTTCTCCTCCAGCTTGCGGCCAAGACCGCCCGCCACCGCCGCCTTGACGTTGACGCCGAAGAATTCCATCACCTTGATGCCCAGCCCCAGCCAGCCACGCTCGCCGGCGCCGCCGGAGCGACTGGTGGGGCGCGGATCGATCTCCCAGGCCTCGCCACCGTCCCGACCCAGGGTTTTCCGGCCGCGCTCGCGGACCAGATCGTCTGCCCGGCTCCAGAGCACAAAGCCGTTTTCCAGCTCCATCCGCACCACCTCGTCGGCGGCCACCTCGATCTCGTCGGCGGCAGCACGGCCACCACCCGGCAGCAGGCGGCGGTGCAGGCTGATCTCGATATCCGGCGTAGTGGCCGGGACGCCGCCGGCGGGCTGTTCACTGCCGCGTATCCTGTAGCTACGGGTCATGGAGGGCTCCTGTGCCGAAGGCGGTCAGCAACTGACGGTCCGGCATCGTTGTGGGGGACGCGTCGAGTGGGCGCGCAAGGGCATCAGGACATCCGCCGACGCGGCCGGATGGACGAATTCAGGTGCTCGGTCGGCTGTCG
Source organism: uncultured Thiobacillus sp. (assembly GCA_964393825.1). GTDB lineage: Bacteria > Pseudomonadota > Gammaproteobacteria > Burkholderiales > Thiobacillaceae > PFJX01. Next base: position 74,336 of record CAYMUY010000013.1, on the reverse strand, counting down.
GCATGGCATCGCTCCTGATCATGGGTCTGCCGCCCCTGGCCCGGCGGCGGTCTCCGAATCGGTTTTGTTATGCCCTCAGTAAAGATCACGTGGCGGCATCGCGCAATATCCTTGTGCGAAGGCCACCACGGCCGCGGTTGTCACGAGAACTTCACACTCCGCTGTCACATTCGCGGGCCATGCCAGCCGTTCGCTCCGTGTTCATTTCGGATGTCCATCTGGGCACCCGCGCCTGCCAGGCCGATAGCCTGCTCGCCTTTCTGCGGGAACATCCCGCCCAGCACCTCTACCTGGTGGGGGACATCATCGATTTCTGGAGCATGAAGCGTGGCATCCACTGGAGCCCGGCGCAGAACACCGTGATCCAGAAAGTGCTGCGCCGCGCCCGCCATGGCGAACGGGTGGTGTTCGTGCCGGGCAACCACGACGAGGCGCTGCGGGATTATTGCGAGACCGCTTTCGGCGACATCCGGCTGGAACGGGAATTCGTCCACGAAACCGCCGACGGCCGCCGCCTGCTGCTGATCCACGGCGACGACTTCGACCAGGTGACCCGCCATCACCGCTGGGTGGCGGTACTCGGCGATGCCGCCTACAACCTGCTGGTGCGGCTCAACGGCTGGCTCTCCTGGCTGCGCCGCCAGCTCGGGATTGCCGGTTACTGGTCGCTGGCGGGCTACGCCAAGCGGCGGGTGAAGACCGCCTTGCAGTTCATCTTCGATTTCGAGGATTCGGTGATCCACCATGTGCGCGAACGCGGCCTGGACGGGGTGATCTGCGGCCACATCCACTGGGCGGCGCTGAAGGAAATGGATGGCCTGGTCTATGCCAACTGCGGCGACTGGGTGGATTCCTGCACCGCCATCGTCGAGCACGAAGACGGTCGCCTGGAGATGGTGGAATGGAGCGCGCTCAGCCGGCTACCGCATGGCGAACGGTTGGCCGACCGGCTGGAGACCGTCTGATGCGCGTCCTGATGGTCTCGGATGTGTACTTCCCGCGCATCAACGGCGTCTCCACGTCCATCGAAACCTTTCGCGCCGCCCTTCCGGCGCAAGGTGTCGCGGCCACCCTGGTGGTGCCGCGCTATGACGATGAGGCGCCGGCGGCGGGTGTGATCCGGGTGCCGGCGCGGCGGGTGCCACAGGATCCCGAGGACCGGCTGGCGCATTACGCGAAGCTGCGCCGCGCCGTGCTCAACGCCGCAGTGGACTGCGACGTCATCCATGTCCAGACCCCGTTCGCCGCGCATTACGCCGGCCTCCACGCCGCCCGGGTGCTGGACAAGCCGGTGATCGCCACCTACCACACCCTGTTCGAGGAATACCTCCAGCACTACATTCCCTGGCTGCGCGCCGCCTGGCTGCGTGGCCTGGCGCGGCGCTTCTCGCGCGGCCAGTGCAATGCCCTCGACGCGGTGATCGTGCCCTCCGCCGCCATGCGGCAACGTCTGCGCGACTATGGCGTCAGCCGCCCTCTGCATGTATTGCCCACCGGCCTGCCGGCCAGCGCCTTCACCCCGGGCGATGGCGCCGGATTTCGCGCCCGTCATGGCATCGCGCGGGAACGACCGGTGGTGTTGTTCGTCGGTCGCGTCGCGCACGAAAAAAATATCGACTTCCTCCTGCGGGCGGTAACGCTGGCCCGCCGCGCCGTGCCCGGACTGTTGTTCCTGATCACCGGCGAAGGCCCGGCGCGCGAGGATCTGGAACGGCAGGCGGCGCACCTGGGGTTGCGCGAGCACGTGCGCTTTCTCGGCTACATGGACCGCAAGCGCGAACTGCCCGCGGCCTATGCCGCCGCCGACGCCTTCATCTTCGCCTCGCGCACCGAGACCCAGGGCCTGGTGCTGCTGGAGGCGATGGCGCAACGCTGCCCGGTGGTGGGGCTGTCGGTGATGGGCACGGCGGACATCCTGGAACCTCGCCGTGGATGCCGCGTCGCCCCGGACGATCCCGCGGCCTTCGCGCGGGAACTGGTGGCCCTGCTGAGCGATCCGCTGGCGCGCATCCGCCTCGGCGACGAGGCGCGCGGCTACGCGCGCGAATGGTCGGATCAGGCCCTGGCGGCCAGGCTGGCGGGACTTTACCGGGGTCTGGCGTGACGCGACCGCTACGCATCCTCTTTGTCACCGAGACCTACCCGCCGGAGATCAACGGCGTCGCCATGACCACGGAACGCCTGGTGCGCGGCCTGCGCGAACGTGGCCACTGGGTGGGCCTGGTGCGACCGCGGCAACCGCGTGACCGGGCCGAGGCCGACACCTGGACCGTCACCGGCCTGCCGATTCCGAAGTATCCCGGCCTGCATCTGGGCCTGCCGGCCTGGCGATGCCTGGGCCAGGTGCTGGATGCACAACGCCCCGACCTCGTGCATGTCGTCACCGAGGGCCCCCTGGGCTGGACCGCGCTCTGGGCGGCGCGCTCGCGCGGCCTGCCGGTGACCTCCGGCTACCACACCCACTTCGACCAATACAGCGGCCACTATGGCCTGGCCTGGCTGACGCCCTGGATCAGCGGCTGGCTCGACGCCCTGCATCGCCGCTGCCGGGCCACCCTGGTGCCGACCGCGGAACTCGCCGCCAGCCTGGAGCGTAGGGGCATCCCCAACGTGCGCGCCGTTGGCCGCGGCGTCGATACCCGGCTGTTTCACCCAGGTCGGCGTGACGCCGCCCTGCGCGCGCACTGGAAGTTGGAGACGGACACCCTCGCCTGCCTCTATGTCGGCCGCCTGGCGCCGGAGAAGAATCTGGAAGTGGTGGAACGGGCTTACGCGGCGATCGCCAGCCGCGACGCGCGCGCGCGCATGATCTGGGTGGGTGACGGGCCTTCCCTGCCCCGCCTGCGCGCGGCACATCCCGATCACCACTTCGCCGGCCCCCGTGTCGGCGAAGAACTCGCCGCCCACTACGCCAGCGCCGACCTGTTCCTGTTCGGCAGCCTGTCGGAAACCTGGGGCAACGTCATCGGTGAAGCCATGGCCAGCGGCCTCGGCGTCGTGGCCTACCGGCGGGCGGCAGGGGAGAAGCTGATCGAAGCGGGGGAAAGCGGTCTGTCTGTGGCTGCCGGCGACCACCAGGCTTTCATCGCGGCGGCCGTCGCCCTGGGCACGAATGCGGCGCTACGCGCACACCTCGGCCACAACGCCCGCAAGGCGATGCACGCGCATGGCTGGGGTGCCATCGTCGAGCGATTCGAGGCGGTATTGCGGGAGGTTCTGCACCAACGCAGGCCGGGGTGAGCAGGCCTGCACATGACGCCGGGTCAATCCTCCGCCGGCTCATCCAGGTATTTCTGCAATCGCCGCTCGAACACATGGCGGTCGAAGCGCCACTCCTCCAGCAACTCGATCGCCAGTTCGAACGGTTTTTTCTCCAGGTCGTAGAGGCAACCCAGGTCGAAGGTCGCCGACGACTCCAGGGCCATGCACAGATCCCTGAGGGTGACGGTGGCCTTGTCGTCCGGATTTTTCCGGATGAACTTGGCGATGTTTTTTACAGCGTTGGCCATGATTGCTTCCTTACCAATGTAATGCCCGCAAGCGGGCGGATTTCTTGTGCTGATGGGCACGCATGCGGCGCGCGATGTCGTCCAGCATCGCGATCGCGTCGAGCACGAACGGGCCCTTGTTCAGCATCACGCATTCCGCGCGTTCCGCCATCGCGGCGTCGGTCATTTCCGCGCGCGAGGGCAGATTCACCTTGATCAATTGTTCGAACACCTGGGTGGCCCAGACGACCGGCACATGCGCCGCCTCCGCCAACCACAACATTTCCTCCTGGATCTCGGCGAGCCGGCTCCAGCCGATCTCCACCGCCAGATCACCCCGCGCGATCATCAGGCCAAACGGCCCGCGGCTGGCCCCGTGGACGATGATCTCCGGCAGGTTGGCCACCGCCCTGCGCGTCTCGATCTTGGCGATGCGGCCCATGCCACCGGCGCCGCGCGCCTCCAGTTCATCCGCGAGGCGATCCATGTCCGCCGCCGACTGCACGAAAGAATAGCCGACGATGTCGGCTTCGCGGGCAACAATATCCAGATCGAGCAAATCCTTTTCGCCGAGGGCGGGCAATTGAAGGTCGCTGTCGGGGAAGTTCAGCCCCTTGGCGGGACGAATCTTGTCGCCTTCGGGACGGGCGCGGGTGATACGCAACCAGGCGCCCGCCGCGTCGAGGCGTTCCACCTCCGCGCCGATCTGGCCATCATCGATGAATACCCGCTCACCCACCCGCAGGCTATCGATGACTTCCGGCTGCGCGCAAGGGATGCGGCCGGCATCGCCGTCATCAACCCCGGCGGCTCCGGGGGCGGGATCGCGAGACAGCAACAGGCGGTCACCGACATGCGCCAGCAAGGCCTCAGGCGTGCTTTCCAGAGGGCCGACGCGGCCACCACGGGGTTTGCCCTCGGCCGGCAGGTGTTTCAGGGCGCAACCCGGTTCCAGCCAGACCGAATCGGCCGCGCAGGCGAGAACATGGGCCTCGCCCATGCGCTCCAGCACGTTGAGGATGCGTTTCTTGCCGCGCGCATCGGTCGCCTCCACCCATTCGCCCGGACGCAGGCGGTCGAGCCAGTCGCGCGCCACCGCGAGGCGCGGATAACCGGCCAGACCGATGGCCCCGCGCACTCCGGGCCCACCCGGCTCGCCGCTGGCGTCGAACAGGAAATAGGCCGGTGCGCGGGGATCGCCGTGCTCGTCGCGCTTCGGCTTCAGACGCAGGCGTCCGGGCGATTCCGCCATCTCGCCGGTACGCAGTTTCGGGCCGGCGAGGTCCATGTGGATCAGGCAGTCGCGCCCGGCGGCAGCGGCGGCGGCACGGACGTTGGCGATCATCGCCTTCCAGGTATCGGCATCATCATGCGCGCAATTGATGCGGGCGATATCCATGCCGTGGTCGATCAACTCGCGAACGAAGCGCATTTCGCCGGCGGCGGCGGCGGTGGGCAGGGTCACCATGATGCGGGCGCGCCGATGTTTCGGCTCCTTCCCGAGCAAGGCCTGGGTATGCTTCAGCAGGCGTTTGTCGCCCTGGCGATTGGCCCGCCCCGCCTTCAGCAACACCGATTCGGCGGCGCCTGCCCCGAGCAGCGCCTCCAGCGCCAGCGCGACGGCATCCAGGGTGGCGATGACATGGCTCTCGCAGCGCCCGAGGGAAGACAAACCGAGCTGACTGAGGCGCTCCTGCAGGTCACGCAGGTCTTCCCGGCGGAAGGCGATATAGGCGGCCAGATTGGCGGCATCCTGGATATCGACCGAAGCCGCGAGAACATCCTTCCAGACCGTCAGCATGGACTGCTGTCCGGCAACCACCCGAGCGCGCAGGCGGTTCAGTTCGGCTTGGATTTCAGTGAGGGTTTGCACGGCTCGCACGGACCACTATGGAGCCGAAAGCATAGTCACCCAAGGTGACAGGAAGGTTAAGGATAGATGACAACACGGGACCGGCCGGCGGCTCGAACGAGCCGCCGGTGCCGCGACTCAGCCGAAGCGGCCGGTGATGTAGTCCTCGGTCTGCTTCTGTTTCGGCTTGATGAACAGGTTGTCGGTCTTGCCGAACTCGACCAGTTCACCCAGATACATGAAGGCGGTGAAGTCCGAGATGCGCGCGGCCTGCTGCATGTTGTGGGTGACGATGGCGATGGTGTAGTCATCCTTCAGCTCGTTGATCAATTCCTCGATCTTGGCCGTGGAGATCGGGTCGAGCGCCGAAGTGGGCTCGTCGAGCAGGACGATCTCCGGCTTCACCGCGATGGTGCGGGCGATGCACAGGCGTTGCTGCTGGCCGCCGGAGAGGGAGAGGCCGCTCTGTTGCAGCTTGTCCTTGGTCTCGTCCCAGATCGCCGCCTTGCGCAGCGCCCATTCGACCCGATCGTCCATTTCCGATTTCGGCATGCGTTCATACAGGCGCACCCCGAAGGCGATGTTCTCGTAGATGGTCATCGGGAACGGCGTCGGCTTCTGGAACACCATGCCGATCTTGGCGCGCACCAGGTTCACGTCCTGCTTCTTGTCCAGCAGGTTCTTGCCATGAAAGTTGATCTGCCCCTCGGCGCGCTGGCCGGGGTAGAGGTCGTACATGCGGTTGAAGGTGCGCAGCAGGGTGGATTTGCCACATCCGGACGGGCCGATGAAGGCGGTCACCCGGCTCTTCGCGATGTTCAGGGATACATTGTTGAGGCCGCGAAAATCGCCATAGAAGAAGTTCAGGTCGCGAACTTCCAGGATGGCATCGCCGTCGGCTGTGTGTTGGGGGGCGGACATGTGGAACTCCGTGTTCAGTCTGAGGATTTCTTGCGGAACATCACACGCGCCAGGATATTGATCCCGAGCACGAACAGGGCGATCAGCAACGCGCCGCCCCAAGCCAGGTTGACCCAGTTCTCGTAGGGGCTCATGGCGAACTGGAAGATCACCACCGGCAGATTGCCCATGGGCTGGGACATGTCGGTGCTGTAGAACTGATTGTTCAGCGCGGTGAACAGCAGCGGTGCGGTTTCACCGGTGATCCGCGCGATGGACAACAGGATGCCGGTGACGACACCGGCCTTGACCGCGCGCAGGGTGACCTTCAGGGAGACCTGCCAGCGCGGCGCGCCAACCGCGAAGGCCGCTTCGCGCAGGCTGGTGGGCACCAGTCGCAACATGTTTTCCGTGGTCCGCACCACCACCGGGATGGCGATCAGGGACAAGGCCAGCGATCCCGCCCAGCCGGAGAAGCCGCCCAGGGTGGCGACCATCAGCGCATAGACGAACAGACCGACGACGATGGAGGGCGCCGACAGCATGATGTCGGTCACGAAACGGGTGGCGGCGGCGAATCGCGACGTGGAACCGAACTCCGCCAGGTAGATGCCGGCCAGTATCCCGACCGGCGTCGAGACCAGGGTGGTCACACCGACGATCATCAGGCTGCCGACAATGGCGTTGCGCAAGCCACCGCCGTCGCTACCCGGAGCGGGCGTGTCCTGGGTAAAGAACCCCCAGGAAAGCGCGGCAAAGCCGTTGTAGAAGAGGGTCCAGAGTATCCACAACAAGGCGGCGAGACCGAAGGCCATGGCGACCATCGACAAGGCGATACCGATGCGGTTGGTCCAGATGCGTTGGGTATAGAGGTTCATGTTATGGCTCCTGCTGCCCGCTCACTTGCCCTGCTTGGCGACGCCGCGCTTGATCAGCCATTGCGAGAGGGCCAGCACGATGAAGGTGATGACGAACAGCACCAGGCCGAGGGTGAACAGGGAAGAGATGTGCAGTCCGGGATCGGCTTCGCCGAATTCGTTGGCCAGGGTGGAGGCGATCGAGGTGCCCGGCGCGAACAGGCTGCCGACGATGCGGTTGGCGTTGCCGATCACGAAGGTGACCGCCATGGTTTCACCCAGGGCACGACCGAGGCCGAGCATGATGCCGCCGATGACGCCGACGCGGGTGTAGGGGAGCACCACGTTGACCACCACTTCCCAGGTCGTGCAGCCGACGCCGTAGGCGGATTCCTTGAGCGGCGCCGGCACGGTCTCGAACACGTCGCGCATGACCGAGGCGACAAAGGGAATCACCATCAGCGAGAGCACGATGCCGGCGGTGAGGATGCCGATGCCGATCGGCGGGCCGGCGAACCAGCCGCCGATCACCGGCACGTCGCCCAGCGCGGTCTGCAGGTGGGGTTGCACATGTTTGGCGAACAACGGCGCGAACACGAACAGGCCCCAGATGCCGTAGATGATGGAAGGCACGCCGGCAAGCAGTTCGATGGCGGTCCCGAGGGGCCGGCGCAGCCAGACCGGACAGGTTTCCGTCAGGAACAGGGCAATGCCGAAGCTGACCGGCACGGCGATCACCAGGGCGATGACCGAGGTCACCACGGTGCCGTAGATCGCGCTCAGGGCACCGAATTCGTCGTCCGGCACACTCCAGACATCGGTCCAGAGAAAGGCGACGCCGAATTGCCGCATCGCCGGCATGGCCTCGATGGCCAATGAGACCAGAATGCCGGCCAGCGCCGCCAGGACGATGAATGCGAACACCAGGGTAACCTGGTGGAAGAACATGTCCTGGATCTTGAATTTCCTGACCTGATGGGCATGCAGGTCGACCGGTGGAGTCACTTCACTCATGGCGCATTTCCTGAATTGATCCGGCATTCTCCGGAAGCCCCCTCGCCCACGCAAGGAGGCTTCCGGAGAAAGCCCGGGCGCGGAATGCATTCCGCGCCCGGGCAGGTACTGCTGATTGTATTACTTGATGTTCTTCATCTCGGCTTCGACCATCTTCACGACATTGGCCGGCAGCGCGACGAAGCCCAGATCCTCAGCCATCTTCTGGCCGTTGTTGAGCGACCAGCTGATGAAATCGACGACCCCTTTCTGCTTGGCGGCGTCAGAACCTTTCTCGTAAGCGAGGACATAGGTGGCGGAAGTGATCGGCCAGGCATTCTTGTGGATCTGGTCGAGCAGATCGGGGGCCATGCCCCTGACCTTGAAATCGGCGCCACCGGCGGCGTCCGCCACGGCTTCCTGGCTCGGCACGATGAAGTTGCCGGCGCGGTTCTTCAGCGCCACGAAGTTCATGCCGTTCTTCATGGCGTCGGCGATATCGACATAGCCGATGGCACCAGCAATCTTCTGCACGTTGGCGGCGACACCCGGGTTGCCCTTGCCGCCCACCCCGTTGGCCGGCCAGTTCACGGTCTTGTCGGCGCCGACGTCACGACGGAAAGCCATGGATTGCTTGGCCAGGTAATGGGTGAACACATGGGTGGTGCCGGAACCGTCGGAACGATATGCCACGGTGATGGCGGTGGCGGGCAGCTTCACGCCGGGGTTCAACGCGGCGATGGCGGGATCGTTCCACTTGGTGATGGCGCCACGGAAGATGTTGGCGGCGGTCACGCCGTCCAGCTTCAGCTTGCCGGACGCAATGCCGGGCAGGTTGAAGACGATGGTGACGCCACCCATCACGGTCGGCACCTGCACCAGCTTGGCGGCATCCAGCTCGGACTCGGAGAGGGGGGCATCGGTGCCGCCGAAATCGACGGTCTTGGCCTTGATCTGTTTGATACCACCGGAAGAGCCGATACCCTGGTAGTTCACCTGGTTGCCGGTGGCGCCTTTGTAGGCCTCGGCCCACTTGGTATAGACGGCGTAGGGGAAGGTGGCGCCGGCGCCGGTGATGTCGGCGGCGAGGGCGGACAGACTCAGGGACATGGCGGCGGCCAGGGTGGCCATTTTCAGCATGGTACGGTTCATCTTGATCTCCAGACACACGGGTCTTCAGTTAGGGACCCGCACAGCTTATGCGCCAATTATTACAACGACGTGACGACTGTAATAATTGACCTTGTCTCACACGCCCGCCGCCGTCTTCACCGCCTCCGCGATATGGCTGGCGGTGCGCTTCACCTGGGCTTCGTCGCGGCCCTCCACCATCACCCGGATCAGCGGCTCGGTACCGGAAGCGCGCAGGACCACACGGCCGGTGTCACCCAGTTCAGCCTCGACATCGGCTACCGCCTGCGCGACACCGGCATGGCCATCGGTCTTGAACCCCTTGGCCACACGCACGTTGAGCAGGATCTGCGGGTAGGTGGGGCAGTCCCGCGTGTAGTCCGACAGTGACCGGCCGGAACCGCGCAGGGCGGCGAGCACCTGCAGGGCGGAGACGATGCCGTCGCCGGTGGTGTGCTTGTCCAGACAGAGGATGTGGCCGGAGGATTCGCCGCCCAGTTGCCAGCCGTTCTGTTGCAGCACTTCCAGCACATAGCGGTCGCCCACCTTGGCGCGCTTGAAATCGCAGCCGAGCGCCTTGATGGCCAGTTCGGTGCCCAGATTGGTCATCAGGGTGCCGACGACGCCGCCATTGCGCTGGCCGCATTCCTTGCGGAAACGGGCAATCGCGAAAAGCAGCTTGTCCCCGTCCATGATCTGGCCACTGGCGTCGCTCATCATCAGGCGGTCGCCGTCGCCATCCAGGGCAACACCGACATCGGCGCGATGCTGGCGCACCGCGCGCGCCAGGCAGTCGGTATGGGTGGCGCCGCATTCCTTGTTGATGTTCATGCCGTTGGGTTCGTTGGCGATGGCGATGACATCGGCGCCCAGTTCATGGAAGACGTGCGGCGCGATGTGATAACCGGCGCCGTTGGCACAGTCCACCACGATGCGCATGCCGCGCAGGTCCATGTCGGTGGGGAAGGTGCTCTTGCAGAATTCGATATAGCGACCGGCGGCATCGTCGACCCGCTTGACCCGGCCGAGTTGTTTCGAAGAAGCGGTTTTCATCGGCTGGTCGAGCGCGGCCTCGATCGCCAGTTCAACCGCGTCCGGCAGCTTGGTGCCGGATGCGGAGAAAAACTTGATGCCATTGTCTTCATACGGATTGTGCGAAGCGGAGATCACCACGCCGGCCTGCAGCCGCAGGGCGCGGGTGAGGTAGGCGATGCCCGGCGTCGGCATCGGCCCGGTCAGGCGCACGTCGACGCCCGCGGCCGTGAGGCCTGCCTGCAGGGCGGACTCCAGCATGTAGCCGGAAATGCGGGTGTCCTTGCCGATCAGCACGGCGGGATGCTCGCCATGTAGGGCATCATGCTCCGCCGCCGCCAGCACGCGGCCGGCGGCGTAGCCCAGACGCATCGCGAAATCGGGGGTGATGGGTTCCTCCCCGACCTTGCCGCGAACGCCATCGGTGCCGAAATACTTCCTGCTCATGCTCACTCTCCTAATATGTTCATGATTTTAATAGCGTCCACGGTTTCAGCGACATCATGGACGCGGAGTATCGCCGCGCCACGCCGCGCCGCCAACAGGGCCGCCGCGACACTGGCGGCCAGGCGCCCCCCGACCGGCCGGCCGGTGATCAGACCGAGCATGGATTTGCGCGACACGCCCACCAGCACCGGCGCGAGCCGGGCGAATGCCGGTAGCGCCTTGAACAACGCGATATTGTGGTCCAGCGTCTTGCCGAAGCCGAACCCGGGGTCGATCAGCAGGCGCTCACGGGCGATACCGGCTGCCAGGGCGGCTTCCACCCGGGCACTCAGATGCGCCCACACTTCCGCCACCACATCCTGGTAGTGCGGGTCACGCTGCATCTCGCGCGGTGCGCCCTGCATGTGCATGAGGCACACGCCACACTCCGCGGCCGCCACCACGTCCAGCGCACCGGGCGCCTGCAGCGCCCGCACGTCGTTGATCATGTCGGCGCCCGCGGCCAGCGCGGCGCGCATCACCTCCGGTTTCATGGTGTCCACCGACAGCGCCGCGCCGCAACCGCGCAATCCCTCCAGCACCGGCAGGACGCGATCGAGTTCGGCCTCGACCGGAACCGCCGCCGCTCCCGGCCGCGTCGATTCGCCCCCGATGTCGAGGAGGTCGGCGCCCGCCTCGCGTAGGGCAAGTCCATGCTCGATGGCCTGTCGCGGCGACAGGAAATGTCCGCCATCGGAAAAGGAATCCGGCGTGACATTGACGATGCCCATGACCAGGGGGCGATCCAGGGCGAACGCGGTACGACCGCAGCGGAACATGATGGGCAAATCCGATAGGGTTTGGCTGGAAATCCGGATCGATACTGGCGGCGACCGTGCATCGGGACCGGGGCGCGGCGGACTTTAGCGACCCGATGGCAACGAAACAAGCGAAGTATCGAGGATGGCGCGACGGTCCCGCTCCGGAATGGCCGGTTCGTGCGCGTGCAAATGACAACGCCGGGAAAGCGTGAGATATATGTCGCGCGATTGTTTGGCAACGACAAGGAATGGACATGCGTTACTGGCTGATGAAATCCGAGCCCGCTGAATTCAGCATCGATGACCTGGCGCGCGAGGGCCACGTGGCCTGGTTTGGCGTGCGCAACTACCAGGCGCGCAACTTCATGCGCGACCAGATGCGGGTGGGTGATGGGGTGCTGTTCTATCACTCCACCTGCGCGGAGCCGGGGATCGCCGGCCTTGCGGAAGTGAGCACGCCCGCCTACCCGGATGCCACCCAGTTCGAGGCGGGGGGCAAGTATTTCGACCCCAAGGCCACCCAGGAAAACCCGCGCTGGTTCAACGTCGAGGTGAAGTACGTACGGCACACCCGCCTGATGCCGATCTCGGAACTGCGCGGCTATCCGGAACTCGCGACCATGCGCATCCTGGCCAAGGGCAATCGCCTGTCGATCACGCCGGTGGACCCGGATGAGTGGGATTTCATCCTGAAACGGCTGGGATGATCTGTAGCGCCGGCGTCTCGCCGGCTCGTGGCACTGATTTGCAACAGGAGGCCGGCGGGACGCCGGCGCTGCATGATGGAATGGCTCGCGCTCTATGTCGCCCTCGGTCTGGCGGCCGGGTTCATGGCAGGACTGCTGGGGGTGGGCGGGGGACTGCTCATGGTGCCGGTGCTGACCTGGGCATTCCTGGAACAGGGATTTTCCACCACCTACAACATCCATCTGGCGCTGGGCACTTCGCTCGGGGTCATCGTCATCACCTCGATTTCCAGCATGAAGGCCCACCATGCGCATGGTGCCGTCGACTGGCGTGTGTTCCGGCACATCCTGCCGGGCATCGTGCTGGGCACCCTGGCCGGCGCCTGGCTGGCCGCGTTCTTCTCGGACCGGGGCCTGAAAGTGTTTTTCACCTGCTTCCTGTTCTATGTCGCCACCCAGATGCTGATGGGCTTCCGCCCCAAGGCCGCACGCGCCTTGCCCGGCTGGACCGGCATGGCGACGGCCGGCGGGGTGATCGGCATGGTGTCGAGCTGGGTGGGGATCGGTGGCGGCACCCTGACCGTGCCTTTCCTCACCTGGTGCAATGTGCGCATGCAGACCGCGATCGGCACGTCGTCGGCAATCGGCCTGCCCATCGCGGTATCCGGGGCGATCGGCTACATGCTTTCGGGTCGCGGCCTCGCTGGCTTGCCGGATTGGAGCCTGGGCTTCGTCTATCTGCCCGCGCTGGCGACCATCGCGGCGGGAAGCTGGCTGACGGCGCCGTTCGGGGCGCGCAAGACGCACAGCTGGCCGGTGGCGACGCTGAAGCGTGTCTTCGCCGGCCTGCTCTACCTGCTGGGTGTACGAATGGCCTATAGCCTGCTCGCGGGCTGACGGATAGAACACGGCTTCTCTTTTCATCGGAGTCCTTCATGCGCCTGTTCGCCCTGCTGTTCACCCTGTTGCTTGCCCTGCCCGCCACCGCCGCCGATTACGCGCGCGAGAAAAAATGGGCCGATGAAGTCCTGCCCGCCGTGCTGACCGGCGACCCGGTCTGGCTGGAAGTGCTGAAGGGGCCGCACAGCGGCCGCAAATTCCTCACCCTCTACACCGAGGCAGCCGATGCCAAGGCCGGCGTGATCGTGGTCCATGGCATGGGCGTGCACCCGGACTGGGGGCTGATCGGCCCGCTGCGGCAAACCCTGCCGGAACATGGCTATGCCACGTTGTCGGTGCAAATGCCGGTATTGAAGGCGGATGCCAAGGGCGAGGATTACCCCGACACCTTCGACGAGGCATCCGCCCGTCTTGCCCAGGCGGTGGCATTCATGGAAGCCAAGGGGTACAAGAAGATCGCCCTGGTCAGCCACAGCATGGGCTGCCGCATGACCGCGCGCTACCTGGAACAGAACCCGAACGCGCCGATCCAGGCCTGGGTGGCCATCGGCGCCTCGGCGCCGCTGGATTACAGCAAGCTGAAATTCCCGGTGCTGGATATGTATGGCGAGAACGACCTGCCGCAGGTGCTGAAACTGGCCGCGCAGCGCGGCAAGGGTCTCAAGGGCAACTCCGCGCAGAAGGTTGTGCCCAAGGCCGACCATTTCTTCGAGGGCCGCGACAAGCCGTTGCTGGAGAACGTGCGCGGGTTTCTGGATAAGGCGCTGTAGCACTTGTAGCGACGGCGTCTCGCCGGCCGCCCGCAAAAACGCCGGCGAGACGCCGGCGCCACAGCGTTACACGATGTCCAGGTGATCCAGCCCGGAGAGCGGCGATTCGCCACGTTCTTCCTTGGCGTGCAGCTTGATCTTGAGGCGCAGGTCGTTGAAGGAGTCGGCATTGCGCAGGGCATCCTCGGGACTGATGATGCCAATGTTGTTGAGATCGAACAGCGACTGGTCGAAGGTCTGCATGCCGAGATCGCGCGAGCGGGCCATGATGTCGCGGATCTCGTCGAGACGGCCTTTCATGATCAGGTCGGAGATCAACGGCGAGTTGAGCATGACTTCCGCGGCCGGGATGCGCCCCTTGCCGTCGGTGCGCTGCACCAGGCGTTGCGAGATGATGGCGCGCAGGTTCAGCGAGAGGTCGAGCAGCAACTGGTCGCGGCGGTCGCGCGGGAAGAAGCTGAGGATGCGGTCCAGGGTCTGGCTGCCGTTGTTGGCGTGCACCGTGGACAGGCAGAGGTGACCGGTTTCCGCATACGACAGCGCGTATTCCATGGTTTCGCGGTCGCGGATCTCGCCGATCATGATCACGTCCGGCGCCTGGCGCAGGGTGTTTTTCAGGGCCACTTCCCAGGATTCAGTGTCGGAGCCGATCTCGCGCTGGGTGACGATGCACTTGCCGTGCTGGTGGACGAATTCGATCGGGTCCTCCACCGTGACGATATGTTCGCTGGCGATGCCGTTGCGATAGCCGATCATCGCCGCCAGGGTGGTCGACTTGCCGGAACCGGTTGAGCCCGCGAGCAGCACCAGGCCACGCGGCATCATGCTGACGTCGCGCAGGATCGGCGGCAGGTGCAGCGATTCCAGCTTCGGGATCACCGTGTTGATCAGGCGGAACACCAGGCCGGTGCGCCCCTGCTGGACGAAGGCGTTGACCCGGAAACGGCCGATCTCGTGGTCGTGGACGGCGAAGTTGGCCTCCTTGGTGGCCAGGAAGTCCGACCGCTGCTTCTCCGTCATCATCGCCTTGGCATATTCCAGTGTTTCACTGGGCGTCAGGCTCTGCCGGGTGATGGGGGAGACCTTGCCGTCGAGCTTGATGGCGGCGGGAAAGCCGGCGGTGATGAACAGGTCGGACGCGCCGCGCGCGACCATGAAGCGCAGCCATTCGAGGATCTGCTTGTGGAAGTCGTTCATACCGGGAAGCTGTCCTTGTTCATCGCCACGGAACGGGCGTCCGCCGACGAGATCAGATTGCGTCGCACCAGGTCGGTGAGCGCCTGATCCAGGGTCTGCATGCCGATCGACTGGCCGGTCTGGATCGAGGAATACATCTGCGCCACCTTGTTTTCGCGGATCAGGTTACGGATCGCCGGAGTGCCGATCATGATCTCGTGCGCGGCGACCCGGCCGCCACCGTCCTTGCGTTTCAGCAGGGTCTGCGAAATCACCGCGCGCAGCGACTCGGACAACATCGAGCGCACCATCTCCTTCTCCGCGGCCGGGAACACGTCGACGATCCGGTCGACAGTCTTGGCGGCCGACGAGGTATGCAGGGTGGCGAACACCAGGTGGCCGGTTTCGGCGCCGGTCAGGGCCAGGCGGATGGTCTCCAGGTCGCGCAGCTCGCCCACCAGGATGATGTCCGGGTCCTCGCGCAGCGCCGAGCGCAGGGCTTCCGCGAAGCCGTGGGTGTGCGGCCCCACCTCGCGCTGGTTGATCAGGCACTTCTTGCTCTTGTGCACGAATTCGATCGGGTCCTCGATGGTGAGGATATGGCCGAACAGGTTTTCGTTGACGTAGTCGATCATCGCCGCCAGCGTCGTCGACTTGCCGGAACCGGTCGGCCCGGTCACCAGAACGATGCCGCGCGGCTGGTCGGAGATGTCCTTGAAGATGCGCGGCGCCTCCAGTTCCTCCAGGGTCAGCACCTGGCTGGGAATGGTCCGGAACACCGCGCCGGCACCACGCTCCTGGGTGAAGGCATTGACCCGGAAGCGCGCGATATTGGGCAACTCGAAGGAAAAGTCGACCTCCAGGTGCTCTTCGTAGTGCTTGCGCTGGGTATCGCTCATCACGTCATAGATCATGGCCCGTGTCGAAGTGTTGTCGAGCGGCGGCAGATTGATGCGGCGGATGTCGCCATGCACCCGGATCATCGGGGGCAACCCGGCGGAGAGGTGCAGGTCGGAGGCTTTGTTCTTGACCGAGAAGGCAAGAAGTTCGGAAATTTCCATTATAATTCCCTGAGTTACGTGATTTTTCCGCGGGAGTTCGAGGCATTATGGGTGCGATAGCGGCCGCCGTGCAAGCCTGCCGAAAGCGCATCGAAGCGGCCTGCGTCGATGCCGGCCGCGACCCCGAAAGTGTTTGTTTGCTGGCGGTGGGCAAGACCTTCCCCGCAACGGCCATCCGGGAAGCGCATGCCGCCGGCCTGACGGCGTTTGGCGAAAGCTACCTGCAGGAAGCCCTGGCCAAACTCGACACCCTGGCCGACCTCCCCCTGGAATGGCATTTCATCGGCCCCTTGCAAAGCAACAAGACGCGGGCGATCGCCGAACGCTTCGCCTGGGTGCATGGCGTCGAACGGGAAAAGGTCGCACGGCGCCTGTCCGAGCAGCGGCCTGCCAACCTGCCGCCCCTCAATGTCTGCGTCCAGGTCAATGTCAGCGGCGAAGCCAGCAAGCACGGCATCGCCCCGGAACAGGCGCTGGAACTCGCCCGCCTGGTCGCGGGTCTTCCCGGCCTGCGCCTGCGCGGCTTCATGGCGATCCCGGAAGCCGATCCCGACTCCGCCCGGCTGCGTGGCCAGTTTTCGCTGCCGCGCCTGTTGCTGGAGCGGGCCCGCGCGGAAGGCCTGTCCGTGGACACCCTGTCCATGGGCATGTCGGCCGATCTCGAATCCGCGATACAGGAGGGGGCGACGATCGTGCGCATCGGCAGCGCCATATTCGGCGCCCGATCCTATCCCATCGAAGAACAAGGAACACACTCATGAAACTCGGCTTTATCGGCGGCGGCAACATGGCAGCGGCCATCATCGGAGGCCTGCTGCAAAAAGACTTCTCCAGAACGGACATCATCGTCACGGAACCTCAGCCTGAACGGCGTGACTGGCTGGCGAGCGAGTTCGGGGTCGAGGTCGTCGACAGCAACGCCGCCGCGCTCGCGGCCGACGTCCTGCTGCTGGCGGTCAAGCCGCAGCAGTTGCGCGAGGTGCTGCTCGGCCTGCCCGCGCTCGACCCGGGCCAACTGGTCGTCTCGATCGCCGCGGGGGTGCGCGCCAGCGACATTTCCCGCTGGCTGCGCGACCACCCCGCCGTGGTCCGCGCCATGCCCAACACACCGGCCCTGGTCGGAGCCGGCATCACCGGTCTCTATGCGTTGCCCGCGGTCGATGCGGCGCGCAAGGCGCTGGCAACGCAATTGCTTGAAGCGGTGGGCAGCGTGGTCTGGGTCGACACGGAAGCCCAGATCGACGCCGTTACCGCCATTTCCGGCAGCGGCCCGGCTTATGTCTTCCTGTTCATCGAGGCGCTGGAACAGGCGGCCCTCGATCTCGGCCTGCCCCCCGAGACCGCCCGCCAACTCACCCTGCACACCTTCCTCGGCGCCTCCGCCCTGGCGATCCGCGACAAATCGACTCCCGCCGAACTACGCGCCCGCGTCACCTCGAAAGGCGGCACCACCGAGCGCGGTCTCCTGGCACTGGAGGAAGGTGGCGTCAAATATGTCATCGGACTGGCGGCGCGGGCGGCGGCAGAGCGTGCGGGCGAGATGGGTGCACTGTTCGGGAAAGAATGATGTTCACGGATGCCGCCCAATTCCTGCTGCGCACCACCTTCGACCTGATCGCCTGTGCGCTCTTCCTGCGCTTCTGGATGCAATGGGTGCGAGTGCCCTTCCACAACCCCTTCGCCCAGTTCATCCTGAAGGTCACCGATTTCGCGGTGCGACCACTACGGCGGGTGATCCCCGGTTTCTTCGGGCTCGACTGGGCCAGCCTGGTGCCGTTCTATCTCGCGGAACTGCTTTCCGTCCTGAGCAGCTACTGGCTGCTGGACTATCCTTTCATGGCCGCCGGCCTCGCGGTATTCCCGGCCTTCCTCCTGCTGGCCCTGGCCGCCGCCGCGCGTCTGGCGCTCTACCTGCTGATGGGCTTCGTCCTGTTGCAGGCGATCCTGAGCTGGGTCAACCCGTTCTCGCCGCACGCGCCACTGGTCTATGCCCTGGCCCGGCCGATCCTGTATCCGTTCCAGAAACTCGTCCCGCCCATCGGCGGCGTCGACCTGACCCCGATGGTCGCGCTGATCGTGGTACAACTGCTGCTGATTGCGCCGGTGACCGCTCTCGAGCGGCTGGCGCGTTCGCTGATCTAGCCGCCATGGTGCCCTGGCTGCGGCCGGCGGACACCGGCGTCGAGATCAGCATCCACATCCAGCCCGGCGCCACGCGCAGCGAACTGGCGGGCGAACATGGCGAAGCACTCAAGGTCCGCATCTCGGCGCGACCGGTGGAAGGCGCAGCCAACGCCGCCCTGATGGAATTCATGGCGCAGTGTCTCGGCGTGGCGCGACGTGAGGTTAGAATCGTGCGCGGTGAGAAATCCCGCCAGAAAGTGCTTTGGGCGCCTGTTGCCCCCGAGGTGGCTCTACGGCGGTTAAGCTGTGCCACTGGCCAGGAGTCGAAGCGTTCCAGGAACGGCCCGGCACACGATATGGAAGAGGGGAATACCTGATGAACTACGGCCTGGAAAGCGGCATTACCCGGTTCCGCCATCGGCGTGACCGCCTGGTCAAGGTCGTGTCCGCCTACAAGGACTGGCTGGAAAAATACGCCGACGTGGAACCGACGATGCTGTTGCGTCTGTTCGACCTGACCGAGAACCTGAAGAAAGACCGGCTGATGCTGGCCTTCGTGGCCGAATTCAGCCGTGGCAAGACCGAGCTCATCAACGCCCTGTTCTTCTCCGACTTCAAGCAGCGCCTGCTGCCCTCCGACGCCGGCCGCACCACCATGTGTCCGACGGAGATCTTCTACGACGCCGACACCGAACCCTATATCCGCCTGCTGCCGATCGAAACCCGTTTCCGCGACGACAGCATCACCACGCTCAAACGCATGCCGGTGGAATGGAGCACGATCAAACTCGACGTCACCGACCCCAACGCCATGGTCTCCGCCATGCGCAAGCTGGCGGAAACCAAGGTGGTGTTCAAGGTGGAAGCGCGCGCCCTCGGCCTCTGGGACGAGAACGATCCCAACCTCGGCTACATGGTCAAGGATCAGGATCGCGTGGAAATCCCGGCCTGGCGCTACGCCCTGATCAACTTCCCGCATCCCTTGCTGGAATCCGGCCTCGCCATCCTCGATACCCCCGGCCTCAACGCCATGGGCGCGGAACCGGAACTGACCATTTCCGCCATCCCCAACGCCCATGCCCTGCTGTTCCTGCTGGCCACCGACACCGGTGTCACCCAGTCCGACTTCGAGATCTGGAACAAGTGGGTCTCCAAGCACGCCAGCCAGCACTACGCGGTGCTGAACAAGATCGACATGCTCTGGGATGACATCAAGACGCCCGAGGAAATCGGCCGCACCATCCAGCGCCAGATCGAGTCCACCGCCACCCAGCTCAACATTCCCACCTCCAGCGTCATGGCGATCTCCGCCCAGAAGGCCCTGGTCGGCAAGATCCGCGGCAACGACGACCTGCTGAAACGCTCCGGCATCCAGGCGCTGGAAGTCATGCTGGCGCGCGAGATCATCCCGTCGCGGGAGAAGATCATGCGCGAAGCCGTGGTGCGCGAAGTCGGCCCGTTGCTGATCGAGGCGCGCGATACCGCGCAAAACCGTCTGCTCGCCGCGCGCCAGTCGCTGATGGACCTGCACGCCCTCTCCGGCAAAAACCAGCAGATCGTCGGCCAGATGCGGGAGAAGATGCTCGGCGACAAACAGATGTACGAAGAAACCGCGCGCAACTTCAACGTCACCCGCAAGATCGTCGCGCAGCAGGGCTGGGAACTGCTCACCCACCTCGACGACGACCGCATGGACAAGATCATCGAAGAATCGATGATGGCCATCAACGACAGCTGGACCACCGCCGGCCTGATCAAGGGCATGCACCTCCTGATCCGCCGCATGGGAAGCGAGTTCGACCACACCAACCAGCAGGCCGGCGGCATCAAGCAACTGCTCAACGCCGCCTACCAGCGCTTCCACGATGTCCACGGCATGGAGCGGATGGACCCGCCCAACCTCGACCTCTCCCGCTATCGCGCCCGTCTCGACGAACTGATGGTGAGTACCCAGGAATTCTGTTCCGACCCGCTCAACATCATGTTGGAAAAGCGTTTCATGGTGAAAAAGTTCTACATCGCCCTGGTCACCCAGGCGCGCATCGTGTTCCAGCAGGTGCGTCTGGAAACGGAAACCTGGTTGCGCCTCACCCTCGACCCCATCGTCGCGCGCATCAAGGAACACAAGACGCAACTGGAGCACCGCCTGGAAAACCTCAACAAGGTGCACACCAATCTCAGTTCCATCCAGGAACGCAGTGCCACCATCAGCCGCGACATGGTGGGCATCAAGGCGCAACTCGACCAGATCGAGGAAGTCGCCAAGGAGTTCTCGCTGCTCACTGGCGTCGCCTTCCGGCCGCTGGACAGCACACAACAGCCGCCCGCGGCGTAGCGGCGTAGGGTGGAAAAGCGGCTTGATCGCGCCTTCCGCCAACCCCACGCCCGGCGGCGGAAGGCGCTGCGCTTATCCGCCCTACAGCAGGATGATGTCGTACTGCTCCTGGCTGAAGATGCTCTCCACCTGCAGCGAGATTGGCTTGCCGATGAAATCGGACAATTGCGCCAGGCTTTGCGATTCCTCGTCGAGGAACAGGTCGATTACCGTCTGCGAGGCCATGATGCGGAACTCGCGGGCGCTGAACTGGCGTGCCTCGCGCATGATCGCGCGGAGGATTTCATAGCAGACGGTCTGCGCCGTCTTGATCTGGCCCCGCCCCTGGCAGGTCGGACAGGGTTCGCACAGTACCCGGATCAGGCTTTCGCGGGTCCGCTTGCGAGTCATCTCCACCAGGCCCAGCGAGGTAAAGCCGTTGATGGTCATGCGGGTGTGGTCCCGCGCCAGGGCCTTCGACAATTCCGCCAGCACCGCCTGCTTGTGTTCCGGGCTGTCCATGTCGATGAAGTCCAGGATGATGATGCCGCCCATGTTGCGCAGGCGGAGCTGCCGCGCGATGCTCTGCGCCGCTTCCAGGTTGGTCTTGAAGATGGTCTCGTCGAAGGTGCGGCCGCTGGTGTAGCTGCCGGTGTTCACATCGATGGTGGTGAGCGCCTCGGTCTGGTCGACGATCAGATAGCCGCCGGACTTCAGGTCGACGCGCCGTCCCAGCGCCTTCTCGATCTCTTCCTCGACGCCATAGAGGTCGAACAACGGCCGCTCCGCCAGGTAATGGCTGATCTTGCCGTGGACATTGTGGGTGAACTCCGCCGCGAAAGCCTCCAGGCGGGTATAGGTCTCGCGCGAGTCGACCAGGATGCGGCTGGTTTCCGCCGTCGCGAAGTCGCGCAGGACGCGGTGCGCCAGATCCAGCTCCTGGTAGATCGACTTCGGCCCCGAGGTGTTCTCGGAGCGTGCCTTGATCGCATCCCAGAGGGTGTAGAGATAGTCCACGTCGGCGGCCAGTTCGGCGTCGTCGGCGATGTTGGCCATGGTGCGGATGATGAAGCCGCCCTGCTCGCCCTCCGGCAGCAAGCGGGTCAGGCGCTCGCGCAGCATTTCCCGCTCCACCTCGTCCTCGATCTTCTGCGAGATGCCGATGCGCGTTTCCTGCGGCAGGAACACCAGGAAGCGCCCGGCCATGCTGATCTGGGTCGACAGCCGCGCGCCCTTGGTGCCGATCGGGTCCTTGATCACCTGCACCAGCACGCTCTGGCCTTCGTGCAACACCTTCTCGATCGGCCGCGGACAGTTGTCGCAACGCGCCTCGACGATGTCGCCCACGTGCAGGAAGGCGGCGCGATCGAGACCGATGTCGACGAACGCCGACTGCATCCCCGGCAACACCCGGCTCACCTTGCCCTGGTAGACGTTGCCGACCAGGCCGTGGCTGCCGGCACGCTCGATGTGCAACTCCTGCACCACCCCCAGATACAACACCGCGACCCGCGTTTCCTGCGGCGTCACGTTGATCAGAATCTCTTCGCTCATCTCGTTCCCGGATAGTCAGTATTCGCGAAGCGCGCGCCGCGCGACTCGCGAATCGTGGCTACAGCACGGGAAAGCCCACCTCGCGCAACAATTCCGCCGTTTCGAACAGAGGCAGGCCCATCACCCCGGAATAGCTGCCGGACAGATGCTCGATGAACACCGCCGCGCGGCCCTGGATGCCATAGCCGCCCGCCTTGTCGAACGGCTCGCCGGAAGCGACATAGGCGGCGATCTCGGCCTCCGACAGGGCACGGAAAGTCACCGCGCTCTCCGACAAGGCCACCGCCATGTGGCCGCGAAACACCACCGCCACCCCGGTCAGTACGCTATGCGCGCGGCCGGAATAGGCGCGCAGCATCGCCGCGGCCTCGCCTGCGTCGGCGGGCTTGCCAAGTATCCGGCCATCCAGCGTCACCGTGGTATCCGCCGCCACGATCGGCCAATCCGCCAGGCTGCGCCGAAGCCTGGCCTGCTCCCCCACCTCCGCCTTCCGCCGCGCCAGACGCAGCACGTAGTCGACGGCCGGCTCCTCCGGCAGGGGGGTCTCGTCGACATCCACCCGCCCCGCGCCATTGCGCAGCAGCAGCACCGCCGGCGCCAGGCCGATCTGGCGCAGCAGTTCCAGCCGACGTGGACTCTGCGAAGCGAGGTAGAGGGATTTCAGCATGAGGCGTAACGAACGAAGGCAAGGCGCCGCATTTTCCCCCTATTCGGCGCGCAAAGCTTCCACCGGATTGAACTTCGCCGCCCGCCGCGCCGGCGCCACACCGGCAGCGAGGCCGATGGCCACGGCCACCGCCTCGGCGGCGAGGATGTAATTCCAGGCCAGACTGATCGGCAGCGCCGGCAGGACCAGGTGCAGCGTCTGCGCCAGGCCCACGCCCAGGGCCAGACCGGCCGCGCCGCCGAGCGCGGCCAGCCCCGCCGCCTCGACGAGGAACAGCGCCATGATCTGGCCGTGGCGGGCGCCGAGCGCGTTGAGCAAGCCGATCTCGCCGGTGCGTTCGGTGACGGTGATGGTCATCAGGGTGAGGATGCCGACGCCACCGACCACCAGGGAGATGCTGCCCAGCGCCGCGACGGCGAAGGTGAGCACGCCGAGCACGGAATCGAGCACGGCCAGTTGCTGCTTTTGCGGGGTGACAGTGAAGTCCTCGCTGCCGTGGCGGGCCTTGAGCACCCGGTGGATGCCAGCCTCGACCTGCTCCGGATTGGCATCCGGATCGTGGGCGACGTCGATTTCCATCAGCCCCTCGCGGTTGAACAGTTCCAGCACGCGGGCGGCCGGCAGATAGACGGTGTCATCGAGGTCGAAGCCGAGCACCTGGCCCTTGGCCGCCATCACCCCGACCACGCGGTAACGCTGGCCCCCGACGCGGATCAGTTCGCCGAGCGGGTTATCGGCAGCGAACAATTCACGACGCACCTTGGCGCCGAGCACGGCGAAGGCGCGCGAACCGCGCAGATCGTCGGCAGGCAGGAAACTGCCGGCGGCGACGTCCATGCGGAACGTCCTGGCAAAGTCCGGCCCGACGCCATAGACGGTGACGCGGCGACTGCGCTTGTTCGCCTCGACCTCGGCGTTGCCCTGGACCACGGGCACGACGCTCTCGACCCGTGGCACCTGGCGCAACGACTCGGCATCCTCCAGGGAAAGCGGCCGCACGCTGCCGAACATGCCGACGGACCCACCATGGGTTTGCGTCTTGCCTGGGGAGATGGCAATCAGGTTGGTGCCGAACTGGGTGAACTCGGCCAGGACGAACTGATGCAGGCCCTCGCCCAGCGCGGTGAGCAAAATGACCGACGCGACGCCGACCGCGATGCCCAGCGCCGAAAGAACACTGCGGCCGGGGTGATGGGCGAGCGCACCGAGGGAGAGGCGCAGGAGATCGGGGGCGCGCATCATCGCCTTGCCAGCGCCAGGGCTGCGTCCAGCTTCGCCGCCCTTCTCGCTGGCAGCCAGGCGAACAGCAGGCTGGCGACCAGCGCGGTGGCGACGGCGGCGACCAGGGCCCAGAGCGGGGGCGCGATCGGCAGGACCGGGTAAAGCTGACCAAGCGCGAAGCTGGCGGCCATGCCAAGGATCACCCCGCCCGCCGCCCCGAGCAGGGCGACCAGCACGGCTTCCGCGAGAAACAGATGGCGCACGCTGGCGGCCGAGGCGCCAAGCGCCTTGAGCAGGCCGATCTCGGAACGGCGTTGCGTCACCGACACCAGCATCACGTTCATGATCAGCACGCCGGCGACCCCCAGGCTGATCGCGGCGATGCCGGAGACCGCCAGGGTCAATGCGCCAAGGATGCGATCGAAGGTCGCCAGCACCGCGTCCTGAGTGATGACGGTGACATCGGCCTCGCCCTCGTGGCGAATCTTGAGCAGTTCCAGCACGCTCTCCTTCACCGCCGCCACCGTCTCGCGGCCACGCGCCTCCACCAGGATGCGGAACAGGGATTCGGTGTTGAACAATTGCTGTGCCGCCGCCACCGGCACCGCCACCGTCTCGTCGGTATTGAAGCCCATCTGCTGCCCCTGGCTGGCCAGCACGCCGACCACGCGGAAACGACGGTCACCGATGCGCAGCCACTCGCCCAGGGCATGGTTGGCGCCGAACAGTTCGGCGCGGATACGCTCGCCCAGCACGCACACCGGCGTCGCCTGATCGTAAGGGCCGAGCGGCAGGCTGCGGCCCTGCGCGATGCGCATGTGGCGGATCTCCAGCATGGCGGCGGAGGAGCCCAGCAGCACCGCCTCGCGGCTGAGCGCCCCGCGCGACACCTGCGCCACCCCGACATTGAGCGGCGCCACCCGCGCGACGCCGCGCAGGCGCGCCACCGCCTCGGCGTCGTCCAGGGTGAGGTCGCGCGTGGTCTGCCCGGAGAGGACGCCGGGCGCCGCCCCGGTGGTTTCCGCGCGCCCGGGTATGACGATGATCAGGTTGGTGCCGAGCGATGCGAACTGCTCCAGCACATAGCGCCGCGCCCCCTCCCCCAACGCGGTGAGCACCACCACCGAACCGACGCCGATGCTCATCGCCAGCGCAATCAGCAGGGTGCGGCGGGGCTGGTGGCTGAGGCTGCCCCAGGCCAGGGCAAAGGTATCGGCAAGCGTCACGCTTACCCCCCTGGCGCCGTTCCGCCCGAGGGCGTGGAGACCGCATCCGCCACCACGTTGCCATCCTCCATCACGATCCGCCGCCCCGCGCGGGCGCCGATTTCCTGGTCATGGGTCACCACGATCAGGGTCGTGCCACGGCGGTTGAGGTCTTCCAGCAGCGCCAGCACCTCGCGCCCGGTGGCGCGGTCGAGGTTGCCGGTGGGCTCGTCGGCCAGCAGCAGGGCCGGATTCATCGACATGGCCCGCGCGATCGCCACCCGCTGCAACTGGCCGCCGGAAAGCTGCGCCGGCAGATGCCCGGCACGCCCGGACAAGCCGACATCGGCCAGCAGCGCCGCCACCCGTTCCTTGCGCTCGGCCGCCGCCACCCCGGCCAGCATCATCGGCAGGGCGACGTTGGCGGCAGCGGTCAGGCGCGGCACCAGATGGAAGAACTGGAACACGAACCCGATCTTCTCGCGCCGCACCCGCGCCGCCCCGGCATCGTCGAGACCGGTCACATCCTCGCCCTCCAGGCGATAGATGCCGCCATCGGGACGGTCGAGCAAGCCAAGCAGGTTGAGCAGCGTGGACTTGCCGGAACCGGACGGGCCCATGATGGAGACGAACTCGCCCGCGGCGATGTTCAGGCTCACCTCGCGCAGCGCCCGCACCAGCTGATCGCCCACCTGGAAAGCGCGGCTGACGCGGTCGAGCTCGATCATTTCGCCACCGCCCGCGCGCCCGCCTTCACCCCCTCCTTCTCCAGGGACACCACCACCCGATCACCCGCGCTCAGACCCTTGATGATTTCCGCGTGCTGCCAGTTGGCCAGTCCGGTGACCACCACGCGCTCGTCGAGCACCCCCGCCTTCAGCACCAGCACCTTGTTGCCGGTCAACAACGCCTGGGTGGGCACGCGCACCACCCGCTCACGCGTTTCCAGGACGATCTCGGCATCAGCGCTATAGCCCACCAGCAGGGTTTTCACCGCATCGGGCCGGGTGAAATCGACTTCCACCTCGACCGTGCGCGCCTGTTTCTCCACCTCCAGCACATAAGGCGCGATGCGCCGCACCCGGCCAGCGAAATGCTGCCCCGGGAAGGCATCCAGCGCGATGCGAGCAAGCTGGCCGACCTTGACCTTCGGCGCGTCCACCTCGTCGATGGGCGCGCTGACGAACAGGCAGGAGTCGTCGATCAGGTCGATCGCCGGCGGCGTCGGAATACCGGGCGGCGAAGGCGTGCTGTACTCCCCCTGCTCGCCGGTGACTTCCGCGACGATGCCGGCGAACGGCGCCTTCAACACGCTGCGCGAGAGCGTGGCGCGCGCCGTGTCCAGCCGCGCCAAGGCGCCGGCGATCTCCGTGGCGGCGGCGCGGCAACCCGCCTCCCGCGCATCCGCCTCACTGACCGCGGCATCCACCTTGGCGGCGCTGACGAAGCCCTGGGTGGCGAGTTGCTGTTGCCGCCTCGCCTCGCGCCGCGCCGCTTCCGCCGCCGCGCAGACTTCGGCGCGACGGGCGCGGGCGGTGAGGATCTGTTGATCGGCTTGACGCGCGCTCGCGGCGAGATCGACATTCCATAATTCCAGCAACACCTGCCCGGCCTTCACCCGGTCGCCCTCGCGCACCCGCAATTTCGCGATCTGGCCCCCGCCCTGCGGCGCCAGCTTCGCCCGCCGGCAGGCCTTCACGGTGCCGGCGCGGGTGTTCGCGATGGTGGCTTCGACCCGGCCCAGGTCGACCTCGGCGACGCTGACCTCGATCGGCTTCGGCTGACCGTAAACCCGCCAGGCGGCATAGCCGGCGGCCATGACCACGACCAGCACGAGCAAGGGCCAAAACCAGCGACGCCCTGTGGATTTCGCCATGATCACTCCCGGTGATAGGGATGGTTGTTGAGCAGACTCACGGCACGATACAACTGTTCCGCCAACACCACCCGCGCCAGCGCATGCGGCAAGGTCAGGCGGGAAAGGGACAGTTTCATCTCGGCCTTCTCCAGCAGCGAGGGTGCGAGGCCATCGGCGCCGCCGATCACCAGGGCCACATCGCGACCATCGCCCATCCAGCGCGCCATGAGATCGGCCAGCTCCCGCGTCGTCACCTCGCGGCCGTGTTCATCCAGTGCCACCAGGCCGGCGCCGGCCGGCAACTTGTCGAGCAGGCGCGCCGCCTCGATCGTCTTGATCGAATCGGGCGACTGTCCGGCGCGTTTTTCCGGCTTGATTTCCACCAGATCGACACGCGCCTCGCGCGGCATCCGTTTCAGATACTCCGCCACCGCAGCGTTCGCCCAGGCGGGCAATTTGTCACCCACAGACAGCAGGGTCAGTTTCATGAGCATTCCTCCAGCAAGGCCCGCACGCTGGCGGCCTCGTGTTCCGGCGCGAACAACGGCGCCCGCGCCGCGCACTGCCGCCGCAGCAATGCCAGGAAAGCGGGATCGCTCTCCGCCCGCCACAGCAACCCGGCCAGGGCAGCCTCGTCCGCGAGCGGAAAATAACCGGCGTAATCCTCGCCCAGCATGCCCAGATTGCCGGCGATGCGCGACGCCAGCACCGGCGTACCCGCCGTCACCGCTTCGCAGATCACATTGGCGCCGCCCTCCATGCGCGAACTGATCACCAGCAGATGCGCCCGCGCGATGCGCCGCCGCGCCTCGCCATGCGGCAGCGCGCCCAGCCAGCGCCAGCGCGGCGACTCCAGCCCCCGCGCCGCGTCTTCCATACCCTCCTGCAACGGCCCGCCGACGTGCAGCACGCGTATGCGGCTGGCCGCCGGCAGCAGGCGACTGGCGTAGGCGGCGCGGAAAGGATCTTTCTCGTCGCGCAGGTGGGAGACGACACAAACGTCAAATGTTCGCGACGACCGCCGCGCCGGCTTCAGGGTCGGCGCGGATTGATGAATCACCCGCGCCTTGGCACGCAGCTCGGCCGGCAATTCATCCACGCCCCGCGCCTGCAATACCACCAGACGATGCGCGAGGCGCAACGACGCCTGCGCCTCGGCATCGCAAGCGATATCGCGGTAGACATCGGTCCCGGTCAGGATCAGCAGCAACGGCCGTTCCGGATGGCACGCCGCGAAACCGGCGATGGCGGCGTGACTGCGCCGCGCATGCAACGCGATCAGCACATCCGCCGGACGGCCATCCCACCGCGTCATCATCTCGACGCCATGCCCGGCCTGGCGCAGGAAGCGCCGCCAGCGCACGGCGGTATGGGCATTGCCATTCCGCGATGCAGGCAGATAAGGAGTCACCAGGGAAATCCGCATGGCAGGAATATAGCCCAGCCGCCCCCATCCCACCTCTTCCGAAAAAATGCATCACCAAAGCAAAAATCCTCTTTACAAGGTCAAAATCCGTTACTAGAATGCGCGCTCTCTTGTGGGGGTATAGCTCAGCTGGGAGAGCGCTTGCATGGCATGCAAGAGGTCAGCGGTTCGATCCCGCTTACCTCCACCACAAAACGAGAAGACTCGGGAAACCGGGTCTTCGGCCTCATAAGTCCCTATCGTCTAGAGGCCTAGGACATCGCCCTTTCACGGCGGTAACCGGGGTTCGAATCCCCGTGGGGACGCCAGAAGTAGCAACAACGGCTCGCAGCGATGCGGGCCGTTTTTGTTTGTGGCGTGACTAGATTTCCGTTCGTGCTGAGCCTGCTGCATCAGACGCGTGCATCTTGCGAACTACTTGCTCCACCACGTCATTCCTATATCGTCAGACAGGCGATCATGGTTGCCGACGATAAATGACTGCTCACACGTTCATGCGGTGCGCAGTTTCACCGCGAATTCCGCGACACCGATCTTGAACAGGCAACGCGCGGCGGCGTCCAGAGTTTTGAATTCGCGGGTCTGGCGTTTGCCGGTTTCCAGGGTCTTGCCGTCAATCACCACCATGTAGCCGTTGGACATGACCGCGTAATGGATTTGCACCCGCTTCACGGCGTTGGCATCCAGCAACAGTTTGAGTTCGCGTTCCGTCATGGTTTGTTCCCGCTTGAGGATTCCGACACGCCGAACAATTCACCTTGCTCGACCATGACCAGCAGTTCGCCGGGTTTGACCTTGAGATATTGGCAGAGCCGGGTAAGTACATCCCGGTCGAAGCTTTTCACCCGGTCGTGGTAGTAGCGGTCGAGCGTGGCGCGACTGATGCCGGTGGCCCGACAGACATCCGCTACCTTGAGTCGTCGTTCGCCAAGCAGGGTGGAAAATCTACAGGTGACCATGGCAATATTTTATCGAGACAGATAAAAATATCTACCACTGGTTGTCATCTGGCAGCCAGGAATAGTGTGTAAATATGGGCTTGTCGGCTTGTCACTTCGGCCCGCCGCTTCGCTACACTTCCCGCCCCTTCATCTGGAAATCATGTCATGCGCCTTCGAACTCTTTTTATGATTGCCGCTTTTTCCGTCAATGCCCAAGCCCTGGCCGCGAACACTGAAACCCTGTCGTCCGGCGTGATCGTCTCGCATCTCAAGCAAGGGTCTGGCGCGTCGCCTTCCGCGAGCAGCACGGTCAAGGTCCACTATCGCGGCACGCTTGCCAACGGCACCGAGTTCGACAGTTCCTACAAGCGCAATGAACCCATCGCCTTCCCGCTGCAAGGGGTCATCCCGTGCTGGACCCAGGGCGTTCAGAAACTGAAAGTCGGCGGCAAGGCCAGGCTCACCTGCCCGGCGGATACCGCATATGGGGCGCGCGGCGTTCCCGGCGTCATCCCGCCGAACAGTGTGTTGACCTTCGAAGTGGAACTGCTGGCGATCGAGCGTTGACGCTTACTTGAGCCTGGGCAGGCTGTCGGACTTTGGAATCATCAGCTGCGAACCCGACAGGCCGCCAGGCAGGAGTTCCTTCACGCCGGGCAGAGCATCGAGATTTACGCCGTCCGGCTTCCAGTTCAGTTTGCAGTCGTGCTCGAAGGCGGGGTCGGTGATGCTGTCGCTTCCGGGACGCTGGCGAACTTCGCAGTTGAGTATCACCGGCAGGGGGCCGGGGCAGTCGCAGTGGTATCGGTCCACCGTGCGCTGGTCCGTGATCGAAATACCTTTTTCCCGTTCCAGTATTTTCAGGCGATCCAGCAGGCTGCCCTTGCCCGGTTCCAGCTTGCCCTGATTGCCGCGCTCGAAATACAGGGTGCGCGGTTCATAGCCGTTACGTACCCGTACCGGGTTTTCGTAAAACTCCACGGTACGCGCTTCGCCCAGTAACGAGCTGGAACTGTCCGGGTCGCCATAGCGGGTATGGCCGAATTCGTGCGACAGGATGGCGTGCGGGTCCACCAGTTCGTCGCTGCTGGGGAAGTGGCAACGCAGGCCGGCATCGCCCAGGCCGATGCCGCCCGGCTGCGCCAACGCCCCGGGCCCGGCATAGGCGCCGAACTTGAACACCTCGGCATCCTCGGCGAATTGGCCGGCTTCGCTCAGACGGCCTGTCAGCAACTGCGACAGCCTCGGCATGCGGCCGCTCTTGAGGGCGCGCCGCCACAGGGCGTGGTCGTATTCCAGATAACCCTTGTTGAACAGGCGCAAAGTGTCATCCGCCACTTCGCGCAGCCAGACCGCGCCGGCGTCGTTCATGGCGAAACGTTCGAGTAATTCGATCTGCTCTGGCAGCAGCGCCAGGGTGCGGGTGTTGACCTCGCCCTTGCGCGCGAAGTTGATGCGCCGCGCCAACGCGAAATGTTCGGCGCGACGCGCGCTTTCTTCCTCAACATTCGGCGCTGGCGGCGAAAGACGCCCAGCTAGCGGTTGTGCGTCCGCCGATTTACCCGGCCCACAGATCAGGACGATCTTGCCACCCGCCTGCCGGGGTCGCGCCAGTTCCCATTGCAGATCGACCTGGCCGCGCTGCTCTGGTGGCACGGAAAATCCTTCCGGCACTTCCGGGCAAGCTGCCCAGGTGCTTGCCGCCAAACAGAACGGCAGGGCCAGAAACGCGAAATGGGTGGTGAAGGAGGGCATGGGGTGAAATCTCGCGGCGGTGTTCCTGATAAATATGCGCTTCGCTGGCGCTGTGCAAGTGGTGGACCGAAAAGCCGCGTGAGAGGCTGTTCCGCGTGTGGCGACGGGCTCGCTATACTGGCCGCGTCTCCCTCCGGCAGGCTCCTTATGGACCACGATACGGAATCTTTCGAGCGCGAGCAGCCGCTGCAACGGCTGGTGTCGGCGCTGCCCGCCTCCACCTACAACCTGACGCGCATCCTCCTCGCCGCCAGCGCGAGCGGTTGCGTGTTCGTGCCGATTCGAACCATGCAATATCTGGCCGTGATCGACCAGGAAGAGATCATCTTCGTGGATAGCCAGCACAAACGCTGGGTGGAGGTGGCCTGGCAATGCTTCCAGCCGCGAGCCCGCGCCGCGCTGGATGAGCCGGTGGCCTATGAGGCGGTGTTCTATACAGCGGACGCACCCGCCACGCAGCGCCGCTTGCAGGCGGATTTCCATGCGGCGCTGGCGCTGCTCGCAAAACGTCGACGTCCCGCCGCCCCCGCCCACGTATTGCCGTTGCCACGCAAGCCAGTGGCGTAGGGAGTGGAGAGCGCGGCAAGTGTGGCCTCCCCTTTGGTAAAGGGGGGAATCACTGCCCCAACCGCATCACCTGTTAACGCGAGTAGCCGCTTGGGCAAAACGCGAGGCGTGCCCCGCTCCCGCTATTCGTCCTCGCCCAGTTCCGGGTCCCAGCCCTTCTCGCGGGCATCCGCCATGGCGCGATCATAGAAGTCGCTGTGGCGCTGGTGCAGTTCCGGCGGCAGGCGGCTGGGCAGGCCGGCGTACTTGTCCCACTCGACTTGCACGCGCTCCATCAGGTTCTGCATGCGGCCAATGTCCCAGCCGGCGCAGTCCTCCGTTTCCGGGATGAAGCCGAAGACCCAGCTATCGAGCACGATGCGGCCCAGTTGGGTGATGCCGTGTTTGTCTTGATTGAAGCCGACGTAGGTGTTTGCCATGGTGCCTTCTATCTGGTTAAGCCGGCATAGAGAAGCGGGAGCTTCTCCGGTAGCCGCTGTACATGATCGACGACCATGTAGTTCTTCTGGCCGAAGATGCGCGAGACGTAATTATCCGCGCGCGGGTCCAGGCTCATGCAATAAGTGGTGACGCCCAGCTTGGCGACTTCTTCCACCGCCTTCTTGGTGTCGTAGCGCAGATACTGGGGATCGCGCACGTCGACGTCGGCCGGTTCGCCATCGGTGATGACGATGAGCAGCTTCTTCGCCGAGCGTTGCAGTTGCAGGTGGTGGCCGGCGTGGCGGACCGCCGCGCCCATACGGGTGGAGAGTTGCCCGGTCATGCCGGCGAGCTTGGCTTTCGGCGTCTCGTCCCAGTGCTGGTCGAAGTCCTTGAAGCGGTAGTACTCGACGTCGTGGCGGCCGTCCGAACAGAATCCATGAATCGCGAACGGATCGCCGACCTTGTTGATAGCGTCGGCCAGCAACACGCAGGCTTGCTGGGTGAGTTCACGCACCGAATACTCCTGATCCTGGACTTTTTCGTTGGTCGATTCCGACAGGTCGAGCAGCACCAGGATCGAGAAGTCCCGGGTCTTGCGCACGCTACGCATCATGATGCGCGGGTCGGGTTGGTTGCCCATGCGGATGTCGGTGAAGCTGGCGATCGCCGCGTTGATGTCGATCTCGTCGCCGTCCTCCAGCCTGCGGATGCGCTGCACGCCCTGCGGCTGCATGGCGTCGAGCAGGAATTTCATGCGATGGATCTCGCGCTTGTACTGGGCGGTGATGGCGTCGATGACCGCCAGGTCGCCCATCTTGGCGCGCTTCTCCTGCACCGTGGCCCAGGCCGGACGCTCAAGCTGAATCTGGTAGTCCCATTCGGAATAATGGAAGGGGTCGGATAGCGGCTCCTTGCCTTCCATGTCGTTCCAGCTGATGCCCATGTCCTCATAGGGAAACAGTTCAGTCGGCAGCACCCATATTTCTTCGGCGTCGTCGCCCGCGCCTTCGACCTCCACTTCATTGGCCATTTCCATCACATTGACGTACTTGCGCACCTGCTTGACGGAGTCGTAGCCGGCGTTGGCCGCCTTGTTGAAATCGAATTCCTCGAATTCCCAGAAATAGCGGTTGTCGTCGCGATAGGGGGCGGTGAGCAGATCGGTGCGCGGATTGAACGGAATCCGTCTTTGGCTGAAGCTGTGCGCGAGGGTGACGCCGATTTCCCAGGAGGTGTGGTTGTTGTCCAGCTTGTCCTGGGCCAGCGCGAACAGCGCGCGGCCTTCAACAATCCATGGGTCGTTGTCCTGATAACCGTCGTCGAGCAGCGCGCGTGCCAGGCGATTGAGGTAATCGCCCATGCTTTTGCTCATCTCGGGGGTGGCCGTGTGCAACTTGCTCCAGAGCTGTTTCAGGCCGGGGAAACGGCGGATGGAGAGCGTTTCCACTCGCGCATCCTCGATCGCGGAAATCACCGCCATCTGCATCGGGTTGAGCGCTTCGGCGGAGATGGGCGCCTTGGTCTCGACCACATGGGCGGCGCAATGCGCGGCGGTGGCGCGGTAGAGTTCCAGGCCGGAGACTCCCTCGAAATCGTCGAACGCGTCCGGCAGGTGCAGCAGGTAGTCCTCGATGTAGGGGCGGTAGCCTTCACGGGTCTCGAAGTCGCCCGCCGTCGGGCGCATGAAGAAGTCGCGCGCCCACAGCGCGCGCAAATACATGTTGATGCGCCGCTGTACGTCCACCAGCAACGTGCCCTTGCGCTCCTTCTGCAGCATCGCCAGCGACTCTTTCGATTCGAGACTGAAGTACTTGATCTGCTCTTCGTAGTTGGTGCGGTGGGCGTGGGCGCCCCACAGTGCCCAGCGGCGCAGGCCGCCAAGGGTGAGTTGCTGGAACAGGACTTCCAGCTTGTTCAGCATCGGCCGCACGCCGCGTGGCGCCTGCGCGATCAGGGTGTTGATGAACTGGAGGTAGTTCTGAAACAAATGCGCGTCGCCGAGTCGGTTGGCGGCGGTGGGCGCCGTGTTCAGCAACAGCTCGATCACCGCGCCGGAGGTCCGGGAGGCCAGCGACAGCGAAGCGGCGGCGAGATCGCCGACCACGTCCTCGCCGACCTCCTTGGCCACCTGCGGCGTTTCCACGATCCAGGCCTCGACCAGCGAATCGCCCTTGCCCAGGCCGCGAATCGCGGACGCGCCCTTCAGGTAATTGTCCAGGCCGCGCGGCGAGAACACCTTGGTGGCCTCGTGCCAGTTGGCCTGCAATGCCGCCTGGCTGTGCGGCGACAGGTCTTCCAGCAGTTCGGCGTAGTCAGCGAGATTGATCGACATGGTTCGAGTCCTCAGAGGTAGGGTGCGCCATGCGCACCATTCAGAGTGGTGCGCATGGCGCACCCTACGGCTACTTTCAGAAGAACGTGGTCACCGCCGCGTCCAGCGCATCACGCATGTCCGGATCGTCGGTAATCGGGCGCACCAGGGCGACACGACAGGCGGCTTCCGGTTTCACGCCCTTGGCGATCAGGCTGCCGGCGTAGATCAGCATGCGGGTGGACAAGCCTTCGTCGAGGCCGTGGCCCTTGAGGTTGCGCGAGCGTTCGGCGATCGACACCAGCTTGCCGGCGACATCCCCGGCGACACCGGATTCATGCATGACGATCTCGGTTTCAATGTCGTGCTCGGGATAGGTGAAGTCGAGGCCGCCGAAACGCTGCTTGGTGGATTGCTTCAAATCCTTCATCAGCGACTGATAGCCGGGGTTGTAGGAAATCACAATCTGAAAATCGGGGTGGGCGTTGACCAGTTCGCCCTTCTTTTCCAGCGGCAGGACGCGACGGTTGTCGGTCAGCGGGTGGATCACCACGGTGGTGTCCTGGCGCGCCTCGACCACTTCGTCGAGATAGACGATGGCGCCGTGGCGGGCGCCGATGGCGAGCGGCCCGTCCTGCCATTCGGTGCCCTGGGCGGAGAGCAGGAAGCGGCCGACCAGGTCGGAGGCGGTCATGTCCTCGTTGCAGGCGACGGTGATCAGCGGCTTGTTCAGTTTCCAGGCCATGTATTCGACGAAACGGGTCTTGCCGCAGCCGGTGGGGCCCTTGAGCATCATCGGCATGCGCACGGAGTAGGCGGCTTCGTACAACTCCACTTCGTCCGCGACGGCGCGATAGTAGGGTTCCTGGGTGATGCGATATTGATCGACGATGTTGCTCATGAGGGGCTCCTTGATGAAAAGACGGATTTTCCCCGCGAGGGGGATGCCAAATCCCTAAGCGCTAAAGCGCTAACGGCTTTGCAAGTCCACGAATAACGCGCGAAATCTCGATCGCGTCATTCGTCGGCAAACCCAGACAGGTCAAGAAAAAGCCCCCACCACGCTGGTCGCGCGGCGGGGGCTAATACCACTAACCGCCGCGCGACTTAAACCGTCTTGCCGCGGAAGATGACCATGGCGGCGCCTTGCGACTGATTGAAGTTGTTGTAGCCAATCAGTCGGACGTGGTTGTTGGGGTTGGCCTTGTGGCAGGCCGCGGCTTCGCCCAGTACGACATCGACATCGGTTTCGCCGAACATCGGCAGCTTCCACATGTACCAGTAGGAGTCCATCAGGTACTCGGGTTCGATATGCTCGATCGCCGGGTTCCAGCCCTTCTTGATCAAGTACTCGACCTGCTTCCTGATGTTGGCCTCATCCATCGGGGGCAGGTAGGAGAAGGTCTCGAACTTGCGGCTGGCGGGGTCGGAGAGGCGAGAGTTGTAATCCATCACTTCAGACATTTTCATTTCCTTTCAAATTGGGTTGACTCCCCTCCCCCCTCGGGGGAGGGGCCGGGGGAGAGGGATCTCGGGTCGGTCAAGCCGACGCTGTTCCCTCACCCCGACCCTCTCCCAGGGGGAGAGGGAGAAAAGCTTGATCACTTGTGGGCGACGTCCAGCTTGTCCACGGTGTCGAACTCGAACTTGATCTCTTTCCAGGTTTCCATGGCGATCTTCAGTTCGGGGCTGTGGGCGGCGGCGGTGGTCAGGATGTCCTTGCCTTCCTTCTCGAGTGCGCGACCCTGGTTGCGCGCTTCCACGCAGGCTTCCAGCGCGACGCGGTTGGCGGCGGCGCCGGCGGCGTTGCCCCAGGGGTGGCCCAGCGTGCCGCCTCCAAACTGCAATACGGAGTCGTCACCGAAGATGCTGACCAGCG
This sequence comes from uncultured Thiobacillus sp., assembly GCA_964393825.1. Taxonomy (GTDB): domain Bacteria; phylum Pseudomonadota; class Gammaproteobacteria; order Burkholderiales; family Thiobacillaceae; genus PFJX01. The sequence continues at coordinate 37,998 of CAYMUY010000013.1, read as the reverse complement.
CGGGCATGTGCCAGACATGGATGCCACCGGACGCGACGGGGATCACGCCAGGCATGGAACCCCAATCCTGATCGAAGAACAGGCCGCGCGAACGGTCTTCCTTGATGAACTCGTCACGCATGGTGTCGATCCAGCCCAGGGTTGCTTCGCGGTCACCTTCCAGCTTGCCGACGACGGTACCGGAGTGCAGGTGGTCGCCACCCGACAGACGCAGTACCTTGGTCAGGACGCGGAAGTGGATGCCGTGGTGCGGGTTGCGGTCGAGCACGGCGTGCATGGCGCGGTGGATGTGCAGCAGCATGCCGTTGTCGCGACACCAGTTGGCCAGACCCGTGTTGGCGGTCAAACCACCGGTCAGGTAGTCGTGCATGATGATGGGGGCGCCGATTTCCTTGGCGAACTCGGCGCGCTTGTACATCTCTTCCGGGGTCGGCGCGGTGACGTTCAGGTAGTGGCCCTTGCGCTCGCCGGTCTCGCGTTCGGCTTTCATCGTCGCTTCGTGCACGAAGGAGAAACGATCACGCCAACGCATGAAAGGCTGGCTGTTGACGTTCTCGTCGTCCTTGGTGAAGTCGAGACCACCGCGCAGGCACTCGTAAACGGCGCGGCCATAGTTCTTGGCGGACAGGCCCAGCTTCGGCTTGATGGTGCAGCCCAGCATCGGACGGCCATACTTGTTCATGCGGTCACGCTCGACCTGGATGCCGGCGGGCGGACCGCCACAGGTCTTGACGTAGGCGATCGGGAAGCGGACGTCTTCCAGACGCAGGGCGCGCAGGGCCTTGAAACCGAACACGTTGCCGACCAGCGAGGTCAGCACGTTGACGACGGAACCTTCCTCGAACAGGTCGATCGGGTAAGCCACGAAAGCGTAGAAGCAGGTGTCGTCGCCGGGCACATCCTCGATGCGATAGGCGCGGCCCTTGTAGTAATCCAGGTCGGTCAGCAGGTCGGTCCACACCGTGGTCCAGGTGCCGGTGGACGACTCGGCGGCGACAGCCGCGGCGACTTCTTCACGCGGCACGCCCGGCTGCGGGGTGATCTTGAAGCAGGCGAGAATATCGGTATCCAGAGGGGTGTAATCCGGGGTCCAGTAGGTCTGGCGGTATTCCTTCACACCAGCGTTGTAGGTCTTCACTGCCATGGTTCGCTCCTTGCGGGATGTTGGTCGGTCCGACGAAACGGTGTTCCGATTCGAAGTGGGCGCATCTTGACGGCGCGCATGCATAAATAACAGTCACTATTTTCTATCGTGACCATAGCTATTACTCTATGTATTAAGTCATCCTCAGCGAGATCGCCATGCGCCACCACACCACCTTCCGCCAACTGGAAATATTCGAATCCATTGCCCGCCTGGGCAGTTTTACCCGCGCATCCGAAGAGCTTTACCTGACCCAGCCGACCGTCTCCATGCAGATGAAGAAGCTCACGGACATCGTCGGCTCACCGCTGGTGGAACAGGTGGGCAAGAAGGTGTTGCTGACCGAGGATGGCCGCGAGCTGGCACAGGCCACGCGGGAAATCTTCGCCATCCTCGATCGCTACACCATGTCGGTCGCGCAGCGGCGCGGCCTGGAGAAGGGCCACCTGAAACTGATGGCGATCACCACCGCCTCCTACTTCGCGCCGCGCCTGCTCGGCGGATTCGCCAAACTGCATCCCGGCATCGATGTCAGCCTGCGCGTCACCAACAAGGAACAGGTGCTGGCCAGCATGGCCGACAACCTGGATGACCTCTATCTGCTGGGGCAGCCACCCGATGAGATCGAAGTCGTCGCCACCCCGATCATGGACAACCCCATCGTCGTTCTCGCCGCTCCCGGCCACCCGCTGGCGAAGGAAAAGCACATCCCGCTGGCGCGGCTGGCACAGGAACGCTGGGTCATGCGCGAGGCCGGTTCCGGCACGCGCAAGGCGATCGAGCGGCTGTTTCGGGAACAGGGGCTGGAAATTCGCCCGCGACTGGAACTGGGTAGCAACGAAGCCATCAAGCAGGCCATCCTCGCCGGCTTGGGTATCTCCGCGCTTTCCTGCCATGCCCTCACCCTGCACCAGCCCGGCCAGTTCGCCGTGCTCGACGCGGAAAAATTTCCCATCCAGCGCCACTGGTACGCGGCTTACCCGGTCGGGCGGCAGGTTTCCGTGGTGGCGCGCGCCTTTCTCGACTTTCTCCTCACCCAGAGCAGCGAGACGGCGTGCTCGCCAGGCGGGGGCGCGGCGTGTTGCGGGGAGGAGTGTGGAAAATAAGGGGCGCGCGAGTTGCCGCGCCGCCCGTGTGGCGCCGGCTTCCAGCCGGCTGTTTTGAAGACGCCGGCAGGGATGCCGGCGCTACACGCACCCCAGCCCTACTTGGTCAGCGCCAGGAACAATTCCGGCAGTTTTTCCGGCAGGCGCTGGATGTTGTCGATCACCGTGTACTGGCGGCCGAATATGCCGCTGACGTATTCGTCGGCCTTCGGGTCGAGGCTGATGCAGTAGGTGAAGATACCGTCGCGGTCGAGTTCCTTGACCGCCTGGCGGGCGTCCTCGATCAGAAGTTGGTCATCGTTGGTGTCGATGTCCGAAGGCTGGCCGTCGGTGAGGATGAGCATCAGCTTCTTGTCGGCCGGGCGCGCTTCCAGGTAGTGGGCCGCATGGCGCATGGCCGCGCCCATGCGAGTTGAATAATTTGCTTCCATGGCCGCCAGACGAGCCTTGGCGTCGTCGCCCCAGCGTTCGCTGTAGCCCTTGATGTGGAGGTAACGCACGTCGTGGCGCGTGTTTGAGTGGAAGCCGGCGATGGCGAAGGGGTCGCCCAATTGCTCGACCGCCCAGGCCAGCAGCGAGACGGCTTCCTGGCTGAGTTCGAGGATGGTCTGGTCGCCGCCGGCCGCTTTCTCGTTGAGCGATTCCGACAGGTCGAGCAGCAACATTACCGAGATGTCGCGGCCGTTGGTGCGGTGGCTCATGTTGATGCGCGGGTCGGGCGTGGCGCCGCCCTTGAAATCGATCAGGGAACGCAGGGCTACATCGAGGTCGAGCTCGCTGCCTTCTTCCTGGTAGCGGATGCGCACCTTGTCCTGCGGCTTGAGCAGATCGAGGATGCGTTTCAGGCGTTTGGCCAGGGCGCCGTGCTTCAGCAGCAACTTGTCGATGTCGGCGGGGTTGCCTTTCGGATGCAGGGCCTCGTAGACGCTGGCCCAGTCCGGGCGGTAGGTCTGGCTGTGGTAATCCCATTCCGGATAGTGGCGCGGCGGCAGGCCTTTGACTTCATCGCTTGGCGTGCGCTTCTTCTCCTTCTCGAACATCTCCTCGTCGTCGCTATCCTCGATGAATTTCCACATCTGGCGGTTGTCGTCGCGGTAGTCGACCACCGTATCCGCGAAATGGACCTTGGCCAGCTGGTCGCTTTGACGGCGGGTCTTGGCGACGTAGCTCAGTGCCAACGCGGCGATTTCCTTGGTGCTGGATTCGCTTTCGGCCATCAGGTCGTGGAAGCGCCGCACATAGTCGAGCAGATCGACATCGTTGTAACCGTGGTTCGGGTCGAGCAGGGCGCGCGACAACATGGCCATGCGGTGGCGCAGGCAGGAGGTGGTCTCCGGGTCGCAGGCGGCTTCGGCCGGCTTCGGATGCAGGGCCAGGAAGATGCGCTTGAGACCGGGGTATTCTCGGCAGAGCAGCGTTTCGACGCGGCAGTCCTCGAAGAACTCCACCGCCATGCGCTGAAACGGACTCCAGTTGTCGGCGATCTGGGCCTCGGTCCAGCGACGGTGGCCGACCATGTGGGCGAGGGTGACGCGGTAACGATCAATGCCGGGAATGCGGATTTCTCCCCTCCCCCCCCGGGGGAGGGGCTGGGGGTGAGGGAGCAACGCCGAATCAACCGACAACGCTAGATCGAGCGCCGCTCCCTCACCCCGGCCCTCTCCCGGAGGGAGAGGGAGAAAAACGTCGTCATACACATCCGGTATCCGCATGCCCAGCTTGTCGTAATACGGCACCGGCTTGCGCAACTCGTCGAAGGCGGTGGAGTAGGGCACCAGTTGTTCCGATTCCCGCCACAAGCCGTGTAGGTAAAGGTCCAGCTTGCGTTCCACGTCCATGAACAGGGTGCCGTGACGTTCACGTTGCAGCACGGCGCGGCTGTCGGCGGATTGCAGGCTGAAGTAGTCCTTCTGCCGTTCCGGATGAGTGCGGTAGTTGCGAATGCCGTACTCCACCCAGTTCTTCATGCCGGCCAGGGTGAGTTGGCCGAGCAGGAACGGCGCCTGGGCGAAGAAATCGGGCAGGCCGGGGCTGGGGAAGGTGGTGTGGTGGCCGTGGATGGAACCGGTGGTGCGCTCCATGAAATCCAGGACGATATCCAGGTAACGCCCCATCCGTTCCTGAGAGCGCAGCTTGCGCGCCACCGGCGCCAGCGTTTCCAGGAAGGGGGTGATGGCTTTGCCGTTGGGCGATTTCTGCATCTTCTGGATCATGGCCATGATCGCGGGCAGGCCGCTCTCGCCGATGGCCTTGGCGCTGGTCGGCCACTCCTCCATGAACGCCAGCATGGGCTGGACGCCGCGCCCCAGCTTGCCGATGACGCGGGCGGCTTCCAGATAGGCGTCGATGCCCTCGCGGCTGAGGATGGCCAGGGCTTCCGCCATGACATCCTCGAACACATCCGCGATCGGCTCGAAGCCGGTGTCGAGTTGGGCCCAGTAGGCCTTCATCAGGGGGTGCTGGTATTCAGTTTCGGTCATGGTCTTTTCCCTCCCCTCCCCCACCGGGGAAGGGGCCGGGGGAGAGGGAGCAGCGGTTGCTCAATCAACCGGCGCTGGATATGCCGGCGTATTTCCCTCTTTCCGGCCCTCCCCCGGTGGGGGAGGGAGAAGCACATCACGCAAACGTCGCGTCGATGGCGTGGTCCAGCGTTTCGCGGATGTCGGTGTCGTCGGTGATCGGGCGCACCAAAGCCATGCGACAGGCATCCAGCGGGTCCACGCCATCCTTGATCAGGGTGGCGGCGTACACCAGCAGGCGCGTGGAGATGCCTTCATCGAGGCCGTGGCCTTTCAGGTTGCGGGCGGTATGCGCGATCTTTACCAGCTTGGCCGACGTGGCTTCGTCGAGCCCGGTTTCCTTGGCCAGGATGGTGGTTTCCAGCGCGGCGTCCGGGTAGTCGAAATCGAAGGCGGTGAAACGCTGCTTGGTGGACTGTTTCAAGTCCTTCATCAGCGACTGGTAGCCGGGGTTATAGGAAATCACCAGCTGGAAGTCGGGATGCGCCTGGATCAGTTCGCCTTTCTTGTCCAGCGGCAGGGTACGGCGGTGGTCGGTGAGCGGGTGGATGACCACGGTGGTGTCCTGGCGCGCTTCGACGATCTCGTCCAGGTAACAGATGGCACCGATGCGGGCGGCGGTGGTCAGCGGGCCGTCCAGCCAGCGGGTGCCGTTGGCTTCCAGCAGGTAGCGGCCGACCAGGTCACTGGCGGTCATGTCTTCGTTGCAGGCCACGGTGATCAGCGGCTTGTTCAGCTTCCAGGCCATGTATTCAACAAAGCGGGATTTGCCGCAGCCGGTGGGGCCTTTCACCATCACCGGCAGGCGGTTTCGGTAGGCCGCCTCGTACAGCGTCACTTCCTTGCCCTGGGCCTGGTAGTAGGGTTCCTGGTGAACCTTGTATTGCTCTTTGTCGGTGCTCATTGCGTGCTCCATTTCTTCCCCCTGTCAGGCGGGGGAAATCCATCCCGGAAACAAAACGCCCCCAGTAAACCGGGGGCGCTTCTTGCTGCTTCAGTGCACTAACTGCCGATTACTTGTGCACGCCCAGCTTTTCACGCCAGCCGGGGAACAGCTTGTCGGCATCACCCGGGAAGGACTCGAAGGCGCGAGCAAACTCTTTGTGCTCCTTGGCGAATTCGATCGGGTCGGCGCCAGCCTTCCAGCACTCGTAGGACTGGCGCAGGGAGATCGCGCCGGCGGCGGGGCTGTCGATGTGGCCGTAGGAGCCGCCACCGGAGGTGTTGATCACGTTGCCGTGGCCGAGGTTCTCGAAGAAGCCGGGCAGACGCAGCGCGTTCATGCCGCCGGAGATGATCGGGGTGGTGGGCTTCATGCCGTGCCATTCCTGGTGGAAATACGGGCCGTCAGCGGAGTCGCGCTCGATCATGTAGGCGATGTTGCGGTCGTCACGGCCGCCTTCCATCTTGCCGTAGCCCATGGTGCCGACGTGGATGCCGGAAGCCCCTTGCAGACGCGACATCTTGGCCAGCACGAAGGCGGTGTAGCCACGCACGGCGGAGGGGGAGGTCACGGCGCCATGGCCCGCGCGGTGGTAGTGCAGGTACTGGTTGGGGTACTGACGACGGGCGGTGGTGATCATGCCGGGGCCGCCGACATAGCCGTCGACCAGGAAAGCAACCTTGTTCGCGTCCGGGCCGAAAGTTTCCAGGATGAAGTCGGCGCGAGCGAGCATTTCGTAATGGTCGTCAGCGGTGATGTTGGCGGAGAACAGCTTGGCCTGGCCGGTTTCGTCCATGGCGCGCTTCATCGCGTCATAAACAAGCGGGATGACCTTCTTGCTCGGGCAGAACACCTGGTTGCCCTGGGGTTCGTCGTTCTTGATGAAGTCGCCACCCAGCCAGAACTGGTAAGCGGCGGCCGCGAACGGCTCGGGACGCAGGCCCAGTTTCGGCTTGATGATGGTGCCGGCGATGTAGCCGCCGTTGACGCGGGGGCGACCCAGGATGTCCCACAGGTCGGTGATGTCTTTGGAGGGGCCGTCGAACTGGCGCAGCATGGACCAGGGAACGTAGAAGTCCTGCATCTGCAGATGCTTCACGTCGCCCATGCCTTGGTTGTTGCCGATGGCCAGGGTCAGGAACGACACCAGCATGGCGCGACCGTCGGTGATGTTGCGGTCGAACAGGTCATTCGGGTAGGCGACCTTCATGACGCCCTTGGCTTCGTCGATGAAGTACACCAGCGCGTCCACGCCCTTGGTGAAGTCGTCGGTGGTGGAGACTTCGACGTTGGTGCCGGTGGAGGATTCGGCGGCGATGTGCGCCGCGACTTCCAGGTAGCCATAACCGGTGGCGGGCTGCATGTGATAGGCGACGAGGATGTGCTTGTCGCCCTTGATCAGGTCTTCTTCTTTCAGGCTGAGGTCGGCGTAACGTGCGGATTGATCCATTACTTGCTCCTTTAGAGATGCGTTTGTACTGAATTGAACTATTCCGGGGCCGTGCGGTTACGTGTTACCCCTACCTGGAATGGGGCGAACTATAGCGACTGCCGCACATAAGAAAAATTCATGATTTCTGATAGTAGGCATAAGCATTTACTTATAATTTGCCCATGCTTCATCTGACTCTCCGCCAACTCCAGGTTTTCGAATCCGCCGCCCGCCATCTTTCGCTGTCGCGCGCGGCGGAGGAACTCCATCTGTCGCAACCCGGCGTCTCCATGCAGTTGAAAAAACTCGCCGAGGTGGTGGGGCATCCCTTGCTGGAACAGACCGGCAAGCGAGTCAAACTCACCGGCCAGGGCCAGGAACTGGTGGCCACCGCGCGCGAGATTCTGGGCGCGGTCAAACGTTATGAACTCTCCCTGGTGGCGCGCCAGGGCCTCACCGGCGGCAATCTGCATATCGTCGCCATCACCACCGCCAGTTACTTCGTGCCGCGCCTGCTGGGCGAATTTTCCAAGCGGCATCCGGGCGTGAAAGTCTCCCTGCGCGTCACCAACCGCGAACAGGTGTTGTCCAGCCTCACGGCGGGGCTGGACGATCTCTACATCCTCGGGCAACCGCCCGAGGGGCTGGCGGTCACCGCCATTCCCTTTCTGGAAAACCCGCTGGTGGTCCTGGCGGCGCCCGACCACCCCCTGGCCCACGGCAAGAACATTCCGCTCGCCCGCCTGGCCAAGGAACCCTGGCTGCTGCGTGAACCCGGTTCCGGCACGCGCAAGGCGGTGGAGCGCCTGTTCGCCGACCACGGTCTGGCGTTGAAACCGCACATGGAACTGGGCAGCAACGAAGCGATCAAGCAGGCGGTGCTGGCCGGCCTGGGTATTTCCGTGGTATCCCGCCACACACTGACGCTGCACGCGCCGGGCCAGTTCGCCATCCTCGACGCAGTCGGCTTTCCCATCCCGCGCCAGTGGTATGCGGTCTACCCCGCCGGCCGCCTGCGCAGCGTGGTGGCGCGTACCTTTCTCGACTTTCTCTTATCCGATGGAACCAAGCCATGACCAAACCGGCTTCCCACAAACCCCGGCGTTCAAAAGATCGCCACGCCCCCGAAGCCAACACCTTGCCCCTCCTGGCGACCACGCTCGATGTCCTGGCGCGGGTGCTCGAATTCGAGCGGCCGGCCGATGCGGTGCTTTCCTATACCTTCCGCAACGACCCGCAACTGGGCAGCCACGACCGCGCCTTCATCGCGGAAGCGGTCTACGGCGTCCTGCGCCGTCTGCGCGGCTTGCAGACCATCGCCGCGCCGGCCACCCCGCGGCGTCTGCTGCTGGCCTGGCTGGCGCGGCATGGCGGCATCAACATGCGCCAGTTCGAGGGCGCGGTGAAAGACGACGAACTCGCCTGGCTCAAGGAAATGAAGGCCGCCGACCTCTCCACGCAAGCGGAAGCGGTGCGTCTGGAACTGCCGGATTGGCTCCATGAGCGGCTGCGCGCGCGTTTCGGCGACCACCTGCCCGCCCTGGCCGAGGCGCTCAATCGTCCGGCGCCGCTGGATCTGCGCGTGAACACCCAGAAGATGCAGCGCGACGCCGTGTTGCACATGTTCACCACGGAAGGCATCGCCGTCGCGGCCACGCCTTATTCGCCCCTGGGCCTGCGTTTGCAAGGCAAACCCGCCTTGCAGAAACATCCCTTGTTCATCGAGGGCGGCGTCGAGGTCCAGGACGAAGGCAGCCAACTCCTGGGCCTGTTGCTCGCCCCCAGGCGCGGCGAAATGGTGTGCGACTTCTGCGCCGGCGCCGGCGGCAAGACCCTGGTGCTGGGCGCGCTGATGGCCAACACGGGGCGCCTGTACGCCTATGACGTATCGGAAAAGCGGCTCAACAACATGAAGCCGCGTCTGGCGCGCTCCGGCCTGTCCAACGTCCACCCGCAACTCATCGCCCATGAACGCGACCCCAAGATCAAGCGCCTGGCCGGCAAGTTCGATCGCGTTCTGGTGGACGCGCCCTGTTCCGGCCTCGGCACGCTGCGCCGCAACCCCGACCTGAAATGGCGGCAAAGCCCGGAATCGCTGCTGGAACTCACCGTCAAACAGGCCGCCATCCTGGAATCCGCCGCGCGGCTGATAAAAGCGGGTGGACGTCTGGTCTATGCCACGTGCAGCCTGCTGGAGGAAGAAAACGAGGCCATCGTCGAGGTCTTCCTGGCCGCGCATCCGGACTACCACCTGGTCCCGGCGGGCGAAGTCCTGGCGGCGCAGAACATCGCGCTGGAAATGGGCGACTATTTGCGCCTCGACCCCGCCATCCACAATACCGACGGCTTTTTCGCGGCGGTGCTGGAACGCAAGGCGTGAACCATCTAGCCGTAGGATGTGGTGAGGAACGAACCGCATCATTTCCGTGGATAACGGCGATGCGGTTAGCAAGCACAGCGCATCCCACGGTAGTCGCGCTGTTCGCGTGCCTGCTCGCCTTTTCCGCCCACGCCAGCGAACCCCTGCGACTCACCGCGCGCGGCAGCGTTCAGGTGGCGTTCACCCCGGGCGACGACGCCGCCAGTCTGGTGGTCGAAGCCCTGCGCAAAGCCAAACTCCAGGTACTGGTGCAGGCCTACAGCTTTACCCACAAGGATATTGGCCAAGCCCTGATCGACGCGAAGCACCGAGGCCTGGACGTGCGGGTCATCGCCGACCCGCTTCAGGACGAGCGCGGCGTCACCAGCCTGGTGGCGTGGCTGGCGGAACAGGGCGTGCCGGTCTGGCTGGACGGCGAGCATGCCGCCGCGCACAACAAGGTGATGGTGCTGGACAACGGCACGGCGGACGCCGCCGTGATCACCGGCTCCTTCAACTTCACCCACGCCGCTCAGTACCGCAACGCGGAGAATCTACTCCTGTTGCGCGGCCATCCGGCACTGGCCGAAGCCTATGCCGCCAACTGGCGACGCCACCTGATTCATTCCCTTCCGTATCGGGTGGGACGCTAAGCAATAATGTTGAGCACACAGCAATTGCGCGGGAGCCACTAGACACCGGCGCGAACATGGCATAATCCGCGCCTATTTTTTTACCCCCATCATTTTTGAAGGAGTCGAGCGTGGCAACAGCAGCCAAAAAAGCGGCCAGCACTTCCGCGACGGACACCGCAAAACCCAAGGCGGTAGCGAAACCGAAAGCGGCGCCCAAAACCACCGCCAAGGCCACCGCAAAATCTGTCGCCAGCATCGCCTGCGATGCGGATCTGCTCAAGATGTCGGAAGCCGACTACATGAACAAGGCCCAACTGGCCTACTTCAAGGCCAAGTTGGCAACGATGCGCGACGAGATCCTCGATAACGCCCGCGAAACCGGCGAGCATCTCAAGGAAAACGAAGTTTTCGCCGATCCCAACGACCGCGCCACGGTGGAAGAGGAAAACATGCTGGAACAGCGCGTGCGCGACCGCGAACGCAAGTTGCTCAAGAAGATCACCACCGCGCTGGCCCGCATCGAAGACGGGTCCTATGGCTACTGCCTGGAAACCGGCGACCCCATCGGCATCCCCCGTCTGCTTGCCCGTCCCACGGCGGAACTGTCGATCGAAGCGCAGGAAAAGCACGAGCGCCTGGAAAAGCTCTACGCCGACTGAGTGCGGTTCGCACCTCTGGAAATGGCCGCCGTCAGCGGCCATTTTCATTTCTCCCCTCTCCCCCGGGAGAGGGGCCGAGGGTGAGGGAGCCGCGCTCGATCCGGCGCTGGATTTAGCACCAACGCGAATTCCGGCGTTTTTCCCTCTCCCCCGGCCCCTCCCCCGGTGGGGGAGGGGAGCACGGAAGCCGCTTGCCGATACGCGCCGGTCGGCCGAATATCCGCCCCATCGAAAAACAAGGGAGTCCCGCATGAGTCTGGCCGTAGTCACCAGCCGCGCCCTGGCCGGCATGGATGCGCCGGAAGTGGCGGTGGAAGTGCATCTCGCCAACGGTTTGCCCAGCATGACCCTGGTGGGGCTGCCGGAAGCGGAAGTGAAGGAGGCGCGCGACCGGGTACGCGCGGCCCTGCTGCAATCCGGTTTCGAGATTCCGCAGCGGCGCATCACCATCAATTTGGCGCCGGCCGATCTGCCCAAGGAATCAGGTCGTTTCGACCTGCCCATCGCCATCGGCCTGCTGGTCGCTTCCGGGCAATTGCCGGGCAACCGTCTGCACGAGTTCGAATTCGCCGGAGAACTGGCGCTCACTGGCCAACTGCGCCCCATTCGAGGCGCCCTGGCGATGATGCTTTCCGCCGCCCGTTCCGGCCGCGCCTTTCTCCTGCCGCAAAGCAGCGCCCTGGAAGCGGCACTGGTGGAAGACGCCGAGGTCTACGGCGCCGATAGCCTGCCCGCCGTTTGCGCCCACCTCAGCGGCCGTACCCCACTGCCGCGCGCCAGCGCGCCCACCGCCGGCACGCCACCGCCCTATCCCGACCTGACCGACGTGAAAGGTCAGCGGGGCGCCCGTCGAGCCCTGGAAGTCGCGGCGGCGGGCGGCCATTCATTACTCATGAGCGGCCCGCCCGGTACCGGGAAATCCATGCTCGCCGCGCGCCTGCCCGGCATCCTGCCGCCGATGACACAGGCGGAGGCGCTGGAATCCGCCGCCGTGCTGTCACTGACCGGCGGCTTCCGTCCCGAGGCCTGGAAGGTGCGACCCTATCGCGCGCCCCATCACTCCGCCTCCGGCGTCGCCCTGGTCGGCGGCGGCAATCCGCCACGTCCCGGCGAAGTCAGCCAGGCCTCGCATGGAATTTTGTTTCTCGATGAGCTACCGGAGTTTTCCCGGCCCGCGCTGGAAGCCCTGCGTGAACCACTGGAAGCCGGCCACATCACCATCTCGCGCGCCGCGCACCAGGCCGATTTCCCCGCCCGCTTCCAACTGGTGGCGGCGATGAACCCTTGTCCCTGCGGCTATCTCGGCCACCCTTCGGGAAAATGCCATTGCAGTCCGGAACAGGTGGCGCGTTATCGCGGCAAGCTCTCCGGCCCCCTGCTCGACCGCATCGACCTGCATATCGAAGTGCCCGCCCTGCCGCAAGACGAGCTGACCAGCGTTCAGGCCGGCGAGCCTTCCGCCAAGGTGCGGGCGCGGGTGACGGCCGCGCGCGAACGGCAACTGGCGCGCCAGGAAAAACCCAACGCCCGCCTCTCCGGCCGCGAGATCGACCGCCATTGCCCGCTCGACGCACCCGGCGAAACCCTGCTCAAGCAGGCCATCACCCGTCTCAACCTCTCGGCCCGCGCCTACCACCGGGTATTGAAGCTGGCGCGCACGGTGGCCGACCTGGCCGGGCAGGAGCGGATCAGCGCGGCTCATCTCGCGGAAGCGATCCAGTACCGGCGCGGATAGATTTCCGGCGCCGCAAGCGACATGCCAATCTGCCTCGTCCGCCTCAGCCGGTCCAGTTGACCATGCGCTGGGCCTTCTCCAGGTCGCGCATCATCTTGAAGTTTTCGATGTGCTTGGCGCTCATGCGGTCGCGCAAGGCGAGCAACAGCTCGGCCGTGGACAGGGCGTCGGCGAGGGCGCTGTGGCGGGCATAGTTGCCGATGCCGAAATGCTCCATCCATTGGTCGAGGGAACGGTGCGAACGGGCGAGATCGGGATAGAGGGCGGGCGCCAGGTAGGCCAGGTCGGCCCAGGGATGGCTGAACTTGAGGCCGAGAAAGGTTTTCAGGGCGCGGTCAATCATGGTTTTGTCGAAGGCGACGTGGAAGGCCACCAGGGGCGACTTGCCGAGATATTCGAGAAAGGCGAGCAGGGCCTCCACCGGCGGCACGCCTTCCGCCTGCGCAGTGCCGCCGATGCCGTGGATCAGGATGTTGTCACGGGTACTGATGCGGTCCTGTTGCAGGATGATTTCCATGCTGTCGATCAGGTGGATGCTCCCCGCGCTGACGGCAACCGCGCCGATGGCGATGAGACGGTCCTTGACCAGATTCAGGCCGCTGGTCTCCACGTCCACCACCACATAACGGCTCGCCGTATGCGGGTCGTTCAAGTCGGGCGCGGGCAGGGCCTGCCAGGCGGCCAGTCGCGCGGCCTGTTCCGGCGTCAGCTCGGGTTTCGCGCCGAACAGGCGCGCGAGCCAGTTCAACCTGGATTCCTCAGTTGAACGCGGCCGGACGGCCCGACAACCGTGCAATCGGCCGCGTAACGGCGCCACCCGAATGGTGAGCACCATCGTAGGCACCAACGCCCGCATCCAAGCGGCCTCACAAAAGCCGAGAAGCGGTCAACCGAGGGATTCAGGTTCATAGCTGGTAATCCAGGGTCAGCTTGGTTTGCAGCTTGCGCGCCTGGCGGAAGGCTTCCTTGAGGATGCGCTTGTCGAGGTTGTTGAAGCTGTCCGGGTCGACCTGGTTGGTCAACGGCTCGTCACGCTCGCACTGGTCATGATGCAGTTGCAGGCGCAGGAGTTGAATGAACAGGAAGGCATCGGCCCAGGCCTCCGCGTCCTGCGGGTCGATGCGCAATGGCCCGGTGATCTCGCGCAGGCGTTGCAGGGTATTGGTCTGCTTGCCGCCGACGGCCAGGCTGAAGATGCGGGCGGCATCGACGAAGGGGGTGATGCCGCTGAGCTTGAGGTCGAGAATGTTGCCCTTGCCGGTGAAGAAATCCCACACCGAGCCGGTGGGCGGGTGATTGCGCAAGGCGTTGGCCGCCATCTGGTGCAGGAAGCGGCTGTTCTTCTTGGCGGCTTCGCGCAGCCATTCGCGCAGATCGAAGGCCAGGTGGTCGGCGCCATGGAGCGGTCTGAAATCGAAGAATATGCTGGAATAAAGCAGCGCCATCGGGTCGCCGTGGTCGATCCAGTTGGCGAAGGTGTTTTTCCATTCCCGCAGCGACAGACACCATTTCGGGTTGGAGGCCATCACTTCGCCATTGCACAAGGGAAAGCCGCATTCCGCCAGGGCCAGATTGACGCGTTTGGCGAAGGGCAGGAGCACGGCGCGGATAGCCTCGGGGTCGTCGCCCTCTTTCACGGCGAAGATGATGCCGTTGTCCTGGTCGGTATTCAGGGTTTGTTCCAGGCGCCCCTCGGAACCCAGCGCCAGCCAGCAGAACTCCAGGGCTTTGGCGGCCGGATCGCGGCGCAGTTCCAGTTCGAGGATGCGGGTGGTGAGCAGGTCATTGAGGGTGGAAATGATCTGCGTGAGCTGTTCGGCGGCCACGCCCTGGGCCAGCATGTTGTGGGCCAGTTGCCGGATGTCCCTGGCCGAGTGGATGAGGATGTCCAGTTGTTCCGCGTTGCGGATGGCGCCGCTGATCTGGCGCAGGCCCACGCGTTGCAGCGAAAACAGATCCTTCTCCGAAATCAGGCCCTTGAGCTGGCCCTCCTCCTCCACCAGGATGTGGCGGAACCCCTGTTTGGCCATGACCAGGGCGGCATCGTGGGCCAGGGCGTGGGGCGGCAAAGTGCGCGGATTCGGGCTCATGACCGTCTTGAATGGCACGTCCAGGCTGACTTCGGCCAGGGCGACCCGGTTAAGGACGTCATGCAGGGTGAAGATGCCCATCGGCTTCCTGTTTTCGTCCACCGCTACCATGGAGCCGATGCCCAGCTTGTGCATGGTTCCCAGTACCTCGCGCAGCGGCGTATCCGGTGAACAGGTCACCGGCTCGCGCCGGATCAGCGTCTCCAGCGTGCTCGACATGGATTGCTGGTCGCTGCTGGATTTGGCGTACTGGGCCTGGAGCACCTGCTTCGACTGTTCCAGCAGATTGGCGATGCGCCGCGTGCAGAAATCGTTGAAGGCATCACTGGCCTTGAGCAATTCGCGGAAATCCGCCGCCGCCAGTTCAAAGCAGAAGGTGTCATGTCCCGCACGGTAGGTGCTGGCGACGCCGCGCTTGGAAAGCAGGGCGCCCAGGGGGAAACATTCACCCTCATGCAGTTCCAGCCAGGAGGCATCATCCTGCGCGCGCACCACATCCTGCTCGCCGTGTATCACGCCCTGTTTGATGACGTAGAAGGTTTTGACCGGCCCCGAATCCGGCCCGAGAACCGTCTCCCCCTTGGCGTAGTAGGTCAGCTTGAGCCGCTCCGCCAGCCAGATCAGGTGTTCCCGTTCCATGCTGTCGAACGGCGCGAAGCGAGCGAGATGATCGACGGTGGCGAGGATCAGAGGGTTGGGCGCGGCCATGGCGGTAGGTGGGTTTGGCAAAGCGGGTAGCTTATTTCATGCGGCCGTCCGAAGGAACGAGGTCCGACCAATCAACGGGAGGAACGTAGCCGCAGACACGGTAAGGCGCTTCGCGTCTCATGGCATCGGTAGCCTGGTTGGTGTACTCGCTAGAACCCCCTAAGCCGATGTGACACCATGCACGCTCTTGGTGTGGATATGCGTGCCGCGCCTAAAAATCAGAGCATGGTCCTGGGGAAAGTCTCGGAATAGCAATGCCGAGATATGGGGCAGAAGGGAGAGTGGGAATGGATAAAACCGAGCACAAAGCCGAAGAACCAGGCACGCCCCAACGCATCTTCACCACGTTGGGCGCGAAACTGAATCTCGCGGATTTCCAGAATGCCGTCCCGATGCTGCGCGAGTTGAGCATCGCCAACGATACGGGTACTGAGCTCAAAGAACTCGAACTGCGCATCGAATCGACCCCCTCCTTTCTGAAGCCGAAAGTATGGCGGGTCGATGCGGTAGGCATCGGCGAGCGTTACCACATCACCGATCTGGATGTTCAACTCGACGGCGCACTGCTCAGCCGGTTGACGGAAGCGGAGAAGGCGACGGTTTCCTTCGTCCTGTGCCGCCGTAATGAAACCGCCGATGAACTGGCGCGGCTCGAACACACGGTGGAATTGCTGCCCCGGAACCAGTGGGGCGGCCTGTCCCATCTTCCCGACATGGTCGCGGCCTTCGTCCAGCCGAACGAGCCGGCGGTTGAGCGCCTGCTCAAGCAAGCCGCTGAAATCCTGCGCAAGCACGGCAAAAAACCGGCGCTGGATGGTTACCTGGGTGGCGCGAAACGCGCCTGGGAACTGACTTCCGGCATCTGGAGCGCGGTAGCCGCCCTGGGCCTGGATTACGCCCTGCCGCCGGCCAGCTTCGAGCATACCGGGCAGAAGGTGCGGGGGCCGGTGCAGATTGTCGATTCCGGCTTGGCGACCTGTCTCGATCTCGCGCTGCTGTTCTGTTCGGCGATCGAGCAAGCGGGGTTGAATCCGCTCCTGGTCTTCACCAAGGGCCATGCCTTCGTCGGCGTCTGGCTCAAGCCCGAGGAGTTTTCCACCACGGTGGTCGACGATGTCACCGCCTTGCGCAAACGGGTGAAGCTCAAAGAATTGCTGCTGTTCGAGACTACCCTCGCCACGCATCGCCCGGCGCCCGCGTTCTCCTATGCGGTACAACTTGGGGCGCAACAGATTTCCGAAGAAAAGGATGAGGCTTTCGAACTGGCGGTTGACATCCGCCGCGCCCGCTTGCAGCGGATCAAGCCGCTGGCAAGCGCCGAAACCCCCATCCCCAAAGGCCCGGTCGAGCCACCGCCGGCCATCGAACCGACATTCGACGAAGCACCCGATCTCCCGGAAGACGATGCCGTTGCCGAACCCGACCCGGCCACGCTCAACCCGAAGGATCGCCTGGCGCGCTGGCAAAGAAAGTTGCTGGACCTGTCTCTGCGCAACAACCTGCTGAATTTCAGGGGTGGCAAGAAGTCGCTCAAGCTCGAAGCGCCGGACCCGGGCGCGCTCGAAGACCTGCTGGCTGAAGGCCAGGCCATCAAGCTACTTCCCCGGCCCGATCTCATGGATGGCGCCGATCCTCGCAATCAGGCGATCCACGAAGGACGCGAACGCGAAGACGTGCGCCGCGAGCATGCACGCGGTGCCTTGCTGCGCCGGGAAGTGTTCGTGGCCGTCCCGCAGGTGGAGTTGGAAACGCGGCTGGTGGAGCTGTATCGCGCGGCCCGGACGACCATGCAGGAAGGCGGCGCGAACACGCTGTTCCTCGCTCTGGGTTTTCTTTCCTGGACGCGTGACGAGAAGAACAACACTCAGGCGGGCCAACGTTATCGCGCGCCTTTGATCCTGGTGCCGGTGACCTTGCACCGGAAAAGCGTGCGCTCGGGCTTCAGCCTGACCCTGCACGATGACGAACCCCGCTTCAATCCGACGCTCATTGAGATGCTGCGCCAGGATTTCAAGCTCAACCTCGGCGTCGCCGAAGGCGAGTTGCCCAAGGATGACGCCGGCCTGGACGTGGCCGCTATCTGGAAATCCGTTTCTCAGGCCGTGAAAGACATTCCTGGCTGGGAGGTATCGGAAGACGTGGCGCTGGCGATGTTCTCCTTCGCCAAATACCTGATGTGGAAGGATTTGACCGATCGTACCGCGCAGTTGCGCGAGAACCCGGTGGTGCGCCACCTCATCGACACGCCGCGCGAGAGCTACCCCTCCGGCATCGCCTTTCCCAACCCGAAGCGGCTCGATAGCGAGTTCACGCCGGAACAGACGTTTTGCCCCATGGCCGCCGATTCCTCGCAGCTTTCCGCCGTCATGGCGGCCGCGCGCGGCAAGGATTTCGTGCTGGTCGGGCCGCCCGGCACGGGCAAGAGCCAGACCATTTCCAATCTCATCGCGCAGTGCCTCGCCGAGCACAAGCGGGTGCTGTTCGTCTCCGAAAAAATCGCGGCCCTTGACGTGGTCTATCGGCGACTGCGCGAGGTTGGCCTGGGCGTGTTCTGCCTGGAACTGCATGACCGTTTATGACGCCATCGGCCGGGTTGTCGCGGGAAAAACCCTGCCGGCACTGGCGCTGTCCTGGCCGTCGCCCCATGCCCACGACGCGGCCGCGATGGAAGCGATGCGCGACGTGGCCGACCGCCTGGAGGTCAATGCCCTGGCAGTAGGAAATGGCGCTTTCGGTGATCATCCCCTGGCGGCGATAGGGCAAGGCGACTGGTCGCCGACCTGGCAACAAGGCCTGATCAATGCCGCGCGCGCCGTCGTGCCGGTAGCGCTCGCGGTAACCCAGGCGGGTGAGCGTTACCTGCAAGCTGTCGGCCTGCCGCGCTCGCTGTTCGACCGACGGGCTCGCGGCGCCATTGCCGTGCTCGCCAGAACCTTGCCGCATGCCGCCGGACGCGACTGGCGTTTTGTCCTGCGCAACGATGCGCGCGCGGTTTGCGACAGGCTGTGCGAAGGGGCTGCGCTTCTGGTCCAACACCACGCGATCAATAGCGAGCTTGCACCTTCCTGGACGGAGGAAGTCGTCAACGCTTGCCGGCACGGCCTCAAGTTGCTGCGGCAACGTGCGGCGATGCGCGCGCACCTGGGTCTGCCGTGGCCGGCGGACGTGGCCGAGGCCATGCGCAAGGGGTTCGGGCTGCTCGAAGAGATCAGCCAGACAAACAGGCAACTCTCGGTGCAATACGGCGAGCAAGTGGAGCAGTTGAACGTGAACCAGCTTCAACGAGAGTGGGCCAAAGCCGAGAAGGCGATCTGGCCGCTGTCCTGGCTGGGCAAGCGCAAGATCGGCAAGACGCTGGATGCCGTGGTCACGGGTGAAGGTGAGCCGGACATCGGCAAAGACCTCGCCGCGCTGGTCAGGATTCGGGCCTTACGGGCGGAAGTTGCCGCGCTCGCGCCGGGCAACGCGACGGATGGCGTCTGGGCCGGCCTGCAAACACGGCCCGAGCTGGCACTAAGCGCCCTCGCGTTCCAGCAGGCACTGGAAGCCGTCCGAAACGAGCAAGCCTGGGAAGACGCCGGTTTCGAATCCATCGCCGAAGGCCGCTGCGGCGAGCGTCTGGCCAAAGAGCTGGAGCGCCTGCGCCTGCTGCGTTTGCTCGATGCCGAATTGAGCAAGCTGACACCGCTTGGCGCCACCACTTCCGGGTTTTGGGGCGGGCTATCCACCCACACGGAACGTATGGATGCGGCATTACGCTTCCAGGCGGCGCTCTCCGGTACTCGGGAATCGGGAACGCTTCCCGGCGACCACGCGGCCGTGGCCGGCGGCGACTGTGGCGCGCCCATGCAGGCGGATTGCCAGCGCCTGCGCCAGCGCGCGGCGGTAGAAAAACAGCTCGCCGCCTTTGATGATCTGCGCGACATCACGGCGGGTCTCTGGAACGGGCTGAAGACGCGCGTCGACGAAGTGGACAAAGCCTTGAAATTCCAGGCATCCATCGCCGCCGTCATGGCCAACTTCGCCGCCGCGCCCGAGACCATCACGGCCATCAAGACGCCGTTGGAGCGGTTCATCGGCGATGGCAATGCGTTGTTGGAACCCGGCGGCGCCATCGCTGGGGCGGGCGAGACCTATCTCGCCGCCTGGGGGGGGCTGCAACCGGCCCTCGACCGCCTGGCCACGGCTGGGCATTTCTCGGATGCCGGCACAGTCGACTTCGTGGAGGGGACACTCGATGAACTCGGCGACCGCTGCGCCGCCATCGTCCACTCGGAAAATCGGCTGCATGCCTGGTGCGCCTGGCGCAAAGTCCGCGATCAGGCGGTCGCGCTTGGATTGACTCCCCTGGTGACCGGCATCGAACAAAACGTCATCACCTCGGGCACGGTGCGTCATGCGTTTGAAACCCTCTACAGCCGCTGGTGGTTGAACGCCGTGGTTGACGAGGAGGCGGCCATCCGCACCTTCGTCTCGGCGGAACACGAGAAGCGCATCGCCGACTTCCGCGCGCTGGATCAGCGTTTCACCGAACTGACCCGGGCCTGGGTTCGCGCCAACCTCTGTGCCGGGTTGCCGAAGCAGGATGGTGTCGCCCGCAACTCCGAGTGGGGCATCCTGCGCCACGAGATGAACAAGAAGAAGCGGCACATGCCGCTGCGCGAACTGATGGCCGGCATCCCCACTGCGCTGACCAGCCTCACCCCCTGTCTGCTCATGAGCCCCTTGTCGATTGCCCAATACCTGGCCGCCGATGCCACCCGTTTCGACCTGGTCGTCTTCGACGAAGCCTCGCAGATTCCGGTCTGGGACGCGGTGGGCGCCATCGCGCGGGGCAAACAGGTGGTCATGGTCGGCGACCCGAAGCAGTTGCCGCCCACCAACTTCTTCGACCGCGCCGAATCGGACCTGGACGATGAAGACGTGGAAGGCGACCTGGAAAGCATCCTCGACGAATGCCTGGGCGCCAGCCTGCCGACCATGAACCTGGCCTGGCACTACCGCAGCCGCCACGAAAGCCTGATCGCCTTCTCCAACCACCGCTACTACGGCGGCGGCCTGGTGACCTTCCCGTCCCCGGTGACCGAAGACCGCGCGGTCAGCTTCCACCACGTCGACGGCGTCTACGAGAAAGGCGGCGCGCGCATCAACAAACCGGAAGCCCGAGCGCTGGTCGCGGATCTGGTCGCCCGGCTGAAATCGCCCGGCTTCCGTGAATCGAAGCTGACCATCGGCGTGGTTACCTTCAACACCGAACAGCAGACGCTCATCGAAGACCTACTGGACGAAGCGCGGCGCCAGGACCCGTCCATCGAGCCCCACTTCGCGGAAATGGAACTGGAGCCCGTGTTCGTCAAAAACCTGGAAAGCGTCCAGGGCGACGAACGCGACATCATGTACTTCTCCATCACCTACGGCCCGGACCCGCACGGCGCCCTCTCCATGAACTTCGGCCCGATGAACCGCGCCGGTGGCGAACGGCGCCTCAACGTCGCCATCACCCGCGCCCGCCAGGAACTGCGCGTGTTCACCAGCCTCAGGCCCGAACAGATGGACCTTGCCCGCACCCAGGCCATCGGCGTGCGCGACCTCAAGCTTTTCCTCGAATTCGCCGAACGCGGCGCCCGCGCTCTGGCGGAATCGACCCACGGCAGTCGGGGCGATTTTGAAAGCCCGTTCGAGGAAGCCGTGGCCGCCTCCCTCGCCGAAAAAGGCTGGCAACTGCACACCCAGGTCGGCGCTTCCGCCTTCCGCATCGATCTCGCCGTGGTCCACCCCGACGCACCCGGCGCCTACCTCACCGGCATCGAATGCGACGGCGCCACCTACCACCGCTCCGCCACCGCTCGCGACCGCGACCAACTGCGCGAACAGGTCCTGCGCGGTCTCGGCTGGGAAATCCTGCGCGTCTGGTCCACCGACTGGTGGATCGACCCGCAAGGCACGCTGGAGAAGCTCGATACCAGGTTGCGCGCGCTACTCGAAACCAGCCGAGCCCAACGTGCCGAAGCGGTGGCGGGGATCGCCAAGACCGAAGAAAAATCGGCGTCCGGAAGCGTGCCCGCTATGGCGCGCGAGGACGAAGCGCCAGTTACCACCGAGGTGTACGTTAGGCGTGCCGGCGAAACACCGGGCACAGCGATGTACACGGAAGCCGACCCGGCCAGCGTGGTGGAAGCCGTCGATCCGGAAGCCTTCCACGATTCCGCCTACGATGCCGTGCTGGCCCGGATGATTGCCCACGTCGTCGAAATCGAAGGCCCGGTGCTGGACGCCATGCTCTCCCGCCGCATCGCCCGCGCGCATGGCTTCCAGAGAACCGGCTCGCGCATCCGCGAACGACTCGAAACCCTGGCCGCCAAGGCGCATCGCATCACCGAGGAAGAAGTCGGCACCTTCTACTGGCCCAACGAGCGCGGCCCCGAAGCACCGCTAGCGTTCCGCCGAGCAGCCGATGCCGCCGCCAGGGCGGTGGATGAAATCTGCCTGCCGGAACTGGCCGCCCTGGCGCGGGAAGTGCTCGCCGGCGGCAAGGAAGGTGAAACCGCCATCGTCGCCATCGCGCGGGAACTGGGGCTGCACAGTCTCAGGGCGGTGAGTCGGGGAAGGATCGAGAAGGCGGTACGAGAGGCGTCAGGGGGTTAGGCTTGCCTTCTGTCGGCCGGCTTGTGACGAGAAGATGAAATAGGCACGGAGCACGCCGGCCGGCCAAGCGATTGCTTCAAAGTGGATAATCGGGCGTAGTTAAACAATGGTGTCGCTCAGAAGGAAATCCAATGAATAACGAATGGCCCTATCCCGGCGCCCGTTGGTGGAAATTCGACTTCCATACGCACACAGCGGCCTCCAAGGACACGGCGGCTTGGCAACACGCGTTGGGTACGCCAGATGAATTGACCCCCGAGGCCTGGCTGCTCAAGTACATGGCAGCAGAAATCGATTGTGTCGCGATTACCGATCACAACAGCGGCGCCTGGGTCGACAAGCTGAAAGACGCTTATGCGGGAATGAAACGGCTAACCGACTCAGGTGCACCACCAGCGGGCTTTCGGGAACTTCATTTGTTTCCCGGTGTTGAGATCTCCGTCCAGGGAGGGTTTCATCTGCTTGCCCTTTTCGATCCAACCGCCATAGGCCGGACCATCAGCGATTTGCTGGCGGTGGTCCGATATGACGGAACCGAAGGTGATAGCAACGGCGTGACGCGGGAAGGCGCCGCCAAGGTGGTCGAGGAAGTACTTGCCGCTGGCGGAATTGCGATTCCAGCCCACGCCGATCAGGCGAAAGGGTTGTTGGAAGTCGAGCCAGGCACCCGCCAGAGTCGCCGCGACGCCAATACGGTCAGACAAGTTCTGGATGTACCGGGTGTGCTGGCAATGGAATGGTGCGACCGGGCGTCACCCCCCCCGAGTCTGTTCGATGAAATGAGACTGCATTTGGCGCGAGTGCTTGGCAGTGATTGCCACAGCTTCCAGGGGCAGAACATCCCTGGTTCCCGCTTCACCTGGATCAAGATGGCGAGCCCTTCATTGGAGGGATTGCGGCTGGCTTTGCTGGATGGGCAAGGAGTGTCGGTTCGCCGTGGCGACGATACCGAGCCACTCTCGCCGTTCAAAAAACCCGAGCATTTTATCGAGTCCATCGAGATCGCCAACGCGCGGTGGATGGGGCGTGGCACACACCCAGCGCGTCTGGAATTCAACCCCTACTTCAATGCCTTGGTGGGCGGGCGCGGCACGGGCAAATCCACCGTCGTCCATGCCTTGCGGCTGGTTTATGGGCGTGAGAAGGAACTGGAACCCAGCAGCGAAGCGGGTGAAACCTTCGACCGTTTCAACAAGATCGCCAGCGGAGGTAAGGACAAGGATAAGGGTGGTCTCCGCGCCGACACGAAAATCACCCTGACATTGAGCCGGGATGGCGTCCGCCATCGCCTGAATTGGCGTCAGGATGGGCAAGGCCCGGCTGTCGAGGAGTGGGATGAGGCCGTCGCAGGTTTCCGGCCCTCCGACAGCCAGGCGATCAACAGCCAACGCTTTCCGGTGCGCTTGTTCAGCCAGGGCCAGATCGCCGCGCTGGCAGGTGACAGCCAGCGGGCCTTGTTGAAGGTGATCGACGAGGCGGCCGATACAGACAGCGCGCAAGCCGCGCTCGAAGAAGCAAAGCGCGGTTTTTTCGCCACCCGCGCCAGATTCCGGGAGTTGGAGGGCAAGCTCAAGGGACGCGAGGCGAATAACCTTGGCTTGCAGGACGTCCAGCGCAAGCTGGCCCGATTCGAGGAGGCACACCATGCGGAGGTGCTCAAGGCCTATCAACGCTGCACTCGGCAAAGCCGCGAATTGGACCGGCAGTTCGACAACGCATCGGAACGGGTCGATCAACTTCGTGCGTTGGCGGAGGAATTGATTGCGGAAGACTTGCCGGATGGTCTGTTCGCTCCAGGAGATGATGCCGAGGCCTTGGCGACGGCGGCGGGGCTGGCGCAAGCCATCGCTCAAGCCCGTGCCCAGGTCGTGGAGGCCGCCAACGGGCTTGCCAGGCAATGTGCGGAAATAACAACGCAGCATGCGCAAAGCGCCTGGCTGGATAAGGTCAATCAGGCCAAGGTGGCTTATGACGCCCTGAAGACCGATTTGCAGGCGCAGGGCGTCAATGATCCGAGCGAATACGGCCGGCTGGTGCAAGAGCGACAGCGGCTGGATGCCGAGTCAAAACGGCTGGATGCGCTACAAGCGCAGTTCGATGCTCTGAAACAGCAGGCGAAGGCGCAACTTGAACATGTCTGGCAAGCGCGCCGCGCCATCAGTACAACGCGTGCGGAATTCTTGCGGCAAACCCTGGCGGACAATCGTTTCGTGCGGATCGGCCTGATTCCTTATGGCCGTGATGCCGAAACCATCGAGCGGTCATTGCGTGACATGTTGGGTACGCTGGACAAATACAGCGATGACATTTTTGTAGAGGCGCGAGACGGTACGCTGGACAAAGGGTTGATCGCGGATATGTTGCGGGCTGTCGAACTGGTCGAGAACCCGGACCAGCCCGATACGCCCCAATTTGAAAAAGACCTAACAAAGCTTCATCAACGCTTGGTGAATGCTTGCCGAGGCTCTGGTGATTTCGGCGGCTGGTTCAACAGATACTTATCCAGCGAAGCTGTGAAACGGCCGGAATTCATCGACCACATCCTCTGCTGGTTCCCGGAGGATGGTTTGCGGGTGAACTACAGCCGCAAGGGCGATAGCCGTGATTTTCAATCCATCAGCCAGGCGTCGGCGGGGCAGCGGGCCGCCGCCATGCTGGCTTTCCTGCTTGCCCATGGGGATGAACCCCTGGTGCTCGATCAGCCCGAGGACGACTTGGACAACCATTTGATCTACGACCTGATCGTGCAGCAGATACGCGCCAACAAGCAGCGCCGCCAGCTCATCGTCGTTACCCACAATCCGAACATCGTGGTGAATGGCGACGCGGAAATGATCTATGTCTTCGATTTCAACCACCAGTGCCACATCAAAGCAGACGAAAGCGGCTCACTACAGGACCAGTCCGTGCGCGACGAGGTATGCAAGGTGATGGAGGGGGGCAAGGTTGCTTTTGAACGCCGATACCAACGACTGGGTAGAGAGATATAACCATGTTCGATACCCCCGCTGAATTGCTTGAAAAAATTCGCCTGGGCGAGGATTCCTTTCTTGAACTGAAGGAAGTGCGCTTCGCCGGTAATCGGGTGACCGCGCCACATCGGGACTCGTTAGCCGACGAACTGGGCGCATTCGCCAATGGTCGCGGCGGCGTGTGCGTACTGGGCGTTGACGACCGCCGGGAGGTGCTGGGTATTCCTCTCGACAGGTTGGACATGGTGGAAGACTTCATCCGCGAGCTGTGTGTATCGAGCGTGACGCCGTCGTTGATGCCCGTGATCGAGCGTTTGAATCTGCCGAGCAGTACGGGAGAAATGCTGCCGATCATGAAGATTGAGATACCACGCAGCCTGTTCGTGCATAAGAGCCCGGGCGGTTACCTGCATCGTATCGGCAGCGCGAAGCGCGAGATGAGCCCCGACTATCTGGCTCGACTGTTCCAGCAACGCAGCCAGGCTCGCATCATCCGTTTCGATGAGCAATCCGTGCCCGGTGCCACGCTTGACGAATTGTCGGCTCCGCTCTGGCAACGCTTCGCCAGCCCCAGGACAAGTGACAGCCGTGAAGTCCTACTCGACAAACTTGCCATGGCCCGGACGGATACTGATGGCATATTGCGGCCTACGGTTGCCGGCGTGTTGCTGGCTAGTGCCGATCCACGGCGTTGGCTGCCCAATGCATTCATCCAGGCGGTTGCCTATCGCGGCACAGATGTGCTTCCGCAAGGGAATGAGGCTTACCAGCTCGACGCCCAGGATATCTCCGGCCCCCTGGACCAACAGGTGCTGGCGGCCTGCCACTTCGTGAAAAAGAACATGCGCGTCCAGGCCAGCAAGCATGAGGGCCGGCACGATCTGCCGCAATTCGATCTGACCGCCGTCTTCGAAGCCTTGGTCAATGCCGTCGCCCACCGCGACTATGCCATTCATGGGGCCAAGATTCGGTTGCGGCTGTTTGCTGATCGGCTGGAGCTCTACTCGCCTGGTGCCATTCCGAACACGATGACTGTCGAGAGCCTGCCGTACCGCCAGGCAGCGAGGAACGAGGCCATCACCAGCCTGCTTGCCAAGTGTCCGGTTCAGGGCGGTGATCGTGATTTCACGGATCGCGGCGCCATGATGGATAAACGCGGTGAAGGCGTGCGCATCATCCTGGATCGCAGCGAACGACTGTCCGGAAAACGCCCAAGCTATCGCCTGCTCGACGAGTCGGAATTGCTGCTGGTGATTCCGGCGGCTCAAATTTGATGCTTATCGACGGTGGATGACTTGATGCTGGGCGAGGGCTCCGGGAAGGCGCCATTCGGGTAATTTCATAAAAAGAAATCAGAACAATGAGGTATCGAATCAATGACTGAGTCAAACCAGTCCACCAACTCCCTGCTATCAACCCTCCTTTCCTTCATCCACGACGAACAGACCGCCGGCAATCAGAAGCTTCTGGATATTTGGCAGCGCCCACTCGCGGAAAAGCTGGAACAAGGCTGGTGCCAAGGGTTTTCTCACCTCGAACGAGGTGAGGAGGCACAGACCTTGTGGGCATATCCGGATGACAGCGAGTCGCGCTTTCGCGAGGGCGATTTGCTTTATCTCCACGGTGGGAGCCCGCTGGATCAGCCGTATTGCCGCCAGTTGGCCTTCGAGCGCGAGGAGGAGGAGCGCTGGCTGTTGCGCGGCAATCGCGCCGTCGCCGTATGGGATGAATATGCCGGCGGCCCGTGTTATGCCGATCCCGATTCGATCGATCTCACCTCGTACTACGAACGCGCGCTGGAAGAAATCGCGACTTCGCGGATTGGTCAGGATGTGGTGTTGCCCTTGCTGTCCGGTGCGCTGGAGATTGGTTTCGACGACCGTGATGTGATGGACGCGGAGGGGTTTGCCCGTGCCGAGGGCTGCAACGTTCTTCAGGCGCGGGCGGTAGGTATGGCTTATGGGGCGGAGCAGGTTGCTTGTGTCCAGGGGCCGCCGGGCACCGGCAAGACCCGCGTGTTGGCGTTGATCGCGCGGCTGATGGTGGCGCGCGGCGAGCGCATTCTGATGACTTCGCATACCCATATGGCGATCAACAATGCCTTGAACAAGATTCACGGCCAGAATGTGGCCACGGTGAAGGTGGGTCGTGACACCCAGCGGAGGGGGCTGGACGATGCGATTGTTTGTGTGGGCGGCCTGGATGACTGGGAGGCGCGGCCGAAGTACGGCGGTTATGTGGTGGGAGCCACGCCGTTCGCCACCTGCAATGCCCGCCTGGAGAACTACGAGTTCGACACGATCGTGTTCGACGAGGCCAGCCAGGTGACGGTGCCGCTGGCCTTGATGGCGATGCGCAAGGGCAAGCGCTTCATCTTTATCGGCGACCAGAAACAATTGCCCCCGGTTTTGCTGTCTCGATCCATCCTCTCGAAGGATTCGTTCTCGGTCTTCGCCCGGTTGACCGCGCAGGCGGCGGACCACACGGTGATGCTGGAAGAGACTTACCGCATGAACCGTTGGCTGGCCGATTGGCCGAGCCGCAGCTACTACGACGGCAAGCTGCGGTCGGCGGGTTCAAATCGGGAGCGGCGTTTCAAGCTCGCTCAAGTGGAAGCCCGCTTTGCGGATGTGCTCGATCCGGCCGCCAGTGCGGTGTTTATTCCGACGGGGGATCGTACCGCCCGCACCCGCAACTATCGTGATGCCGAATTGGTGGCTGAGTTGTGCGAAGCCGCGGTAGCGGGTGGGTTGCTATTAACTGAAATCGGCATCGTGTCGCCATATCGCGCCCATGGCCGGGTGGTGCGGAATTTGTTGGCGGGGCGCTTTGGGCGCGCGGCCGCACGTCAGGTCGTGGCGGATACGGTGGAGCGGATGCAGGGGCAGGAACGCGAATTGATCATCCTTTCCCTGGCCACGGGTGATGCAACATTCCTCGGTGTCATCGCCGAATTCTTCTTTCAGCCGGAGCGGCTGAACGTGTCGATCACCCGCGCCATGACCAAGCTGGTCGTGATTGGTCCGGACGTGTCGAGTCTTTCGGAGATCGAGGACGAACGCATCCGGCAGTGGGCCGCGCAGTACCGGGACATGATCGGACAGTGCCGTAGGGTCGTGTTGTAGCGATGGCCCTGTTCATTCCGGAGTGGCCGCGCGTCTCGGGGCGGAATCTGCATATCAAGCGCGTGTTGAACTCGCTCGATGACGCCTGTTCCGTGCGACGCCCCATCCAGCCATCGGACTGGGCACCAGACATCTTCGTCCACCACCCCAACAACGGTTGGTTGGCAATCGCGGTATGCGAGACCCCGTTTTCCGCGCTCGACGCCGATCAATTATTCGATGTCACGGGTGGCGCCACATTCGAGGCATTGCTT
This sequence comes from uncultured Thiobacillus sp., assembly GCA_964393825.1. Lineage (GTDB taxonomy): Bacteria > Pseudomonadota > Gammaproteobacteria > Burkholderiales > Thiobacillaceae > PFJX01. Next base: position 9,672 of record CAYMUY010000013.1, on the reverse strand, counting down.
GCGCGATTCAGCCTGCTCGACGGCATCGACGCACCCACAAACCACACACTTGAAAAGCTGATGCTGATGTGGTCGTGCTCCCCCGAGGAAACGCGCGTCCTGTCGGCGCAGTATTTGAGCCGCTTCGGCATCCGTCTGCTGTCCAGGGAGCAGTTCGTCCTGATCGGAGAAAAACTGCTACCCCGCCTGCTGGCACCACTTGATGAATATGGCGAGCAATCGTTGCTTGGCCGCTATTTTCCGGAGGCGGAAATACCCGCGGTATGCACGACACGGCGGCGCGATTTCCACAGGGACAACTCGGCCAGGCTGGACCGCTACTTTCTCGATGTACAGCAGGAGTGGGCAACCAAGCTGGACCTTGAGCCGCCGCAAGAGCAGGCGGATGCCGTCAAGGATTTGTCCGTCCGTCTGGTCAACGGCGTGGCCGGCAGTGGAAAAACCTTGATCGCCTTGAATCGGGCTCGCTTGCTGGCGCAGCTATTCCCAGCGCAGCGAATTCTGATGTTGATCCACAACACGCCCATCGTCGCCGACATCAAGGCGCGTTTACATGCCGCCTATGGTGGTGTTTCAGAGAACCTTGAGATCACCACCTTCTATGCCTGGGCTGTTCGGCAGTGGCGCAATCTGTTTGGAACTGGGCCGGAAATGCCCGTAAAGCCAAACCATGTGCCGGATCTCATCAAATACTATCGCGCGCAATGGCCGGACTTGAAGCCGACCGTTGCCCAGCTCGTGCAGGAGTTCGATTACATCAACGCCACCCTCATCACCGGCGAGCAGCAATACCAGGATGCAAATCGAGCTGGCCAGGGGTTTGCGTTGCGTGCCAAGGAGCGTGCCCCGGTCTGGGCTTTGTATGAGGCGGTAACGGCGGCGTTGGCAAAGGGCCATCTCAGGCTATGGAGTGCCGTGCCCCGCGACATTTGCCTGGCTCAGGACCATAAGAAGCTGGAGCGGTATCAGCACATCCTGGTGGATGAGGCCCAGTTCTTCGCGCCCTCGTGGTTTCAAGTAGTCAAGCTGAGCCTCGAAAACGAGAGTCAGCTATTTCTTTGCGCCGATCCGAACCAGGGATTCATGAAAAGCCGGCTGAGTTGGAAGCGCGTAGGTCTTGATGTGGCCGGCAGGACCAAGAAACTGCGCAAGTCTTACCGCACCACCCGGGCCATCCTCCAGGCGGCAAGCCATATCCTCGCGCTGGCCACGCGGAGTGATCCGGAAGATTTCCTGGAACCCGACTTCGATGGCATGGATGCCGGCCTGCCGCCTGTCCTGGTTTACGTGGACTCCCCGCAGGATGCGGTGGACCGCGTCGTCAACGAGGTCGCCCTCGCGCACGAGCAACTGCCGTTGGCGAGCCTGTTGGTCATCTATGGCGACAGGGTCAACAAGTCGATGTTGGTCCAGGAAATCGGCAAGCGGGTTGGCACGGACAGGGTCTGGTGGTTGAACCGGAAAGAGGAAAAAAAAGTGCCGCCCAGGGGGTATGGGCCGGATTACCTGCGCGTCGCTTATGTGGAGACGGCTACAGGGCTGGAGGCCAGCGTGGTTTTTCTGGTCGGGCTGGAAAATCTGCTGTCGCCGGGGAGCCTCCCCGATGTCAGCGAGGATGCCCATGCCCAAATCCAGGAAGAGCACGCCCGCAAGCTTTACATGGCCATGACCCGTGCCGGTCAGCGTCTGGTCCTGATCACGGCCGAACGCTTGGCGGATGCCATCGAGCACGTTTTTCAGTCATCAGAAGCTGAATAGGGCGATGGATGCAGCGATAGGCATCTCTCTTTCCGCTAATAACCAACAATGTGCACGGTAATAGTCGTGATGCTATCGACATATTCAGTTGTTATATGCGGAGCTTCTCATGCCAGACATCCTCAGCGCCGTCCAAAGCTACCTATGTCGATCCGGAGTCATTGCGTCTGGGCAATACCGGGGTCGCCGATATCGTCGGGCGCATCGCTCAGGCATATCAACTCGATTGGCCGGGGAGTTCCGTAGGCTGGGCAAAGCGAAGCGTGCCCAACGAACCGGCGCGATGTTGGGCACGCTTCGCCTTGCACCCGCAAGGGGCACACCGGATTCGTAAGCCGCTAAAGTGGGCAACGACTCCGCTGCCCAACCTACGGATCTGTATTCCCGTCCCCACAAAAACAAACCCCCGGCAAGCCGGGGGTTTGAGTGTCCGCCTCGAACAAGGAAGCGGACGGGGGGAGGCCGGTACGGGTTTAGTGGGCCGTGGCGCCTTCGGCGTGGATGCCGGTGTTCTGGCGCACGTAGAGTTCGTCCCACATTTCCTCGGAACGTTTGTCGCGGTACAGCAGCGAACCCAGGATCACCATCAGGAAACCGAGCGGGATGGAGAGCAGGCCGGGGTTCTTGAGGCGGAAGAAGGGCTTCTCAAGACCCGTCAGGCTGGTGCTCTGGCCTTCCATCTTCCGCAGGTCTTCCTGGGCTTTCTTGATCTCCTTTTCCATCTTGGCCGCGTCTTTTTTCGCTTTTTCCACGGCGGCCGGATCGGTCAGCGTGGGCATGGAAGCCTGCAACGCGGCCAGTTTCTCGGGCACGGGCGCCTTGGCTTCCGCGGCCGGTTTGGCGGGTTCGGCGTTTTGGCAGGTGGCGAACAGTTCGCACATGAAGCCTTCGCTCAGCTTGGCCGGCACGGCGTCCTTGGCCGGGGCGCCTTCCAGCACCACTTTGGCGTCGGCGATGACCTTCTTGGGATAGGTCATGTTCGGGGAGATCATCACCAGGCCGATGGCTGTGAATGAACCCACCAGCATGCCCAGTACCACGCCCCCCGTGTTGCAGCGCTTCCAGTACAGGGTCAGGAACACCGCCGGCAGGTTGCCGGATGCGGCCACCGCGAAGGCCATGCCGACCAGATGGGCGACGTTCTGCCCCTTGGCGGCGATGCCGATGAAGATGGCGACGATGCCGACGATGACGGAGGAGATGCGCGCGGCCTTGACCTGCTCATCCGGCGAGGCCTTGTCGCCGCGGATCACGCCGACATAGATGTCGTGCGCCATCGCGGAGGCGGAGGCGAGCACCAGGCCGGCGACCACCGCGACGATGGTGGCGAAGGCCACGGCGGCGACGAAGGCGAGGAAGAAATTGCCGAGCATGGAGTTGGCGCCACCGCCCAGGTACTGCGCCAGGATAGGCGCGGCCATGTTGCCGCCCTTGTCGAGCGCGGCGATGCTGGCGGGACCGACCTTGATGGCCGCGCCCATGCCCAGGAACAGGGTCAGGACGTAGAAGCCGCCGATGATGCCCATGGCCCAGACCACGGATTTGCGGGCTTCCTGCGCGTTCGGCACGGTGAAGAAGCGCATCAGGATGTGTGGCAGGCCGGCCGTGCCCAGCACCAGGGCCATGCCCAGGGAGATCTGGTCGATCGGGTTCTTCAGAAACAGGCCGGGCTCCAGGAAGCGCTGGCCGAGTTCCTCCGGCGTCATGTTGGCGGCGGCGTTGCCGATGACCTTCGCCACCTGCTTCTGCACGCCCTCGTTATGGATGACGCTATCCAGGAAGCCCGGCAGGCTGAAGCCATAGGGCGACCAGACCAGGGCCACCAGGATGATGGAGGCGGTCACCAGCAGGATGGCCTTGACGATCTGCACCCAGGTGGTGGCGACCATGCCACCGAATACCACATAGGACAGCATCAGCACGCCCACCACCATGACCGACACCTCGTAGTCGATGCCGATCAGGGTCTTTACCAGGACGCCGCCGCCGACCATTTGCGCGGTCAGGTAGAAGATGGAGACGGTGATGGTGGAAATGGCGGCGATGGTCTTGGAGGCCTTGGGGTGGTTGCGGAAGGCCAGAATGTCGCCCAGGGTGTACTTGCCGATGTTGCGGCAGGGTTCGGCGATCACCAGCAGCACGGTGATGTAGGCCACCAGGAAGCCCACCGAGTACATGAAGCCGTCATAGCCGTACAGCGAGATCAGGCCGGCGATGCCGAGGAAGGAAGCGGCGGACAGGTAGTCGCCGGCGATCGCCCAGCCATTCTGCACACCCGACACGGAACGGCCGGCGGCGTAGAACTCGGAGGTCGAGTGCACCCGCTTGGCGGCCCAGAAGGTGATGTACATGGTCAGGGCGATGATGCCGCCGAATACCGAGAAGGTGAGCCACTTGTATTCGTCGGCGACGGCGCCCTCGCCGGCGAAAGCGGCGGCGCTGCCGAGCGCGAGCGCGGCGCTGGTGAGGATCAGTTTCAGATTCATGGCGCGTCCTTTATTTGATGTTGTGTGCGTCATCGATGATTTCCTGGGCCATGGCGTCGAACTCGGTGTTCGCGCGACGGGCATAGATCCAGGCGATGCCCCAGGCAACGAGGAACTGGGAGAGAGCGAACACCAGGCCCACGTTTACCGGCCCCCAGACCTTGATCTTGAACAGCTCGGAGAAATAGGCGGTGCCGATGGGCAACAGGAAGTAATACGCCATGGAGATGAGCATCAAACTCCACAGGAATTTGGTCTTCTTGCGATGCAGCGCCTGGAAGCGCGGGTCGGCATCGATCGCCGCCCAATTCATTTCTTGTTTGGACATAAGCAGGACTCCTGGTTAGGAAGGACCGCCTCTGTTTCAGCATGGGCGGCGACGCGAATGCTAGGAGGCGAGGCTTACACGAGACTTAAGAAATGGGGGGTGAATGAAAATATAGTGCGGCGCAACATCCGTGTTTATCGAGGTCATGATTTGCCCCGCGTAATTTGCGATATTCCCCGCCGAGAATCGTTAGAACTGAGGTCAGAACTGAAAAAAACGCTCCAGCCGACTTTGCAGTTTTCTTGCCTGACGGAAGGCTTCCTTGAGCGCCTGACGTTCCACGTTGCTGAGCCGCTCCGGGTTGAAGCGGTTGCTCAGTGGCAGGTTCTTTTCGAGTTGCGACTGGTGCAGTTGCAAACGCAGTTGCTGGATGAACAAAAAGCTTTCCACCCAGGCTTCGACTTCCCGCGGATTCATTTTCCAGACTTCGCCGGCGCCGCGCAGGCGCCGTACCGTGCCGGTCTCGTCGAGTCCGGCGGCCAGCGCGAAAATGCGCGCCGCGTCGACGAAAGGCGTGGTGCCATGCAATTTGAGGTCGATGGTATTGGCTTCCTCGCCCTCGCCATCCACCACGAAATCGCGCACCAAACCCAGGGGCGGGCGGTTGCCCAGGGCGTTTTGCACCAGCAATTTGAGGAACAGGCGCTTTTCCTTGATGCGGCCATTGAGCCAGCCGCGCAGGTACTGGGCCAGTCGGGTGTCGCCGGCCAGGGCGCGAAAATCGAAGAAGATGCTGGCGTTGAGCAGCACCGGCGCGTCGCCGCGAAAGATCCAGTCGCCGAAGGTGTGTTGCCATTCCTCCAGGGACAGGCACCAGTTAGGGTTGCCGGCCATGATCTCGCCTTTGCACAGCGGAAATCCGCAGGCATCCAGCCATTCGTTGACGCGCCGGGCGGCGGCCAGCATGGGCGCGCGAAGCGCCTCGGCGCTGTCGCCCTCGGGCACGCTGAAGATCAGGCCGTTGTCCTGGTCGGTAAAGAGGGTCTGTTCAAAGCGACCCTCCGAGCCCAGCGCCAGCCAGCACCAGCTCACGTCTTCCAGGCCGCTGTCGGCGAAGGCCAGATAGAGGATGCGCTGGGTGAGCTGGTCGTTGAGCTGGGAAATCAGCCGGGTGAGTTGTTCCGCGCCGACCCCCTGCGCCATCAGGTTGCGCGCCAGGCGGCGGATGTCCTCGGCCGCGTGTTGCAAGGTCGTCAGGTCTTCCGCCAGGCAGAGGGTACTGGCGATGCGCGCCACGCCCACCTGTTGCAGGGCGAACAGGTCTTTTTCCGAAATCACCCCGGATACTCGGCCCTCATGTGTCACCACCACGTGGTGGATGGAACGCCGCGCCATCGCCAGGGCCGCCTCGAAGGCCGGGGCGGTGTCGGCCAGGGAAAACGGGTTGGGTGTCATCACCCGGCGCATGGGCTGGCCGATGTCGCAGGCGCCCAAAGCCACACGGTCGCGCAGATCCTTGAGGGTGAACATGCCGGCCGGCTGGCCTTGCTCATCGGTGAGCAGAATGGAACCGACATTCTCGCGCCGCATGATTTCCAGCGCCTCGCGCACCGCGCCGTCCTGCGAACAGACCACCGGCCCGCGTCGCACCAGGGCGGACAGGGGCGTGGTCAGCGGGTCCACCAGCACGGAGTCAGGAGGCGGTGTCGTGGAAACGGGCGCGGAGTGGGTCACGGCATATCGGTTAATGAAAGTTTCGCCCAGATTGCCATGGTTTGTGCGGTGCAGCAAGCTACGCGGAGGCCGACACATGGTCGGTAACCGGCTCCCCCCTTTCTCAAAAGGGGGCTGGGGTACCGAAGGGTAGGGGCTTCATCAGAAATTTCTCCAGGGGTTGCGCGAGTGCGAGCGTCGCCAAATCCCCCCTAACCCCCCTTTGGGAAAGGGGGGGACTCGTGCCGCTAGCCGGCTCCCCCCTTTCTCAAAAGGGGGCTGGGGTACCGAACCGATCATGATCCCCGGGCACGCCCCCGAACATGAAAGCGGCGCTGGAATCGTCGATAAATAAAAAGAGGGAGCCGGCGGACGCGAGGTCGAAAAACGTTTGGCGGTTGTACCCCGTTGTCTAACCGGACCCGGCCCGAACAGTCCGCACCCCCGATTGTTCCGCGCACTGCGTGCGTAGGACGCACGGTAAAGAGGCATGCGCCGATTTCCGACGCAAGGCACCCCTGATCGGGCTGTCCGCCAACTCCCCACCCCCACTGTCACCATGGGAGAAGGCTCATGAAAGCGCAACTGGAAACCTTGCACAAGCGCGTTGCCGGCATCGACGTGCATCGCATGAAACATGTCGTCACTGTCCTCATCGAGGACGCAGCCGGCAACCTCACCCGAGAGACCCGCGAATTCGGCGGCTTCAAGCGCGACCTCAAGGCGCTGGCCGCGTGGCTGTGCGAAGCGCGGGTAGAACTCGTCATCCTGGAAAGCACCGGCATCTACTGGAAAAGCGTGTACGCGCGCCTGGAAGAAGTCGGCCTGCGCCTCTGGGTGGTCAACGCCCACCACGTCAAGAACGTCCCCGGACGCAAGACCGACGTGGCCGATTCCGAATGGCTGGCCCAGTTGGGCCGCTACGGTCTGGTCCGCCCCAGCTTCATTCCGCCCAAAGACCTGCGCGAGTTGCGCCTGGTCAGCCGCTACCGGCGCAAGCTGCAAGCCAATCTGGCGGCCGAGACCAACCGGCTGCACAAGATTCTCGACGACGCCGGCATCAAACTCGGCGGCCTGGTCTCCGACATCAACGGCCAAGCCGCCCGTGCGATGGTGGATGGGCTGATCGACGGTCTCGCGCCCAGCGAATTGATCAAACTCAGCGGCCGCCTCAAAGCGCCCAGGGAAACCCTGTTGGCCTCGCTCGAAGGCGACCTGTCGGCCCGACATCGCTTCGTGTTGGTGGAAATCCGGGAACACATGCGGGAATTGGAACGCCACCTGGAAACACTCGACACCACCTTGCGCGACGCCATGGTGCCTTACGCCTGGGCCTGGACGCTGCTGCAAACGATCCCCGGCATCGGCGAGATCGCGGCGGCGCTGATCCTGATCGAGATCGGCGACGACCTGTCCCATTTCGGCAACGCAGACCGCTTCGCGTCCTGGGGCGCCCTGTGCCCTGGCAATCACGAGAGTGCGGGCAAGCGCAAGAGTGGGAAGACCCGCAAGGGCAATTCGATGGTCCGGTATTTGTTGTGCGAGGCTGCGAATGGGGCGATTCGCACCCTGACCGTCTTTCGAGAGAAATACCGGGGCCTCGTGGTTCGACGCGGCCACAAAAAAGCCATCGTGGCCATCGCCCACAAATTGATTCGCACGATCTATTTCATGCTCACCCGCCGCGAGACGTATCACGACACGGGGTTTGATTACGCCGCGGCGAACGTGAAAAAGAATGCTCCCCGCTGGATCAAGGCGCTGAAAACTCACGGCTATGTCGTGAAGCTTTCCGCTGCCGCTGCTTGATCCGCAGAATTGTTTCATTGGCTTCCTCGACTCGGGGCGAGTGGGAGTGGTGTCGGCATGGGGCTATTGGCTTTCACGGTAACGTTTGGCGGTTGTACCCCGTTGTCTAACCGGACCCGGCCCGAACAGTCCGCACCCCCGATTGTTCCGCGCACTGCGTGCGTAGGACGCACGGTAAAGAGGCATGCGCCGATTTCCGACGCAAGGCACCCCTGATCGGGCTGTCCGCCAACTCCCCACCCCCACTGTCACCATGGGAGAAGGCTCATGAAAGCGCAACTGGAAACCTTGCACAAGCGCGTTGCCGGCATCGACGTGCATCGCATGAAACATGTCGTCACTGTCCTCATCGAGGACGCAGCCGGCAACCTCACCCGAGAGACCCGCGAATTCGGCGGCTTCAAGCGCGACCTCAAGGCGCTGGCCGCGTGGCTGTGCGAAGCGCGGGTAGAACTCGTCATCCTGGAAAGCACCGGCATCTACTGGAAAAGCGTGTACGCGCGCCTGGAAGAAGTCGGCCTGCGCCTCTGGGTGGTCAACGCCCACCACGTCAAGAACGTCCCCGGACGCAAGACCGACGTGGCCGATTCCGAATGGCTGGCCCAGTTGGGCCGCTACGGTCTGGTCCGCCCCAGCTTCATTCCGCCCAAAGACCTGCGCGAGTTGCGCCTGGTCAGCCGCTACCGGCGCAAGCTGCAAGCCAATCTGGCGGCCGAGACCAACCGGCTGCACAAGATTCTCGACGACGCCGGCATCAAACTCGGCGGCCTGGTCTCCGACATCAACGGCCAAGCCGCCCGTGCGATGGTGGATGGGCTGATCGACGGTCTCGCGCCCAGCGAATTGATCAAACTCAGCGGCCGCCTCAAAGCGCCCAGGGAAACCCTGTTGGCCTCGCTCGAAGGCGACCTGTCGGCCCGACATCGCTTCGTGTTGGTGGAAATCCGGGAACACATGCGGGAATTGGAACGCCACCTGGAAACACTCGACACCACCTTGCGCGACGCCATGGTGCCTTACGCCTGGGCCTGGACGCTGCTGCAAACGATCCCCGGCATCGGCGAGATCGCGGCGGCGCTGATCCTGATCGAGATCGGCGACGACCTGTCCCATTTCGGCAACGCAGACCGCTTCGCGTCCTGGGGCGCCCTGTGCCCTGGCAATCACGAGAGTGCGGGCAAGCGCAAGAGTGGGAAGACCCGCAAGGGCAATTCGATGGTCCGGTATTTGTTGTGCGAGGCTGCGAATGGGGCGATTCGCACCCTGACCGTCTTTCGAGAGAAATACCGGGGCCTCGTGGTTCGACGCGGCCACAAAAAAGCCATCGTGGCCATCGCCCACAAATTGATTCGCACGATCTATTTCATGCTCACCCGCCGCGAGACGTATCACGACACGGGGTTTGATTACGCCGCGGCGAACGTGAAAAAGAATGCTCCCCGCTGGATCAAGGCGCTGAAAACTCACGGCTATGTCGTGAAGCTTTCCGCTGCCGCTGCTTGATCCGCAGAATTGTTTCATTGGCTTCCTCGACTCGGGGCGAGTGGGAGTGGTGTCGGCATGGGGCTATTGGCTTTCACGGTAAGGGTAGGGGCTTCATCAGAAATTTCTCCAGGGGTTGCGCGAGTGCGAGCGTCG
>CAYMUY010000012.1:0-90006 GCA_964393825.1 uncultured Thiobacillus sp. | reverse complement strand
CGAACACCGGCTGACCGTGCTTGGTGATGATGGAAAGCTTGCCCGCCTCGGCATCGCGCACCAGTTCGCCGGTACGGTCGCGCAGGTCACGGATGGTGAAGGTTTGCATGTTCAACTCCTTTTATGCCCACACATAGGGGCACACTTTAGTCTGTTCGACAAATATAGACTGCTGCCACATGCTTTGGTGGGACCGGTGTAAGCCACCGTTAAGGTGTAGCGGATTTGGAGTCGCCACTTGATGGGATGGAATGCGGGAGCGGGAAGTCATCGTTCATGAGGTGGGCCATTCCGCGAGAGGGAGGATATGCCCCGCCGCCGCGGCTTTCTCCAGATAGCGCCGGTCGCTAGTGATGAACAAGCCGTCGTTGACCAGGGCGGTAGCGTGATAGCTGGCGGCATAGAATGTGACGCCGTAGCGTCTGACCAAATCCAGGGCTGGCTCCAGTACGCCGGCCAATTCCTGTTCCAGCATCCCGAGCGCCAGCAGCCCGGACATCTGCGCCTGGGCCTGCTCCGGAAAACGCCGGGCCAGGATGTTGCCCACTTCGTAGTACCAGAGCGCGGGCAATCGCACCGGGCGGTTTTTCCAGACGATCTCCCGCCGCAATGCGAGCGCCTGGTCGACATGCGCTTCGTTATCAGGCGGAACAACCCACTTGATGATGACCGAAGCATCCGGCACCAGGATGGCCATCAATGGCTCTCCCGGTCGGCGCGAACCCAGTCTTCACTGCACCCTGGCACCACGGGCATGGTCTTGCGCAAGGCATCCAGCTTTTCGATCGCCGCCAGGCCCTGGCGGCGCTGCAACTCGGCCGCCAACGTGTCGTTGACAAGGCGGCTACGTTCCCCGGAAGGAATCGCCTGCAATTTTTCCCAGGTTTCGTCTTCAAGCATGACGTTGATACGGTGAGACATGGTTGTTCCTCAGAATTGGTGTGTATTTATGTTACACACGCGATGCGAGCAATGCCATTCAGGGGGCGCGACGAACCAGCAACAGGCCACAGCCGAAGGCTTTGGCGGGGCCGATGCCGTTGAACAAGGACTGGGTGAAACGTTCCGAATCGGCCACTTCCAGTACCCCTTCGAAATCCAGCGTGCTCAGACTGATGCTGGCCTGGCTTTGTCCACTACGCTTGCTGCCCAGCATGCGATGGACAGTGTGGGCATCCGCCCGCAGGGAGTGGGTGTCGATGTGGAAACCGTTGCCTTCCGCCCTGGCTCCCAGCCAGGACGCGCCTGCCTCGTGGATGACCTGGGCCAAGACAGGCCGCTGTTCCGGCGGCAGGGTTGCCCAACCCAAGCGTCGTTTGGCATCCATCACCACGTCATGGCGGGCCACCTTGTGCTTGGTCTGCCCGGCGCGGACTCCACTGGAGCGGGTTCGCGCTTGCCCGTCAGCGGCCAGGACAACGCCGCCGGCCTGTTTGATTACCGGATTGACCCGAAGTTTGAAGTGCAGCCGGTCTCCCAATTCCAGCACCGGCCGATACGCCCTGGACTCCAGCGTCCACTTGCCGGAACGATCCTTCGGCGCCTCACGTGACAATACATAGAACCGAGGCAGGTGCTCATGCTGTTCGGCGCGGAACAGGAAGGCGGCAGGTATGCCGGGGGCCTGAGCGGGCAGGTCGAAGAACGTCCACAGAAGTTGATGTTGACGATACGGGTCCAGCCCGCCCAGGGCGACCCAGTCGCGGTATTCAAAGGCGGTATCGACGGGGGAGATACGCGTCAACCAGTAGTGCTCGTTCATGGCCGGCTCCCGAGATGGGCGCGCCGCTCTTGCCGGGTGGCGAATTGCCAGCGGCGGCGGGAAACGGGCAGATCGCGCCGGGTGTGGATTTCCTCGTGCGCCAGCGTGGTTTCCGCATCGGCCTCCCAGAACAGCATGGCTTGATCTTCCGGCAAGCGGGACGGACGGCATTCGTCGTGCGGCCAGATCAGGCGCGCGGCTTCCTGGAAGGTATAACCAGCGAAGCAGTCTTCCAGGTTGGCGGTCTCGATTAGTTTCGGGTTGAGCGGCAACGCCACGGGGCAGGATTTCCGTCCCAGATAGAGGGGAAACTCTGGCGCCAGGAGACGCGCGCGGAGTGTCGAGAGCGGATGCGGGGCGTTGTCTCTGGCCCAAAGCGCGATGGCGGCGTAGGCGTCCTGGCGGTAGTCGCGGCGGGAGAGGATGGTGTTCAGGTCGTGGCGGGGCAGCCAGGTCAGTTCATCGCGGCGGGTGGCGTAGACCTTGCGGTTCCTGCCCTTGCCGCTCGGAGGCACCTGGGCGGTGTGGTAGTCGGTCAGCGGCAAACCGGGCCTCGTGAGCTTGGCCGCCATGCCATACCCCGCCGCGAGCGCCTGGTGCTCGGCCTCCCAGCGCTGGCGCGTGGCATCGTCACCGGAGGTATCCGGTCGGCGCAGCCCCAGGGCGGCTGCGACCAGCCCCAGGACGGCGGATTTGGACGGGCTCATCATGGCGAGCCGGGTTTCGCCCACCGCGATGTCACCCCAGGCGGACAGGGGGCCATAGAGTTGGAAGACGAGGTAATCCCTCATGCGCCACCCCCGCAGTCCGCGGCCCAGGCTTTCAATGCCCCGAAGTCCCCATCGCCGGTGACGGCATTGATGCGTTGGGAGGGCAAGGCCTCGCCCTGGTAATACACCTTGTCCAGGTTGGCGCGCATGCTCTCCAACGCCTTGACGGCGTTATCCAGCATGCCGTCGCCGCGCTCGTTCACCGGTTTCATGTACGCCAGGGAGAGGGCGCGGGGCTGGCGGCTGCCTTTTTCCGCCAGCGCGTAATACGCCCAGGCGCGGCTGGCGAAGCTGTTCTGCTTGCCGGTGGGCGCCACGGTGGCGGCGGCCTCGATCAGGGCCTGGATGGCGCGTTGCGCCAGGGCCGCGTCGCCACCCAGATTTTCTTTCAGGCGGTCACAGTCGATGCAGACGTATTGGTAGAACAGGCCAGCGCCGAAGCCCTGTTCCCCCATGTGGGCGGAACCGGCGTCTTCCTCGTGATGGTTGAGGTCATCCACGGCGGTGAAGAAATCGTCTTCCACGGCGGCGCGATGGACGGTGATCGCGTGGGCGACCTGGCAGGCGGCTTCGGTATTGAACGCTGGACTGTCCGCCAGCATGCGACCGAAAAGGGCAATGTCCACCGCCGTGTGCTCCCGACGCAGCAGATTCAGTTCGGCTTCGCTGGGTGTGCGCCGTTCCCGGGCCAATGTCACCAGAAGCGTCTCGATGGCGGCCTCCTCTTCCGGGCTGAAATGGGCGAGTTGTTCGATTTCCAGATCGTTCAGAGGCTTGTCCGCCTTGGCCGCTTTCAGCTTGCCAAAGCGGCCGGCGATCGACCTGGCCCATTCACGTGCGTCTCTTTCGGCGATCTCAGCCTGTTTCAGGGACTGATAGATCTCAACGCCTTTCAGCTTGGTACGTGTGCCCAGGTTGCCCTTGAAGGCCGCTTCGAATTGCTCCGACGTTCGCCACGCCCGTTTCAGGCTCTGGCTGGAGATGCGCAGGCGGTCCACCCCGCCCATCCTTGCGCTCTTGGGTCGGTTGAGGTCGTCGCGGTTGAGGCAGGCGGGCGGGTAGCTGGTGAGCAGGTGCAGTTGCAGGAAAGTGGTCATGGTGTCCTCCTTGGAATGGATCAGGGCTTGATGGGAGCAACTTCGTAGTAGTCATACGCCAGGCGGCGCCGGGGGTCGTGGGTACGCTTTTCGTCGAGCGGTGCCCAGTTCCAGACGAGGGCGGCCAGGTCGGCGAGATCGGCGCGGTCGTCGAGCAACGCCAAGGCCCGGCGCAACAGGGTGTACAACTCTTCCAGGTCGTCGCAGGCGAGGAGGCGACGCAGGCGCAGTTCCGAAACCGTGGCTGTGGAACCCCCGGGTTTCGCCATGCCCATGCGCCGGGCGAGGCCTTCGGGCGCCGTTTCCTTCACCCGCGCGGCCAGACCGGCGATGGCCGCGATCTTGCCCAGGGGCGTGTCGCGGTTGGCGATGGCATAGCCGGCATGGCGCATTTCGCGCAGCAACCGCATGTAGGCCGGGCTCAGCATGACCTCGGTGAGGCTGGAAGCACGCCGCAGGGCGGCGCGTTCGCCCTTGTCCTGTTCGAGTTGCCGCCACCAGCCGAGCAGGTGGACATACGACGGATCGTCCGGATTACCCTGGGGAAACAGCATTTTCTTGGTGTCACTCACTGGAACCTCCTTCGATCAAGCTGAGTTGGATGGGTTGGGATGCCAAGGCTTTCTTGCCCTTGTGTGTTTTGGTCGGCTTGGGCAAACCCAGGATTTTTTCCCGCAGGGGCGCGCCGGCCAGGGCTTTGCCCAGATTGTTGCGAGCCAGGGCGATGCGCCGCGGCGCGACAGCATCGAAATCGCCGGTCTGGGAATGGCGGTCGAAGACCTTAAATGCCGCCTGGCGCAGGGTTTTGAGCCAGCTTTCCAACAAGGTTTGCGCCAGGGGATCGCTGGGAAGCGCCTCCCGCAGCTTACGCAAATGGCTGTAGAAGGCGGTTTCCGTTTCGCTCCAGAAATCGGCCTGGACGAAGCTCAGGTCACCACGCACGCTGCCATCGCCAAACAGGGCGGCCTTGATCTGGCTGCGCAAATCATCGGCCACCTTGTCGGCGGCCAGTACCAGTTTGGCCACGATGTCTCTGAAGCCGATTTCCAGTTCTTCCGGGAGCATGAGGATTGGCATCCGGGCGTCATACCAGCAGCGCGCCTTGTTGCTTTTCATGTCGTAGCCGAAGGCCCAGAGCATCCCATCGCGGCGCAGGCGTTTGCGGAACTGCTGGACCGTCCTGGCGGGAATGTGATCCTCGCTGCTTTCCACCAGTCCCAACCAATGCCGGTAGCCGATTCCGCCCGGGCGCGGATGCACCGGAAGGCGCTGGCCATCTTTGAGGTAGTGGGGGCTCAAGGGGTGTTCGAAACCCTGGTAGTTCACGCCGTGGTTCTTCGTCTTGAACTGCCGGAACAGTTCGGCGGAACGCTCTCCGCATACATCGCAGTGCCGTGATTGATCCGATGTCTTTACCAGGCGTATCCGTCGCGGCAAGGCCCAGAACTGTTGATCCGGGTGCACGTCCAGCGGCGTGGTCACGCCTTCCGGCGGCTTCCCCTCGCTCGTCCGGGTCTTGCCCAACCAGGGAAAACGCAAGGCGGGTTCGACCTCTTCAAGATTGTTCCCGTCGGCCAGATAAGCCGTTTTCTCCAGTATGTTCAGCCAGCAGGTCTGCCACAGCGTTTCGCCCAATACCAGCGTCGTCAGCGGCCCGCCACCGCGCAATCCGGTGCGGTAGCCGCGCCCGCCTTCGGGCGAATCGGTCTGGATCGAAAACAGGGCGGCCGCCGCGCAATGCGGACATAACTGTTCGACGCTACCTTGTTTGATGAACAAATCGGTCTCGCTGTCTTCCGGTGGCGCGCCGACCAGCAAGGCGGCGATGGGAAAGACCTTGTCCAGTTCGGTGGGGCTGTAGTCCTGCATGAACGCCTTCTCCCCCTCCAATTCGAAATACGGGGCCACTCCGGAGAAGTGTTGTTTCAACTCCGCCGGGTTGGGTGGCTCGCGCCGCCACTTGCGCCAGGTAGCAATGTCCGGGGTGCAGGTGGTCTGTAGCAGGCCTATGAGGAATTGGGTGAGGGCACCGTCGAAGTCCGGGCGCGGACTGGTGACGGCGAGGATCGGGTTGTCTGCCCAGTTCCCCGTCAATTGCCAGGGCGCGATGCGCGCTGGGGGGCCGCCATCGGCGCGGCGGACCGGTATCCAGGGGTCATTGATCAGATTCATCCGTCACCTCTCCTTGTTCGATGCGTAAACCCAATGTCGCCGAGTAGATCACCCGAATTTCCTGGCCCTCCGGGTTGGCCGCCCAGCCCCGCCACACTTCCCTTTCCACTTCCAGGGGAACGATGAGGCAATACCTGCCCTCGTCCGCCATTCCCTTGCGCGCCTGCTCCAGCAAGGCGGCGTGGCGCGGCGACTCGCCCGCGATCAGACGCCAGGGCACGGTGAGTTCGGAAAGCGGCCAGTCGATATTGCTCCCGGTGGTGGCCCAGGAGGTGAGCCTGTCGCCGTCCCGCCGTGCCAGCCGGATGCGGACGGTTTTGTCACCCAGACGAGTGCCGATTTCGGCATGGCTGTCTTCATCCGGCCAGGCATTGCCGGTGGAGGAATAGCCATAGTCGAAGGACAGGCTGTTCTGTCGGGCCAGGCCGCGTTCACACTGGCAGGCGCCTTCCTTCTTATCCGAGCTTTTCTTGAGCCTTACTGGCGTCGCTTCGTAACTACCCTCGCCGTACACCGTTTCGATCATCGCGCGCGCATCCTCCGGCAAGCTGAATCCGCCGCGCTGTAGCAGCCAGTGGGCGGTGAGCCAGAGGCGGCCGTGGTCGGGGTAGACGGCGGCGGCCTTGGGCAACAAGCGTTTGAACCAGTCCGCTGGCGCGTCATTCGCCGGAGGGGGCGCGAACAACCCGAGCCGCGGGCCGCCGCCACGGCCTTCCCGATCCGCGCGGTTGCCCTGGCGATCGCGCTTGTGGCGTTGCAGGCGTCCGGCGCGCTGCAGGATCAGGTCGATCGGCGCGAGATCGGTCACCAGGTCGTCGAAGTCCACATCCAGAGATTGCTCCACGACCTGGGTGGCGATGACCAGCCGGCCTTGGCGCGACTTCGCCGTGCTGTCCGGACCGAATTGCCGCATCACCGTTTCGCCGATGCGCAGGCGGTCAATCAGGGCGAAACGGGCATGGAACAGGGTGACGGGGATGTCCGGGTAGCGCGTTTGCCATTGTCGGCAGGCTTCTAGGGCATCCCAAATGGTGTTGCGTACCCAGGCCGCGCATCCACCGGCGCGGGTGGTGTGGTATAGACGCTGGAATACGGCTTCCTCTTCCGTCAGGGCATCCACGAACACGTGCCGGGAAACCTCGACGCGAGCCAGCACCGGCGTCTCCGTCAGTCCTTGTGGGTGGAGTTGGGTCGCCAGCGGGTAGGCGTTCCGGGAATCGGGTTGTGCACGGTGCCAGCCCGCGCCTTGCGCGAAATGGTTCAGCAGCCGGGTGCGTTGTTCCAACGGCAGAGTGGCGGAAAGAAGGATGGCGGAACCGCCCAGGGCGGCATGGAATTGCAGCAGACGCCCCAACAATTCGCCCATGTAGCAATCGCAGGCATGGACCTCATCCACCAGCAGCACCTTGCCGGACAAGCCCAACAGGCGGAGGGATTGGTGGCGCAGTTGCAGGACGCCAAGCAAGGCCTGGTCGACGGTGCCCACACCGAAATCCGCCAGCAGCGCCTTCTTGCGGCTGTCGGCCAGCCAGGCGGCGCCGCTTTGCGAGGCCGAAGCCTCCTGCCCCCGTCCGCCATAACCGGCATCTCGCTCGATTCGCAGGGTTTCCAGCTTGCGCGCGGTTTGGGCGGCGGAATGGGCGAGCACGAGGGAAGCGTCCCCCTCGGCGAAGAAGCGTCGCCACAGCTCACGACCCTCCCCGCCCTGGCGTATCCGGCCATACATCGCGTCCGCCGTGGCCATGGTCGGCAGGGCGAAATACAGGCCCTGGGCCTGCCCCGACGCCATCAGGCGACCGGCCAGAGTCAGGGCGGCTTCGGTTTTCCCGGCCCCGGTAAGTTCTTCCAGGATAAACAGTTGCGGCCCCGCCGCGATCGGCACGCTATCCGCCCAGGACTGCAAGGGTGTCGGTGTCCTTTCGATGGCGGGAAACAGGCCAGCGAAGCGGATATCGGGCGCGGAGGTTGTGCCTGTCAAGCCGCTTTCCTTCACGGCGCGACGCGCCAGGGGTTGGGCGACATCCCGCCAATACTCCGACAGGTTCGGGCCGGGCTCGCAATAAGGAAACCAGGCGGCATTGGAGCCCAGCCAGTCCGCCAGCACCGCCAGCCCGGCAAGCAGCCAAGAGGCTTGTTGTTGCCGTTCCGGTGGAATGACCTCCGCGTCAGGAAGACACCATCCCTCAGGGCAAAGAAGCTGTTGGAGCGCCTCGGATAAATTACGGGCATCGCTCAGCACCTCCCCTGAGAAATGACGCGACAGCAAGCCACGTGCATCGACCTCTTTGGGCGGCCGGCCATGGTGGCCGGTCACGGCGGCGAGCCAGGGCGCCAGCATATCCAAATCGCCTTCGTCGTCCGCCGAACGGCCCAGCCAGCGCGACAGGTGCTCGGACAGCAGGGCGAAACCCAGGGTGTCGTGGCGCTGGTCGTAGGCCACGCAGGTTTCGAGGCCGAACGGGTTTCCCGGCAGTTGCTGAAAACCATGGGCAAACTTTCCGGTGTCGTGAAGCGCCAGCAGGTAGATCAGCCATGGCTTGAGCCGAAGCATGTCCATGCCGGTGATATTCGCCAGCTTGCCAAGCCATTCCATGTGGCCTTGCAGCAAAGCCTCACCGCAAGCCGCCACATCCAGACAGTGATAAACCAGCGGATGCCATTTCGGCCCGGCCGCGTAGGTCGTATCCGCCTTTCCCCAATAACGAAACAGCCGATCCATTGCCTCTCCCTTGCCGCCGCCCGATGCCGGGGGGGCACCAACGGCAATCTCGGTTGCCTTGAAGACGGTCAGGCTAGCATGGGGAAGCGAGATTAGAGATATGACATCCTGGATATGCCATTCGGCACCGCGTCACGGGCGGAAACCATTGACCCATAACGGGACGAGCGGATGAACCGGTCGGCATGACGCCTGGCGGCATTAACAAACACGCCCTCTCTTGGAGGGCGCGGTCAGGGAGGGGGTGAGGCCGGTTACTTGGTGGCCGCCGCGGCCACAGCCGGGGGGATGCGGTCGATCAGGCGCGGATCGAAGGGTTTCGGGATGATGTAGTCGCGGCCGAAGTCGAGTTTGTCCAGCTTGTAGGCTTCCAGGACTTCGGCCGGGACCGGTTCGCGGGCGAGGGCGGCGAGGGCCTGGGCAGCGGCGATCATCATGGGTTGGGTGATGGCACGGGCGCGGGCGTCGAAGGTGCCCTTGAAGATGTAGGGGAAGCCCAAGACGTTGTTGACCTGGTTGGGGTAGTCGGAGCGGCCGGTGGCCATAAGGGCATCGTCGCGGCAGGCATGGACCTGGGCGGGGGTGATTTCCGGGTCGGGGTTGGCCATGGCGAAGAGGATGGGTTTGGCGGCCATGCTCTTGACCATTTCGGCGCTGACCAGGTTGGGGCCGGAGACGCCGATGAAGACGTCGGCGCCGTTCATGGCGTCGGCGAGGCTGCGCTGCTCGGTGTCCTTGGCGAATTCCTGTTTGTGGGCGTTGAGGTCGGTGCGACCGCTGTGGATGACGCCCTTGCTGTCGACCAGGGTCATGTTGGCCTTGTTGCCGCCCATGGCGATCAGCAGGCGCATGCAGGAGAGGCCGGCGGCGCCGGCGCCGAGGCAGACCAGCTTGATGTCGTCGAGTTGCTTGCCTTGCACTTCGAGGGCGTTGAGCAGGCCGGCGCACATGACGATGGCGGTGCCGTGCTGGTCGTCGTGGAAAACGGGAATGTCGAGGCGCGCTTTCAGGGCGGCCTCGATCTCGAAGCAGTGCGGGGCGGCGATGTCTTCGAGGTTGATGCCGCCGAAGGTGGGGGAAATGTTGACCACGGTTTCGATGAAGCTTTCGACGCTGGGGGCGTTCACCTCGATGTCGAACACGTCGATGCCGGCGAAGCGCTTGAACAGGATGCCCTTGCCTTCCATGACCGGCTTGCTGGCGAGCGGGCCGAGGTTGCCGAGGCCGAGGATGGCGGTGCCGTCGGTGATGACCGCGACCAGGTTGCCCTTGTTGGTGTAGCGGTAGGCGTTGGCGGGGTCCTTGGCGATCTCGCGCACCGGCTCGGCGACGCCGGGGGTATAGGCCAGGGAGAGGTCGTACTGGGTGGTGCAGGGCTTGGAGGATTCCACGGAGATTTTTCCGGGACGGGGAAACTCGTGGTAGTCCAGGGCTTTCTGGTTCAGGTCGCTCATGCTGTCACCTCGGGGCGGTTGATCGGGATCGCTGGCGCGGGATAGTAGCTTGCTGCACTGCGGAAAAACAGTGTGGAAAACCGCTAGAGGCCCGTCGCGGAAGGGTGCCCGGATTATCCCCCTCTCCGGCAACCACATGCACTGGAACGGGGAAGGCGTTGACTGCGGGGAAACTCGGCGTATCTTCGCGGAAAACCGAATCGAGGAGAGACATCAATGAGCGAAGGCCGCGTCCTGCTGGTGGAGGATGATGCCGTCGTCGCCCTGCTGATCGAGGATGCGCTGGCAGCCGTGGGCCATCAAGTCATCACGCTTGGCGATGGTCAGGCGGCCTGGGAGCGTCTGGAGGCGGGCGACAGCGACTTCGACGTCATCCTGACCGACCGCAACATGCCGCGCATGGATGGCCTGGCCTTGCTGCGCAAACTCAAGTCGACACCCGCGCTACGCGACATCCCGGTGGTCATGGAGACCGGCGAAACCAGTCCCGCCAGCATCCAGGAGGGCATCGACCAGGGCGCCCATTACTACCTCACCAAGCCGTTCAAGCCGGACCTGCTGGTGGCTGTGGTCAATGCCGCGATCGAGCAGTGTCATGACTATCGCCGCCTGCAGGATACGGTGCGCCGCGCCGAGCAGCCCTTCGCCTTCCTGCATCTCGGCCGTTTTCGTTTCCGCTCCGTCGAGGAGGCACGCCTGCTGGCGCATTTCTTCGCCCAGGCCGCGGCGGACCCGGCCACCCTGGCCATCGGCCTGCAGGAACTGCTGATCAACGCGGTGGAACACGGCAATCTCGGCCTCGCCTATCGGGACAAGACCCGGTTGCTGCTGGAAAACCGCTGGCAGGAGGAACTGGATCGTCGCATCACCCTGCCGGAATACCGCGAGCGATACGTCGAGGTCCTGTTCGAGCGTTTGCCAAACGCCCTTCGCTTCACCATCAGCGACCAGGGAGAGGGTTTCGACTGGACGCAGTATCTGGAATTCGACCCCGCGCGCATCTTCGACCCGCATGGCCGCGGTATCGCCATGGCGCGCAAACTGAGCTTTTCCACGCTGGTCTATCAGGGCAATGGCAACCGCGTCGTGGCCACCCTCGACCTGCCCCCCGAGGCCTGCCCGGACTGAGCGCCGGCATCCCACGGACGCTTTCACGCAACAGCCGAACCATGAGTTCGGTTACCCTACGGCCCGCCCCCGACCGGGAAGGTGGTCGCGGGGCGGTATCGCCGCGCGTTTTATCGACTGGAGGAGAACCCCATGCAACACACTGTCATCCGCAGCCTGCTTACCATCCTTGCCTGCCTGTGCGTCGTACCGGCTCATGCGCAAACCGCCATGCCCGCTGTTCCCTACTTGCCCATGCCGGCGCAAGGCGTGCCCAATCCTTACCTGCAGATGCTGCCCGTGCCGGTGCTGCCCAGCCTGCCCACCCTGTCGCTGCCCGACCTGAGCGGCCTGGCGAGTTCCCTGCCGCTGTATGGCATGCCGATTCCCTTTGTCGGCAGCCTGCAACCGCAGCCGACCCAGCCCTACACCATGCGTCCCGGCATTCCGCAGCAGACCAAGCGGCAGATGATGCAGATGATGATGCCGATCATGAGCAACCTGTTCCGCATGTCCATGCCGGACGCGATGAACTGGTTCGCGCACAAGGTCAAGGTCAAGCCCGGCGTCTCCTTCGACGATGTGGTGGAATCCATGAAGCTGCGCGCCAACAAGCTCAACTTCAAATATGTCGGCAACAACCTGATGTACAAGGATTTCCAGGCCGTGCTGGGCGACATGAGCGCGCCGCGCATCGAGGTGCACAGCTTCTGCGACATCGCCGTTGGCCGTGACCTGCTGCGGATCAGCCCGGAATTCCTGGTCTTCCTGCCCTGCCGCATCGGCATCATGGAAGACGCCAACAAGGAGATCTGGGTAATGATGCTGGACTGGAACCTGGACTGGGTCTCCGGCTATGAGAGCCAGATGGGCGTGACCCCGGAACTGGCCAAGGGCGCCATCGAGATCCGCAACAAGATGGAAGAAATCATGATGGCGGGCGCCACCGGCGATCTGTGACCGGACGTTGCGTTTGAAAGCCAACGCGGTCAACAGCGGCCACTACGAGAACTTCCCCGTGGCCTCGGTCATCCTGCCTCGGCGGCTGCGGCCGCCGGTGCGGGCGATCTACGCCTTCGCCCGCACCGCCGACGATTTCGCCGACGAGGGCGATGCCCCCGCCGGGGAACGCCTGGCGCGGCTGGCCGAGTATCACGACCACCTGCGCGCACTGGAACGGGGGGAGCCGGTGGCGCACCCGATCTTCCAGGCGCTCGCCCCGCACATCCGCGAACATGCCCTGCCCTTCGGCCTGTTCCATGACCTGCTCTCCGCCTTCGAGCAGGATGTCACCCAGACCCGCTACGCCCATTTCGGCGAGGTGATGGACTACTGCAAGCGTTCCGCCAACCCCATCGGCCGCCTGCTGCTGCATCTCTACGGCGACCGCGATAAGAAGCATCAGGCGTGGTCGGACGGCATCTGTTCGGCGCTGCAACTGATCAACTTCCTCCAGGACGTGGCGGTGGACTGGCAAAAGGGCCGCGTCTACCTGCCCCAGGACGAGATGGCGAAATACGGCATCAGCGAGCGGCAGATCGCCGATGGCCGGGTCGATGGCCTCTGGCAGGTGTTCATGAACGCGCAGATCGAGCGTGCCCGTCGCATGCTGCAGGCCGGGGCGCCATTGGGCCGCGCCCTGCCCGGCCGCATCGGCTTCGAAATGCGCCTGATCATCCTTGGCGGTTCGCGCATCCTGGAGAAACTGCACGCCGCCCGGGGCGATGTCTTCAGGCAACGCCCGACCCTGAACGCGCGCGACGGCGCCGTGATGCTCTGGCAGGCCGCCTTTCCAGGCAAGCGCAAGGCAGCGGCGGGCAGCTGCGGCAGTGGCGGCTGCGGCAACCATTGATGCCACGACGATGACCGACCCCCACATCTATTGCCAGGACAAGGCCGCCGCCAGCGGCTCCAGTTTCTACTACAGCTTCCGCTTCCTCAGCCCGGAGCGGCGCCGCGCCATCACCGCCTTCTATGCCTTTTGCCGCGAGGTGGACGATGTCGCCGACGAATGCCATGAACCGGCGGTGGCAATGGCCAAGCTGGCCTGGTGGCGCGACGAGATCGAGCACCTCTATGCCGGCACCCCTTCGCACCCGGTCACCCTGGCGCTGCGCGAGGCCGTGGAACCCTTCAATCTGCCGCGGGAGGCCTTCGAGCAGATCATCGAAGGCATGGAGATGGACCTCGGCCGCGTCCGCTATCCCGATTTCAAGGCCCTGCGCCTGTACTGCCATCGGGTAGCCGGCGTCGTCGGGGAAGTGGCGGCGCTGATTTTCGGCGTCAGCGACCACACCACCCTGAAATACGCCAACCGCCTGGGCCTGGCCTTCCAGCTCACCAACATCATCCGCGATGTCGGCGAGGACGCCCGCCGCAACCGCATCTACCTACCACTGGACGAACTGGCGGCGCATGGCGTCAGCGAGGCCGACCTTCTCGACCGCCGCATGAGCGATGCCTTCCGCCAACTCATGGCCTTCCAGTATCAACGCGCCGAGCAGACCTACGAGGAAGCCCTCGCCCTGCTCCCCGCCGCCGACCGCAAGGCGCAACGCCCCGGCCTGATCATGGCCGCCATCTACCGCGCCCTGCTGCGGGAAATCCGCGACGATGGCTTCCAGGTGCTCGACCGCCGCACCTCGCTCACCCCGCTGCGCAAACTCTGGCTGGCCTGGAAAACCTGGGCGGCGGAGCGGTGATGGCCTGGCGCACGCCGGCCACGGCATGACGGCCGCCGTCATCGGCGGCGGCTGGGCGGGCATCGCCTGTGCCCTGGAACTCAGCGAAGCGGGCCACCCGGTCACCCTCTACGAAGCCGCGAAACAGCTGGGTGGCCGCGCCCGCGGGGTCGACTGGAACGGCATCCGCATCGATAACGGCCAGCACCTGATGATCGGCGCCTATGACGAGACCCTGCGCCTGCTGCAACGACTGGGCAGCACACCGCTGCTGGAGCGTCGCCCGCTGGAATTGAACATCCCCGGCTTCCGCCTGGCGCTGCCGAGACTGCCGGCGCCACTGCATCTGGCCGTCGGCCTGTTGCTCGCGCGGGGTCTCGGCCTCGCCGACAAGCTAGCCGCCGCGCGCTTCATGCAGGCCTTGAAAGCACGCCGATTTCGCCTGGCCGAGGACATTCCCGCCCTGGCGCTGTTGCGGCAATACCGGCAGCCGCGGAACCTGATCGACCGCCTCTGGGCGCCGATCTGCCTCGCCGCCCTCAACACGCCGGTCGAATCTGCCTCGGCCCAGGTGTTCTGCCACGTGCTGCGCGACAGCCTGGCCGGGCCCCGCGCCGCCAGCGACCTGCTGTTCAACCGTGCCGACCTCGGTCGCCTGGTCGGCGAGGCGGCGCGGGCGCGGCTCGGCGAGCGGGTCCGCATCGGTGAAAAGGTCACGGCCATCCACCGCCAGGCGAACGGCTTTCATCTCGCCGGCCCGGAGACCGTCGCCGGCCAGGTGGTCGTCGCCGCGCACCCCGCCCGCCTGCCCGCCCTCCTTGCCGGCCTGCCGGAACTGGCCGCCACCGCCGAGGCGGTGGCCAGCTACAGCTGGCAACCCATCCTCACCCTCTGGCTGCGTTTCGCCGCGCCGGTCGCCCTGCCCTTTCCCATGATCGGGCTCGGCGACGGCCAGGCGCCCTGGGCGTTCGAGCGCGACGACCTGGCGCCCGGGCTGCTTGCCCTCGTCTACAGCGCCGACGGCCCGCACCTGCGGCAGCCGGCGGAAAACCTGCGCGAGGCGTGCCTGACGCAGCTGGCGCATGCGGTCGGCCCGCTGCCCGCATTGCTGGACTGGAAGCTCATCACGGAAAAACGCGCCACCTGGAACTGCATTCCCGGCCTGCCCCGCCCCGATAACGCGACGCCGCTGCCCGGCCTGTTCCTGGCCGGCGACTACACGGCGGGCGATTACCCCGCCACGCTCGAAGGCGCGGTGCGCAGCGGCGTAAAATGCGCCCATCTTCTTTTGCGTCGAACCTGATTTCGGGCGCGCCGCCAGCTATCCAACCCACGTTCCCTCATCGAAATGGCTCCCTATTCCCCCGCCCCCGACCTCCTCCACAATCGTGTCATCCTGGTCACCGGCGCCGCCGGCGGCATAGGCCGCGCGGCCTCACTGGCCTTTGCCCGACACGGTGCCACGGTGATCCTGCTCGGACGCACAGTGGGCAAGCTGGAAAAGGTCTACGACGAGATCGTCGCCGCCGGGGGCCCCCAGCCGGCCATCTTCCCGGTGGATCTATCCGCCGCCACCGACTCGGATTTCGAGGCCATCGCCCAGGCCATCGGCTACCAGCTCGGCCATCTCGACGGCATCCTGCATTGCGCCACCGAGCTCGACCCGCTGGCGCCGCTGGAGCATGAAAGCCTGGAGGAATGGATGCGCCTGTTCCGCGTCAATGCCGCCACCCCCGCCGCGATCAATCGCAGTTGCACCTCGCTGCTCGCGGAAACGGAAGCGTCGGTGATCCTGGTCAGTGAAACCCATGGCCAGCAACCCGCCGCCTACTGGGGCGGCTTCGCCGTCTCCAAGGCGGCGCTGGAGGCCTACTTCAGGATCCAGGCCGATGAGTGGTCGGATGCGCCGATGCGCGTCAACCTGTTCACCCCCGGCCCGGCCCACACCCCACAGCGCATGAAAACCCACCCGGGCGAGGAAAAATCGCACCTGCCCACCTGCGATGAACTGGCCGTCCACCTGCTCTGGCTGATCGGTCCGGACAGCCGGGAGACGCGCGGACAGTCCATCACACCTTGAGGCCGCCAGCATGAAACACCCTCTTCCGCTTGCCACCCTGTTCATCCTCGCCCTGCTGGCCAGCCAGGCCACCGGGGCGGAAGCGCCCGCAAACAAGGCGGCCGTGGTGCCGGTCATGATGCTGCCGGACTTCGCCGCGCTGGTGCGCAGCCAGGGACCGACGGTGGTCAACATCCGCACCCTGCGCAGCCGGCCCGCCGAAGCGGCGTCCACGGGCGAGGCGGAGGCCACGCCGGCGCCACCGCGCGAATCGGGGGTGGGCTCGGGCTTCGTGGTGGCGCCCAATGGCATCATCCTGAGCAACAGCCACGTCATTCGCGGTGCCGACAAGATCAATGTCCGCTTCTCCGACAAACGCGAGCTGCCGGCCCGGGTGATCGGTGTCGACCCCCTGACCGATGTCGCCGTGCTCAAGGTCGAGGCCGAGAACCTGCCCACGGTGATGCTGGGCGATTCCTCGCGCCTGGAAGTCGGCCAGTGGGTCCTGGCCATCGGTGCCCCGCTCGGGCTGGAGCGCACCGCCACCCAGGGCATCATCAGCGCGCTGGGACGCTCCCTGCCCAGCGACAGCTATGTCCCGTTCATCCAGACCGACGTGCCGATCAACCCCGGCAATTCGGGCGGTCCGCTGTTCGACCTGCACGGCCGCGTGGTCGGCATCAACTCCCAGATCGTCACCCAGACCGGCGGCTACATGGGCCTGTCCTTCGCCATCCCGATCAACACCGCCGTGGCCGTCGCCCACCAGATCGTCAGCCAGGGCCATGCCACGCATGGCTGGCTGGGTGTCAGCGCCCAGGAAGTCAGCCAGGAACTGGCCCACGCCTTCGGGCTGGACCTGCCGCGCGGCGCCCTGTTGACCGAGATCCGGCCCGATGGCCCGGCGGCCAGGGCCGGCCTGCAAACCGGCGACATCGTGCTGGCGCTCGATGGCGTCGCGGTGATCGACAGCGCCGACCTGCCGCCGATGATCGGCGCCTGCGCGCCGGGCAGCGAACACGTGCTGACCGTTTTGCGCCAGGGCAAACTGAGCCAGATCACGACCCGGGTCGGGGAACTGGGGACGGCGGACAAATCCAGCGCGCCACGGCTGCACATCGCCCGGCTCGGTCTCTCGGTCTCCGACCTGACCGAAAGCCGCCGCCTGGCGCTGGGACTTTCCGCGGGCGTTCTGGTGGAGGAAGTCGGTAATGGCGCCGCTGCCGCCGCCGGCATCCAGGCCGGCGACATCCTGCTGAAACTGGGCCAGCAGCCACTGCCGACCGCCGAGGCGCTGCGTGACATCGAGCGCAACCTGGAGCCGGGGCTGCTCCTGCCGGTCCTGATCAAGCGCCAGGACAACACCAGTTATCTGCCCCTCGCCATCCCGCCGGCCCCCGCGCCGGACAAGCCATAAGCCATCTTGGCGACCGCCGGCATGATCCACGCCCGCCCGCACGACTCCCGGCTGGTGCGGCTGCTCTGCCTCGGCGCCGGCATCACCGCGCTGCTGCTGGGTATCGCCGGCGTCGTCCTGCCGCTGCTGCCGACCACGCCGTTCATCCTGCTGGCGGCCGCCTGCTTTGCGCGCAGTTCGGTCCGCTTCCATGACTGGCTGCTCAACCAGCGCATCGCCGGCCCGATCATCCGCGAATGGCAGACCCATCGCGCCATGCCGCGTCGCGCCAAGCGGGCGGCCTTTGCGCTGATGCTGCTCTCCTTCGGCGGCTCCATCCTGTTCCTGGACCTGCTCTGGCACCGCTTGATGCTGGCGGCGCTCGGACTGATCCTGACCCTCTTCCTGTGGCGGGTACCCGTGCGGGAGTTGCCCGAAGACAGGATCATCGCCTCTGCCCGTTCGCGGAACTGGCGCCCGGAGTAAGTGTTTTCCGGCGCCATCACGCGGCACGACGGCGCGAAAGTTTCGCGTTCACCGACCAAGCGAATACGATGCGCCCCCTATCCAAATCGACCTGGAATGAAGTCATGAAGTGGTTAGACACATTGCTGAACCGGAAACCCGCGCAAGCGCCCCTGCCCGCCGCCAGGAAAATCACCTTGCCGCCCGACCTCGACCCGGCGCTGCGAACCCTGGCGCCACGCGCCGGGGACCCGCCCGAAACCCGGGCCGCGGCGATCTGCCAGGCGCCGGACAAGACCTTGGCGCTGGCCTGGCTGGGCGAACTCGCGGGCGATGCGCATCTGGGCGATGTGGCGATCCGCGCGCGCCATGCCGAAGTCAGATACGCGGCCGCCCAGCGCATCGACGACAGTGCCGTGCTGGAACAGGTGGCCCAGGGCAGCCGCGACAAGGACAAGCGGGTCCATCGCCACTGCAGCGACCTGCTCAAACAGCGCCGCCAGGCGGCGGCACGCGAGCAGCGCATCGGAGAGATCGCCGAAGCCGTGCGCACCCTGCTCGCCAGCGCCCCCCTGCCCCACACCCCGCTGACCGACCTGAACAAGGAACTGACCGCACTGGGCGAGACCGGCGATGCCTGGCTCGCCTGCAACAACCTGATGCAACAGGCCCTCGCCCGGCTGCGCCAGGAAGCGGAAGCCCGCCGCGACGGGCAAGGCCTGCAGGCCACGGCCGCCACCCTGGCGACGGAATGCGCCGAGCCCGCCTGGCCCTGGCAGGACAGGCTGGAGGACTGGCGCAGCCGCCTCGACCGCCTCCTCCAGGCGCGTGACGCGCTACCCGCCTGGCTGGCGGACACCGCAAGGGCACTGCAGCCCGCGCTGGACACCCTTGCCGCCCGGCTCGACGCCCTCGCCGCGGAAGCCGGGCGTGCCGCCGCCTGTGATCGATTCCTGAATGCACTCGAAACCGAACCGACCGCCGTGGACGACCCGGCGGCCGCCTGGCAGGCGCTGGACAAGCCGACCCACGCCGAAGCCCGCCACGCCCTCGAACAGCGCTGGCAGGCGCTGGCGCCAACACCGCCGGCTGTCGAGGCAGTCGCCGAGACCGTCGTGGCCACGGCCATCGAGGCAGCGAAGCCGCCGCGCCCGAAGCAGACCATCGACCAGGAAGCCCTTCGCGCCCTGCTCGAACAACTGGAACAGGCGATCAGCCAGGGTCACCTGCACGACGCCGACACTGTCGCCGGCCAGGTCAAGACGCTCCTGGCGGGCCAGCATCCGCGCGGCGCGCTGGAATCGCGCCTGCATCACCTCCTGGCCGAAGTCGAAACCCTGCGCGGCTGGGCGCGCTGGGGCACCGGCCAGGCGCGCGAGCACCTGATCGCCGCCGCCCGTGAACTGATGCACGGCGAACGCGAGGTGGAGGAACTGACCCGCGCCATTCCGGCCCTGCGCGAGGAATGGAAACGCCTCAACACGCACAGCCCCTCGACCAAGACGCAATGGGAAAGCTTCGACGCTGCACTGGAACAAGCCTATCAGCCGGTAGCCGCCCGTCGCCTCGAAGTCGAGGCGCGCCAGGCCGAGGCGCGCGCCGCCCGGGATGCGCAGTGCGCCGCATGGGAAGCGGAGCTCGCCGGCATCGACTGGGAACAGGCCGACTACAAGCGGATCGAAAAACTGCGCTCGGAGTGGATCACGCTCTGGCGAGGTGCGGAAAAAGCCAGTCCGCGTGACGAACGGAACTTGCGCAAGCGCTTCGACGCCCTGATCGAGGGTATCGACACCCCCCTCGACGCAGCGCGCGCGAGTGAACGCACGCGCCGCGAACAACTCATCGTGGAAGCGGAGGCGCTCAGCGAGCTGCCCGATCCACGTCGCGCCATGAGCGAGGCCAAGTCACTCAACGAGCGCTGGAGCCGCCCCCCGCGACCGATACGGCTCATCCGCGGCGAGGAGCAAAAACTGTGGCAACGCTTCCGCGCTGCCTGTGACGCCGTATTCGCACGCGGCCAAGCCCTGCGTGACGAACAGACTGCACAGCGGCAGGAACGCCAGCACGCCCGGCGGAAGCTGCTGGATGACTTCGCCAGCACCCTGGCCGCCGCCGAAGACGACACCATCAAGCGCCTGCTGGCCCGTTTCAACGCCGACTGGCAAAGTCTCCAGGCCGACCCGCGCGATGCCGACGACAGCCAGGAGAACCGTGCGCGTGAACTGCGCCAGCTGGCCCAGAATCGCCTCGACCAGGCGCACCGAAAACAACGCCTGGCCAGTTACGCATTACTCGCGCGCAAGGCCGCTCTGGCGGAACAGGTCGAAGCCGCCGTCCTTGCCGACCACCCCCTCGATGCGGCCCTGGCCAAGGCACGGCAGGCCTGGGACACCCTGCCCTCTCTGCCCGACCATGGCGAGCACCTGCTCGCCGAGCGACTCGCCCAGGCCGCCGTCATCTCCCCGTCAATCCTTGCCGCCGGCCGCGCAACCCGAGCGGCCCTGCTGCTCGATCTGGAAATCGCGCTCGGCCTGCCCTCGCCGGAAATCCACGCCGAAGCCCGCCGGGAACGCCAGCTGGAGCGCCTGCGCAACCGCTTCACCAGCGAGGGCGCCGCCCTCTCGGAACCGGAAACGCTGCTCATCCGCTGCTACGCCACCGCCGCCACGCCGGACCCCGACCACGACCAGCGGCTGGAAGCGGTCAGGCTGCGGATGGCGGAACGCGACCTCACGCAACCGGCACGCTGACACCGCGCGCCCGGGGAGATCGCCGAAATCGGACCAAGGACACGCCCGTTTCATCCATCCGCCTATGGGTCGACTCCGACTGGCGCCAGAAGTGGGGGGGTAACAGTTCGCAAGCTCGAAAAAAATGACTGCCGCGAGGGACTAGGCAAATTTCGGATTATCGATAGAATGCGCGTGTGCATATTTTCCACGACAGGGAGCGACCACCATGCCCACGCCATTCACCGTCTACACCAGTGGCAATCAGGCCACCCTCGCCAACGCGCTGCTGGCCCCGAATTCCGGCATCAACCTGATCACGGGTTCCGTCCAGCTGGATGCCTCCGGCCCCGGTGCGGTCAACTACTACGACGGCTCCCTGACTTCCCTGGGCATCGGTGCCGGTCTGCTGCTCACCTCCGGCACCACGCCGGGCACCAGCAACAGCATGCCCTGGTTCGGCGCCGACAACAGCGGCAGCAGCGGCTTCAACAATGGCAGCGCGGCGATCGACGCAGTGGTCAACACCGTGTTCAACACCGTCTCCTACGATGCCACCACGCTGGCGTTCGAGTTCACGACGCAGGACCCCACCGCCACTTCCGTGACGTTCGACCTGGTGTTCGGCTCCGACGAGTATCCGGAGTGGGTGGATCAGTTCGTGGATTGCGCCACCGTCATGGTCAACGGCGTCAACTATGCCCTGTTCAACCACGATCCCATGCATCCCCTGAGTGTGGTCAGCGGCAACCTGGCGGCGGGCTACTTCATCGACAACGGCGGCGGCGTGTTGCCGATCGAATATGACGGCGTCAGCCATGTCCTGAAGATCGTCGCGCCCATCCACGCCGGCACCAACCGGATCGAGATCGGCATCGCCGATACCGGCGACCATATCTACGACAGCGGCATCTTCATCGCCAACCTCACTGCCGGGAACGTGCCCGGCTCCGGCGTGGTGATCGAAACATCCACCGGCACGGACAACAGCGACACCCTCACCGGCTCGGCCAAGAGCGAGTATTTCGACTGCAAGGGCGGTGACGACACGGTCTACGCCGGAGGCGGCGACGACATCGTCGTGGCCGGCGCCGGCAACGACGTGGTCTATGGCGGCAGCGGCAACGACGACATGGAAGGCGATGCCGGCGACGATTTCCTGGACGGTGGAGAGGGCATCGACACCGCCGTCTATGGCGGAGTCAGTTCCGATTACACCCTCACGTTCAACAGCCTGACCGGAGCCTATCAGCTCGTGGACAGCAAGACCGGCGCCGCGTCCGAAGGCAGCGACAGCCTGATCAACGTCGAATACGCGAAATTCAGCGATGGCCTGTTCCAGTTGAGCGCGTCGGGCCTGGTACCGGTCGTGGCGCCTGGAGGCGGTACCGCGACCAACCAGCCGGGCATGGTGGTGATCACCGGCGTCGGCGCCGTGGGCAACGTCCTGACCGCCCAGGTCGGCGACCTCGATGGCGTATCCGGCCAGGTGAATTACCAATGGCAGATCCAGGACGCCGGCGTCTGGAGCAACATCGGCGGCAACAGCGCCAGCTACGCGGTGACGGCGGCGGATGCCGGTCTCACGATCCGGGTGATGGCCAGCTATACCGATGCCGCGAACCACGACGAAATGGTGGTCAGCCTCGACAAGGCCATCCTCAACCCCAACAACGGCGATCTGGTGGTCACCCTGATGCAACTCCAGGCTCCCCTGGGCGCCAGCACCATGAACCCGCTCACCACCCTGATGCAGGACGCCATCGACCTCGGCCTCTCCCCCAACCTGGCGGCCGTCCAGGTCAAGTCGGTCCTGGGCCTGGCGCCCACGGTCAACCTGCTGCATTACGATGCCTGGTCGGTCCTGCAATCCGCCCCCGCCGACCCGGTCGCGCTGAAAGTGGAAATGGTCGCGGTTCAGGTTGCCATCCTGACTTCCCTTTCCGATGACGACAGCGGCGCCAACCTCGCCCTGGCCATCGTCGAGGCCGCCCAGAACGGCCAGACGCTGAATCTCGCCAATGCCGACGACCTGGCCACCATCCTGGGCATCGACATCAGCGGCATCACCAACAAGAACCTCTATCCGCAACCGCTGCGGGAAATCTTCGATCGCAACAAGACCATGTCCGACGCGATCGCCGACGGCAACGGCGTCAGTGCCATCGAAGCGGAGTGGCAGGATCTGCTCAGCATCCAGGACAACATCGCCTCCACCTCCATCGCCGACCTCAGCCTCCACATCAACCAGGCACCCACCGGCAGCGCGACGGCGGAACTGGCACCCGGTCAGATCGGCGCCCCCTATCTGCTCCTGGAAGCCGATCTGCTCGCGGGATTCAGCGATCAGGAAGGCGATGCACTGTCCGTGCTCGACCTGGCCGCCGACCAGGGCAGCTTCGTCGCCGTCGCACCCGGAGCCTGGCAGTTCCAGCCCGCCGCGGGGTTTGCAGGGGGCCCCGTGGAGTTTTCCTATACGGTCAGCGACGGCATGGGCGGTGCCACACCGGCCAGCCAGATGTTCGTCATGGCCGCGGCCAACCATGCGCCCGATCTCGCCCACCCGCTGAACGACATGCAGGCGGCATGCAAAACGGCCTTCAGTTTCACGCTGCCGGCGGACAGTTTCGTCGATCCGGACCAGGGTGATGTCCTCGCCTACAGCGCCACCTTGGCCAACGGTGCCGCGCTGCCGGCCTGGCTGCACTTCAATGCCGCCACGGCCACCTTCTCCGGCACACCGGCGCTGAGCCAGATCGGCGTGCTGGACATCACGGTGACGGCCACCGACAGCGCCGGTGCCAGCGCCAGCGACACCTTCAGCCTCAACGTCCTGTCACTGATCGAAGGCGGCAGCGGCGACGATGCACTCAAGGGCACCGGCTTCGCGGACACCCTGATCGGCCATGACGGCAATGACAGCCTGTACGGCTATGGCGGCAACGACCGGCTCGAAGGCGGCGCCGGCGACGACAGCCTGAACGGCGGCATCGGCGCCGACCTCATGATCGGCGGCACCGGCAACGACCGCTATTGGGTCGACAACATCGGCGATGTGATCGTCGAACTCGCCGATGCGGGCGCCGACAGGGTCTACGCCTCGATCGACTACAGCCTCGGCGCCAACCTGGAATACCTCAACCTCACCGGCACCGCCAACCTCACCGGCGTCGGCAACGACCTCGACAACAGCCTCACCGGCAACGCCGGCGACAACCTGCTCATGGGCGGTCTGGGCAACGATTCGTTGAACGGCGGCGCCGGCGCCGACACTCTGATCGGCGGCCTCGGTGACGACCGATACTGGGTCGACCAGGTGGGGGACAGCGTGATCGAACTGGCCGGTGAAGGCAGCGACCGGGTCTACGCCTCGATCGACTACAGCCTCGGTGCCAACCTGGAACACCTCAACCTGACCGGCACCGCCAATCTCACCGGCATCGGCAACGACCTCGACAACAGCCTCACCGGCAACGCCGGCGACAACGTCCTCATGGGCGGGCTCGGCAACGATATGCTGAACGGTGGCGCCGGCGCCGACACCCTGATCGGCGGCCTCGGGGATGACCGGTACTGGGTCGACCAGGCCGGAGACATCGTGATCGAACAGGCCGGCGAAGGCACCGACCGCGTGTTTGCCTCGGTCGACTACAGCCTCGGCGACAACGTGGAAAACCTCAACCTGACCGGTACCGCCGACCTTACCGGCATCGGCAACGATCTCGACAACAGCCTCACCGGCAATGCCGGCGACAACGTCCTCATGGGGGGCGGCGGCAACGACGTACTCAATGGCGGCCTCGGCGCCGACACCCTGGTCGGCGGTCTCGGCAATGACACCTACATCGTGGACAACCTCGGCGATCTGGTGCTGGAAGCCGCCGGCGAAGGCAAGGACACCGTTCGCGCCTCGGTCGACCATAGCCTGTCGGCCAATGTGGAAAACCTCACCCTCATCGGCTGCGATCCACTGTCCGGCTACGGCAACGACCTCAACAACCTGCTCATCGGCAACAGCGGCGACAACCTCCTGGACGGCGGCGCGGGCAACGACATCCTGGTCGGCGGCCTCGGCAGCGACACCCTCATCGGTGGCGATGGGCTGGACATCTTCCGTTTCAACAGCCCGCTAGGCGCTGGCGTGGATTCCATTGTCGATTTCAATGCCGCGGATGACACCATTCAACTGGAAAACGCGGTGTTCACCGCGCTGACCAAGACCGGCAAGCTGTCCGCCAGCCAATTCAGCGGCACGGGCATCGCCCTGGACGCCGACGATGTCGTGCTCTATGACCAGGCCAGCGGCATCCTTTCCTACGACGCAGATGGCAATGGCGCCGGTGCGGCGGTACAGATCGCCCTGCTGGGCGCCGGGACGGTCTTGACCGCGGCGGATATCGTGGTCATCTGAGCGGGCAGGCGCTCAGGGGCCCGGCCTCCCGGGCGCGCGCCATGAGTGCCTGGCCCCCTCCATCCCACCCGGCCGACTCACATGG
Source organism: uncultured Thiobacillus sp. (assembly GCA_964393825.1). GTDB lineage: Bacteria > Pseudomonadota > Gammaproteobacteria > Burkholderiales > Thiobacillaceae > PFJX01. The sequence goes on along the minus strand of CAYMUY010000012.1, from coordinate 65,099 downwards.
AGTGGAAACCAATCATGTTTCCCTCCGTGTCCCGAGCCAGGGCGATAAAGCCGTGCTCGCCAATGGACAGCTTTTCTTTCACAACCGTCCCCCCGTTTGCAGCGACACGCGAGGCCTCGATGGCGCAGTCCTTGCAGCCGAAGTAAACGACGGTGCCGCCACCGCCAGAGGAAACGTTCTCCATTTTGACCAGCATGCCACATGCGCCATACGATGTTTGCGCGGTTGATGGGTCAGAGGGGAACGCCCACATTTCCATAGTCATCTCCGCGGTTGGAGCAGGCATTTGTTCCAGTTTGACATCGAGTACGGCTTCGTAGAATTGTCGTGCCCGTTGCATGTCTTGCACGTAGATTTCAAACCAGACGACAGGATTGCTTTGCATGATGGTGACTCTCCTCTGACGGATGAAACGATTCAGCACGGTAATGGCAACGCCCTACAGGGCCCGGGAAGCCCCTTCCCCACGCCACAAGCCCGTCATAGCATCCACGCATGGACACGCCAACCGCCAATGACCCCATCCTGAGCGAGGAATGTCTTGCTTTCCTGGGCATGGGTGTGTCCGTGAACGTGGCCTCCCGGGATTCGAATGGCTTCCCCCAAGTGGGCCGTGCCTGCGGTTGCCGGGTCTCGGAGGACCGGCGGCGGGTAACGGTTTCCTCTCCGCCCTCCAGGCTGGCGTCGTGCTGGAAGCCCTGGCGGACACCGGGGCCATCGCCGTGGTGATCAGCCAGCCCAGCACCCACCGCACCGTTCAGCTCAAGGGCATGGCCGGCGCCATCCTCTGGAAGCTGCTCAAGGAGCATCTGGAGCTCGGACGCAGCGAGTTCATCAACAAGGCACTGCGCCTGGACACCGGCCTGCGGCTGCCAGACGTCTGTGACAACCTGGAGGCCCGGCTGATCCTGCTGCAGCGGCGGCTGGCCGAGCGGAGCGCGCTCACTGCCCGCAGCGCGAACCAGGGCATGGGGGGACGCGTTTCCCGCCGCGCCTGCGTCAGCCATTGCGATTCCGAAAGGGTGTTGGCCAGCAGACGCAGGTTGGTCGGATAGGTCGTACCCCAGGGGCCTTGCCAACCCAGGGCTGTCCCGGTCAACCCATGCTCGGTCTTGATGTTGCCCGCGTTTTCCATGTAGCCGGGCGTATGGCAGTCGTTGCAGCCGCTGATATGCACGACATAGCGGCCCCGCTCGATCATCTGCCTGTCCCCGGCCGGCGCGGCGAATGCCGGCAGCGAGGCCGCCAGCGTGAATGTCAACAAGATGGTGTGAACCCTGTGTTGGATCGCCATGTCCTTTCTCCTTGGCCAATAACCATTCGCTCTGTTCCCACCCGCCTTCGGGCCGTCCCAAGGCTGGCTGGAATGGTTTTCACGCTACACCGACAGACCAGGCCTGCTTCTTAAATAGAAACCAAGGGTTTCCTAAATTTCTCTTACCCGGCCGGCGAGGCAACGATGCTGCGCAGGGAAAGCGGCCAGGCTCGATGTTTCCGATGCGATCCATCGACTGGTCACTTGGCCGTCCATAACGGCCACCCAGGCCATCACTCGGAAGACAGCGTCGTGACAGTTGGCCCGTGCGCCCAGACGCCACCACTCCGCTTACACCATGCATCGCCAGACACGAAGCGGCCGCGCTCCCCGGAACCCGTCTCCCCCTTCCTTGTCTCTCCCCTTCCCATGCCACTCCCGGTCAAGCCCTTCCGCCCGGTAAGATGCGCACATGACCTTGCTTCTCGTTGTCTTGACCCCTTTCCTGGGCGCGTCCCTGGTGGCCTGGGCCAGCCGTTTCAGCCGATTTGCCGCCGCCTGGAGCGCCGGACTGGTGACGCTGGGTGCGGTCGCCTTGCTGGCGGGCGACGCCACCACGGTGATGTCCGGCGAGACGCTGGTGCAGCGTCTCGCCTGGATGCCTTCGGCGGGACTGGATCTGGCGTTCCGCCTCGACGGGCTGGGCCTGCTGTTCGCCGGGCTGATCCTCGGCATCGGCCTGCTGGTCATCCTCTATGCCCGCTATTACCTGTCTGAGCGGGACAGCCTCGGCCGCCTCTACGCCTATCTGCTGTTGTTCATGGGTTCGATGCTGGGGGTGGTGCTGTCGGAGAACCTGCTGCTGTTGCTGGTGTTCTGGGAGCTGACCAGCCTGAGTTCCTTCCTGCTGATCGGCTACTGGAAGGAGCGGGAGGAGGCGCGCAACGGCGCGCGGATGGCGCTGGCGATCACCGGCATGGGTGGCCTGGCACTGTTGGGAGGCATCCTGCTGCTGGGCGAGATCACGGGCAGCTATGACCTGACCGTGATCCTGGCCTCGGGACCGCAGATCCGCGCGCATCCGCTCTACCTGCCGACGCTGGTGCTGGTGCTGCTCGGCGTGTTCACCAAGTCGGCGCAGTTTCCCTTCCATTTCTGGCTGCCGCACGCGATGGCGGCGCCGACGCCGGTTTCGGCCTATCTTCATTCGGCGACCATGGTGAAGGCCGGGGTGTTCCTGCTGGCGCGGCTGTTCCCGGCCCTGTCCGGCACCTGGGAATGGTCGCATCTGGTCGGCGGCGTCGGCATGGCCACGTTGCTGGTCGGCGCCGTCACCGCGCTGTTCAAGCATGATCTGAAGGGGCTGCTGGCGTATTCGACCATCAGCCACCTGGGCCTGATCACCCTGCTGTTCGGCATCGGTACGCCGCTGGCGGCGGTGGCGGGGGTGTTTCACATCATCAATCACGCCATCTTCAAGGCCTCGCTGTTCATGGCCGCCGGCATCATCGACCACGAGACCGGCAGCCGCGACATGCGCCGCATCAACGGCCTGTGGAAGTTCATGCCCTATACCGCCACCCTGGCGATGGTGGCGGCGGCGGCGATGGCCGGGGTGCCGCTGGTCAATGGCTTCCTGTCGAAGGAAATGTTCTTCGCGGAGGCGGCGAGCCTGGCCACCCAGATGCGTTTCGGCTGGCTGCTGCCGCTGGCGGTGACCTTTGCCGGGGTGTTCGCCGTGGCCTACTCCCTGCGCTTCATCCACGATGTGTTCTTCAACGGCGAGCCGATCGACCTGCCGCGCACGCCGCACGAGCCGCCGCGCTGGATGAAGGCGCCGGTGGAGGTGCTGGTGGCGTTGTGCCTGCTGGTCGGCATCGCGCCTGCCCTGACGGTGGAACCGATCCTGGCGCTGGCGGCGGCCAGCGTGCTGCAAGCGCCCCTGCCGCCGCATGACCTGGCGATCTGGCATGGCTTCAGCCCGGCGCTGTGGATGAGCGTGATCGCCCTGCTCGGCGGCGGCCTGCTCTACGCCGGGCGCAAGCCGCTGTTCGCCCTGCACGAGCGCCTGGATGGCCGCATCGACGGCCGTCGCCTCTACGAACGGGGGCTGGCGGGGCTGCTGGCGCTGGCCGCCGGCCTGACCCGGCAGTTGGACAAGGGCTCGCTGCAGGTCATGCTGTCGCTGTTCGTGGCCTTTGTCCTGGTGCTCGGGTTCAGTGGCTGGCTGTCGGCGGCATCGCCACTGGCCGGCACGCGCGACCTGCTGCCGGTGGACGGGGTCAGCCTGCTTGCGGCGCTGGCCATGGCCGTCACCACCGTCGGCGCCACCGTCCTGCACCGACAACGCTTTGTCGCCCTGGTATTGATCGGCGCGGTGGGCCTGCTGGTTTCGCTGATCTTCGTGAAATTCTCGGCGCCGGACCTGGCCCTGACCCAGTTGTCGGTCGAGGTGGTGACGGTGATCCTGCTGTTGCTGGCCTTGTATTTCCTGCCGCAGCACACTCCGGCCGAATCCGGCGGCAGCCGGCGGCTGCGCGATGGCTTCCTGGCCGCGTTCGCCGGCCTGGGTGTGAGCGCCCTCGCCTGGGCGGTGCTGACTCGCCCCTACGCCAGCATCGCCGACTTCTTCCTGGCCAACAGTGTGCCCGGCGGCGGCGGCCACAACGTGGTCAACGTCATCCTGGTCGACTTCCGCGGCTTCGATACCCTGGGCGAGATCACGGTGCTGGCCCTGGCCGGCCTGGCCATCTACGCCATGCTGGACAAACTGCAACTGGACGGGCGCGGCTGCGACGATGTCGGCCGCGCCTGGAGCCAGGATCTGCATCCGGCCATCATGGCTTCGCTGACCCGTTTGTTGCTACCGCTGGCGCTGCTGGTGTCCCTCTTCATCCTGCTGCGCGGCCACAACCTGCCCGGTGGCGGCTTCATCGCCGGTCTGGTCACCGCGGTGGCGCTGATCATGCAGTACCTGGCCAACGGCGTGGCCTGGACCCACGCGCGGCTGCCGGAAAACCTGCATCCGACCATCGCCACCGGGCTGGCCATCGCCTTCCTGACCGGCCTGGCCAGCCTGGCCTTCGGCTACCCCTTCCTCACTTCCACCTTCGGTCATTTCCATTGGCCGCTTGTGGGTGATCTGGAACTGGCTTCAGCGATGGCGTTCGACCTCGGCGTCTATCTGGTGGTGGTGGGCGCCACCCTGTTGATTCTCATCCACCTCGGCCTGATGCACGACGCCAGCCACGGCCCCGATGCCTGCCCGGTGCCGGAAGACCAACGCATCCGGGAGGCGCGCTGATGGAAGCCGTGCTCGCCCTGCTGATCGGCCTGCTCACCGCCTGCGGCGTCTACCTGCTGTTGCGCGCGCGCACCTTCCCGGTAGTGCTGGGCCTGACCTTTCTGTCCTACGCGGTGAACCTGTTCCTGTTCGCCATGGGCCGGCTGGTCATCGGCCGCCCGCCGGTGATCGGCGCCGGGCTGGGCGGCGCTTATGCCGACCCGGTGCCACAGGCCCTGGTGCTGACCGCCATCGTCATCGGCTTCGCCATGACCGCCTTCGTCATCATGCTGGCGCTTAAGGCACGGGCGGAGATGGGCAACGATCATGTCGACGGGGCACACGAAGGATGAGCCTGAATTCGATGCTGGACCGCGTCCCTTTCCTCGTTCGCGCACATTGCCGGGATTCGCTGTCGCTCACCCCATCCTTCGGCAATGTCGTTGAAGCCGTGGAGGGGAGCGCATGAATCATCTCGCCATTGCTCCCGTCCTGTTGCCGCTGCTGGCGGGCATCCTGTTGCTGGTGGCGCGGCGGTTCGATCTGCGCCTCCGCCGCCTGTTCAGCATCGCCGCCGTGCTCGGCCAGATCGGCCTGGCGGTGATGCTGCTGCGCGCGGTCGGGGGCGGCGACATCCTGACCTATGCCCTGGGCAACTGGCCGGCGCCTTACGGCATCGTCCTGGTGGCGGACCGGCTGGCGGCCTGGATGTTGCTGGTCACCGCCCTGCTCGCCGTGTTCCCCCTGCTGCATGCCTGCCGGGGCGAGGACGCCAGGGGACGGCATTTCCATGTGCTCTTCCAGTTGCAGTTGTTCGGCCTCAACGGCGCCTTTCTCACCGGCGACCTGTTCAACCTGTTCGTCTTTTTCGAGGTGCTGCTGCTTGCCTCGTACGGGCTGATCCTGCATGGCGGCGGCCGCCTTCGATCCAAGGCCGGCCTGCACTACGTGGTGCTCAACCTGGCCGGTTCATCGCTGTTCCTGATCGCAGTGGGCACACTCTACGGCCTGTTCGGCACCCTCAACATGGCCGACCTGGCGGTGAAGATGGCGGCGGTGCCGGCGGAGAACCTGGGCCCGGCCCGCGCCGCCGGCCTGCTGCTGTTCGCGGTGTTCGCGCTGAAGGCAGCCCTGCTGCCGCTGCATCTCTGGCTGCCGGCGGCCTACGCCAGCACCAGCGCGCCGGTGGCGGCCCTGTTCGCGATCATGACCAAGGTGGGCGCCTATGCCATCCTGCGCGTGGCCACCCTGATCTTCGGCGCCGGCGCCGGCGGCATGAGCCGGTTGATCGAGCCCTGGCTGCTGCCCCTGGCCCTGGCGACGCTGATCGCCGGCCTGCTCGGCGCCCTGGCGGCGCGCAGCCTGCGCCCGCAGGCCGCGTACCTGGTGATCGCCTCGGTGGGCTCATTGCTGACCGCATTCGCCGTGGGCAGCGTGGAAGGCATCGCCGCCGGCCTCTATTACCTGCCTCATTCCACCTTCGCCGCCGCCGCCCTGTTCCTGCTCGCCGAACACATCGCCCAGGCGCGTGGCGAGGCCGGCGACCGCTTCGAGCCGGCCCCGGCCATGGTCGGGGCGCCGCTGCTGGGTGGCCTGTTCTTCGTCACTGCCATCCTGCTGGCCGGCCTGCCGCCGCTATCCGGCTTCATCGGCAAGTTCCTGCTGCTGAAGGCGGCGCTGGCGCATCCGGCCTGGTCATGGATCATGGCGCTGGTGTTGTTTGGCGGCCTGCTCGGGCTGATCGCCCTGGCGCGCAGCGGCAGCCTGCTGTTCTTCAACACGCCGGCGGCGGAAGCGGGCGCCCCGTCAGCCATTGTGACCGCGCCGCTGGCGCCGATGCTGGGCCTGCTGGCCCTGACCCTCACCCTGACCGTGGCCGCCGGTCCATTGCACGCGATCGCCATCGCCGCCGCGGATCAGTTGCTGCACCCCTATCACTACATCCATGCCGTGCTCGGAGGCCGACCATGAGCGCACCGAATTGGCAACGCATCCTGCCGCATCCGCTGCTCACCCCCGCCCTGGCGACGATCTGGCTGCTGCTCAACAACAGCCTGGCACCCGGCCACCTGTTGCTGGGCATCCTGCTCGGCTGGCTGATCCCGCTGTTCACCCTGCGCTTCTGGCCGGAAACGGTGCGCATCCGGCGGCCGGGCGTGCTGCTGCGCTTCGCCGGCGTGGTGGCGCTCGATATCGTCATCGCCAATCTGACCGTGGCCAGGCTCATCCTCGGCAGCCCGTCGCGCCTGCGGCCGGCCTTCGTCGAAGTGCCCTTGAGTCTGGAAAGCGACCTGGCGATCAGCCTGCTGGCCAACACCATCTGCCTGACGCCGGGCACGGTTTCGGCCCTGCTCAGCGAAGACCGCCGCATGTTGCTGGTGCACGCCCTCGACGCGCCCGACCCGGACGCGGTACGGGAGCACATCAAGTCACGTTACGAGGCGCCGCTGAAAGCGGTGTTCGAGACATGTTGAGCGCGGTCATCCCCATCGCCTTCGCCCTGGTCGCCGGCGCCGTCGCCCTCAGTTTCTGGCGGCTGCTGCGCGGGCCCGGCGCGCCGGATCGCATCCTGGCGCTGGACACCCTCTACGTGAACACCATCGCCCTGCTGGTCCTGCTTGGCATCCACCTCGGCAGTGCCCTCTATTTCGAGGCGGCGCTGCTGATCGCCCTGATGGGCTTCGTCGGTACGGTGGCGCTGTGCAAGTACCTGCTGCGCGGCGACATCATCGAATAGGAGCCGGCCATGCTGGACTATGTCTTGTCGTTCCTGATCCTCGCCGGTGCGGGGTTCACCTTCATCGGTTCGCTCGGCCTGGCGCGGCTGCGCGATTTCTACACTCGCCTGCACGGCCCCACCAAGGCCACCACCCTGGGCGTCGGCTGCCTCTTGATCGCGTCATCGCTGTACTTCAGCAGCCAGGGAAACGGCGTCAGCCTGCACGAGGGCCTGATCACCCTGTTCCTGTTCATCACCGCACCGGTGTCGGCGCACCTGCTGGCCAAGGCGGCGCTACACCAGCATCTGCCCCGGGTGGAATCACCGAAGCGGTCCAGCGACGGCGCCTGAACCGCCATCACTTTGCCCACTCAACAACGGTTGCAAGGCGCCACCGGCAAGCCCTGGCGAATCCAGCCGGGGCCGGCGGCGCTGCCGGCCATGCCTTCGCGGATGTTGTAGACATTGGTGAACCCGTTTTCAAGCAGGACCCGCTGCATCTGGGTGGTACGGTTGCCGGTACGGCAGATCAAGGCGATGGGCGCATCGCGATTGCCGTCCACCTGCCGTAGCACGGCATCGGCGAAGCCCTTCGCACCACCGGGCTGGCGCAGGTCGATGCGTGCCGCGCCCTGGGCGACACCGGTTTCGCGCCATTCCTCGGGGCGACGGATGTCGATCAGGGTCAGTTCACCGGCCTGCGCGCGACGATGGGCTTCCGCGGCGGTCAGTTGCAGCCCCTGGGGCTCCGTGGAACAGCCGGACACGGCGGCGAACAGCAGGCAGGCGGCGAGCCCCTGGCGCAGGGTGGGGAATCGATCAAGGAACATGGGCATCACTCAATAAGTCTGGCAGCCATCGACAACGACACCGGGCTCGGGTTCCCTCCGTGCGGGCCGCGGAGACTGCCGGCTCCCGGGCTGGCGCTAGCGATAACCGGCGGGTTTGAGACGCTGGCAGGCCGCTTCATATTGCCCTTTGATCTGGCTGAAGGTGCCACTCCAGGTGCCGTCACTCGGCCTGCCGCCGCGTCTGACCGCGGCGCCATAGTAGGCACCGGCGTCGGATGCGGCATTCCCCATGCACTGGTTGTAACGCTGGATGGCGTCCGCGCGCTGGCAGAGGGCGGCATCATGGCGGCACAGAAGTTCGATTTCCGATGAGTTCAGCGGTCTGTCCATCCTGGCCTGCTTGATCACCTGTTGCGCCTGCGCCCATTCCCTTTGTTCGATTTCAGCCCTGCGCGCCGCCACCGCCTGCTCGCGCTGCCGCGTTTCCCGCAGCGCCGCGTCCCGCTGGCGACGCGCTTCTTCTTGTTGGCGCTTCAGTGTCTCGCCCTGACTGAGCGCCTGGCGCAGACGTGGTGGCGGCTCGCCCCCGGGATGGCCGCCGTGCCCCCGTTCAAAGTCCGCCGCCCAGGCCAGTTCATCCTCCGGCACCGCGTTACCCGAGCCGACGGCGGCCAGGACGCCGCAAAATTTGAGCAACGCCACCTGTTCGTCGCTGAGGCCGCCCGCTACGGGTCGAATGCGTTGTGCCGCCCAGGCCGCCAGTGCCGCGTCGGGTTGATCCGGGATCCCGGACGGCATGGCCACCGTGATCGGGCTGTCGACGGGCTTTCTCGCGTTGTAGTGGTTGATCTTTTCCTGGGCGATCGCCTTGGCGTAGTCGCCGAATACGCGGGAGCGCGCCGGATCGGCCGCGACACCGGGCACACCGCGCTTGTGCAGCCACGCCAGCACGGCGGTGATCATCATGTTGTCCTTGAGCCCTTTCGCGCCCGCCAGGCGCCAGTAGTCCACGGCCAGGGCCGCGGCATTCAGCTTGTCTTCCTCGCTGTAGGTCTGCTGTGGTGTGGCATAGCGGTTGGGAAAGATCGTCAGGGCCTGTTCCTCGGCCAACCGGCGCACCGCCTGCGCCTGACGGTGACGCGCGGCCGCGGCTGCGGCCTCGGCGGCTGCGCAGTCGGGATCGGCCGGTGCCGGCCAGGCCGGGAGGGGGGCCAGCAGGGTGCAGAGAAGTAGGCCGATATTCAGTCGTTTCATGTGCGTAGTGCGCTCAGGAATGCGCGGGTGGCGGCTCATCGACCGCCCCGCTTGCGCCGCTTGGCCAGCACCCGCCAGCGCCAGAACAGGCTGATGCCGAAATAAACCAGTAGCCCCATGCTGGTGGAGACGATGGCCAGACCGGCCAGCAATGGCTTGCCCAGGTTGCTCAGGCGGCCCCAGGGGCCGGCTTCGGCGCGGCGCAACAGCTGATCCGTGCTCAGGGCGGCTTCCGCCGTTTCGGCGCCCTGCACCTCGCCGGTCACCCAGCGGCCGATCTGGTAGGCACCATAGTAGATGGGGGCGAAGGTCACCGGATTGGTCACCAGGGTGCTGCCGATGGCGACCGGTACGTTGGCGCGCAGCAGCATGGCGGCGCCAGCGGCAAAGGGAATCTGCGCGATGGGGATGAGCAAGCCGAAGAACACCCCCAGGGCCACCCCGGTGGCGACGCCGCGTCGGCTGAAATGCCACAGGCGCGGGTGCGTGAGATGCGGTGCCAGCCAGCGCAGCCAGCGGTTCTGGTGGATGCTTTCCCGGCTGGGAATGAAACGGCGCCAACGTGGATGCATGGTCTTGGAGGATGGCATCACGAGCCAGCCAGCCGGGTCGCATCCTCGACCGAGCCGGCCGCCGGGTCGTCGAACACGGCCCGGTCGAGCGCATCTTCGCTCCGGGCGACGATGCAACTGACCGCGCAATCACCGGTGACGTTGCAGGCGGTGCGCATCATGTCGAGCAGGCGGTCGACGCCGATGATCAGGGCGATGCCTTCGACCGGCAGGCCGACCTGGCCCAGCACCATGGTCAGGGTGACGAGGCCGACCCCGGGCACCGCGGCGGTGCCGACCGAAGCCAGGGTGGCGGTGAGCACCACCAGCAGATACTGGGTCGGGCCGAGCTCGATGCCGTAGACGTTGGCGATAAACACCGTGGCCACCCCCTGCATCATGGCCGTACCGTCCATGTTGATGGTGGCGCCCATCGGCACGGTGAAGGCGGCAATGCTGTTCTTCACGCCCAGTTTCTTTTCCACGGTGTGCAAGGTGACCGGGATGGTGGCGCCGGAACTGGCGGTGGAAAACGCGAAGGCTGCGGGGTCGCGCATCTTTTTCAGGAAAGTCAGCGGGTTCAGCGACCCGAGCAGGCGCAGCATCACCGGATAAGTCACGAATACCTGTACGGCCAGCGCGGCGGTGAGGGTGAGGACATAAGCGGCCAGCGGCAGCAGCAGGTCGAGGCCCTGGCTGGCGAACGCGCGGGTGATCAGCGCGAACACGCCATAGGGCGCCAGCCGCATGATCCACTCGACCATGTGCATGATGACCGCGTCGAGATCGCCGAACAGATCGATGACGCGCTTGCCGCGCGCGCCCGACATGGTCACGGCAATGCCGAACAGCAGCGCGAAGACGATGATCTGCAACATGTTGCCCTCGGCCATCGCCGCCACCGGGTTGGTCGGCACCATGTCGATCAGCACCTGGGAGAACGGCGGCGCGGCCTTGCCCGCGAAGCTGGCACTGCTCCCACCGGCATTGAACCCCTGGCCCGGCCCGACCAGCGCGGCGAGGCCGAGCGCGATGGACACCGCGATCGCGGTGGTCGCCAGATAGAGCACCAGCGCCTTGGCGCCGATGCGGCCCAGGGTTTTCAGGTCCGCCAGCGCCGTCACCCCCACCACCAGGGATACCAGGACCAGCGGCACCACCATCATCTTCAGCGCGGAGACAAACACCGAACCGACCACGCGCAGCAGACCCTCGACGAAGACGGCCTGCAGCCAGGGGGCGGCGCCGAGCAGGTTCAGCACAACACCCAGCGTGAGCCCGGCGAGCATCGCAATGACGATCTGACGGGTCAGGGTATGCGGCTTCTTCGCGCCCATGGGCCTGGCTCACTCATACTGGTTGCCGAAAATAAACGGGCGATGCCGGGAATGGCATCGCCTCGACCCGCGCCGGCGGCACGGCGTCAGCGGAAATGGTGGTAGACCTGACCCAGCATTTCCGGAGTGACCAGGGTGACGCCCCGGCCGGTAACCTGGAAGAATTTCTCGTCATCGGCACGGTTGATGCCGATGGTCATGCCGGGGGGGATTCTGCAGCCCTTGTCGATGACCACCTTCTTGAGGATGGCGCCCTCGCCGATCTCCACATCGGGCAGCACCACGGCTTCTTCCAGATAGGCACCTTCCTTGACCCGCACGTTGGAGAACAATACCGAGCCGCGCACCGTGGCGCCGCTGATGATGCAACCACCGGAGACCATGGAATCCACCGCCATGCCGCGCCGGCCTTCCTCGTCGAAGACGAACTTGGCCGGTGGCAGTTGCTCCTGGTAGGTCCAGATCGGCCAGTCCTTGTCGTAGAGATTGAGTTCCGGGGTGATGCGGGCCAGGTCGAGGTTGGCCTCCCAGTAGGCGTCCACGGTACCGACGTCTCGCCAGTAGGGCTCCTCGTCCTCGCGGCGCACGCAACTCTCGTTGAAGCTGTGGGCATAGATGCGATAGCCGGTCTTGATCAGGTACGGAATGATGTTGGTACCGAAGTCGTGGCCGGACTGGCGATCATCGGCATCGCGCACCAGTTGCTCGAACAGGAAGGCGGCATTGAAGACGTAGATGCCCATCGAGCACAGCGAGGTGCCCGGCTTGCCCGGCATGGACGGCGGGTCCTTCGGTTTTTCGACGAACTTGATGACGCGACCGTCATCGTCCACCTCGATCACGCCGAAGGCCGAGGCTTCCTCGGTTGGCACCTCGATGCAGGCGACGGTCATATCGGCCTCGTTACGGACGTGGTGGGCGATCATTTCGCCGTAATCCTGCTTGTAGATGTGGTCACCAGCCAGGATGAGCACGTATTCCGGCTTGTAGACGCGCAGGATGTCGAGGTTCTGGTAGACCGCGTCGGCAGTGCCCTTGTACCAGGATTCCTCCGCCACCCGCTGCTGCGCCGGCAGCAGTTCGACAAACTCGTTGAACTCGCCGCGCAGGAAACCCCAGCCGCGCTGGATGTGCTTGATCAGGCTATGCGACTTGTACTGGGTGACCACGCCGATACGACGTATCCCGGAATTCATGCAGTTGGACAGCGGAAAATCGACAATGCGAAACTTTCCGCCGAAGGGAACCCCGGGCTTGGCCCGCCAGTCGGTCAACTGTTTCAGGCGGCTGCCACGTCCCCCGGCGAGAATCAGGGCGACGGTGTTTTTCGTGAGCAGACTGACGAAACGCGGATATTCCTTGACCATGTATTCCCCCGTGAAAATCTCTTGGAACATTAGTTCGTATAATAACCGAGAGCCTTATCCTGATTCGTGACATCCAGGATTATCTGTTCCTGCCACATCACCTAGAAGGCACTTCATGCCCCATTCCCTTGAACGCCTGATTTCCGCCCGTCATCACGACCCCTTCGCTGTCCTCGGCCTGCATCGCAATCAGGATGGCTGGTTGGTGCGGGTCTTCCGGCCGGCCGCGAGCCGCGTTTCCCTGCTGTTGCCCGAGGGTGCGGTCGACATGGAACGCACCGACCCGCGCGGCATCTTCGAGTGGCATGGCAAGGAGGCACCGGCGCACCCCTGGCGACTGGCGGTCACCGAGGGCGATTCCACCTTCGAGATCACCGACCCCTACGCCTTCGCACCCAGCCTCACCGACCAGGAAATGTATCTGTTCAACGAAGGCCGCCTGCTCGAAGCCTGGCGTACCTTCGGCGCCCAGCCGATGCAACAGCTCGGCGTCGACGGCGTCCGCTTCGCGGTCTGGGCACCCAACGCCGAGCGGGTTTCCGTGGTGGGCAATTTCAACAACTGGGATGGCCGTGTGCATGCGATGCGCGCGCGCGGCGCCTCCGGCATCTGGGAACTGTTCATTCCCGGCCTGCTGCCCGGCGACCTCTATCGCCTGGAACTGCGCAACCGCGATAGCGGCGAGATTCTGGTCAAGGCCGACCCCTTCGCCCAGGGCTTCGAACTGCGCCCCGGCAGCGCCGCCGTGGTGGTGCAGCCGAGCGGCCATGTATGGAACGACGGTGCCTGGCTGAAGGCGCGCGCCCAGCGCGACTGGCTGCACGCGCCGATGAACGTCTACGAGGTGCATCCCGGTTCCTGGAAACGCGACGCCGACGGTCATTTCCTCACCTGGCCGGAACTCACCGAGACCCTGGTCCCCTACGTGGCCGACATGGGCTACACCCACATCGAACTGATGCCGATCACCGAGCATCCGCTGGACGAGTCCTGGGGCTATCAGACCACCGGCTATTTCGCGCCGACCTCGCGCCTGGGCAGCGCCGACCAGTTCCGCGCCTTCGTCGACGCCTGCCACCAGGCCAATATCGGCATCATTCTCGACTGGGTTCCGGGCCATTTCCCGATGGACGCCTGGGCGCTGGCCCGCTTCGACGGCACCGCCCTGTTCGAGCACGAGGACCCGCGCCTGGGCGTGCACCAGGACTGGGGCACCCATATCTTCAACTACGGTCGCGCCGAGGTGAAGGGCTTCCTGCTCGCCAGCGCCCACTACTGGCTGGACCAGTTCCACCTCGACGGCCTGCGCGTCGACGCGGTCGCCTCCATGCTCTACCTGGATTACTCCCGCAAGGCGGGCGAGTGGCTGCCGAACAAATACGGCGGCCGCGAGAACCTGGAGGCCATCGATTTCCTGCGGGAAATGAACGCGATGGTGCACGGACACTTTCCTGGCGCGCTGACCATCGCCGAGGAATCCACCGCCTGGCCCATGGTCTCGAAACCGGTGCATCTGGGCGGCCTCGGCTTCTCGATGAAGTGGAACATGGGCTGGATGAACGACACCCTTGCCTACTTCAGCCTCGACCCGGTGTACCGCCGCTTCAATCACAACAACCTTACCTTCGGCCAGCTCTACGCCTATTCGGAGAACTTCGTCCTGCCCTTCTCCCATGACGAAGTGGTACACGGCAAACAATCGCTGCTAGGCAAGATGCCGGGCGATGCCTGGCAGAAATTCGCCAACCTGCGCGTGCTGCTGGCCTACCAGATGCTCAGCCCCGGCAAGAAACTCAACTTCATGGGCAACGAATTCGGCCAGGGCCGCGAGTGGTCGACCCGGGGCGGCCTCGACTGGGAACTGCTGGACATCGACTGGCATGCCGGCGTCAAGACCTGTCTGCGCGACCTCAACCGACTCTACCGCGATCTCCCTCCCCTGCACGAACTGGACTTCTTCTCCGAGGGCTTCGCCTGGATCGACTGCCACGACGCCGATCAATCCATCCTGAGTTTCCAGCGCCGCGACAACAAAGGCCGTTCGCTCATCATCGCCTTCAACTTCACCCCGGTGCCGCGCGAGGGCTACCGCATCGGCGCCCCCGCCACCGGCTTCTGGCGGGAGATCTTCAACAGCGACTCCAGCTTCTACGGTGGCGGCAACCTCGGCAATGGCGCCGGCCTGATGACGGAAGAAAAGCCCTGGATGGGCTATCCTCAATCCGTCGTCATCACCCTGCCGCCGCTGGCGGCGGTGGTGCTGTACCAGGATTGAACCAATCCTTCGAGTCCATGCCTCTGAATCGCAACCTGAATCTTGATCTGGCGACGCTGGCGCGCTTCTGCGACCAGCACGCCATACGCCGCCTGGCCCTGTATGGCTCCGTCTTGAAGGGCCTGGATCGTCCGGGCAGCGACATCGATTTTCTGGTGGAATTCGAGCCCGGCTCGGCGCCCGGTCTCATGGCCCTGGCGGACATGGAAGCGGAACTCTCCGCCCTGCTCGAAGGCAGGCCAGTGGAACTGCGTACCGCGATGGACCTTTCCCACCACTTCCGCGACGAGGTGATACGCACGGCGGAAGTGCAATATGCACGCTGAAGATCGGGTGCGGCTGTTGCACATGATCGACGCGGCCGAATCCATCGACCAATTCCTGGCGGGACGCGAACGTGCCCATCTGGATCAGGATCGCATGTTGTTGTTCGCCATCGTCGGCATGCGGAATCGCCTGATCCACGGCTATTTCGATATCGACACGGATATCGTCTGGAGCACGGTTTCCCGGGAAATCCCCACTTTGCTGTCCCGGTTGCGCGCCATGGCCGCAACCGGCCAAGATGTTCGCTGACCCCTGACCCCAAGACACTCACACTGACCATGCCCTCCCCCACCCAAACCGCCGCCTGGCAAGCCCTGAAAGAAGAACGCCGTGCCTGGAATGCACTGCATCTGCGCGATCTCTTCGCCAAGGACAGGAAACGCTTCGAACGCTACTCCCTGCAACTGGACGACCTGTTGCTGGATTACTCGAAGAACCTGATCCGCCCGCACACCCTGAAGCTGCTGCTGAAGCTGGCGAAGGAAACCGGCGTCGAAATCCTGCGCGACGCCCTGTTCGCCGGTGACAAAATCAACCTCACCGAGGACCGCGCGGTGCTGCACACGGCGTTGCGCAACCGCGCCGAGCGGCCGGTCATGGTCGACGGCCATGACGTGATGCCGGATGTGCGCGACGTGCTCGAACGCATGCGTGCCTTCGCCGACAAGGTGCGCACCGGCAAATGGAAGGGCTACGCGGCGAAGGGCGCTAGCGGCAAGCCGATCACCGACGTGGTCAACATCGGCATCGGCGGTTCCGACCTCGGCCCGGCGATGGCCTGCCTGGCGCTGAAACCGTATGGCGGCAACATCCGAGTCCACTTTGTCTCCAACGTCGACCCCAGCCACCTGCACGACACCCTGGAAGACCTCGACCCGGCCACCACCCTGTTCATCGTTGCCTCGAAGACCTTCACCACCCAGGAGACCCTGCTCAACGCCGAGGCCGCACGCACCTGGCTGCTGGACAGCGCGAAGGATGAAAGCGCGGTGGCGAAGCACTTCGTCGCGGTTTCCACCAATGCGGCGGCGGTCAAGGCCTTCGGCATCGACCCCGCCAACATGTTCGGCTTCTGGGACTGGGTCGGCGGCCGCTATTCGCTGTGGAGCGCCATCGGCCTGCCCATCGCGCTGTACATCGGCATGGACGAGTTCGAGGAACTGCTGGCCGGCGCCCATGACATGGACGAACACTTCCGCACGGCGCCGCTGGCGGCGAACATGCCCGTGCTGATGGCCCTGCTCGGCGTCTGGTACAACAATTTCTGGGATGCGCAAAGCTACGCGGTGCTGCCCTACGAGCAGCGTCTCGCCCGCTTCCCCGCCTATCTCCAGCAACTCGATATGGAGAGCAACGGCAAGGGCGTGATGCGCGACGGTCGCTCCGTGAAGGTCTCCAGCGGCCCGGTGCTGTTCGGCGAACCGGGCACCAACGGTCAGCATGCCTTCTACCAGTTGATCCACCAGGGCACGAAACTGATTCCGTGCGATTTCCTCGCCGCCGCCGAATCGCACAATGATGTGAACGGTCAGCATGCCGTGCTGCTTTCCAACTTCCTCGCCCAGACCGAGGCGCTGATGCGCGGCAAGACCGCCGCCGAGGTGGAAGCGGAACTGACGGACACCGGCATGGACAAGCGAGAACTCAAGGCCCTGCTGCCGCACAAGGTCTTCCCCGGCAACCGTCCGACCAACACCCTGCTCTATCGCAAGCTGACGCCGCGCACCCTCGGCCGCCTGATCGCGCTCTACGAGCACAAGGTCTTCGTGCAGGGCGCCATCTGGGACCTCAACTCCTTCGATCAGTGGGGCGTGGAACTAGGCAAGCAACTGGCCAGGGTGATCCTGCCCGCACTCACCGGCAACAAGCGCGGCGGCAAGCACGATGCCTCCACCAGCGCGCTGATCGCGCGACTGCGTGACGAGGGCGCGGCATGAGCGAGCAGAAGACCGCAGTCACCGAACAGGTCCTGGATTCCAGCATCCAGATCCCCAGCCCGCCGACGCTGCTGAACGAACTCAACACCCTGCTTGACGCCCCGGACGTCAACCTGAACAAGGTCGCCGCACTGATGGCGCGCGATGCCGGCATCACCGCCCTGCTGTTCAAGCTCGCCGCCTCGCCGGCCTTCGGCGGTCGCAAGACGCCGGACAGCATCGACCAGGTGATCTCCCTGCTCGGCCTGAGCACGGTCACGGACCTGGTGCGCGGCCTGCTGTTGCGCGCCTCGCTCATCGGCGACTCGGCCTTCCATACCTGGTTCTGGGAACGTTCCGATGAAATCGCGCGCATCGCCGGCGCCGTCGCCGCCGAACGCCGTGCCGTCACCCGCCTGCCGCCCGGCCATGTGCAACTGGCCGCCCTGTTCCATGATTGCGGCGTGCCGATCCTGGCCGGGCGCTTCCCGGAATACACCGAGTACTTCCGCCTCGGCGCCGGCCACGATTACATCTGGCCCCGGGTCCAGGAAGCGGACGCGCGCTTCAATACCAGTCACACGGTGGTGGGCTACATGGTGGCGAAACACTGGAAGCTACCCGATTACATCTGCGAGGCGGTCCAACTGCATCATGAGAGCATCATCAAGGAGGGCCGTGTCGCCGCGCTGGTGGCCATCCTGCAACTCGCCACCCATCTCTACAACCTGCACGGCATGAAGGACGACACGGGCTGGGAGGAGCACCGGGATGCGGTCTTCACCGCCCTGGACATGAACGAGCATGACCTCGCGGACATGGAAGAGCACCTCTGATGGACTACACCACGCTGAAGCATCTGCACGCGCTCACCGTTGTCACCACCCTGGCGCTGTTCCTGCTGCGCGGTTACTGGATGCTGGCCGATTCGCCACGCCTGCAGGCCCGCTGGCTGAAAATCGCGCCGCATGTCAACGACACCCTGTTGCTGGCGGCAGCCATCGCCATGCTGGTGGTGGCGGAACTCAACCCGCTGAATCAGCCCTGGCTCCTGGCCAAGATCATCGGCCTCTTCGCCTACATCGGTCTCGGCACGGTAGCACTCAAGCGCGGACGCACGAAAGCGGTTCGGGTGAAGGCGTTGGTCGCCGCGCTCGGCGTCTTCGCCTATATCGTCGCGGTGGCGGTGACCAAGCAGGTCATTCCGGGGGCCGTCTGATGGATTTGTCACGCCTGATCGCGTTGCGCCACGACCTGCACGCCCACCCCGAACTGGCGTTCGAGGAACATCGCAGCAGCGACGTGGTGGCCGAATTCCTGCGCTCCCTCGGCCTGGAAGTGCATCGCGGTCTCGCCGGTACCGGCGTCGTCGGCGTGCTCAGGAATGGAGACAGCATGCGCATGATCGGCCTGCGCGCCGACATGGACGCCCTGCCGCTGCATGAACAGAATCTGTTCCCGCACCGCTCCCGACATGAGGGTCGCATGCACGCCTGTGGCCATGACGGCCACACCGCGATGCTGCTGGGGGCGGCCCAGGCCCTGGCCGGGAACGCGGAGTTCAATGGCACCGTGGTGTTCATCTTCCAGCCCGCCGAGGAAACCGACGGTGGCGCCCGGGTGATGATCGAGCAGGGGCTGTTCGAACGCTTCCCGGTGGATGCGGTATTCGGCATGCACAACTGGCCGGGCCTGGCTGCGGGCGAGTTCGCCGTGCATGCCGGCCCGGTGATGGCCTGCGCCGATCAGTTCGACATCGTGCTCGAGGGGCATGGCGGCCACGCCGCCATGCCACAACAGGCTCACGATCCGCTGATCGCCGGCGCCGCCCTGGTGCAGGCACTGCAGACCGTGGTCAGCCGCACGCTCGATCCACTCGACCCGGCGGTGGTTTCGATCACCCGGTTTTTCGCGGGCGGCGAAGCCTACAACGTGATTCCCGGCAAAGCGCACATCGGCGGCACCGTCCGTGCTTTCCACGCCGAAGTGCAGGACCGGATCGAAGCAGCGCTGCAGCGCCTGAGCGCCGGCATCGCGGCCGCCCACGGCGTCCAGGCCCATCTGGACTATCGCCGCGGCTATCCGCCCACGATCAACAGCGCCGCCGAAGCCGCGCTCTGCACCGATATCGCCACCCGTGTCGCCGGCGCGGACAAGGTGAGAACGGACATGCCGCCCTCGATGGGCGCGGAGGATTTCTCCTACATGCTGAGGGAAAAACCCGGTTGCTATGTCTGGATCGGCAATGGCGAGGCCGAGGGCGGCTGTATGCTGCACAACCCGCGCTACGACTTCAACGACGCCGTCCTGCCCCTGGGTGTCGCGTACTGGGTGGCACTGGTGAAGCGGATGCTGGACTGAGGGGAACCCGATCTACCCGGGTTTCGCGGCAGCGCTCTCCGTGTAATAGCTGATGCGGCTGCGCGGGCTCAGGTACTCGTGAATCTCGCGCGGCAGCGCGCCCGGCTGCAAGGTGCGCACCACGGCCAGATCCGGCTCCTCGAGCAGGTCCAGCATCAACGCCTCTTCCTTGGGGACCGAGGGCTCGTAGAGCATCAGGGTGGGATGCAGCAATTGCCCCGGGTTGACGTTCAACACCAGACCGATGGCATCGTTGTTGAGTTGCACGATGCTGCCCGGGGGATAGACTCCCATGCAGCGGATGAAATGCTGCAGCAACCCGGCGTCGAATTTTTCCCGCTCATGCCTGAACATGCGCGCCAGGGCTTCGGATGGCGTCATCGCCTCGGCGGGATTGAGTTGGTTGCAGTAGTCGTCATAACTGTTGGCGATGGCGACGATGCGGCCGAGGCGGCCCATCCGGTTGCCTGTCAACCTGGCCGGAAAACCACTGCCGTCGAGCATTTCATGATGCTGCCCGATCACCTCCAGGGCCCCCGGTGGCATTCCCGGCAGCCTGGCGGCCATTTCCAGGCCGTAGACCACATGCTGTTGATAGAAATTGCGCTCGGAGGCGGTCCAGGGTGTTTTCTTGAGCAGGATCTGGCTGGGCACGCGCTCCTTGCCCATGTCATGCAACAGGGCCCCCAAGCCCAGCGCACGCATGTCCGCTACCGACAGGCCCGCTTCCCGCCCCAGCATCAGCGACAGCATGGTGACGTTGAGGGCATGGAAATAAGCGCCCTCGTCACCACTCTTGGCGGCCATCAGATGCAGCAGCACATCCTTGTCGGCAAGCAGATCGTCGACCAGCTGGGTGACCACTTCCTGGGCCTGTTCCATGGTTTCCCGCGGTCGCGCGAACAGGTTGCGCAACAACGACTTGACCCGGCTCACGCTGTTGTTGAATTGCTTTTCACAACGGCCATACGCTTCGCGCTGGCGAGCCAGGTTTTCCCGCCGCTCCCGCTTGGCGCGCCACATCGCCTCCATCTCCGGATCAACCGCGGGAGAGGGTGTCGGCAATGGCGCATCGACCACCACCGGCAAGGGGATGCCCTCGCTTTTTTCCGGCAACCACCAGACCGATTCCAGGCCCAGCGATTGCAACGCCCGGAGCTGCTTCACGTTGCGAATCTTGAAGCTGTTGAACAGGAAGGGATGCTCCATCCAGCCATCCAGGCGGATGTGCAAACCGATCTTCAATTGGCTGGGTGAGATGCTCTGTTCCGGCACGCTGTTCGTTCCTGCCTGTTGGGGGTCGTCCCTTAACGGCACTTTCCGCGGAACCTGTAGTGTCCCAAGCTGTTCATAATGCTGACCCCCCTTCCGGAGCGCGACCATGACCCCTCTATCTTCCGGCGAAGCTGTCGCCACCCTCGCCGGTGGCTGCTTCTGGTGCCTGGAAACTGCTTTCAACCGCTTGCGTGGCGTTCACGAAGCGATCTCCGGCTACATGGGTGGCGAATTGGAGCACCCCAGCTACGAGCAGGTCTGCGCTGGGCGCACCGGTCACGCCGAGGTGGTCCAGCTGCGCTTCGATCCGGGTGTCATCCGCTATCGCGAGTTGCTGGAATGCTTTTTCGACCTGCACGACCCCACCACACTCAACCGCCAGGGCAATGATGTCGGCAGCCAGTACCGCTCCGCCATCTTCTGGCACAGCCCGGCACAACGCGCGGATGCGGAAGCGGTGATCATCGAACTGACCACGCGCGGCGCCTTCCCCGGCAAGATCATCACCGAGCTGAGCGAAGCCACCCGATTCTGGCCGGCCGAGGCCTACCACCAGCGCTATTTCGAACAGAACCCCCTCCAGCCCTACTGCCGCGCAGTGGTCGGCCCCAAGGTGGACAAGTTCAGCCGGCAACACGCGGACCGCCTGAAACAGTCGGCGTAAAATCGCGCACCCTTCCCAGTTCAAGTACCCATGCCCTCGCTCAACCACGTTCACCCTTTCCTGTTCGAACACCTGGATATCCGCGGCGCCATCGTCTCGCTCGACGGCGCCTGGCGCTCCTTGCTGGCCAAACGCGGTTACCCGGCGCCGGTGGCCAGGCTGCTGGGCGAGATGAGCGCGGTCACCGCCCTGATCACCGCCAATCTCAAACAACCCGGGCGCATGACCTTTCAATTGCGCGGCGAGGGGCCGGTCAACCTGCTGGTGCTGGATTGCGACGAACAGCTGCGCCTGCGCGGCATGGCGCACTGGCAGCCGGACAAGCTGCGGGACCAGCTTTCCGCGCCCGATCTGCTCGGCCATGGCCAACTGGCGCTGACCCTGGATGCGGCCGGCATGCAGCAACCCTACCAAAGCCTGGTGCCCCTGGTCGGCAGCAACATTGCCGAGATTTTCGAACATTTTCTCGGCCAGTCCGAGCAACTGCCCACCCGACTCGTGCTGGCAGCGGGGCCGGAGCGCGCGGTCGGCCTGTTCCTGCAACAGCTGCCGAGCGCCGATGTGCGCGACGCCGATGGCTGGAATCGCATCCAGCATCTGCTCGCCACCCTGCGCCCGGCGGAAATGCTTGGCCAGGCACCACTGGATCTGTTGCGCCGCGTCTTTCCGGAAGAAGACATCCGCGTCTACGATGCCCGCCCGGTCAGCCACCACTGTCCCGAGGACTGGGAAAAAGTGCAGAACATGTTGCGCTCACTGGGTCGTGCCGAATGTGATGCCATCCTGCGGGAGACGGGCGAGATCGTGATCCGTGATGACATCTGCAACCACGACTACCGCCTCGACGGCCCCGCCGTCGCCGCCTTGTTCGAGCCGCCATCGCCGACCCTGCACTGATGTAGAGCAGGCGTCTCGCCCGCGAGCCGGCTGGCAGCCGGCGCCACACAGGTTCCGACCCGAGATCGCTCCCCCATGCCCGGCCTCTCCCCCGCCCGCCTCGCCCACACCGAAAACGGCACGCCGTATTCCGAGACCTACGACGACGTCTACCACTCCGCAGACGGCGGCCAAGGCCAGGCGCGGCATGTCTTTCTGCACGGCAATGTCCTGCCCGAACGCTGGGCGGGCCGGCAGCGCTTCGTCATCCTGGAAACCGGCTTCGGCAGCGGCCTCAACTTTCTCGCCACCTGGGCCGCCTGGCTGGACGATCCCCAACGTTGCAACCGCCTGCACTACCTCGCGGTGGAAAAGCACCCCTTCCGCGCCGAGGATCTGGCGCGCCTGCATCAATATTGGCCTGAATTTGCCCCGCTGAGCTTGGCCCTACGCACGGCCTGGCCGGTACTCACCCCGGGATTCCACCGGCTCGAATTCGCTTCCGGCCGCATCATCCTCACCCTGCTCCTGGGCGAGGCGGACACCGTGCTGCGCCGCTGCGAGGCGCGGGTGGATGCCTTCTACCTGGATGGGTTCGACCCGAAGAAGAACCCCGAGATGTGGTCGACCGGCCTGTTCCGCCACCTGGCACGCCTCGCCGCGCCCACGGCCACGCTCGCCACCTGGTGCGTCGCCGGGGAGGTTCGCGAGGCGCTGCGCACAGTCGGCTTCGAGGTCGCCAAGCGCCCCGGTTTCGGCCACAAGCGCCACATGCTCACCGGGACACTCGCCCCGGCCCACGCCTCTGCAATCGAACCCCCTGATACGCACGGTCACCACGCTCTGGTGCTAGGCGCCGGGCTCGCCGGTTGCGCCATCAGCGAACGTCTCGCCGCGCGTGGCTGGTCGATCACCCTGGTGGAGCGCCACATCGCACCCGCCAGCGAAGGCTCCGGCAATCTCGCCGGGATCGTGCGGCCCCTGCTCTCGCGTGACGACAACCTTGCCTCCCGCTTCAGCCGCGCCTGTTTCCTGCATGCCAGACGCGCCTTGACGACGTTGGCGGCAGCCGGATACGGATCAAGGCATGACCTGGGTGGCGTCCTCCAGATCGCCCGCGACGCGACACACGAGACGCAGATGCGCGACGTCCTGGTGGCTGGCGACTACCCCGACGACTATGTCCGTTTTCTCGACCGCCAAGCCGCCGGGGAACGACTCGGTCACGCGACACAGCACGGCGCCTGGCTGTTCCCCGGCGGCGGCTGGGCCAACCCGCCCGACCTCTGTCGCGCCATGCTCGCGGCAGCGGGGAATCACTTGGCGCTGCACATGGCTCGGGAAGCCAGCCACATCGAGTACGTCGACAAGCTCTGGCGGCTGCATGACCGCGATGGCGCGTGCATCGCCAGCGCACCGATCCTGATCCTGACGACCGGCGCGGCGGCGCGCCATCTGCTGCCGGACCTCCCGATCACCCCGGTTCGCGGCCAGGTCAGCCACCTCCGGCAAGGGCAGCTGCCCGATTTCCGCCTCCCCGCCTGCTGCGAGGGCTATCTCACACCCGCCGTCGACGGCATCCACTGCCTGGGTGCCTCCTATGCCTATGACGAGGGCAGCGAACTGCGCGAATCCGAACATGCCGGCAATTTCGCCCGCCTCGAACGCATCCTGCCTGGCGCCGCCGCTACGATCTCGCCAGGCAACCTCGACGGTCGCGTCGGCTTCCGTGCCGCCACGCCAGACCGCCTGCCGATGGTCGGCGCCCTGGCGGACACCGAGGCCGCGTTGCCGCGTGACCTCCAACTCAACGACCTGCCGCGCAGGGAGGGCCTCCACGGCCTGCTCGGACTGGGATCGCGCGGCCTGGTCTGGGCGATGCTGGCGGCGGAAACCCTGGCGAGCGGCCTCACGGGCGAGCCCTTGCCCATTGAAACCGATCTCGTTGCCGCCATCGACCCCGCTCGCTTCGCCTTGCGCGAACACCGCCGCCTCCAGAAACGATGAAGGCTCCCGCAGGAGCCTTGTCGTGTCCCCTTGCCACCTGGAAGGCGGCAAGAATCAGGGCAGAGGCCTAGGGCGCTCCGCCCGCGACCACGGTCAGGGTATCGCGAATCACGCCAGGGGCCTCGACGATGCGCATGAAGGTGCCCATGCCCACGTTCGGCCAGCCCAGGGCGATCCGGTAACGCGCGAACAGGTGCTCCGCCTTGTTGCCCACCACATAGATTTCGTAGGGCAGCGCCGCGATGTTCTCGGCACCGACACTCTTGACCCACCAGCCTTCACCTTCCTTGGCGTCGTTCAGCGCCACGCCGAATACCGCGAGTTTCTTGTCCGGCATGATGATTTCATAGACTTTGCTGGTCTTGCCCAGGCCGCGCGCAAGATTCTCCTGAATGGTCTTGATGGCATCATCGAAGGAGAGGTGCTCCATGACCACGTTCTTGTCGGAGTCGAAGCCCTCCATGCCGAACATGTACTGATAATCGGACAGGTCGATCTTGTCGACGCTGCCGCCGAACGGCTTGCCGGTACCCAGCGCCTTGGACAGTTTGGCCTGGGCCGCCCGTACCGCGCGTTGCGCGTACGGGAACTGCTTGCGGAAATAGGCGCGCTGCCAGTAGTCCAGGTTCATGTAGGACACCGTGCCATCGGACTTGACGCCGATCCGGATGGGTGCGCCGACGATATTGGCCCCACCCAGCCTGCGCACGATATTCAGCAAACCATCATCGGTCACCACCACCACGCCATAGCCCGGCAATCCGGGGGGCATGTACTTGCCGACCACCTGGAAACCCGCGTTGGACAGCTTGGACTCGACCTGGGCAATGACGGTCGAAACCTCGCCGGCCTGTACCTTGTTGCCGTAGTAGTAGGGGCTGAGGGCCAGGGCCAGGGGCGCGAAACCCATCAAGAACAGCGTGATCAGCAGCTTTCGCATCGCTCACTCCATTGAAACATCATGAAAAAGGGCCGGAGGCTCACGCCCACCGGCCCGCGTATTCTAAGGCTTGTGGCTTAGAAGCGCTTGCTGTACATCAATTGCCAGCTGGTCTGGCTGTGATCGACGGTCACGCCGGAGCCGTTGGTCTGGCTCACCTTCGGCGCATGCTGCAACGAGAAGTTGACGTCGGTGTCCTTGCTGAACGCATAGCCCACACCCGCCGTGTAGTGGTTCTTCTCGATGGCCGGGAACAGCGGATTCATGTATTTGTCCGGAATCGGATTGTTGGCCATGCTCGCTCCTACACGCAGGGTCATGGCATCGGTCGCCTTGTAGGCCATGCCAATGCTGAGCACGTCCTGATCTTCCCAGTTCTGGTACATCGTGGCGTCCATCGTGGTGCCGGCGAATCCCATGGCCAGCGGATTGGCCTGGCCGCTGTCGGCGACGAACTTCATCTTGAAGTTCTTCATCACGTCAGCCCAGTTGATGCGCTTGTAGTCCACCGCCACCAGCAACTTGTCCGAAGCCTGGTAGGCCAGACCCAAACCAATGGTTTCAGGCCACTCGAAGTCGACCACGGAAATCTTGCCGCTGACGGGAATGGTCATGGCGGCATAGGTTCCCGATGCCGCGCCGCCAGCCGCCATGCCGGTATCGGCATTAACATTGAAACTGACGGTCGCGTCACCGTCCATGTCGCCCAGCGCGGTCTTGGAGTGATACGTGCCGCCGATGGTCAACGCCGGGCTGGCCTTGTAGACAAAACCGATTTTTCCAGCCCAGCCGGTGGTCCGCGCCTTGCCGGTGTAATCGCTGTTATCGGAGAAATCAAAATAGCCCCAGTTCAGCGGGCCGGTACCCAGACCCGCTCCAGCACCCGTGCCATTATTCAGGAAGCCGCTCCCCACCGCGCCATTGAATGAGGTCATCATGCTGCCACTCACCTTACCGTAGGTGAAACCGGAGCCGATGCCGCCCGCGGCGGCGGGCGCACCGGTCATGTCGAAGAACTGCTGGCTGTTGAGCCCCATTTTCAGGTCCATCATCGCCCAGACCAGGTCAACGGAACCACCGATCGTCAGGTTCGGGTTGACATCGTAGGCGAGTGGGGCGATCAGGCGTCCGACCCCCAGCTCGGAACGAGTCGGCAGACCAGAGCCACCAGACATGAAGGAGGTGGCGCTGTACTCGGTGCCCATGCCGCCCTGAGCAAACATGCCGACGCCGTAGACCAGCTGGCCTGATTTTCTCGAGTAACCCACTGCTGGCATGTAATAGGCGTCGCCCCCGGACACCGCGTTGGGCATACCGGTCATCTTCGAAGTCACATCCGGCCCCAGCATACCCACCGCCAGGTCCAGCCGCGCGCCTTGCTGCATCAGCCCAAGCGTGGCCGGATTGTTCATGATCGCGGCATTGCCATTGTCATAAGCCATCGAAGCCCCACCCATACCGGCAGCGATCGGACCATAACCTTCCAGGTTCATACCATTTGTTGCAAAAACAGACCCCGTAAAACCGATGGCGGTCAGGGCGAGCAATAGCTGGGACTTGCGCATTAATGTCTCCTCGAAAGCGCGTTTGAAAGTTATTACATGGACTGATCCATGCAAAACACGGCGCATGGTAAGGGCGTAAGTCAACCATCGCAAGTTATAGCGGCAGAAATACCCCTATAGCAGTAGCGTTTAAGCACATGCTAATCTTTTGATTATTAACAAGGGTGAGCCAGTAATTGGATTTTGCTAGTACCAATAGACCAGTACCTTTTCATGATTAAACAGCAGATGACGCGAGCATTTTTTTCATATATGTGCAACAAGTCTTCCAGTGCCAAACGGTCAATCCTGGTTGACATTACCCGGCCAGGCGATCGCAACAATCTTGAAAGAGCGGCGTACCAGGTCTGGCAACATGCAGGTATGCATTTCCAGCCACCCGAGATGCGTCATCTCGAACGTCAATGGCCAAGCAAGCGGAGTGCACAAGGCCAATGTTGCCAGCATGTTTGCCGTGACATCTGCAGTGATTGACGTAAAAAAGCCGCCCGAAGGCGGCTTTTTTATTACAAACGATCCTGGCTCAGATATACAGGCAGATATCCGTCTCGCCGGCGAATTCGAAGAAGGTGGCAGCACCACCATACTCGACACCATCGATGAAGTCGCTGTGTTCGAAACCGAACAGCTCGACCGTCATCTGACAGGCGATGAACTTGACCTCGGCTTCCTGGCACAGTTCGCGCAACTCAGGAATGGAAGCCACACCGTTGTTCTTGATGGTCTGCTTCATCAACACGGTGGCAACGGACTCATAGCCCGGCACCAGGGCCTGAACCGCGTTCGGGATGTTCCAGTTGATGTCCTTGAACCACTTGGGTCCGAAAGGCATCTTCATGGGCATGCCCGGGTTACCCAGGGGGCTGACCTTCAGGCCGCTGAGATCCTTGCGGAGCATCTGCAGGCCGTAGAAGGTGAAGAAAATCTGGGTTTCATAACCCAGCGCGGCGGCCGTGGATGCCAGAATGAACGGGGGATAGGCCCAGTCCAACGTACCCTTGGTCGCGATGATCGCCATCTTCTTTTGATCGTCCATCACACCACCTCTCGAAACGATTGAAAAAAGTACTTACTTCTTCTTGATGAAGAAGGTGTACTCGCCACCGGCTTCGCTGGAGGAGAGGAGTTCATTGCCGGTTTGCTTGGCGAAGGCGGCGAAGTCCTTGACGGAACCCGGGTCGGTGGAGACCACCTTGAGAACCAGACCAGAGGTCATTTCGTTCAGCGATTTCTTGCAGCGCAGGATGGGCAGGGGGCAGTTGAGGCCGCGAGCATCGAGTTCTTTGTCGAAATTCATGGTTGTTCCTTCAGAAAATTAGCAATTGCTAAAAAAAAGCCGGCGTAATTTACGCCGCTTGCAGGGAGATTGCAACGCAGCCAGGTGACCAGGATCAAGCGATCAGGACAGGGCCGTGAGCGGCTTGCCGGAACGCGCCCAGGCCATGATGCCACCCGCCAGATTGTGCATGTTTTCGAAGCCCTTTGCGGCCATGAAGGCGCAGGCCTGGGCCGAACGGGCACCCGAGTTGCAGTAGATCACCACCGGTTTGTCCTGCGGGATCTCAGTGGCGCGCAACGGCAGCAGGTGCAAGGGAATGTGAATGGCGCCGTTGATGATCCCTCGCGAGACCTCACCTTCCGTGCGCACGTCGATCAGATGAATCTGCTCCTTGCTGGCATCCAGGGCATCGACGTCCAGTTCCTTGATGTTGTACATGCCGAACATACTCGCACCTCACATGAACAAATATTAGAGCCTGCTAACATACACTTTTTCCGCTTATTATTCAAGAACCTATTTCATTCCCACTATGCCGCGACGCAACATCCGGCAAGACGCTCCCTGCAGCCGTCACAGCAGGAGATACGGGCCGGCGAGGCCGTCACGAGAACAAGTACCGGCCCCCTTTTCACGCTGGATCTGCGTCACGCGGGTGGCGCACGGACGACCGGATCGAATTAGATACTCGTTGGGCAAGAAGCAGATTTGGGCATTTCCGCGAGAAATGTATAATCCGCGCCCCAACAGGCTGCAGTAGCTCAGTTGGTAGAGCAACTGATTCGTAATCAGTAGGTCGGGGGTTCGATTCCTCTCTGCAGCACCATAAATAACGTTCCTGTTTTCCACCCCTCACCTGAGTTCCATCCACATCGTGTCATCCCCCCTGCTGCAAACGCTGCTGACCGCCGACATGGCCCAGGTCGATCAGGTCATTCGTGCGCGACTGCACTCCGAGGTGGCACTGGTACGACAAGTCTCCGAATACATCATCCACAGTGGCGGCAAACGCCTGCGCCCCGCTCTGGTGGTGCTTTCGGCCAAG
This sequence comes from uncultured Thiobacillus sp., assembly GCA_964393825.1. Lineage (GTDB taxonomy): Bacteria > Pseudomonadota > Gammaproteobacteria > Burkholderiales > Thiobacillaceae > PFJX01. Next base: position 36,012 of record CAYMUY010000012.1, on the reverse strand, counting down.
GCGATGGGGCACATAGGCGTGCAACATTTCGAACTCGCCGCCGTGGTCGAGTTCATCCACACCGCCACCCTGCTGCACGATGATGTGGTGGACGCCTCTTCCTTGCGGCGCGGCAGGGACACCGCCAATGCCCTGTTCGGCAATGCCGCCAGCGTGTTGGTGGGTGATTTTCTCTATTCCCGCGCGTTCCAGATGATGGTGTCGCTGCACAGCATGCGAGTCATGGATGTGCTTTCCGATGCCACCAACATCATCGCCGAGGGCGAAGTCCTGCAACTGATGAACTGCAACGACCCGGACATCGACGAGGCGGCCTATTTGCGCGTCATCCGCTACAAGACCGCGAAGCTGTTCGAAGCCGCCGGCCGCCTGGGCGCCATCATCCAGGGCGCTCCGCGCGCGCAGGAAGATGCTCTGGGCGATTACGGCATGCACCTGGGCACCGCATTCCAGATCATCGACGATGTCCTGGACTACTCCGGGAGCAGCGAAGTGATCGGCAAGAACGTCGGTGACGATCTGGCTGAAGGCAAGCCCACCCTCCCCTTGCTGTTCGCCATGAAACACGGCACATCGGAACAGGCGGAAATCATCCGCAACGCCATCAAACAAGGCGACGCCGGCCGCTTTGATGAAATTCTCGCCATTGTGCAGAGCACCGGCGCCCTCGACCACGCCCGTCGCCAGGCGGAGTCCGAAGCCGATTTGGCGCGTAACGCTTTGTCGGTAATTCCAGATAGCCAATACAAGGCCGCTTTGCTAGAATTATCGGCCTTCGCGGTCAGCCGCGAATTTTGAACGGCAAGTAACAAACAGTCGTCAGCCGTCAGTTTCACTGGTTCCGGTTCCGAGACCAGTTCAAGTCGGGGTGTAGCTTAGCCTGGTAGAGCGCCACGTTCGGGACGTGGAGGCCGGAGGTTCGAATCCTCTCACCCCGACCAATTTTCCCCCGCAGTTCCGGAAGTAGACATCGGCCCCTGCGTGTGGCCGCGCACCTGATTTACGTCCTTGTGTGGGTCTCAAGCATATTTCCTGTGCGTGTGGCACGCTGGCCCAGTACACTGAATATCAGCAATCACTGATATAGCAACGTGCTCCCACAACATGAAATCATTTGCCTTGATCCTATGGCTGCTCCTTGGGGATGGTGGGCAGCGAGTGATCCTGACCCAGCATCTCGATGATGATGCTTCCTGCCGGGCGGCCGCCAAGGCCTTGGTCGAGCAATACGCGGCACGCGGGCAACAGGTACGCTACCTGTGCCATGAGGTGGTTCCGGAAGTGGGTGATGTGGATGAGAACGGCAATCCTATCGGCCCGGAACAGGCCGCCCCATGATCCCGTTCGGCCCGCCAGTCCGCTTACTCGCGGAAGCCTTCCACCTCGATCCGCAAAGTCACTTCATCGCCGATCAGCGGTATGCCGTAGAGCATGCCGAACTCGGAACGCTTGATGCTGGCGTGGACATCGGCGCCACAGAGCGGGCGTAGCGTGGGGAATTGCCGGGTGCAGGCGTAATCACGAATCTCCAGCGTCAACGGCCGACTGACACCCAGCATCGTCAGCGTGCCACTGGCCGCGACCGGCTTGCCTTCCTGGAAGGTGACGTCGTTGGAGACAAAATGAATCACAGGGAATCGCGCGGTGTTGAAGAAGTTGCCGCCCAGCAATTTCTGGTTGAGCCCGTCGTGTCCGGTATCACCGGAAGTCGCGTCCACGCTCACCTCGACCAGGCTGCCCTGCCCGCCCGGGTCGAGCACCGCGCGCCCCTGACTGCGGTTGAACTTGCCACGCAACACGGAAACACCCTGGTGACGAATCTCGAAACTGGGGAAGGTATGTTCAGGATCAAGGACGAAACTTTCCGCGGCCCAGGCAGCAGGTGCGCAAGCGCAGACCAGGCAGGCGAGCAATTTATGCATGGTGGACCTCACGGTAACAGGACCAGGTTGAAACGCACTTCCAGTTCATCCGCCACCACATCCCCCCAATCGCCGCCGCCGATGCCGTAGGCACTGCGTTTCAAGGGGAAGCGGCCCTGTGCCAGCCAGCCGGCGCCCTGGCGACTGAGGATGAAAGGGGCCACGAGCGAGCGTGTCTGACCCTTGATGCTGAGATCGCCCAGGGCGGTGTAGCGTCCTTCACCATCGCGACGCACGCTCCTGGCGATGAACGTCGCCCAGGGATATTTTTTCGCGTCGAACCAGGCCGGGCGCCTCACCTCGTCGTCACCCTCGGCCGAGCCGGTGTCGATGCTGGTCGTATCGACATCAACACGGAAGCTTCCGGATTCCGGCTTCGCCGGATCGAAGCTCGCCTGCGCGAGTACGCGACCGAATCCGCCCTCGGTCGGAACGTTCATCTGCTTGATCAGGAAGCGAACCTGGCTTTTTCCGGCGTCCAGCTTCCAGTCCTGCGCCACAGCGGGCAGGGCGAGGCACAGCAACAATGTGGCGATGATTTTCACGAGGGTCTCCTCAACCAGGGAACCATGCGGGCCAGCACGCCATCGTGGCGGACATGCTGGTGATAGAGGGCCGCGGCCGCATGCAGCACGACCAGGGTCACCAGGAGATTCACCGAACCCTCGTGAAGTTCCTTGAACACCTCCGCCAGGGCCTTGTCCTTGGCCACCAGATCCGGGAGCGGCAGCACCCCGAACCAGACTACCGAAAACCCGGCCGCCGAGCTATGCAGCCAGCCCAGCAGCGGCACCGCCAGCATCAGCAGATAGAGCGCGCCATGCACCGCCGCCGAGGCGCGCGCCTCCCACCGCAGGAGGCCGGCGGCGTGATCGAGACGGTCGGTCAAGCGCAGGAGCAGACGCAAGGGCAGCAGGAACATCACCGTCATGCCCGCCCATTTGTGCCAGGCGTACAGCTTGAGCTTGAGCGGCGACAGCGTCATGTCTTCCAGCAGGCTGCCGATCACATAGGCCGTCACGATCAACAGCAGGGTCAGCCAGTGCAGCCCGACCAGGGGCCAGCGATAACCTTGATTCATTCGTCGTCCTCTATCACTCGATTGAACCCGATTGATTTCATAGCCAGCGACGAACCCGCGCTTTGTAGGCCAGATACTCTTCCCCGAAGCGGGCCGCCAGATGGTTTTCCTCATGGGCGATGACCCCATGCCGTATCACCAGATACACCCCGGGCGCCAGCAACAACGGCCAGGCTGTCTGCAGCAGCAACGTGGCGCCGGCGTAGACGAACCAGTCGGAAACATAGATGGGGTTGCGCGTATAGCTGAACGGCCCTCCGGTCACCAGACTGGAAGCCGCCTTGTAGGGGTTCACCGTGGTGCGGTGGGTCCAGATCGCCCATAGCGCCCAGGCAAAACCCGCCAGGCCAGCGCCGATCAAACCCCAGGCCAATGGCCGCGACACCGCACCGAGGGAAAACGGCAAGGGCAACTGACCGTGCAACCACCAGGCCGCGAACAGGGCGAGCGCGTAAACCAGCGGCGGCGGCACCAGGGTCAGCGGGCGAATGGCGGGATCGCGGATCATGCCCATCACTTCAGACCGCTGGAGGACACCGCGCGCATGAACTCGCTGCGCAATTGCGCGTCGTCGCGGAAGCAACCCGCGAAGGCCTGGGTCACCACCCGCTCGTCGCCACGCCGGTCCTCGCCCAGCAACAGGCACAACTGCTCGGCCTCGATGATGCAGGCGGCGCCGCTGGCCATGCCGTGGAAAATCAACGCTTCCGCCACGTCGCGGGTCATCCATTCCTGATAGGTGAAGCGGTGGCCGATGGCGTCCACCAACCGGGCGATGCGACCAAAGCCATGGAGACGTCCACCCGGCACATAAGCCACGTGGGCGACGCCGCGAAAGGGCACCAGATGGTGCGGGCACACCCCGTGCACGGCGATGCCGCGCACCACCACCATGTCCTCGCGCGGATCGGCAAAACCCTCGCCCAGCGCCTCGCCGGGGTCGATCTCGTACCCCCCGAGCAGACGCTTTTCCCAGAGTTCACGCACCCGTTGCGCGGTACGCCCGGTATGCACCGAATCGGACGCCACGCCACAGGCCAGCAGGAGGTCGGTCACCGCCTGCTCGAAGGCCACGGGATTGAATTTCCCGATCCGGGGAATGCCCAGATGCCCGGGCTCGGGGGTGGGGCAGTCGTGGTCGCAACAGTCGTTCATGAGCGTTCCTTTGATTTGTGTGCCCCCGGCTCGGAAAAAGCGCCCGATCCACCCTCCACGGCGACCAAGTCGTTCATGGGATGACCCGGCGAACGACCTGAGAGCATCGCCAACTGGCGATCATGCCGGCGGCGCAATAGCAGTTGCGAGGATAACGCGCCGAGCAGGGCCAGGAACATGTCCCACTGGGTATCCCAGACATCGCCCTGGGTGGCAAGAAAGGCCACCGCCTCGTCGCCAGAGCCGATTGCCACCCACCATTCGATCATTTCGTAGAAGGCGGAAATCGCCAGGCACACCGATGTCACCAGGAAAAACAGCCACTTGCCGGGCAGGAGTGGCGAGCGGCGCAGGAGAATTTCGCGCGCGACGATGGCCGGAACAAAACCCTGGGCAAGGTGACCAAGGCGATCATAGTGGTTGCGCGAGAGATCAAAGGCATCGCGCAGCCAGTTGAACAACGGCATCTCGGCATAGGTGTAATGGCCACCCACCATCAGGATCACCGCATGTGCCGCCATCAGGGTATAAACCAGCGGCGTGAAAGGAAACGACCGGCGGCTGGCGAACAGAAGCGGCAGCGCGATCAGCACCGGCGCCACCTCGAGGAACCAGGTCAGCCTGTCCCTGGGATCGATGCCCGACCAGGCCAGCACGATCAGGACAACGAACAACAACCAGCGGGGACTCATCACCATACTCCGGCCAGGAAAAAACCGAACTGTGCCACATCGCCCCAGGGGACCACGGCGTGATCAATGCACCCCAAGCCTTGTATAGTTCCCCCTCGAGTGCTTACCTCAACCAGAAACAGCCGCGCCATGAAGAGGAATTCCCCATGAAATCGCCTGTCTTGCTCACCGCGTTGCTCATCAGTCTCGCCACCCCCGTCTCCGCGCTGGCTCTCGACACGCTCACCCCCGCGCAGGGTCAGGCGATCTATGACAAGGCGCTGCAATCCTACAGTTGTGTCGACTACCAGAAGGCTTTCGGCCTGTTCAAGGCCAATGCCGAGGCAGGGCACGGCCTCTCCCAGTATATGGCCGGCATCATGCTGGAGCAGGGCCAGGGAACCGAGGAGGATGTCTCGGCGGCCTTCAACTGGTACCTGGCGGCGGCGAAACAGGGGCTGACCGATGCCTATTACGCACTCGGCGACATGTACAGCCGCGGCGTCTCGGTCAACAAGGACCCACTGCAGGCCTATGTCTGGTTCGAGCTCGCCACCCAAGGTGGCCACAAGCTCGCCCCAGACATGAAAAAAAGCGAAGCCGCGCATCTGCGGCCGGAACAAATCGATGCGGCCAGGAAAATGGCCAGTGACTGGCTCGCGAAGCTGGGCAACTGAGTCGCCGGCGCCCACGAACTCGACCCCATCACAAGGCATCCCATGAAACATCGTGCAATCGTCCTGGCGCTGGCAAGCGCGAGCACACTGCTACCCGGCGGCGCGCATGCCGCGGAAGACTTCTGCAGCCGACTGATCATCCAGGCGATCAACCAGTTCTGCCAGTTGTTGCCCAATGGATCGAGCCTCTGCCAACCCGTCGCCCTGGTCGGCCCGAGCGCGGAATGCAAGATACCGGAACGGCAGGGCGTGGTTTCGGTTCCCCTGGGGCCGCCGACCCTGCAGCCGCTGGCTCCCTGGGCCGCGCCCTACGGCAATCACGGCCTGCCGATGCCCGCCACCAGCACGCCCTTGTCGCCGTTCGTGACCTCGCCCGCCCCGCCCGCTTCACCCGTTCTCTCCCCCATGCCCGCGCCCACCCCGCCCCCGGTGGCGATGACCGAAGTACCCGGGCCAGTCGCGGACACCGCGACGGCGCCCGCGGGCAGCACGACGGTGGCGCCGCCGACACTCCCCGGCGGGCCGGCCGTGGCCGCGCCCATCGCACCGGTGGCGGCCACCGCTGTGCAACCGGAAACGCCGGCCGCGCCAGTGACGACACCGGCCGCGCCGCCGCCCGAGCCCATCACCAGCACCGCCACCGCACCCAGCATCTCCATCGCGACCGTACTGCCCCAGGGCGCAGAGGCTCCCGTAGGGGGTGCACCGAGGGTTGTGGAAGCGGCGCCACAGGCTACGCCAGCCGCTGGAGTTGATGCCGCGCGCGCTCAAAACGTTGCAGTCACGACGACGATACTGCCCGAGACGCCAGTGCCGGTGCACGCCCCCGCGACCGCGCCAGCCACACAGGCAGAAGACAGCAAGATGGCGGATGCCCTCGCGCACTTCGATTTCGACAGCGCCATCCTCACCGATGCCGGCCGCGCCGAACTGGATGCCTGGCTGGCGGTCGCCGCCAAGGACAAGAAGATCCGGGTCAGCGGCCATGCCGACCGCCTCGGCCCCGAGCCCTACAACGTCAAGCTATCCTTGCGCCGTGCGGAAGCGGTAAAGCAATACCTGATCAGCAAGGGCATGGCCCCGCACCGCATCGAACTCGAAGCCAAGGGAGAATCGGACCCCGTGAAGCGCTGCAAGGGCGGCCCCACAACGGCCACCAAGGCCTGCCTCGCGCCCAACCGGCGGGTGGTCATCGACCCCTAGCCGCACCAAGCCCTCAACTCGCCCGACGCACCATGAGCCAGACCTATTGCATGACCTCCAACTGTCCTCTCGCGCGCGATTGCCTGCGCTACGAGGACGACGCCGCTCGCCACGCCCTCACGCGCACCTACGCGGATTTCAGCGAGGAGTTGATCCGGCGGCCGGAGGGTGTGGTGGCATGCCCTTTCTTTCTCGTCAAACCGGACGTGACCGCGGCCTGACTGGTCGCCCCCTCTCGTGGAGCCTGCCGTGAACGACCCGCAACACTCATCCCATTTCTGGCTCGGCAACGCCTTGCTCGGTGTTTCCCTGGTCATGCTGATCTTCCTTGGCAGCCTCTGGGAAGCGCTCGGCATCTGGGCGATGGTGTTGTGGATGGGCCTGGCCGGAACCGGCATGTACCTGGTGACGAAGGACAAGGGCCCCTCGTCCAACATGCCGGACTGATGTCGTGCCGGCCGCCGCCGGCTCACTGTTTCGAACCATAGACGCCGCCGGCATGCCGGCGCCACAACATGTCCCGCGCCCTCTCCCTCCTCAACGAAGTATTCGGCTACCCGGCCTTTCGCGGCCCGCAGGCGGCGATCATCGAGCAAGTCGTCAGTGGCGGCGATGCCCTGGCGTTGATGCCCACCGGCGGCGGCAAGTCGCTCTGCTACCAGATACCCGCGCTGCTGCGCGACGGCGTCGGCGTCGTGGTCTCGCCCCTGATCGCGCTGATGCATGACCAGGTGGCGGCCCTGACCGAACTCGGCATTCGCGCCGCCTATCTCAATTCGTCACTCACCATGGAGCAGGCCAACGCCGCCGAACGCACCCTGCTGTCCGGCGGCTACGACCTTGTCTACGTGGCACCGGAACGGCTGCTGATGCCGCGCTTCCTGAGCCTGCTGGAGCGGCTGCGGGAGAAACCAGGCATCGCCCTGTTCGCCATCGACGAGGCGCATTGCGTCTCGCAATGGGGACACGACTTCCGCCCGGAATACATCCAGCTCTCCATCCTGGCCGAGCGTTTCCCGGATGTCCCGCGCATCGCGCTGACCGCCACCGCCGACAGCGAGACCCGCGCCGAGATCATCGAGAAGCTGAGCCTGCAGGACGCGCGCCAGTTCGTCTCCAGTTTCGACCGGCCCAACATCCGCTACCGCATCGTCGACAAGGCCAATGCGCGCGCCCAGCTGCTCGATTTCATCCGCGACGGCCACCAGAATGAGGCCGGCATCGTCTACTGCCTGTCGCGCAAGAAAGTCGAGGACACCGCCGAGTACCTGAACACCCACGGCATCCATGCCCTGCCCTATCACGCCGGCATGGACCCGGCGAAGCGGCGCCTGCACCAGGACCGTTTCCTGCGTGAGGACGGCATCGTCATGACGGCCACCATCGCCTTCGGCATGGGCATCGACAAACCGGACGTGCGCTTCGTCGCGCATCTGGACCTGCCCAAGAGCATCGAGGGCTATTACCAGGAAACCGGCCGCGCCGGCCGCGACGGGGAAGCGGCCGAGGCCTGGATGGCCTACGGCCTCTCGGACGCCGTGCAGCAGCGGCGGATGATCGAGGAAAACGATGCCGAACCCGCCTTCAAACGCCTCGCCCACGCCCGCCTCGACGAGTTGCTGGCGCTGTGCGAATCCGCCACCTGCCGCCGCCAGCGCCTGCTCGCCCATTTCGGCGAAGCCAGCCCGCCGTGCGGCAATTGCGACATCTGCCTGAACCCGCCGGAAACCTGGGATGGCACCGACGCCGCCCGCCGCGCCCTCTCCTGCGTCTTCCGCACGGAACAGCGTTTCGGCGCCGTCCACGTCATCGAAGTCCTGCTCGGCCACGACAACGAACGCATTCGCCAGTGGGGCCACCAGAACCTGAGCACTTACGGCATCGGCAAGGATCTTTCGGAAAAGGAGTGGCGCGCCGTGTTCCGGCAACTGGTCGCCCAGGGCTATCTGGATGTCGACGTCGGCGGTTTCGGCGCCCTCAAGCTCTCGCCCAGCGCCCGGCCCTTGCTCAAGGGCGAGCAGACCCTCACCCTGCGCCGCCAGGTGGAAAAGAAGAAGGCGAAGGAAGCCCGCCGCGCCGGGGTCATGGAAACCCTGGACGCCGCCGGCCAGGCGCTGTTCGAGGACTTGCGCGCCTGGCGTGGCGACACCGCGAAGGCACATGGCGTGCCGGCCTACGTCATCTTTCACGACGCCACCCTCGCCGCCATCGCCGCCGCCTGCCCGCGCGACGTGGCGGCACTGCGCCGCATTCCCGGCTTCGGCGCGAAGAAACTGGAACACTATGCCGAAGCCATCCTGGAACGCTGCCAGACTCACGCGACGGCGCACGCGCTGCCGGAACCGGCGCCGGTCAAACCCGAGGCGACGCCCACCGCAGCCGCCTACCCCGGCCTCAACGACACCGCCGGCGTCACCCTCGGTCTGCTCGAAGCCGGCCTCAGCGTCCCGGAAATCGCGGTTCGACGCGGGCTCAAGGAGACCACCATCTACGCCCATTGCGGCGATGCCATCGGCCAGGGCCTGATCGACGCACAGGATGTCATTCCCCTCGACCATGAGGAAATCGAACCCATCCTCGCGGCCTTCCGGGAACAGCAGGAAACCGGGGAACCGCGGCTGAAACCGGTGTTCGAACGCTTCGAGGGCCGCTACGACTACGGCCTGCTCAGGTGTATCGCGGCCTTGCTGTGATGCCCGCCAAGATTTAACACGCGGTCCATCCCGCGTTCTTATAATTCGCGCGCCCCATCCGTTTCACTCTCACCCCCTGGAGTTTCCCCATGCGTTTCCGCTTTCCCGTCGTCATCATCGACGAAGACTTCCGTTCCGAGAACGCATCCGGCCTGGGTATCCGCGCCCTGGCCAAGGCGCTGGAAGACGAGGGCATGGAAATCCTGGGGGTGACCAGTTACGGCGACCTGTCCTCATTCGCGCAACAGCAGAGCCGCGCCTCCGGTTTCATCCTGTCGGTGGACGACGATGATTTCTCCTCCGGGGAAACCGACGAAACCATCGCCGAACTGCGCGCCTTCGTGAAGGAAATCCGCCACCGCAACACCGACATCCCGATTTTTCTCTATGGCGAAACCCGCACCAGCCGCCACATACCGAACGACGTGCTGCGCGAACTGCACGGCTTCATCCACATGTTCGAGGACACGCCGGAATTCGTCGCCCGCCTGGTCGTGCGCGAGACCAAGGCCTACCTGGATTCGCTGCCACCGCCCTTCTTCCGGGCGCTGACCCACTACGCGGCGGATGGCTCCTATTCCTGGCACTGCCCCGGCCACTCCGGCGGCGTCGCCTTCCTGAAATCCCCGATCGGCCAGATGTTCCACCAGTTCTTCGGCGAGAACATGCTGCGCGCCGACGTCTGCAACGCGGTCGAGGAACTCGGCCAATTGCTCGACCACACCGGCCCGGTGGCGGCCTCGGAACGCAACGCCGCGCGCATCTTCAAGTGCGACCACCTGTTCTTCGTCACCAACGGCACCTCCACCTCGAACAAGATCGTCTGGCATTCCACCGTCGCCCCCAACGACATCGTGGTGGTCGACCGCAACTGCCACAAGTCGATCCTGCACGCCATCATCATGACCGGCGCCATCCCCGTGTTCCTGATGCCCACCCGTAACAACTACGGCATCATCGGGCCGATTCCGCGCTCCGAGTTCAACTGGGACAACATCAGGAAGAAGATCGCCGCGCACCCCTTCGCTCCGGACAAGAACGCCAAGCCGCGGGTGCTGACCATCACCCAGAGCACCTATGACGGCATCCTCTACAACGTCGAGGAGATCAAGAAGGAACTGGACGGCAAGATCGACACCCTGCATTTCGACGAGGCCTGGCTGCCGCACGCCACCTTCCATAATTTTTACCGTGGCATGCACGCCATCGGCGCCGACCGGCCGCGCTGCCAGGAATCGATGGTGTTTTCCACGCAATCCACGCACAAGCTGCTGGCCGGTCTGAGCCAGGCCTCGCAGATCCTGGTACAGGAGTCGGAGAACCGCAAGCTCGACCGCGACGTGTTCAACGAAGCCTTCCTGATGCACACCTCGACCAGCCCGCAGTACGCCATCATCGCCAGTTGCGACGTGGCGGCGGCGATGATGGAGGAACCGGGCGGCACCGCCCTGGTGGAAGAATCCATCTCCGAAGCCCTGGATTTCCGCCGTGCCATGCGCAAGGTGGGCGCGGAAATGGAAGCCGATATGGCAACCAATGCGGCCAGCAAAGCCGGCGCCGCCTGGTGGTTCAAGGTCTGGGGGCCGGAAGAACTGGCCGAGGAAGGCATGGGTGACCGTGAGGACTGGATGCTGCGCGCCGGCGAGCGCTGGCACGGCTTCGGCAACCTGGCGCCGGAATTCAACCTGCTCGACCCGATCAAGGCCACCATCATCACCCCCGGCCTCGATGTCGACGGCGACTTTGCCGACACCGGCATCCCCGCCGCCATCCTCACCAAATACCTGGCGGAACACGGCGTCATCGTCGAGAAAACCGGGCTGTACTCCTTCTTCATCATGTTCACCATCGGCATCACCAAGGGCCGCTGGAACACCATGGTCACCGAGTTGCAGCAGTTCAAGGACGACTACGACCGCAACCAGCCGCTATGGCGGATCATGCCGGACTTCGTCGCCGCCCATCCGCGCTACGAACGCATCGGCCTGAAGGAGCTGTGCACCGCCATCCACGAGGTCTACAAGGCCAACGATGTCGCCCGCCTGACCACCGAGATGTACCTCTCCGACATGGTCCCGGCCATGCGCCCCGCCGATGCCTTCGCCCGCATGGCGCATCGTGACATCGAACGGGTGGAGATCGACGACCTCGAGGGCCGCATCACCTCCATCCTGCTCACCCCCTACCCGCCTGGCATCCCGCTGCTGATTCCCGGCGAGCGGTTCAACGCCACCATCGTCCGCTACCTGAAGTTCACCCGCGAATTCAACGAGAAATTCCCCGGCTTCGAAACCGACGTGCATGGTCTGGTCAAGGACAAGAGCAACGGCAAGACGCGCTATTACGTGGATTGCGTGGCGTAAGCCGCGTTCGGGCCGCGCATGAAATACCTCGGGCAGGAAATACCGGTCATCCTGGCCTGCTTCGTCCTGGGCCTCGGCTTCGCCTTCGAACACAGCGCCGTCACGCAGGGGGGCGCTGTCCTCTGGGGACTGCTCGGCCTCATCCTGGTCGCCATCATCGGCGTGGCGCTGCGCATCAGCCACCATGCCGAGGTTTTGGCACTGCGCCTGGGTGAGCCATACGGCACCCTGATCCTGACCCTGGCAGCGGTGTCCGTGGAGGTGGTGATCCTGGTCGTGCTGCTGCAGGGCGCGCCCAACCCGACCCTGGCGCGCGACACCGTCTTCGCCGCGGTGATGCTGGACATCAACGGCATCCTCGGACTGGCCGCCATCGTCGGCGGCCTCAAGCACGGCTCCACGCCCTACAACCTCGATTCCGCCAATTCCTACATCGCCATGCTGCTGGTGGCCCTCGGCATCGGCATGTTCATCCCGGATTTCGTCCCGGACGCACAATGGCAAACCTATTCCCTGTTTTCCGTGGCAGTGATGGTGCTGATGTATGTCGGTTTCCTGCGCCTGCAGACCGTGGAACACCGCGCCTTCTTCGAGCATGACAATGGCCTCGCCGAGGAAGCGCATGACACCACGCACAGCCCCAACAGCCTGCATCTCGCGATGATGCTGGGCGCCATCGCCCTGGTCGGCGTCCTCTCGGAAGTCCTCTCGGCACTGCTCGACGCGGGCCTGGTCGGCAGCGGCCTGCCCAAGTCCATTCCCGCCGTGCTGGTGGCACTGATCTCGGCCAGTCCGGAAATCCTCACCGCCCTGCGCGCGGCCCAGGCCAACCGCATGCAGACCACCGTCAACATCGCCCTCGGCGCCTCGCTCGCCACCGTGCTGCTGACCCTGCCGGTGATCGAGGCGATGGCGCTGTACTCCGGCGAACGCATCGTGATGGCGCTCACCCCGATGCAGGGCGGCATGCTCCTGCTGACCCTGCTGGCGGTAATGAACAACCTCCACGACGGTGAAACCAACGCCATCGAGGGCATCAGCCACTTCGCCCTGTTCGCGGCGTTTGTCGCACTGGTGGCGATGGGGCTGCTCTAAGCCTCCGCAACGACCTTGCTATCTCCCTGATTATTAAATAGAATGCCGCCCCTTCCGAGCCCGCTTGAAATCTCTCGCGGGCTTGGTCGTTTTTATCCACCCGCCTTGCCCTACCCCGGACGCACGGAGAGGGCCGAAGACCAAAAGGAGTTTCAATGCGCCACTACGAAATCGTATTCATCGTCCATCCCGACCAGAGCGAGCAGGTGCCCGCCATGGTTGAGCGATACAAAACCCTCATCGCCTCCAAGGGCGGCCAGATTCACCGCATGGAAGACTGGGGTCGCCGCCAATTGGCCTACACCATCCAGAAGATGCACAAGGCCCATTACCTGCTCATGAACATCGAGATCGACCAGGAAACCCTGGACGAACTGGAGCACGGCTTCCGCTTCAACGACGCCATCCTGCGCCACCTGACCATCGTCCGCGATGACGCCGTGACCGCCGCTTCGCCGATGATGAAGGAAGAGAAGGCCCGCAACCTGCTGGCCCCTCAGTCCGCTCAGCCCGAAGCTCCGGCCCCGGCCCCGGCTACTGAGGCCGCAGCCTGATCACGCAACTGAGCACTGAAGACAGCAACCGATTCGAGTTGACGGCGCGCCTGGCCGGTAGTGATGGCCTGCGCTACACCCCATCCGGCTTGCCCACCCTCCGCTTGCGCGTGGCCCATGGCTCGCAGCAGCAGGAAGGCGGACGTAGCCGAGCGGTAGAGATAGAAACCGAGGTCGTCGCATTCGGCGACACGGCACGGAGACTGGCCCAATTGCCGACAGGCGAACAGATCAGACTCTTCGGCTTTCTCGACCGCAAGGGCGTGAAGTACCCGACGCTCGAATTGCATGTGACCGAATTTGAATTGTTCAGCCCGCAGAGCGGGCCAGATTGAGGAGTTGAAAATGGCGTTCATCAAGCGCAAACCCCGTCCCAAGAACCCGAATGGCGCGGCCCTGTTCCGCCGCCGTAAATTCTGCCGTTTCACCGCCGAAGGCGTGAAAGAGGTGGACTACAAGGATATCGACGTGCTCAAGGACTTCATCAATGAGAACGGCAAGATCATCCCGGCCCGCATCACCGGCACCAAGGCCAAGTTCCAGCGCCAGCTTTCCGTGGCCATCAAGCGCGCCCGCTTCCTGGCGCTGATGCCCTACACCGACCAACACACCAGCTGAGTTCAGGAGACAAGAACATGGAAATCATCCTGATGGACAAAGTGACCAACCTGGGCAACCTGGGTGACGTGGTCAACGTCAAGGCCGGCTACGCACGCAACTACCTGATTCCCCAGGGCATGGCCAAGCGTGCCAACAAGGCCAACATCGCCGCCTTCGAAGAACGCAAGGCCGAACTGGAAAAGCTGTCCGCCGAAAAGCTGGCCGCCGCCCAGGCCCGTGCCGAGAAACTGGCCGGCTACACCGTGCAGATCAGCCAGAAGGCTGGCGTCGACGGTCGCCTGTTCGGTTCCGTGACCAACATCGACATCGCCGAGGCGCTGACCGCGCAGGGCTTCCCTGTCTCGCGCGGCGAAGTGCGCCTGCCGGAAGGCCCGTTCAAGGCGATCGGCGATTACCCCATCACCCTGTCGCTGCACAGCGACGTGGCAGTGGAAATCACCGTCGCGGTGCTGGGCGCACAGTAAGCCGTACCACGCGCCCCGTTCCGGGGCGTTCCTGACCAGGGGCCGCTGACGCGGCCCTTGTCACGTCCATCGTCTAGAATTCGTCCCTTACCTTTCTCGCGCCATGCCATGTCCGAATTCGATCCAGAGCTCACCGCGCTGAAGCTGCCGCCCCATTCGGTTGAGGCGGAGCAGTCGGTACTGGGCGGCCTGTTGCTGGAAAACAATGCCTGGGAGCGGGTGGCGGACCTGGTCAATGAGCAGGATTTCTACCGTGCCGACCATCGCCACATCTGGAAACAGATCGTCCGCCTGATCGACGACAACAAGCCGGCCGACGTGGTCACCGTGGCCGAGGCGCTGGAGTCGAACAACAAGCTGGACGAGATCGGCGGCCTCGCCTACCTGGCCGCGCTGGCGCAGAACACCCCCTCCGCCGCCAACATCCGCCGCTATGCCGAAATCGTGCGGGAGCGCTCGGTCCTGCGCAAACTGGTCGAAGTCGGCGGCGAAATCACCACCTCCGCCTTCAACCCGAATGGCCGCTCCGCCACCGACATCCTCGACGAGGCGGAAAAGAAGGTATTCGACATCAAGGAAGCCGGCGCCAAATCCACCCAGGGCTTCCTGCCGCTGCAACCGCTGCTGAAGGAAGTCGTCACCCGCATCGACGAACTCTACAACCGCGACAACCCCAGCGAGGTCACCGGCGTGCCCACCGGCTACACCGACCTCGACACCAAGACTTCCGGCCTGCAGCCGGGCGACCTCATCATCGTCGCCGGTCGCCCGTCGATGGGCAAGGCGCAGCCGCTGGATGCGAAGGTGCGCACCCCCCACGGTTGGAAAACGATGCGCGAACTGGCGGTGGGCGATGCATTGGCCTCGCTTGACGGCGCAGCTTCCATCGTTGCTGGCATCTATCCGCAAGGTGAACGCGAGGTGTTTCGCGTCTCATTTTCCGATGGCCGTTCTACCGAGTGCTGCGCGGAACACCTCTGGCGCGTCCACTACCGGGACTGGGACGCACCTCGTATTCTGCGCACCGATCAACTGATCGCCATGCTCGGGCGGGTGCGATACCGCAATCGCTTGTGGATCGATCTCCATGACGGCAACTTCGGCCACACCATCTCACCCCCTGTGGACCCGTGGTTGCTGGGGGCACTACTGGGGGATGGCAGCCTCACCGGCACAGCCTTGCGTTTCTCCACCGCATCGGCCGAAATGCTCGACCGAGTGCGCGCGCGCATCGGCGACACGATGACCGTGACGCATGCGGGGCGGTATGACTACCGCTTGATACGACGCGAGATGGACGACTGCCCAAATCAGGACCGTCCCTCACACAATCCACTGCGACAAGGACTGGAGTCGCTGGGGCTTTGGGAAACCCGAAGCGATGACAAGTTCATTCCCAGACTCTACCTGGAAGCGGATCGTGAAACGCGGCTTGATGTTCTGCGCGGACTGCTCGACACCGATGGCTGGGTAGAGCGCTGGGGCAGCATCCGTCTCTCCACAGCCAGCTCGCGCCTGGCCGAGAATGTGGCCGAATTGGTACGATCTCTCGGCGGATGGTGTTCCATCTCGAAGAAGCAGCCTCACTACCGCGCATCGGACGGCACCCCGCGCATGTCGGGCAGGCTGGCTTATGTCTGCCACATCAATCATCCGGAGCCTCGTTCCCTGATGTTGTTGTCGGAAAAACTGGCACGCTTGCCGGAACAGTGGAGGCGTGTAAAGCGTTTGACCTTCGCCAGCATTGAAGCCTGCCGCATGGCGGAATGTCAGTGCATCGCCGTCAGCCATCCCAGCCGGCTCTACATTACCGATCAGGATGTCGTCACCCACAACACCGCGTTCAGCCTGAACATCGCGGAAAACGTGGCGCTGGATTCCAACCTGCCGGTGGCCGTGTTCAGTATGGAAATGGGCGCGGCACAACTGGTGATGCGGATGCTGGGTTCGGTCGGCCGCCTCGACCAGCACAAGCTGCGTACCGGCCGCATCACCGACGACGACTGGCCGCGCCTGACCCACGCCCTGGGCAGCCTCAACGAATGCAAGCTGTTCATCGACGAGTCGCCCGGCCTCACCGCGCTGGAAGTCCGCGCCCGCGCCCGCCGTCTGGCGCGGCAATGCGAGGGGGGCCAGCTCGGCCTGATCGTGCTCGACTACCTGCAACTGATGTCCGGAAGCGGCCAGGGCGAGAACCGCGCCACGGAAATCTCAGACATCTCCCGTTCACTCAAGAGCCTGGCCAAGGAACTGCATGTTCCGGTGATCGCCCTCTCGCAGCTCAACCGCTCCCTGGAACAGCGCCCGAACAAGCGGCCGGTGATGTCGGACCTGCGCGAGTGTGTGGTGGGCGACACCCTGGTGCTGCTGACCGATGGCCGGCGTGTGCCGATCCGCGAACTGGTCGGGCAACAACCCGAGGTCTGGGCAATGGATGCACGGCAGAAAATCGTCGCCGCGCAGGCTGACAAGGTCTGGTCCGTGGGCAGCAAGCCCGTGTTCGAACTGCGCCTGACCAGTGGCCGACGCCTGACCGCCACCGGGGAACACCGGATTTTCAGCGAACGCGGCTGGGTCAAGTTCGATGAACTGGCCGCCGGCGACCGTGTGGCCCTGGCCCGCCACCTGCCGGCCAGCGACGCCGCCCTCGACTGGCCCGAAGACCACTGTGTGGTGCTGGCCCATCTCATCGGCGACGGCAGCTATCTTTCCGGACAACCGCTGCGCTATACCACCGGCTCCGAGGACAACAGCGCCATCGTGGCTACGGCGGCGGCGCGCGCCTTTGGGGTCACCGTCAATCGCCACGCCGGCCGCGGCAACTGGCATCAACTGGTGTTTTCCGGCAACGGCGACCGCTGGCGGGCCGCCGGCTTGAACAAATGGCTGCGAGAACTGGGCATCTTCGACCAGCGTTCTTCCGAGAAATGCGTACCGGAAGCCGTTT
Source organism: uncultured Thiobacillus sp. (assembly GCA_964393825.1). Lineage (GTDB taxonomy): Bacteria > Pseudomonadota > Gammaproteobacteria > Burkholderiales > Thiobacillaceae > PFJX01. The sequence goes on along the minus strand of CAYMUY010000012.1, from coordinate 18,566 downwards.
TTCGCCTGAGCGAGGAAAAAATCGCCTTGTTCCTGCGCCATCTCTGGGCCACGGACGGCGCGATCCATGTCCGTCCCGAGAGCCAGAAGGGCTCCCCTCGGGTTTATTTTGCCACCAGCAGCCGCCGGCTGGCCGGAGATGTCGCCGCCCTGATGCTGCGCCTGGGCATCGTCGCCCGCATCCGCGCCAGCCGCCAGACCTCCGGAAACCCGCTCTACAGCGTGGATGTCACGGGAAACGAAATGCAGTCACGCTTCCTGGAGCGGGTCGGCACCTTCGGCCCCCGCGCGGAGCCGGCCAGGCGACTAGCGGATCTGCTCGCCAAGGGCGGCAGCAATCCCAATGTCGACACACTGCCGAGATCCCTGTTCGAACGGGTTCGCGAAGCCATGCGGCGACGCGGCGTCAGCACCCGGCGGATGGCGGCCGCGCGCGGCACGGCCTATGGCGGCACCAGCCACTTCCGCTTCGCGCCTTCGCGGCAGACGCTGGCCTCGTATGCCGAAATCCTTGACGACGACGTCCTGCGCACATGGGCTGAATCGGACCTGTTCTGGGACAAGGTCACCGCCATCGAACCGGCCGGCGAGGCGGAAGTCTATGACCTGACCGTTCCCGGCCCGGCGAGCTGGCTGGCGGACGGCATCGTCACCCACAACTCGGGCGCCATCGAGCAGGACGCCGACGTGATCCTGTTCATCTACCGCGACGAGGTCTACAACCCGGACACGCCGGACAAGGGTTCGGCGGAAATCATCATCGGCAAGCAGCGTAACGGCCCCATCGGCACCGTGCGGCTGACCTTCCTGGGCGAATACACGAGATTCGAAAACTTCGCCGGGGGCATGTAGTGCCGGCGTCTCGCCGGCCCTTCACAACGATATGGCACGCCCCCTGATCGCCCGCATCGACACTGCCGCCCTCGCCCACAATCTGGGCGTGGCCAAAGCCGCCGCGCCGAAATCCAAGGCCTATGCCGTGGTCAAGGCCAACGGCTATGGCCACGGCCTCGCCCGGGTGGCGCGCGGCCTGCGCGCGGCGGACGGCTTCGCCGTGCTCTCCATCGAGGAGGCGGCGCTGTTGCGCGGCGAGGGCTACAGCCATCCCATCGTCCTGCTGGAAGGCTTCTTCCACCCCGACGAACTCCCGGAGATCGCCCGCCTGCGCCTGCGTCCCGTCATCCACCGCCAGGACCAGGCGGAGATCCTGGCGCGCGCGCGCCTCGAACACCGCATCGACGTCCTGCTCAAGACCGACACCGGCATGCACCGCCTCGGCCTGCCTCCGAAGCGACTGGCCGACGCCCTCGCCACCCTGCGCGCCTCCGCGAATGTCGGCGGCATCACCCTGATGAGCCACTTCGCCTGCGCCGACGAGCCGACGATCGGTGTTTCATCACAGTTGGCAGCATTTCGGGAAGCCGCCGGCGACATCAAGCTGCCCGTGACCCTCGCCAACTCCGCCGCCCTGCTGCGCTACCCGGAAACCCATGGTGACTGGGTCCGCCCCGGCATCATGCTCTACGGCATCTCGCCCTTCGCCGGCACGACCGGCGCCGACCTCGGCCTGCTGCCGGTGATGACCCTTGAATCCCGCCTCATCGCCACGCGCCGCATCCGCAAGGGCGAAGCCGTCGGCTACGGCGCCACCTTCGTCGCCGAACGCGACATGAACATCGGCGTCGTCGCCTGTGGCTATGCCGACGGCTACCCGCGTCACGCCGGCACCGGCACCCCCATCCTGGTCGAAGGCCTGCTCACCCGCACGCTCGGCCGTGTCTCGATGGACATGCTGTTCGCCGACCTCGACCCCATCCCCAACGCCCACGTCGGCAGCCCGGTCACCCTCTGGGGCCCGGACCTGCCGGCGGAACACGTCGCCGCGACCGCCGGCACCATCGCCTACGAACTGCTCACCGCCCTCGCGCCGCGCGTGCGGGTGGAAGCAACCTGAGTCTTAACGGAACCCCGCCATGTCCGACATCCTGGAAAAAATCCTCGCCACCAAAGCCGAGGAAATCGCTGCAGCGAAGCAAGTCGAGCCCCTTGAAGTGGTCCGCGAAGCCGCCGGATGGGCGCCGCCCGCGCGCGACTTCACCAGCGCGCTGCGCACCAGGATCGCAGCCGGCCACCCCGCCGTCATCGCCGAAATCAAGAAGGCCAGCCCCAGCAAGGGGATCATCCGCGCCGATTTCAACCCGGCGGAAATCGCGGCCAGCTATGAGAAAGGCGGTGCGGCCTGCCTCTCCGTGCTCACCGACCGGCAATATTTCCAGGGCGCCCCGGAATACCTGAAACAGGCGCGCGACGCCTGCGCTTTGCCGGTGTTGCGCAAGGACTTCATGATCGACCCCTATCAGGTCTATGAAGCCCGCGCGATGGGTGCCGACTGCATCCTCCTCATCGTCGCCGCGCTGAGGCTCGAGCAGATGCAGGAACTGGAAGCCCTCGCCCACGCCCTCGGCATGGCCGTGCTGGTGGAAAGCCACGACGGCGACGAACTTGAAGCCGCATTGCAGTTGGACACGCCCCTGATCGGCATCAACAACCGCAACCTGCGCACCTTCGAAACCCGCCTGGAAACCACCATTGATCTGATGGAGCACATCCCCGCCGACCGTATTGTCATCACCGAGAGTGGCATCCTCACTCCAGCCGGCGTCAACCTGATGCGCGCCCACGAGGTCGACACCTTCCTGGTCGGCGAGGCCTTCATGAGAGCCACGGACCCCGGCGCGGAACTGGCGCGGTTGTTCTCCATCTGAATCCCCTCTTGTACACACCCCGGCGCCGTGCAGGCCGGCCTGCCGGATAACAAGCGCAAGCCCACGTTTCGCGTACACGCAAGCCCCCTTGCGAAAAACATTTCTCGGCGCCAAGGGTGACTGTTGCAGCGTAGCAACAACACTCTTGAGAAATTACTTGAAAAGAGATTCCGGATTTGCCCCTCCTGTTAAGAGTTGCGCAGAATGCGATCCAACTTCTCGCGCGAGAGGTTTTTTAGGCCCCCTGCTCAAGGTTGAGCAGGGCGGAGGCAAGGGCAACCAGGCCGCCGCAAAGGGCAGAAGCGTTTCACAAACCTGATAGGAGTTTCACACATGAAAAAGTCTCTGATCGCTCTGGCTGTTGCTGGCACCTTTGCCGCTCCCGCTTTCGCCGCCACCTCCAACGTGGACGTGTATGGCAAGATGCGCCTGTCCCTTGACCATGTCAGCGTCACCGGCACCGCCGACAGCTGGCAGCTGAACGACCAAACCTCCCGCCTCGGCATCAAGGGCTCCGAGGACCTGGGCGGTGGCCTGAAGGCCATCTACCAGATGGAAACCGCTCTGGGCACCGCCTCCGGCAGCGGCCAGTTCTCCAACATCGGTGGCACCACCCTGGGCACCCGTAACACCTTCATCGGCCTGTCCGGCGGCTTCGGTACCGTTCTGTTCGGCAAGCATGACACCCCCTACAAGCTGGCCGGCTCTTCCGACCTGTTTGCCGACACCTCCGCCGACTCCCAGAACAAGGGCGGCATCATTGGCTACGGCATGACCGGCGGTGCTGGCGACTTCGACATGCGCGCCACCAACGCCATCGCCTATGTCTCCCCCACCATGAGCGGTTTCCACGCTGCTGTTGCCGTGATCCCCGGTGAAACCACCACCGCTGGCACCAACAAGAACAGCCTGGCCGATGCTTACTCCCTGGCCCTGGTGTACGGCAATGGTCCCCTGAACGTTGCCTTTGGTTACGAAGACCACAACGACCTGGCTGACGAGTCCGCCTGGAAACTGAACGCTGGCTACACCTTCGGCGACTTCAAGGTCGGCGCGACCTACGAAAGCCAAGACGGCGTCGGCACCCGTTCCGCCAAGAACTATCTGCTGTCTGGCGCTTACGGCATGGGCCCCATCACCCTGGCCCTGCAGTACGGCAAGCGTAACGTGAACGCCGCCGCTGAAACCGCTGGCGACACCGATCTGGCCCGTACCACCCTGGGCGCGGTCTACAGCCTGTCCAAGCGCACCAGCGCCTACGTCGCTTATGACCATGACAAGATCACCCGTGCCACCGTTGCCGACGTCAAGGCCAACGTCTGGACCATGGGTCTGAACCACGACTTCTAATCCGGCCTCAAGCCTGATCTGAAGCAGTGTTGAAACGGGCGCGGCGTAAGCCGCGCCCGTTTTGTTTTATATGGGAGGGATGACTGATACAGTTGCCGTCGAAGGAGAGTCGCCATGGCATCAATCACATTTGATGCACACAAATTTGTTCGCAAACTGTGCAGGAAGCAGGATTCAACCAAACTCAAGCAGAGGGGTTGACGGACGCGATGCGGGCCGCCATTGACGAGACGGAACTTGTCACCCGCAAAGACTTCCAAATTGCACTGGTCCCCATCCACGCCGATCTTAACTTACTTCAATGGATGATGGGTGTGCTGATCGCGATCGCTGTCGCCAACTTCGCCAAGCAGTTTTTCTGAGCCCCCGACTCATAAAAAAGTAGTCGAAACGGGCGCGGCTTGCGCCGCGCCCGTTTTCTTTTTTCCGCCTCCGTAGTAGATTTCTACCGCGCCGATCCCCGGCGCGATCAAATGACACGGAGGTCATCATGAAGAAATGGTTTGGGAGTCTGCTCGCAGGTCTGCTGCTTTCGGTTTCCGCCTGGGCGGCGGTGGATATCAATACGGCGACGCAGTCCGAGCTTGAGGCGGTGAAGGGTATCGGCCCAGCCAAGGCGAAGGCAATCATGGAATATCGCCAGAAGAACGGGCCGTTCAAGAGCATGGAAGCGTTGACCGAGGTAAAGGGTTTCGGCAAGGCCAGCGTGGCGAAGTTGAAGGGTGAACTGGCCGTTGGCGCGGCCAAGCCCGAGGCTGGCAAGAAATAAGCTGTTGTATGTATCACGCAAAACGCCCCGACCATGGGGCGTTTTGCATTTCAATTGCCCCACCGCGCATCGCGATGCATGAAAACCCACGCGCCAGGATGCGGGCCGGCTCACGGACCGGGTCGTTCGCGCTGCAAGTGGACGCGCTAAGGATGAGCGCCCGTGGATTCGCTTGCCACCAGCTTGAAAACGGCCGGCAAGATGCCGGCGCTGCATACGACCGCCTCGCTACCCTTCCGCCAGACGCATTTCCGCAGCCGACAGGGCTTCCGGCTCACCGCGCAGGATAAGGATATCGCCTGCCATCAAGAGGGTATCGGGTCCATATTTGAAGCCATGGACGCCACGGCGGCGCAGATTGACGAGGGTGGCGCCAAGATTTTCCAGGTCGAGTTCGCGCAGTGACTTGCCACCCGCACCCAGCTTGGCGTTGACCAGAAGGGAGGCCAGCCGCTCGCCCCCGTTCTCGTCATCGAGCTCATCGGTCAGGCCGCGGAAATAGCCGCGCATGGCGCCGTAGCGGGCTTCACGCACCATTCGAATACGCTTGAGCACCCGCGCCAGCGGCACGCCTGCCATGAGCAGGGTCTGCGAGCCGAGCATGAGCGCACCTTCGATGACTTCCGGAACCACTTCGGCCGCGCCGGCCTCGCGCAGGGCGTCGAGGTCGGTCTCGTCGACAGTGCGCACGATCACCGGCACGTCGGGTTTCAATTGCTGGACGGTGGCCAGCACCTTGTGCGCGGAAGGCGAGTGGGCGAAGCTGATCACCACCGCACGGGCACGATGCACGCCCGCCGCCGTGAGGACTTCGGCGCGAGAGGCATCGCCGAACACCACCCGGTCGCCCGCCTGGGCGGCGGCATGGACCCGGCGAGGATCATCATCCAGGGCGATGAAGGGAACATTCTCCGATTCCAGCAGGCGCGCCAGGCTCTGTCCGCTGCGGCCATAGCCACAGACGATGACGTGTTTCTGGATACCGAATGCGCGCGCGGCGATCTCGTGCACATCACGCGCCTGTTCCACCCAGGCACCGCCCTCGAGACGGGTCGCCAGGGTGTTGCCAAGCACCACGATGAGCGGCGCGAACAGCATCGAAAGCACCATCGCGGCGAGGAGGGTCTGATGCAGTTCGGCCTCGATGAGACCGCTCCCCAGGGTCAGCGCCAGCAAGACAAAACCAAACTCACCCGCCTGCGCCAGACCCAGGCCAACCCGCAGCACGACCGGCCAGGAACGGACGAACAACCCGGTCAGCAGCGACACCAGCAGCAACTTGCCGACGACCACCGCCATCATGATGCCCAGCACTTGTCCCCAGTTCCTCGCCACCACGCCGAGGTCGAGCATCAGGCCGATGGAAACGAAGAACAGCCCCATGAGCACGTCGCGGAAGGGGCGGATGTCGGATTCCACCTGGTAGCGATATTCGGTCTCGGCGATCAGGACGCCGGCGAGGAAGGCCCCCAGGGCGAGGGAGAGCCCCGCCCGATCGGTAACGTAAGCCAGACCGAGGGTGATCAGCAGGACGTTGAGCATGAACAATTCGGCGGACTTGGCCTGGGCGATCCAGTGGAACCAGGGCCGCATCAGGCGTTGCCCGAGCACCAGGATCAGGGCCAGCACCAGGGCCGCCTTCAGGCTGGCATGCAGCAGCGCTTCGCCAAGGCCCGCACTCTGCGCCAGTGCGGGCACGAAAATGATCAGCGGCGCCACGGCGAGGTCCTGGAACAGGAGGATGCCGAGGATCAGGCGGCCATGATCACTGCCCAGTTCGTCGCGCTCGGAGAGCATCTTGCTGACGATGGCGGTGGACGACATGGCCAGCACACCCCCGAGGGCCAGGCCTTGCTCCCAGGGCAGGGAAAACAACAAGCCCAGGGACATGACAATGAACATGGTCAGTCCGACCTGCATGCCGCCGAGGCCGAACACCGCCTGGCGCATGGTCTTCAGGTGGGACAGGGAGAATTCCAGGCCGATCGAGAACATCAGGAAGACCACGCCGAATTCCGCCAGGTGGCTGGCCGGCGAATCGTGGCTGAGGCGCGGCAGGAAAGGCGCCATGGCGGCACCGATCAGCACATAGCCAACCAGCGCGGGCATGCCGATCGCTTTCAGCCAGGCCACGGCAAAAACGCCGCTGGCGAGCAGAATCAGGGTGAGCTCAAGGGTACTGGGCATGGAGTGTGCTACGGCTAGGGGGCTATACTCACGGCCCATTATGACATCCCCAACCACTTCCCCCGCCGACATCCTCGCACTCGCGCGGCGCACGCTAGAAATCGAGGCCAGCGCCGTCAACCGCCTGCGTGATCGTCTGGACCACGCCTTCCCGGAGGCGGTCGCCCTGCTGCTTGGCTGCCAGGGCCGCGTGGTGGTCTCCGGCATGGGCAAATCCGGGCATATCGGCGGCAAGATCGCGGCCACCCTGGCCAGTACCGGCACTCCGGCCTTCTTCATGCACCCGGCGGAGGCCAGCCATGGCGACCTCGGCATGATTACCGGTCAGGATGTGGTCATCGCCCTGTCCAACTCTGGTGAAAGCGCGGAAATCGCCGCCATCGTGCCGCTGCTGAAGCGACGCGGCGCGCGTCTGATCAGCATGACCGGCAACCCCGCTTCCACCCTGGCGCGCGAGGCGGATATCCACCTCGATGCCAGTGTCGCGCAGGAAGCCTGTCCGCTCAACCTGGCCCCCACCGCCAGCACCACGGCGGCGCTGGCGCTGGGTGACGCCCTGGCGGTGGCCGTCCTCTATGCCCGCGGATTCACGGCGGAGGACTTTGCCCGCACCCACCCCGGTGGTGCCCTGGGTCGTCGCCTGTTGGTACATGTGCGCGACCTGATGCACAAGGACGCGGCGCTGCCTGTGGTGGGTGTGGGAGCCAGCCTCAAGGATGCGCTGCTGGAAATGACGCGCAAGGGCCTTGGCATGACCGCGATCGTCGATGACGACCGTCACCTGCTGGGCATTTTTACCGACGGCGACCTGCGCCGCCTGCTGGACAACGATGTGGATGTGCGCAGCGCGTCGATTGTGGACGTGATGAAGCGCAGTCCCCGCACCATCGCCGAAGATGCCCTGGCGGTGGAAGCGGTACGGATGATGGAAGAATTCAAGATCAACGGCCTGCTTGCCGTCAATACGGCTGGACAGATCAGTGGAGCACTCAACATGCATGACCTTCTTCGCGCAGGGGTGGTATGAGCCGGGAAGACATTCAGGAACGCGCGCGCGCCGTGCGCATGATCGTGTTCGATGTCGACGGTGTGCTGACCGACGGCAGTCTTTTTTTCGGGGACGACGGCCAGGAATACAAGGCCTTCAATTCGCGCGACGGCCACGGCATAAAAATGCTGCGCGCCACCGGCGTGGAGACGGGCATCATCACCGGGCGCACCTCGCAAGTCGTCCTGTTCCGCGCGCGCAATCTCGGCATCGCGCATCTGTTCCAGGGCGCTGAAGACAAGCTGGAAGCCTTCAACAAGCTGCTCGCCAGCGTCAATCTCGCGCCGTCGCAGATCGCCTACATGGGCGACGACGTGGTGGATCTGCCGGTGCTGCGCCGCTGCGGCCTGGCGATCAGCGTGCCGGATGCCCCCGAAGAGGTGAAGGCGCGCAGCCACTACATCACCCGCGCCGGTGCCGGACATGGCGCCGCGCGTGAAGCCTGTGAAATGATCATGCGTGCCCAGGGCACCTGGGACGCGCAACTGGCGCTCTACGACCGATGACCGGCGGACATCATGTGCACTGGTTGCCGCTCGCCCTGGCGGCCATGCTGGCGCTGATGAGCGCCTGGCTGAACCAGTTGGCCAAGGCGCCCACGCTGGCGGACAATACCGGCTTTGCCCATGATCCCGATTACATCGTCGAACAATTCAAGGTGCGCACATTCGATCTTGCGGGCCGACCGCGACACCTGCTCACCGCGCAACGCATGATCCACTACATGGACGATGACACCAGCGAACTGGATCACCCCCTGTTCCACCTGACCACCGCGAAGCGGGCGCCGATCGAGGTCGGCGCCCGGCGTGGCCTGATTTTCGGAGATCGTGACAGCATTCATTTCCTCGGCGATGTCCGCGCCATCCGTGGCGCAACGCCCGCGCAATCCGCCTTCATCCTGACCGGTGAACATCTGCGCGTGGTACCCGATGCAGGCATACTCAACAGCGACAAACCCATCACCCTGCGTCAGGGCAATTCGGCCCTCCATGCCGGTGGCCTCTATGCGGATGAACGCAACCAGCGGCTGGAACTCACCGGCGGCGTTCGAGGAATTTATGAAAAATCACACTGAGACCTGTCTCCTGTTCGCCCTGCTTCTCTCGATCGGCCAGCCCGTGTGGGCGGAAAAGGCCGACAAGAACAAGCCGGTCAACATCGAATCCGACAGCGCGCGGGTAGACGATGCCCGCAAGCTCGCCATCTATGAGGGCCATGTCGTGCTCAGCCAGGGGACCCTGCTGATCACCGCCGACCGCATCGATGTACGCCAGGACGATCAGGGCTTCGCCAGCGGCGAAGCCTCTGGCAAGCAGGTATATTTCCGCCAGAAACTCGAGGGCAAGGATGAATATGCCGAGGGTTGGGCCAACCGCCTGGAATACGATGGCCCGGGTGAAAAGTTGAAACTGACCGGCCAGGCGCGCCTGAAACGCGGCGACGACGACCTCCGCGGCAACTTCATCAGCTATGACGGCAAGACCGAATACTTCCAGGCCCAGGGCAGCATCGGCGGCACACCGGGCCGGGTGCGCGCAGTGATCCGTCCAAAGAACAGCAGCGATCCGGTTGCCGCCGGAAAACCGTGAACAGGTCGTGAATCTGCCTAGCACAGTCCTCCGGGCGGAAAACCTGGCCAAGCGCTACAAGTCGCGCCTGGTGGTGAATGACGCCTCGATCGAGGTCGCCAGCGGCGAGGTGGTTGGTCTGCTCGGCCCCAATGGCGCCGGCAAGACCACATGCTTCTACATGATGGTTGGCCTGATCGGCACCGATGCCGGCCGCATCAGCCTCGACGACGCCGACCTGACCCACCTTCCCGTCTACCGCCGCGCACGTCTGGGTCTGTCCTACCTGCCGCAGGAGCCTTCCATATTCCGCCGCATGAGCGTGGCCGAGAACATCGCCGCCATGCTGGAATTGAAGAACCTTGAAGATGCCGAGGCGGATAAGCGCCTGGAGATCCTGCTCGAGGATCTCCATCTGACCCACCTGCGCGACGCCGGCGCCGCCAGCCTGTCCGGCGGCGAGCGGCGGCGGCTGGAAATCGCCCGCGCGCTGGCCACCTCGCCGCGTTTCGTGCTGCTGGACGAGCCCTTCGCCGGCATTGATCCGATTTCAGTGATCGACATCCAGAAGATCGTTCGCTTCCTCACCGATCGCGGTATCGGCGTCCTGATCACCGACCACAACGTGCGCGAAACGCTGGACATCTGCGACCGCGCCTACATCCTCAACCAGGGTGAGGTCCTGGCGTCGGGGACGCCTGACGAAATCATTTACAATGAAAGCGTTCGCCAGGTGTACCTGGGCGAACATTTCCGGCTCTAACCGTCATGCTCTTGCCGCCCCCCCGCTCCCCCGTGTTACCGGTTCCTGGCCACCAGATCGCCCAATCCGAGGCTGATGCGGACCTGAACCGTCGCCCGCTTCGCATATGAAGCAGAGCCTCCAGCTCAAGCTGCACCAGCAGCTCACCCTTACACCGCAACTGCAGCAGTCGATCCGGCTGTTGCAGTTGTCGACCCTGGAACTGGGCCAGGAAATCTCGCAGATGCTGCAGGACAACCCGTTGCTGGAACGCCTGGATGGCGAGGACAGCTTCGACGGCCCCACCGGCGAGGCGCCCGCCGAAGAGGCCGCGCGCAAGGAGAGCGACGAGGTTTATGAGGAAATGGCCTGGGGTGACCGCGCGGTCGGCCCGGCCCCGGACGACGAGGATGACGAGCATGGTTTCCAGCAGGCGGAATCCACCAGCCTGCGCCTGCACCTGGCGGAACAGCTCGGCCTGACCCCGATGACCACGCGTGACCGTCAGCTGATCTCCTTCCTGATCGAGGCGCTCGACGACGATGGCTATCTCACCGCCTCGCTGGAAGAACTGGGCGAACTGCTGCCGGAGGAACTGGAGATCGACCCCGTCGAGCTGCATGCCGCGTTGCGATTGCTGCAGAGTTTCGAACCCACCGGCGTCGGCGCGCGCGACCTGGGCGAATGCTTGTGGCTGCAGCTCAATACGCTGCCGAAAGACACGCCGAACCTCGCCGCCGCGAAAATCCTGGTGCGCGAGCACCTCAATCTGCTGGCCGACCGCGAATACGGCAAGTTGAAAAAGATCCTCGGCCTCGATGAGCAGCAGTTCATGCAGTTGCGTCAGCTCATCACCTCCCTGGAACCCCGCCCGGGTGCCGCTTATGCGCCGGCGGACACGCGCTACGTGGTGCCGGATGTATTCGTGAAAAAAGTGAAGGGGCTGTGGATGGTCAGCCTCAACCCGAACGCCGTGCCCAAGCTTCGCATCAACGAAATGTATGCCGGCATCCTGCGCAACAACCGCGAAGGCGGCGCCTCCCTGTCCACCCAGCTGCAGGAGGCGCGCTGGCTGATCAAGAACGTGCAGCAGCGTTTTGAAACCATCCTCAAGGTATCGCAGGCCATCGTCGACCGCCAGCGCATGTTCTTCGAGCATGGCGAGGTCGCCATGCGGCCACTGACGCTCAAGGAAATCGCGGAAACCGTGGAACTGCATGAATCCACCATCTCCCGCGTGACCACGCAGAAGTTCATGATGACCCCGCGTGGTCTGTTCGAATTCAAGTATTTCTTCGGCAGCGCCCTGGCCACCGAGGAAGGTGGCGCCGCCTCCAGCACCGCCATGCGCGCGCTGATCAAGCAGTTCATCGACGCGGAGAACCGCGCCAAACCGCTCTCGGACAATGCCATCTCCGAGTTGCTGGGCAAGCAGGGCTTCGTCGTCGCCCGGCGCACCGTCGCCAAATATCGGGAGCTACTGAACATTCCTCCCGCCAACCAACGCAAGTCCATGTGACCCGCGAAACCTAAAAAAGGAGCACTTCATGAACCTCACCATCACCGGCCATCACCTGGACATCACCCCCGCGATCAGGGGCTATGTGGGCGAGAAGATGGATCGAGTCACCCGTCATTTCGACCAGGTCATCGACGTTTCCGTCATCCTTTCGGTGGACAAACTCCAGCACAAGGCGGAAGCCAATGTCCATGTCCCCGGCAAGGACATCTACGTGGAAGCGGTCAATGCGGACATGTACGCGGCCCTCGACGCCCTCGCCGACAAACTCGACCGGCAAATCCTCAAGCACAAGGAAAAAACCGGCAATGTGCATCGCGAATCCGGCGGCGTGAAAGGCCAGATCGTCGAAGCCGAATAAACCATCTGGCATGGAGACGGGGGCCACTCCCGTTTCCAGGTCAGCGCCTAGCAAGGCCCTGATATGAACCTGATCACCCCCCTACTCTCGCTTGCCAATGTCCAGGCCGACTGTGAGACCACCAGCAAGAAACGCCTGTTCGAACAGGCCGCGCAGATGGTCCAGACCAGCCAGGCGGTTCCCGCAAGCGAAGTGTTCGACAGCCTTTTCTCACGCGAAAAACTCGGTTCCACCGCCCTGGGTTATGGCATCGCCATCCCGCATGGCCGCATCAAGCACCTCCAGGAAACTGCCTGCGTCTTCCTGCGCCTGAAAACCCCCATCGATTTCGACGCACCGGATGGTCTCCCTGTCGACCTGGTCTTTGTCCTCCTGGCCCCTGCCGCCGCTACCGAAGTGCACTTGCAGATCCTCGGCGAACTGGCTGCCATGTTCTCCGATGAAACCTTCCGCGCCAGCCTGCGTGCCGCTCCCGACGCCGAGGCCCTGCATCGACTGATCAGCGAATGGACGCCATAGACGAGTCCGACGAACGCGTCACCCGGCACCACATCTCGGTCGCGGAGCTGTTCAGCCAGGCCGGTGCGCGCCTGCGCCTGTCCTGGGTCGCCGGGCGTGGCGGCGGCGACAGGATGCTCAACTCGGATACGGTGCAGAAACCCACGCTGGCGCTGGTGGGCCACCTGAATTTCGTGCATCCCAACCGGGTCCAGGTCCTGGGCTGCGCGGAAATGGATTATCTGCGGCGGCTGCCTCCCTCCGACCAGACCCTCGCCATCACCAACCTGTTTTCCACAGAACTGGCGGCCGTGGTCATTGCCAATGACGAATCGGTGCCATCCGGCATGATCGAAGCGGCGGAAAGCCGCAACACCCCGTTGTTTACCTCGCCCGAGCCGGGCCCGGCCCTGATGAGCTTGCTGTCGCACATCATGACCCAGGCGCTGGCACCATCCACCGTCCTGCACGGTGTGTTTCTCGAGGTTTCCGGCGTCGGCGTCATGATTACCGGCGACCCCGCCGTGGGCAAAAGCGAACTGGCGCTGGAACTGATTACCCGTGGCCATCGTCTGGTGGCGGATGATGTCCTCGAAGTCTTCGCCGTCTCCCCCGATACCCTGGAAGGGCGCTGTCCGACCCTGTTGCAGGATTTCATGGAAGTGCGCGGCCTCGGCGTACTCAACATCCGCCGCCTGTTCGGCGAGACTGCGGTCAAGCCGCGGAAGAACCTCAAACTGATCATCCAGCTCAGCCCGGCGGACGACGGCAAGAACCCGTGGCAGGAAGTCGATCGCCTCAACATGGCCGCCAGCAGCCGTGTCATCCTGGGCATCGAAGTCGCGGAAGTGCGCATCCCGGTGGCGGTAGGTCGCAACCTGGCGGTACTGGTCGAGGTTGCGGTACGCAACCACACCCTGAAGATGCGTGGCTTTCATTCCGCCGAAGAGTTCGCCGAGCGCCAGCGACTGGCCATTGCGGCATCGGAAGAATAAGTCCGCGCCGGCGGGTGCGCGCGACTGCCAAACCCCTTCTACGGCAACGCCTCCAGCAACCTCCCCGCCGCCCGTTCCGATACCACCAGCACCAGCATCATCATGGCGCGGGTGGCGCCGACGAACAGCTTGCGCAGCGTCTTCTCATCCAGTGCCTCGAAATCGATTTCCGCGAATACCACCGCCGCCGCCGACTGCCCCTTGAAGCGGTAGACCGTCTCCAGCAACACGTCGCCCTCGGAGAAAAGGGGCTGGCCGAAGAGGTCATACTGGCCGGTGAAGGTCCTCAGCGTGTGCGGCCCCAGCTGGGTATAGGGAAACAGCAGCGACTGCTCACGGCCGCGGAAACTCAGGACTGCGAGATCGTCACGTTTGTAGCCGGCCGCATAGCAAAGACGGATCGCCTCCTTGACCCGCTCCTTCAACTCCACCACGTCGCGGTACACCAGCACCTCCAGCCCGCCCTCGCCGAGCGGCCCTGCTGCCTCCAGCCCGCTGTCTTCCGGTAGCAGCGACTGGAGGAAACGCACCACCGGGCGCGGGCTGCGGTAATTGCCGCGCGCGTGCAGGGTGATCCAGCCAGGCAGCGCCAGGGAGGGCCGCCCATACAGATTCTGCAGCGGGTCCTCCAGCCAGAGCAGGCGCGCCTCCGGCAGGGCCAGGCGCATGATCTGGGCGAGCCAGTCCGCGGTGAAATCCTGCCCTTCGTCGACGATCACGCCATCGAATTGCCAGCGCGCGTCCACCGGCAAGGCGGCGGCTTCCTCGATCAGGCGGTCGAAGGCACCGGGCAGGGTGAAATCGGGCTGCGCGCCCTGTTCACGCAGGCGCTGGTCGCACAGCATGTGAAAAGTACCGATCCAGCCGTGACCGCCGGGCGACGAGGGGGCGATGCGGGCGAAATGATCGGCCAGCGGCCGGTTGAAGCAGACATAGAGCGGCCGCTCGCCGCGCGCCAGGGCATCGCTGTATTCGGCCAGCGCCAGCTGGGTCTTGCCGGAACCGGCGGTGCCGATCACTCGCAGCCGGCGCGGGGTGAACTCGAGCTGGCGCGCCCAGTGCGCGAGGCCGCCGGAGACGCGGGTGACCAGGGCGCGGGCACGCCCCACCAGGGCACTGACGTCGGTTTCCAGTTGCAGCACGCCGCGCAGGAAACGGTGCACCTCCGTGGCCTGCGCCGCGCGTTCGCCCGCCGGCAGGATGCTTTGGATGATCGTCCCGAGCTGCGTCTTGCGCCGCGCGTCGACGATGCGCTGCGGCGCGATGCCGGCGGTTTCCAGCTGGCGCACCGTGTAATCGGGGCAATACAGCAGGTAATCCACACGCGCCGCCTGGCAGCCGGGACGCGCATGCAGCTTGGCGCGCAGCGCAGCCACGGTACGCGCCAACTGCATCGGCACACGTTTCTCCTTTTCCGCATAGCGTTTGACCAGACCCTCCGGGGTTTCCATCAGAAAACCGCTCTTCTGCTCGATCAACAGCAGATCGCCGGCGGCATTGACCACCACGAAATCGATTTCGCCATAGACGGAGAAGCCGTGCTCCAGATGCGTCCAGTGCACGGCGTGATAGACCGTGTAGGCCTCCGGCAAGCCCTCGGCGAGGACCACCAGGGTCTCGATCTCGCGCGCCGCCGCGCCAGTCACCTGCAGTGCCCGCCAGCCGTCGGGGAGGATGTTCGCCATGCTTGATGCTCCGTAGGTCGCGTCAGCGGCGAGGGTAACCCCGCCTCAGCCGAGTGCGCGCTCGATGAAGTGACGTGGCACGCGAGTGCGTGGCACCCGCTGCGCGAACCAGCCGCGAACATCCTGATCGAGGCCGATCCCGTGCATGTAGTTGTAGAGTGCCTTGTTCAGGGCGGCGCCGAGGGCGTCATGATCCACTCCGGTCGGGTCGACGAAGGCGACGTCGTTGCGGGCAAACGATACGGCCGCCGAGGGGTGCAGGCGGATGCCGTATTGCTCCGGATGCAGGCCGACGGGCGAATGCGCGGTGCAGACGAAGCGATGGAAGAAGCCGGATTGAATGCAGCCCGCCGCGAACAGCTGCCGCACGTATTCCAGCGCGTCCACCGTATCCTGCACGGTCTGTGTCGGAAAGCCGTACATCAGGTAGGCGTGGACCAGGATGCCGGCATCGCTGAAGGCGCGCGTCACCCGTGCCACCTGCTCGACCGACACACCCTTTTGCATCAGCTTGAGCAGCCGATCCGAGGCAACCTCCAGTCCGCCAGAGACGGCGATGCAACCAGTGTCCGCCAATTGCCGGCAGAGTTCCGGCGTGAACGACTTCTCGAAGCGGATGTTGCCCCACCAGGAAATCGCGCGATGGCGCTTCTCCAGTTCCGTGGCAAGTGCCTTCAAGGCCTTTGGCGGTGCCGCCTCGTCGACGAAATGGAAGCCGGTCTGGCCGGTCTCGGCGATGATGGTCTCGATGCGATCCACCAACGTGGCGGCGGCGACAGCGTCATAGCGACCGATGTAATCCAGCGAGACATCGCAGAAACTGCATTTCTTCCAGTAGCAGCCGTGCGCCACGGTCAGCTTGTTCCAGCGCCCGTCCGACCAGAGCCGGTGCATCGGGTTGAGCATGTCCAGGACCGAGAGATAGCGGTCCAGTGGCAGGCCGTCCCAGGTGGGCGTGCCCACTTCGGCGAAGGGGATGTCGGGCTCGCCGGCGTCGATGTAGCGGACCCCGCCCTCGCCCCTCATGAATGTCCTGACCAGCCGTTCCCGCCCCCGTTCGCCACGCAGGTGTTCCAGCAGGGCCAGCAGCGGCCGCTCGCCGTCATCCAGACAGACATAGTCGAAATAATCGAACACGCGTGGTTCGGCGAGCTCACGCAGCTCCGTGTTGACGAAGCCGCCGCCGAGCACGGTGACGATCCCGGGATGCCGCGCCTTGATCGCCTGGGCGATGCGGAACGCCGCATAGACATTGCCGGGAAAGGGCACCGAGAGCAGGACCAGATCGGGTGCATGCCGGTCCAGTGCTTCCAGGGCGAGATCGCGCAGGGTGCTGTCGACCAGGTTGAAGGGGGCGTCGAGTGCCGCCGCCAGCGGCTCGAAAGTCGGCTGGCTTTGCGCGATCGACTCCGCATAGCGGACAAACTCGAAACGTGGATCGACCGCCTCGCGCAGCACATCGGCAACATCGTTGAGATAAAGGGTGGCGAAGTGGCGGGCACGATCCTGTACGCCAAGCGCGCCAAACGCCCAGGCCAGCGGATCGCCGCCATCGGGGTCATCGGGATCGAGGTAGACGTCGAGCGCGTCGAAGCGCGCCCCTTCCGGCAGGAAATGCCGCCCGGCGATGCGCTGCCCCATGCTGGGATCACGCCCCTGTAGAAAAGCCACGACGGGCGCTATGGTGGCGTGATAGCGATCGAATTGCGCATCGAAGTCCCGCAGCGCGCGCGGGCGCTGCCGCGAAGGCAGCGCCGCGATGCAGGCCCGGATCGCCCGCAATCCCTCCGGCGAAAACAGCCGCAGCACCAAGGCCAGGGCCAGGTCCTCCTGCACCGCGTCGATGCCACGTGAGCGCAGGAAACCGGTCAGATAGGCCGTTGAGGGATAGGGCGTGTTGAGCTGGGTCATCGGTGGAATCACCGACAGCACGCGAAGGTTTTTTTGAGCGTTCAATCCGTGTCGCGCAAGCGCAGAAAAGTGGCGAAACGTGGCAGGCCCTGGCGGGTCAGGCCACGATAACGGTAGGTGATGGTGGCGCCCACCGCCGGTGGCGCGGCACGCTGGGCATCGCTGAAGCCACTACCGATCCGGATCGTCCTGCCATCCGGCAAGACCACCAGCAACGCGCCCAGCCGGCCGGCATGCCGACCCTTGCCGGGCAGATGCGCCACCACCAGCGCCTCGGCATCGTCCCAGGGCTTCATCTTGAGCAGATCGTCACCTCGCCCGGCGCGATAAGGGGCATCGGCGCGGTGCAACATGAGCCCCTCGCCGCCGCCTGCGACCACCTCATCGAACACGCGTTGCAGCGCGGTTCGGTCGGTGACACGAAACTGCTCGACCGCCTGCAACCAGGGCAGATTCACCTCGGCGACAAGACGACGGATCGCCATCACGCGCGCGCTGAAATCCCCATCGGCACCGGGCAACTCGAACAGCATGTAGCGCACCTGCCGCCACCCCGCGTCATCCGGCGCCTCCCGACGGACGATACCGGCGAGGTGCTCGAACCGACCCCGCCCAAGCCACAGTTCGCCATCCAGCGCCTGTTTCGGCAACCGCTCGGTGAACCAGGCCGGTGCCGCGATCGGACGGCCGCTGCGAAAGCGCAACTGCTCGCCATCCCAGACGGCACGCACACCGTCGAGCTTTTCGCTGACCCAATAAGCGGCGGGATCGACCCCGGTCCGGTAGCTCTCCGCCAGCACCAGGCCAGGCAGATCGGCTGCAGCTGACGGCACCGGCAGCCACATCAGCCAGCCGGCAAACAAGAGTGGCCAGGTCTTGGTCAAGGCCATCGGCAACCTCCCGGGGCTTGCGGTCTATGCACTCAGATGCTCATCGAGCGCATCGGGCTCATCCACCGGAATCTTGAATTTCTCATCCGCCCATTCGCCCAGGTCGATCATCTTGCAGCGCTCGCTGCAAAACGGCCGCCAGGCATTCTCCGGGCGCCACTCCACCTTCTGGCCACAGGTCGGGCAGGCCACTTTCTTGTAAACCGTCGGCATCGGCCTCTCATCGGCATAGGGGGCAGCCATTGTAGCTGCACCCCTGCCACACCACCCGGCATG
>CAYMUY010000011.1:0-94863 GCA_964393825.1 uncultured Thiobacillus sp. | reverse complement strand
TGCATCTGCACACCTTACGACATCCAAGGTGTTGCACTTCAGATTTGAGGCCGCCCAGGTTTATCGCTACCTGACGATCCAACCTCTAATCAGCCCTACGACTGCCAGGTAGTCGCTGCGCGCCAACCTGGCCTACGAGTGGTGTTTCGCGGCGGGGGTGTTACGCGTTGTCGCCGACGAAGGGGTTGTTGCGGCGTTCGAAGCCGAAGGTGCTCATGGGGCCGTGGCCGGGGATGAAGGCGATGTCGTCGCCCAGGGGGAAGAGTTTGTTGCGGATGGCGTGGATCAGGTCGTTGTAATTGCCGCGCGGGAAGTCGGTGCGGCCGATGCTGCCTTTGAACAGGACGTCGCCGACGAAGGCGTGGCGGCTGTCCGGTTCGAACAGGACGATATGGCCGGGGGTGTGGCCGGGGGTGTGGATGACCCGCAGGTTGAGTTCGCCCAGCGCTACGAGGTCGCCGTCGTTCAGCCATTGGTCGGGGGTGAAGGCGGTGGCGGGGGGAAAGCCGAACATCTCGGCTTGCACGGGCAGGCTGCCGAGCAGGAAGGCATCGTCCGGGTGGGGGCCGATGATCGGAATGCCGAGGTGTTGCGCGAGCGCATGGGCGCCGCCGACGTGGTCGAGGTGGCCGTGGGTGAGCAGGAGTTTTTCCAGGGTGACGCCGGCTTTTTCGACGGCGGCGAGCAGCAGGTCGACATCGCCGCCGGGGTCGACCAGGGCGGCGCGGCGGCTGCGTTCACACCAGATCAGGGAACAGTTCTGCTGGTAGGGGGTGACCGGGTGAATGCTGAATTTCATGCCGCGTCCATGACGGGGTAGTCGGTGTAGCCCTTGGCGTCGCCGCCGTAGAAGGTGGCGGGGTCGGGGGTGTTGAGGGCGGCGCCGGCGCGGAAGCGGGCGGGCAGGTCGGGGTTGGCGATGAACAGGGCGCCGAAGGCGACCAGGTCGGCGCGGCCGGCGGCGAGGACGGCATTGGCGCTGTCGCGGTCGTAGCCGCCGTTGGTCATCAGCACGCCTTGCCAGAGGTCGCGCAGGTCCAGCGGGTCGAAGTGGGGGCCGGCGGCGCCGGGGGCGTCCTTGCCCATTTCGGTGAGGTGGAGGTAGCCGAGGCCGTAGCGGTTGAGCAACTCCACCACGCGGCTGAAGGTGCCCTTGGGGTTGCTGTCGCGCATGTCGTTGAACGGCTGGATGGGGGAGAGGCGCACACCGACGCGTTCCGCGGGCCAGACGGCGCAGACCGCTTCCATCACTTCCAGCAGCAGGCGGGCACGATTGTCGAAGCCGCCGCCGTAGGCATCGTTGCGCTGGTTGCTGCCGTCACGCAGGAATTCGTCGAGCAGGTAGCCGTTGGCGGCGTGGACTTCGATGCCGTCGAAGCCGGCGGCTTTCGCCTGGGCGGCGGCGTGCCGGTATTGCGCGACGATGCCGGGCAGTTCGTCGGTTTCCAGGGCGCGCGGGGTGACGAAATCCTGCATGCCCTGGTAGGTGACGGCCTGTCCGGCGGGGGCGATGGCGGAGGGGGCCAGCGGCAGTTGCCCATCCGGTTGCAGGGAGGGGTGGGAGACACGGCCGACATGCCAGAGCTGGCAGATGATGCGGCCGCCGGCCTGATGCACGGCCTCGGTGACGGGTTTCCAGCCGGCCACCTGGGCATCGCTCCAGATGCCGGGGGTGAGCGGGTAGCCGATGGCCTGCGGCGAGATGCAGGTGGCTTCGCTGATGATGAGGCCGGCGCTGGCACGCTGCCGGTAGTACTCGACATTGAGCGCGTGCGGCACGCCTTCCGGGGTGGAGCGGTTGCGCGTCAGCGGGGCCATGGCGAGGCGGTTGGGCAGGGTGAGCGGGCCGAGGGCGAGGGGGGTGAACAGGTCGATGACGGGCATGGCGTTCTCCATAACGGGTGCGTTAGCCTAGTCGCGCTTTCCTTTTACCGCCAGCCCATGACCACCGATGCCCTGATGTTTCTTTCCAGCCATTGCCCGCATTGCCCCGCCATGCTGTCGGCTTTGTCCGAGTTGCTCAAACGTGGTGTCATCGGCCGGCTGGAAGCGGTGAACATCGAGGCGCATCCGGATGCGGCGGTGGCGCGTGGCGTGCGCTCCGTGCCCTGGTTGAAGCTGGGGCCGTTCGAACTGGCGGGGGCGCGCACCCTGGGTGAACTGGAAACCTGGGCACGGCGGGCGGTGGCGCCCGAAGGTATGGCCGACGCGTTCCACGATATGCTGAAGACCGGCGGCCTGCAGCAGGTGCTGGCCTTGCTGGAAGCCGACCCGGAACGGCTGGCGGCGCTGCTACCCATCGTCGGCAATCCGGAGGCGAGCATCAATGTGCGCCTCGGCGCCGGCGTGGCGTTCGAGGAATACGCCGGCACCGCCGCGTTGCAGGCGCTGGTGCCGGCGCTAGGGGCGCTGTCCGAACATGCCGATGCGCGAGTGCGGGCGGACGCCTGCCATTACCTCGGCCTGAGCGCCGCCACCGCCGCGCGCCCCTGGCTGGAAGCGCGTTTGACGGACCCCGACCCGGATGTGCGGGAAATCGCAAGCGATGGCGCAGGGGGTGGAGGGGCGTAGGTCAGGTTGCGGCTTCATCGCTACCTGACGGCCCAGACTCTAATTTGGCCTACGACCGCCAGGTAGTCGCTATCGCGCCAACCTGGCCTATGGGGTGACGCCGGGTTCGACGATGGTGCCTGGGCCGACGGCATTGCGTGGGGCGGGTGGCGTTGGCGGCACCTCGTAGGTCAGGTTGCGGGGTCATCGCACCCTGACGATCCAGCATCTCATTTGTTGAGGACAGTTCATGCACGCTTTGCTTAACCCCGATCTCTTTCGCCAGCAGGCCTATGTCGATGGCGCCTGGGTGGATGCCGAATTCACATTCCCTGTGCTCAACCCGGCCACCGGCGAGGTGCTGGGGCGGGTGCCGGATCTGGCGCGGGGGGAGGTGGCGCGCGCGATCGCGGCGGCGCAGGCGGCGTGGCCGGGCTGGCGCGGGCGGCTGGCGAAGGAGCGGGCTGCCTTGCTGCGGCGCTGGCAGGCGTTGATGCTGGAACATGCCGATGATCTGGCGCGCCTGATCACGCTGGAACAGGGCAAGCCGCTGGCGGAGGCGCGTGGCGAGGTGGTCTACGCGGCGGGTTTCCTGGAGTGGTTCGCGGAGGAAGCGAAGCGGGTCTACGGCCAGGTGATTCCCTCGCCCTGGCCAGGCCGGCGGGTATTGACCCTGAAGCAACCGATGGGGGTGGCGGGGCTGATCACGCCATGGAATTTCCCGGCCGCCATGCTGACCCGCAAGGCCGGCGCGGCGCTGGCGGCGGGGTGCACGGTGTTGGCGAAGCCGGCTTCGAAGACGCCGTTCACGGCCCTGGCGCTGGCGCGGCTGGCGGAGATGGCGGGGTTTCCGGCGGGGGTGGTGAATGTGGTGACGGGCGATGCGGCGGCGATCGGCGCCGAACTGCTGGCGAATCCGCTGGTGCGCAAGCTGTCTTTCACCGGGTCCACCGAGACCGGCAAGCGCCTGATGGCGGCCTGTGCCGGCACCCTGAAAAGCGTGTCGCTGGAATTGGGCGGCAATGCGCCGTTCATCGTGTTCGACGATGCCGACCTGGATGCGGCGGTGGCGGGGGCGCTGGCGTCGAAATACCGCAATGCCGGCCAGACCTGCGTCTGCGCCAACCGACTGATGGCGCAGGCGGGCATCCATGATGCATTCGTCGAGCGGCTGGCTGCGGCGGTGTCCGCGCTCGAGGTCGGCAACGGTCTGGAGCCGGGGGTGAGCCAGGGACCGCTGGTGAATGAAGCCGCGGTGGCAAAGGTGGAGACGCATATCCGCGAGGCGGTGAAGCAGGGCGCCCGCGTGGTCTGCGGCGGCGGTCGTCACGCCCTCGGCGGCACCTTCTTCCAGCCCACCGTGCTGGCGGATGCGACTCCGGAGATGCGCGTCTGCCGCGAGGAGACCTTCGGACCGGTGGCGCCGGTGATCCGCTTCCGTGAAGAGGCGGAGGCGATCCGCCTGGCGAACGACAGTGAATACGGACTGGCCGCGTA
This sequence comes from uncultured Thiobacillus sp., assembly GCA_964393825.1. Lineage (GTDB taxonomy): Bacteria > Pseudomonadota > Gammaproteobacteria > Burkholderiales > Thiobacillaceae > PFJX01. The sequence continues at coordinate 90,816 of CAYMUY010000011.1, read as the reverse complement.
TTTCTATGCGAAGGACATGGCGCGCATCTGGCGGGTGTCCGAGGCGCTGGCGTACGGCATGGTTGGGGTCAACGCGGGGGTGATTTCCACCGAGGTGGCGCCGTTCGGCGGCGTCAAGCAGTCCGGCCTCGGTCGCGAGGGTGGGGCGGAGGGCATCGAGGCGTATCTGGAGACGAAGTACGTCTGCATGGCGGACTGAAGCCGTCACCCGTCTGCCGGATGTATTGCTATCTATTTGTTCTTATTGGGTAAATTGACATTCTGGCAAGATTGGCCGATGATCCTTTGCCCGGCCTGTCGCCGCTGCCTCACTTCCTCCGCCACCATGTCCTTGTCCAACTCGCTTCTTTTCCCTTGTCCGCGTCCGCCCCGCTCCTCGATGTCCGCGGGCGACGGGGTGGCGCCGAGATGAAGCCGCTTAGCCTCGCCCGGGGCCGCTTCGTAGGGCGGATGAGCCGCAGGCGTGTTCCGCCGGATGCCGTCCGTCGCGTGTCATCGGGTGGATGTCGTCTGGTTGCGGGTTTGTCCCTTCCCAAGGGGGAGGGCGGTTCCCTCGGAACGGCTGGGCGGAACTGACATGGCCGGCGTGCTGCTCGACCGCGAAAAGGTGTACGACCCTGTTCTGAGGAGTATCCACGCCTGGAATGCGCTGGCCATCGTCCTGCTGCTGCTGGGCGGCCGGGTGGGGGAGTGGATGGGCTACTCGCCGGAAGCCGCCAGCCTCTGGCGTTTTCATGTCTGGATCGGCTACGGCCTGGTGCTGGGCCTGGTGGCGCGCCTGGTCTGGGGGCTGGCCGGGCCGCGGCATGCCGGGCTTGGCATGCTCTGGCAGCCAGGGGCCTGGTGGTCGGCAGTGCGGACCCGCAAGCTGTTCAGTGAACCGATCGACTGGGGACACCATGCGCCGGCGACGGCGGTTTACCTGCTGCTGTACCTGCTCCTGCTGGTGATGGCGGCGACCGGTCTGGCGCTGGCGGCCATCGAACAGGGGCGTGGCCCGCTGTATCTGTGGCTGGGGCATGACGCCACCCTCAGACATCTGTTCAGCGAGCCGCACGAGTTGATCGAGCATGTCATCCTGGTCTTTGTGGTGGTGCACATCGCGGCGTTGATCCTGCACGAGATTCGCCATGGGGTGCCGCTGGCGCAGGCGATGGTGAGCGGTTTTCAGTATCGCAAGGCCGCCGGGGACGAGGAATGAGCCCGCCGCGTGGCGCTGGCGTGGACAGCAGGGTTACCTGGAAAAGCCTGGCCATTTTCACCGCGGTGATGGGCCTCGCCGGTCTCTGGATCGGCAATGCGCCGGAGCATGACGAGGCGCTGTTTTTCATGCCGCGTGGCAAGACCTACGTGAACGAGTGTGGCAGTTGCCATACCGCGTATGCCCCCGGCCTGCTGCCGTCCCGCTCGTGGCGCAAGATGATGGCGGGACTGGAGGATCATTTCGGCGAGGATGCCAGCGTGCAGGAGCCGGTCTGGCTGGCGCTGCTGAAGGATCTCGAGGACATGGCCGCCGACGGCGCCTTCGCCGACATGCGCATGCGCCGCATCGCGGCTGCTGTGGCGGTCGATGCCGCGCCGCTGCGGATCACGGAAACAGCCTATTTCAAGGCGCTGCATGAGCGTTTGCCGCGCGGTATCTGGCTACGTGCGGGGATTCGAACCCGGGGCAATTGTGCCGCCTGCCACCCTCGCGCCAACGAGGGCCGGTTCGGCGAGCGGGAGATCCGGATCCCGCCATGATCCCGGCATGACCAGGCCTGAAAAGGACAACGCCGGCGCAATTCCGCCGGCGTTTTCGTTTCGTCCCCCCGGCGCAGGCCGGGGTCCAGAAGCGGTATCGGCGTCGCCACTGGATACCGGCCTGCGCCGGTATGACGGCAACTCCACTCCATACTTCACTGGGCTGGATCAATAGTTCGCGGTCTTGCTCCGACGCATCGCCATGATGCCCAGCATGCCCAGCGGCAGCAGGAACAGGGTGCCGGGTTCCGGTACACCGTTGGTCTGGCGGTCCTGCGGCAGGCGGGGCACGGTGGCATTCACCGAGATGCTGTCGTTGGCGCAGTTCTGCGTCCAGTGCACCTGAAACGGGTTGCCGGTGGCCCAGTCGCTGCCGAACGAAGACAGGGGCACGGCCACTTCGTAGAAGTAATGCAGGTCGCCCGCCCAGGCGCCGTAGTTGTTCAGGCCGACGGTGGTGTAGGCGACGCTGCCGGTGCCGACATCGGTACCACTGAGGATGGAAGTGGGGTGGGCCGGATCCGCGAGCGCGATGTTGGCCGCCACGCTGGGGTCGAGGTAGCCGGTCCAGGTACCGTTAGGCTTCCAGATGCCCACGGCCCAGTTGACCGACGAGTAGACGTGGCCGGCCGTGGTCGTGGCGCTGCCGAGCAGTTCGATGCCGTAGTCGAAACTGCCATTAATGCCAAAATCGATTGCAATATCGCCCGCGGCGTAGGTATTGCCGGCCGGGTTGTTGATGGTCGTCGGCTTGTGGCCGGTGGCGATGGCGATGTAGAGCGTGCTGTGATCCCAGGCGACATAGAGCGCCTCGGCATCATAGGCCTGACCGCCGTAGCCAGGATTCAGGTAACTGTCGTGCTGGTCCTCGACCTGATAGACGACCCCGGTATTGGGGGTCCAGTCACTGGCGGTTCCGGTCCTCTGCAGGCCCCAATCCGCCAGATTGGCATCCACGACATAGGCCTGGGCGGAGCCTCCGCTCAACAAGGCGGCTAGGGTCACGGTGCGAATCAGGGTCTTGCTCATGCTGCTCTCCGGTAGGGTGTTTGAGTAACATTAAGCATTCTCCGTGCCAGTTCGTAATGGTTGATGAATCAGTAAGTTACCCGCCTTGTCCAGGATGTGGGCGGACCCTGTTGATGATTCAACTGCCATAACTGTCGAAAAACAGTCGATCTGATAAAAACGACTGGAATCGATGCGGTGGGCGGTGTGGGCTGAAAGGGGGTGGGAAGCGCCCTGGGCGCTGTTCCTGAATGGCTGAGGCTCGAGTGAGTCGATGGCGGCCGGGGACGCCGGGGCGTTGTCACACCCGGAACTCAGGAGCTGGAGACGAAAAAAAACCGGCCCGAAGGCCGGTTTTTCATACCGAACGCTCGATTAGTGAGCGGCGGCGGGAGCAGCGGGAGCAGCCGGAGCGGCGGCGTCAGCGGCGGGAGCGGGAGCAGCCATGTCGGCGGGAGCGGCGGGCGCGGGAGCAGCCATTTCCGGAGCGGGAGCGGGAGCAGCCATCTCGGGAGCGGGAGCGGGAGCGGCTTCTTCTTTCTTGCCACAGGCGGTCAGGGAGAAAGCGAGCAGGGCGGCGAGCAGGACGGAGTATTTCATTTGAGATTTCCTAATAAGCAAAGTTGAGCAGTGAGGTGTTCAATCAGCCGGGAGGCTTTACTCCCAAACCGATCGCGCGGATTCTAGCAAAAAAATTCCGGGCCGCCAGGGGCCCGGGGAGAAAAATTGATGGGGCCGGACGTGGCTGGCCTGGTTTGACAGGAAGCGTGGTGTATCGATGTTGCCGGCATGGCGGCACTGGGCTTATTCGGAGCTTTCCTGAGGCTGGCCGATCAGCAGGAACCCTGCCACATACCATTCGTGCAACTGCGGCAACAGGTCGTCGGAGACCGTGGTGGCGGACAAGCGGCGGCGGTCGGCGAGGGTGCGCAGGCAGGCGCCCGCTGCGGGCGTGGCGGTCAGGCATTCACCATTCATATAGTAATGGTGGCCGCGAAACAGCAACTGGCTGCGCGGGTCGAGACGCAGGCCGTGCCGGGCGACCGCCTTGGCGAAGGCGGCGGCCTTCATGGGGCGCTCCGGCGGGTCGAAGAAGATGTGCGACTTGGGTTCCGAGAGATAGCGCCCGAGGAAATCCTCGACCGTGTGCTTGTCCCAGCGGATCGCCTTGAGCATGGCCGCCACCTGGTCCAGCATGGTGCCGGGGATTTCGGCGGGGTGGCGCGGTCGCTTCAGGTCGGGGTCGCTGTAGATGCCGGTCGGGGTGAGGGTGTCCTGCAGGTGGTTGAGGAAGTTGCCGACCATGTCCTCGGCGGTCGGCACCCGGAACCCCACCGACCAGGTCATGCAGTCGCTGAGCGCGACGCCGTTGTGGGCGTATTGCGGCGGCAGGTAGAGCATGTCGCCGGGTTCCAGCTCCCAGGATTGCTCCGGGTGGAAGCGTTTGAGGATGCGCAGCGGGGCGCCATCCAGTACTTCCAGATCGGTCTGGGCGCTGATTTCCCAGCGGCGGCGGCCCTGGCCCTGGATGAGGAAGACATCGTAGGAATCGAAGTGCGGGCCGACCCCGCCGCCGGGCGGGGCGAAGCTGACCATCAGGTCGTCGAGACGGGCGAGCGGAATGAAGTCGAATGCGTGCAGCAGGGCGTCGGCCGCGGGCAGGAAGTGATTCACCCCGGACACCAGCAGGCTCCAGTTCTTCTTCGGCAGGCCGGCAAGGTCGTCGGCCTCGAACGGACCATGGTCGAGCAGGCATTGGCCACGGATGAAACGCACCAGGCGGCTTTCCGCGTCATCACGCAGGGCCAGCGCGGAGAGGCTGTCGCGATCGAGCCAGTCGCCGAAACCGGGCAGGGCCTGGCGCACCAGTAGCGGCTTTTTCTGCCAGTATTCGGCCAGGAACACTTCCGGCGTGATGCCGCCGAGCAGTCGATCGAGCGTGAACGCCGACATCGAGAACGCACCTGTCATCGCGGCGGGGGAAGGTTGAGGTTTACCCATATAATACTTTCGGCCTATTTCGAGGAGACTGCGCAATGTTGAAGGAAGGTGACAAGGCGCCTGATTTTGAATTACCCGATGCGGACATGGAGATTGCCCGCATGGCGGATTTCCAGGGCAAGCCGCTCGTGCTGTTCTTCTATGTGCGCGATGATACGCCCGGCTGTACCACCGAAGCGATCGAGTTCAGCGACCGGGAAGCGCGTTTCGCGCGGCTTGGCTGCACGGTGCTGGGCGTCTCGCGCGACGATTGCATGCGCCATGGCGTGTTCCGCGACAAGCACGGCATCACCGTGCGCCTGCTCGCGGACAAGGAAGGCGTGGCGTGCCGCGATTATGGTGTGCTGGTCACCCGCGAGGTGGATGGCGTGCAGCGCGAGGGCGTGAACCGATCCACTTTCGTCATCGATGCGGCGGGGGTCATCCGCCATGCCCTCCAGGGTGTCACCCCCAAGGGGCACGCGGAGGAAATATTGAACCTAGTCAAGGAGTTATGAAGTGCAAATCGGCAAGGATACGGTGGTCACCCTGACCTACCAACTGAGCACGCTGTCCGGAGACATGCTGGAAGAAGCGACCCTGGATGCGCCCGCGGCCTATCTGCACGGCGGCTATGACGGCATCTTCCCCAAGGTGGAAGCTTCCCTGGAAGGCAAGTCCGCCGGCGACGAGCTGGATGTGGTGCTGGAACCGGAAGACGCTTTTGGCGAGTACGACGCCGAACTGGTGCGGGTGGAGCCTGCCCATCTGTTCCCCGCGGAAGTCCAAGTCGGGATGCAGCTGGAAGGCGCCAGCGAGGATGGCGAGCACGCCCTGCTCTATACCGTCACCGATGTGGCCGAGGGCCAGGTGGTGGTGGATGGCAATCATCCCCTGTCCGGCCAGAGCCTGCGCCTGCAGTGCCAGGTGCGCGAAGTGCGTGCCGCACTGCCGGAGGAAGTCGAGCATGGTCATGTCCATGGCGAGCACGGCCACCATCACTGATCGTCAGCCCACCGGGCGGTTCGAGTAATATTGCCGCCCTTTTTTCAGGCGTTTATCCCATGAAAGTGACTTTTCTCGACTTCGAACAGCCTGTCGCCGAGCTCGAAGCCAAGATCGAGGAACTCTCCGAGGTACAGGGCGACTCCTCGCTGGACATCTCCTCCGAGATCGGCCGCCTGCGCAAGAAGAGCGCGGCGCTGACCAAGCAGATCTACGGCAAGCTCAATGCCTGGCAGGTGTCCCAGGTGGCGCGCCACCCGCAGCGCCCCTATACCCTGGATTACATCCAGGCCCTGTTCACCGAGTTCGAGGAATTGCACGGTGACCGCGCCTATGCGGACGATCCGGCCATCGTCGGCGGCGTTGCCCGCTTCGAGGGCGAGCCGGTGATGGTCATCGGCCATCAGAAGGGGCGTGACGTGAAGGAGCGGCAGTACCGCAACTTCGGCATGCCGCGTCCGGAAGGCTACCGCAAGGCCCTGCGCCTGATGCGCCTGGCCGAGAAGTTCCATCTGCCGGTGCTGACCTTCATCGACACGCCCGGCGCCTATCCCGGCATCGGCGCCGAGGAGCGCGGCCAGTCCGAGGCGATCGCCCGCAATCTGTATGTGATGTCCGAACTCAAGACGCCGGTGATCTGCACGGTGATCGGCGAGGGCGGTTCCGGCGGTGCGCTGGCCATCGGCATCGGCGATGTGGTGATGATGCTGCAATACGCCACCTATTCCGTGATCTCGCCGGAAGGTTGCGCCTCCATCCTCTGGAAGAGCGCGGACAAGGCGGCGCTGGCGGCGGAATCGCTGGGCATCACGGCGCCGCGCCTGAAGACGCTGGGCCTCATCGACCGCATCGTCAACGAACCCCTGGGCGGCGCCCACCGCGACTACGACGCGATGATGGAATCCATGCGCGCCAGTCTCTCCGAGGCGTTGCGGGAAGTCAGCGAGCGGCCGCGCAATGCCCTGCTGAATGATCGCTATGCCCGCCTGATGGGGTACGGCAAATTCAAGGAAGCGCGCGCCTGAACGTTCGTCCCGCCGGTTCCGCGCGGCGGGACGGTGAGCCATGACCGCTCCGCGCGATGAACTGGCCGCGCGGGTCGCGGCGTTCCTGCGCCGGCATCCGCCCGGGGAGCGGCTGGCGGTGGGGTATTCCGGCGGCCTCGATTCCACGGTATTGCTGCACCTGCTCGCCGGATTGCGTGACGAGCACGCCTTCCACCTGTCCGCCGTGCATGTCCATCATGGCCTTTCACTGGCCGCCGATGCATGGGTGGCGCACTGCCAGAGCCAGTGCGCGGCGCTGGACCTGCCCCTGCGGGTCGAGCGTGTATCGGTGCAACTTGCGGGTCGCGGTCTCGAAGCGGCCGCGCGGGAAGCGCGATATCGCGCCTTCGCCGGGCTTGCCGTCGATGCCCTGGCCCTGGCGCACCAGCGCGACGACCAGGCGGAGACCGTATTGCTGCAACTGCTGCGCGGCGGCGGCGTAAAGGGGCTGGCGGCGATGCCGGCGGCGCGGGCGTTGGGCGGCATCACCCTGCTGCGGCCGCTGCTGGAGACGACGCGTGCCGAAATCGAGGCCTATGCCCGCGACCGTGGCCTGTCCTGGGTCGAGGACGAGAGCAACGGCGATGTCCGGCTGCGCCGCAATGTGGCCCGGCGGCAGGTGTTGCCGGTGCTCGCGCAGAGCTTTCCCGATGCCGGCCAGACCCTGGCGCGGGCGGCGGAGCAGTTCGCGGAGCAGGCGGCGTTGCTCGATGCCCTGGCCGAAGCCGATGGCGCCGATGTCATCGCCGGCGAGGGACTGGAGGTGGCGTGGCTGGCGCGGCTGGACGCGGCCCGGGCGCGCAATGTGTTGCGCCTTTACCTCGAACGGCAGGGTGTCCCGGTGCGCCGAGAGCAGTTGCATTCGGCGCTGACGCAGATGCTGGAGGCCCGCCCGGACGCGGCGCCGCGCATCGATTTCGGGACGCTGGCGTTGCGTCGCTTCCAGGGGCGCTTGCTGCTGGTGGCGGCGGCGGCGCCGGATGGCGCGAGCGAATGGACATGGCAAGGCGAGACGGAACTGGATCTGGGCGCGGCCGGGCGGCTGCTGTTCGAACCGACGACAGGGCAGGGGGTGCGGCTGCCGGCGCGGGCGACGGTGCGCCTGCGCAACGGCGGCGAGCGGCTGCAACCGGATGCGCGGCGGCCGTCGCGCACGCTGAAAAACCTGTTGCGCGAAGCCGCCGTGCCGCCCTGGTGGCGTGACCGACTGCCCTTGATCTACGTCGATGACCGCCTCGCCTGGGCGGCGGACATCGGCGCCGATGCGGTCTATCGCTGCGGCGTCGGCGAGGCCGGCTGGCTTATTGCGTGGCGGCGGCCGGGATAAGTTCGCCCTTGATGCCCAGCTTGCGCAGGGTCGCCTGGGCTTTTTCCGCTTCTTCCCGGTTGGCAAATGGCCCCATGTTCACGCGGGTTTCGATGTGGGCGCGGATGCCCTGATGCTTCAGCCGATCGACCAGTTCGCGGGCGCGCGTCGGCTCGCTGAAGATGCCCAGCCGTACCAGGTAAGGCACGCCCAGCGTGGCGGCCGGCAGGGCGGGGCGGCGCTCGGCGGGCGGGGTCGCCGCGCTCGCCTGGGGGGCGGACGGCACCGCTCTCGGCGCATTGCTCACGTGTGGCGGCGGTGGCGCTTCGCGGGTGGCGGGTGTGCTGGATTGGGAGGTGGCGGCCGCCACCCGTGACGATACTTCGCCGCCCGCCGGCGCGCCCGGCACCTTGTCTGGCGTGGTCTCGGGCGTCACGCCCGGTGTTTCGGGTTGCGGAGCCGTCATCTCGGCGGGGTCTTGCGGTGGCGCGCTGGCCTGCAGGGGCGCACTGACGATGGGGCTGGGCGGGGTCGCCGAAACGCTTTTTCCGGGCTTGCCGCCACTTTGGTCCAGCCACCACAAGCCGGCCAGCGCGGCGGCCGTCACCACCCCCGCCACGCCCAGCCGCAGCAGGGCCTTGCGCCGTACATCGTCGTTTTCCGTCAGCCCGTCGACCGGGACATTCTCTACCGCCATCGTTGCCTCCTTGCCGCGCCCCGGAATGGCGCGCCGCCTTTATTTTAGGGGCCTTTCGTGGTAACTTCCGCGCGCTTTTTTCGCGTCTTTTCAATGCGTTCCCTCTCTTTTACAACCCCCCTGTCAGAATCCGGAGCACCGCACCATGGCTGTTGAACGTACCCTCTCCATCATCAAACCCGATGCCGTCGCCAAGAATGTCATCGGCAAAATCTATTCCCGTTTCGAGAGCAACGGCCTCAAGGTTATCGCCGCGCGCATGGCCTGGTTGTCCGAGCAGGAAGCCGGCGGTTTCTACGCCGTGCACAAGGAGCGCCCCTTCTACAAGGATCTGGTCGCCTTCATGACTTCCGGCCCGGTGATGATCCAGGTGCTGGAAGGCGAGGATGCCATCGCCAAGAACCGTGAGCTGATGGGCGCGACCGACCCCAAGAAGGCCGAAGCCGGCACCATTCGCGCCGATTTCGCCGAGAGCATCGATGCCAACGCCGTGCACGGCTCCGACGGTCCCGACACCGCGAAAGTGGAAGTGGCCTATTTCTTCCCGGCGCTGAACGTTTACTCCGGCCGCTGATCCATGGTGCATGGCGAGAGGCGAGTGGCGAGGAGCTGCTTGCGACTCGCCAGCCACCCCTAGCCATCCCATGCAGAACCTGCTCGATCTCGATCTTCCCGGGCTCGTCGCTTTCTTCGAAAGCCTCGGCGAGAAGCCGTTTCGCGCCCGGCAGGTGATGCACTGGCTGCATCAGTACGGCGCCGACGACTTCGACCAGATGACCGATCTGGCCAAGTCCCTGCGCGCCAAGTTGCCGCAAGTGGCCGAGATCCGGCCGCCGGTGCTGGGCCATGAGCAGGTGTCCGACGACGGCACCCGCAAGTGGCTGCTGGAAGTCGGCCCGAACAATCGGGTCGAGACGGTGTTCATCCCGGAGGCCGAACGCGGCACCCTCTGCGTGTCCACCCAGGTGGGCTGCGCGCTGGAGTGCGCTTTCTGCTCGACCGGCCGGCAAGGCTTCAACCGCAACCTGTCGGTGGCGGAAATCATCGGCCAGTTGTGGTGGGCGAACAAGGCGATGGGGCGCGATCCCAAAGGCGAGCGCATCATCTCCAATGTGGTCCTGATGGGCATGGGCGAGCCTCTGCTCAACTTCGACAACACCGTGACCGCCGTCTCCATGATGCTCGACGACCATGCCTATGGTCTGTCGAAGCGGCGCGTCACCATTTCCACCTCCGGCATCGTGCCGGCGATGGACCGGTTGCGCGAAAGATTGCCGGTGGCGCTGGCGGTGTCCCTGCATGCGCCCAACGACGCACTGCGCGACCAGTTGGTGCCGATCAACCAGAAATATCCGCTTTCGGTGCTGATGCCCGCCTGCCGGCGCTATGTCCAGGACGGCCCGCGCGACTTCATTACTTTCGAATACGTCATGCTCGATGGCGTCAACGACCAGCCCGTGCATGCCGACCAGTTGCTGGAACTGACCCGCGACGTGAACTGCAAATTCAACCTGATTCCCTTCAATCCCTTCCCGAATTCCGGTTTCCGGCGTTCACCCTCCGAGACCGTGCGCCGCTTCGCCAGCCGCTTGATGGCCGCCGGCAAGGTCGCGACGACGCGGAAGACGCGCGGTGACGACATCGATGCCGCCTGTGGCCAGTTGGCGGGAGAAGTCCAGGACAAATCCCGGCGTGTGCTGAGCCGCATCGAGAAGTTCATGGGGGAAGCATGAGGCGCGGCACCTTCTGGCTGCTGCTGGCGCTCGCCGGTTGCGCGGCGCAGCCTCCCGAGATGGGTCGCAGTCCGGAGGCCCGTGTCGCCAGCGGCAGCGATATCCGCGCCCAGGTGCATACCGATCTGGCGGCCAGCTATTACCTGCGCGGACAGTATGCGGTGGCGCTGCATGAGTTGACCGAAGCGCTCAAGGTCAATCCGGACCATGCGCCGGCCTACAACATGCTCGGCCTGGTGCATGGCGCCCTGCGCGAGGATGCGCGCGCGGAAGAAAGCTTCCGCCGCGCCATCGCGTTGTCACCGCAGTACTCCGAGGCGCACAACAACTACGGCATGTTCCTTTGCCAGCGCAAGCGCCTGAAGGAAGCGCGCGAGCGTTTCGAGACGGCGCTGGCCAACCCGCTCTACGCCTCGCCCGAGAAGGCCTTGAGCAATGCCGGCGCCTGCAGCCTGGCGCAGGGAGATCTCGACGCCGCCGAGATGTATTACCAGCGCGCGATCCTGCGCGCACCCAACCACGCCTCCGCGCAACTGGGCATGGCCGAAGTCAGCTTCCGCCAGGGCCGCTGGCTGGCGGCACGCGCATTGTTGCGGCAGTTGACCGAACAAGCCGAGGTCGGCGCCCAGGCGCTCTGGCTGGGTGTGCGCGTCGAGCGCCGCCTGGGCGACCACGAGGCGGAAGCCAACTATGGCGCCCAGTTGCGCCGGCGTTTCCCGGTATCCATGCAAACCCAATGGCTGCTGACCGGCCAGTACGACGAGATGGGAGACCTGCTATGAGTGCGACGGAGCAAACCGTGCCAGCGGGAGGGAACGAGGCCCAGTCGACCATTTTTCATCCGGGCTTCGGCGACAGGCTCAAGGCGGGCCGCGAGGCGCTCGGGATGGGCATCGCCGATGTCGCGGCCAAGCTGAAACTCAGCGAGCGCCAGATCGAGGCCATGGAGGCGGAAGACTTCACGCAGTTGCCCGGCGAAGTGTTCAGCCGAGGCTTTGTCCGCAACTACGCGCGCCTGGTCAAGGTCGATCCCGGCCAATTGATCATTCCGGTCGATATCCACGCGGCCGTCGCCGAAACCATCACGGCGCCCAGCGAGGGTGTGATCTTCACCTCGCCAGGCCTGCGCCGCTGGGTGTTGATGCCGATGCTGGCGCTGGGGTTCTTCGTCCTGCTGGTGGCGCTGCTGTATTACTGGCTGCGCCAGGGTGAGGACAGCCTGGTCGCGGAGACCATGGAGACCATGGCGCATCCTGCTGCCGTGGCGCTGCCGCTGCCGTCCGCCGTTCCCGCGCCCGTGGCTCCGGTGCCCGTCGCACCGGCGCCCGCCGACATCGCCACGGAATCCGCGCCGCCCGCCCCCGCCCCCGCCCCCGTGGTACCGTCCGCGCCCGTCTCGCCCGCCATGGTTCCCCCCGCGGTGGCGCCGGCCGTGCAAGCGGTCGCTACGCCCGCCGCGACACCCGCCCCGGTGGCGACCCCGGCGGCGGTCACCCCGGCGGGCAAGACCCGCACCCTGCGCTTCGCGCCGACGCTGGATGCCTGGATCCAGGTTGTGGATGGCCAGGGCAAGCGTTATTCCAAGCTGGTCCGCGCCGGCAGCGTCGAACTGTTCGCCGGCGAGCCGCCGTTCAGGCTGGTGGTGGGCGAGGCGGCGCGGGTGCAATTGAGCTATGACGGCCATCGCATCGATCTCACTCCTTTCATCGGGCAGAAGGTTGCCCGGCTGACCCTGGAATAACCCCGGATACCGTGGCAATGACAACCCTCCAAACAATCGTGCGCCGGCCTACCCGGCGCGTCATGGTGGGCCACGTGGCGGTCGGCGGCGGCGCGCCGGTGGTGGTGCAGTCGATGACCAATACCGACACCGCCGATGTCGCCGGTACGGTCGCCCAGGTCCACGCCCTCTGGCAGGCCGGCTCCGAGCTGGTGCGGCTCACCGTCAACACCGAGGAAGCCGCGCGCGGTGTCGTCGCCATCCGCGAGAAGCTCGACGCGATGGGCTGCGACGTGCCCCTGATCGGCGATTTCCATTTCAACGGCCATCGCCTGATCAAGGCGGTGCCGGAGTGCGCCCAGGCCCTCGCCAAGCTGCGCATCAACCCCGGCAATGTCGGTCGCGGCGCGAAAAAGGATGAGCAGTTCGCCACCCTGGTGGAAGCCGCCGCGCGCTATGGCAAGGCGGTGCGCATCGGCGTCAACTGGGGCAGCCTGGACCAGGAGTTGCTGGCGCGGATGATGGACGAGAACGGTCAGCGCGCCGAGCCACATGAGCCCGAGCAGGTGATGCGTCACGCCCTCATCGTTTCCGCCCTGGAATCCGCCGCCCGCGCCGAGGAACTCGGCCTGCCGGGCGACCGCATCATCCTGTCGTGCAAGCTCTCCGGCGTGCAGGACCTGATCCAGGTCTACCGCGACCTCGCCCGCCGCTCCGACTACGCCCTGCATCTGGGCCTGACCGAGGCGGGCATGGGCAGCAAGGGCATCGTCGCCTCGACGGCGGCGCTGGCCATTCTGTTGCAGGAAGGCATCGGCGATACCATCCGCGTGTCGCTGACGCCGCAACCGGGCGAGTCGCGCACCACCGAGGTGCAGGTGGCGCAGGAGATCCTGCAGACCGTGGGCCTGCGTTCCTTCACCCCCATGGTCACCGCCTGCCCCGGATGCGGTCGCACCACCAGCACCGTGTTCCAGGAACTGGCGCAGAAGATCCAGAACTGGCTGCGTGGCCAGATGCCGGCCTGGCGCAACCAGTATCCCGGCGTCGAGAGCATGAACGTGGCGGTGATGGGGTGCGTGGTGAACGGTCCCGGCGAGAGCAAGCATGCCAACATCGGCATCAGCCTGCCCGGTACCGGCGAAACCCCGGTGGCCCCGGTCTATGTCGACGGCGTCAAGACCGTCACGCTCAAGGGCGATCGGATCGCCGAGGAGTTCCAGGCCATCGTCGACGATTACGTGCAACGAACTTACGGAGGAGAGAGCGGTCCGCGGTGACCGGCCAGCGGTGCTGCCCGACCGCGCCCGTCCCCGTCCCCCGCTTCCCGGTAATCCATCATGAGCCATTCGATCCGCGCCGTGCGCGGCATGAACGACCTTCTGCCGACGGACTCGCCGCTTTGGCAACACTTTGAAGGCATCCTGCGCGCCTGGCTGAAAGCCTATGGGTATCGCGAGCTGCGCACGCCCATCCTGGAACATACCGGCTTGTTCAAACGCGCCATCGGCGAGGTGACCGATATCGTCGAGAAGGAGATGTACACCTTCGTCGACGAGCTCAATGGCGAGAGCATGACGCTGCGTCCTGAAGGCACCGCCAGCTGCGTGCGCGCCGCGATCGAGCACAACCTGCTGTTCGACGGCGGCAAGCGGCTCTGGTACGCCGGTCCGATGTTCCGTCACGAGCGGCCGCAGAAAGGGCGCTACCGCCAGTTCCACCAGTTTGGCATCGAGGCGCTCGGCTTCGCCGGGCCGGACCTCGACATCGAGCATCTGCTGATGACGGCGCGGCTGTGGAAGCTGCTTGGCCTGGCCGATTGCGTCCGCCTGGAAATCAATTCCCTCGGCGGCGCCGAATCGCGCGCGCGGCATCGGGAAAAGCTGATCGCCTATTTCCAGGCGCATGCGGCGGAACTGGACGCCGACGCGCAACGTCGCCTGCACAGCAACCCGCTGCGCATCCTCGATACCAAGAACCCGGCCATGCAGGCGCTGGTGGAAGGCGCGCCGAAGTTGATGGACGAGCTCGACGAGACCGCGCTGGCTCATTTCGCCGCGGTCAGGCAGGGCCTGGAGGCGGCGGGGATTCCGTATACGATCAATCCGCGCCTGGTGCGCGGCCTCGATTACTACAACTTCACCGTCTACGAGTGGGTGACCGATCGTCTCGGCGCCCAGGGCACGGTCTGTGCCGGCGGCCGTTACGATGGCCTGGTGCAGCAGCTCGGCGGCAAGCCGGCGCCGGCCTGCGGCTATGCCATGGGCGTGGAACGCCTGCTCGCCCTGTTGGTCGAGGTAGGGGTGATGCCGCCCGCTGACGCGCCGGATGTCTATCTGGTCAACGTCGGTGAAGCCGCCTCCCGTTTCGCGCAGCAGGCGGCCGAGACCTTGCGTGACGGTGGCCTGGACGTCGTGCTGCACGGTGGCGGCGGCAGCTTCAAGTCGCAGATGAAGAAGGCGGATGCCAGCGGTGCCCGTCATGCCGTGATCATCGGCGATGATGAAGCCGCCGTCGGCGAGGTGACGGTGAAACCCCTGCGTGGGGAAGGTGAACAACAGCGCGTCGCCCTGGCGGCGGCGGTGGAAAAATGTGGCGGCGGCGGCAAGCCGGTTGCTTCGCGTGCCGCCCTGGCGGCGACAGGATCTTTTGAGGAATAGGCAATGGCGTTCGATCTGGAAGAACAGGAACAACTCGACGAGTTCAAGGCGTGGTGGAAACAGCATGGCACCAAGGTGATCCTGGGCGTGGCCGTGTTTCTGCTCAGCGTCGGCGGCTGGCGCGCCTGGCAGACCTGGCAACACGACCAGGCGGCGGAAGCCTCCATGCTGTTCGATACGGCGGTGCAGGCGGCTTCAGTGAACGACCTCAAGGCGACCAAGGAGATCACCGCGCGGATCATGGAGAACCAGCCGCGCAGCGCCTATGCGGCACCCGCCGCCTGGCTGGCCGGCCGCGTGAACTATGAGAGCGGTAACCTGAAAAGCGCGCGCGCCCAGTATGAATATGCGCTGGAACATGCCCGTGACGACGGCCTCAAGCAGCTCGCGCGGCTTCGCCTGGCCGCCATCCTGTTCGAGGACAAGGATTCCGCCGGCGCCCTGGCGCAGCTCGAGGGGTCTTTCGATCCGGCCTTCCAGGGCCTGGCCGCCCAGCTCAAGGGCGACATCCTGGTCGAGCAGGGCAAGCCGGCGGAGGCGCGCGCGGCCTACAAGCTGGCGCTGGAGAAACTCGACGCCAAGAGTTCCCTGAAACCGCTGCTGGAAATCCGGCTGGATGCCCTGGGAGGCTGATGTGCTGAAACGTGCCTTTGTCATTGCCGCCTTCGCCATTGCCGCGGGTAGTTCCCTGTCCGGCTGTTCCACGATCAGCGGCTGGTTTTCCTCCGACAAGCCGGCCAGCAAGCCGGCGGAACTGGGCGAATTCAAGGCCAGTGCCAGCCTGGCTCGGCAGTGGGAGGCCAAGGTGGGTGCCGCCGGCCCCTTCGAATTCTCGCCGGGTACGGATGGTGAGGCCGTCTACGTGGCCGGGCGCGACGGCGTTGTGATCAAGCTGGATCTTGCCAGTGGTCGCGAACTCTGGCGGATCGACGTCGGCCAGGCGCTTTCGGCGGGCGTCGGTGTCGGTGAAGGCCTGGTTCTGGTGGGTACGCCCAAGGGCGAACTCCTGGCCTTCAAGGCGACGGACGGCAGCCGTGCCTGGCAAGGCAGGCTGTCCGGCGAAATCCTGGTGCCGCCGGTAGCGGCGGCCGGTGTCGTTGCCGCGCGCGGCAACGATGGCAAGATTGCCTTGTTCAATGCCCGCGACGGCAAGCAGCGCTGGGCCAACAGTCGGTCCCTGCCGACGCTGACCCTGCGTGAGCAGGGACATCTGGTACTCACCAACACAGCCTTGTACGCGGGCAATGCCGGCGGCAAGTTGAGCGCGCTGTCGCTGGTCAATGGCGCGCCGCTGTGGGAAGCCAACATTGCCCTGCCGCGTGGCACCACCGAACTGGAGCGCATCGCCGATGTGGTCGGGACGCTGGCGATGGACGACCGGCTGGTCTGCGCCGCCGCCTATCAGGGGCGCGTCGCCTGCGTCGACCGCGTGACGGGCAACGTGGCCTGGGCCCGCGACCTTTCGGCTCTGCGCGGCGTCGACATGGATGGCCGCTATGTGTTCGCCAGCGATGACCATGGCGCGCTGTTTGCCTACGAACGCAACCGTGGCGGCAATTCCTGGAAGCAGGACAAGCTGCGCGACCGTCATCTCTCCAGCCCCGTCGCCGTCGCCGATCGCTATGTCGCGGTGGGCGATTACCAGGGGCAGGTGCATCTGCTCAACGCCGAGGACGGCGCCTTTGCCGCCCGCGTCGGGACCGACGGCAGCGCCATCAACGGCGTCATGGTCCCGCTCAAGTCCGGCCTTGTCGTGCAGACCGCGAACGGCGGCGTGTTCGTGTACAGAATCCAGTGATGCGGGCCGAGGAAGGGGGGGTGGCCGGGCCATCTTCCGTGACTCCCCGTTCCTCATGAACCCACTCCCCTCGCAAGCATGAAACCCACTCTCGTCCTGGTCGGCCGTCCGAATGTCGGCAAATCCACGTTGTTCAATCGTCTGACCAAGACG
The DNA here is from genome assembly GCA_964393825.1 of uncultured Thiobacillus sp. Classification (GTDB taxonomy): domain Bacteria; phylum Pseudomonadota; class Gammaproteobacteria; order Burkholderiales; family Thiobacillaceae; genus PFJX01. Next base: position 73,967 of record CAYMUY010000011.1, on the reverse strand, counting down.
CGCGACGCGCTCGTTCACGATCTGCCCGGCCTGACCCGCGATCGCCACTACGGCCATGGCCGCGGCGGCTCGAAGCCGTACCTGGTGGTTGATACCGGGGGCTTCGAACCGGTGGTGGATACCGGCATCCTGGCGGAGATGGCGAAGCAGACCATGCAGGCGGTGGCGGAGGGCGACGCGGTGATCTTCCTGGTCGACGGCCGCGCCGGCATCACCCCGCAGGACATGATCATCGCCGAGAAACTGCGTCGCTCCGGGCGCCCGGTGATCGTGGCGGTGAACAAGACCGAGGGCATGAACCGGGGCGTGGTCAGCGCCGAGTTCTTTGAACTCGGCCTCGGCGAGCCGGTGGCCATCTCTGGCGCCCACGGCGAGGGAGTGCGCGACCTGGTGGATCTGTCGCTGGCGCCGTTCCCGGATGACGTGGAAGAGGAAAGCACGGCCGAGCAGCCGATGATCGCGATTATCGGCCGCCCCAACGTCGGCAAGTCCACGCTGGTGAACAGCTTCGTCGGCGAGCAGCGGGTGATCGCGTTCGACCAGCCCGGCACCACGCGCGACTCCATCTATGTCGAGTTCGAACGTGGCGGCAAGCCTTACACGCTGATCGATACCGCCGGGGTGCGGCGCAAGGGGCGGGTGACCGAGGCGATCGAGAAGTTCTCGGTGATCAAGACCTTGCAGGCCATCGAGGATGCCAACGTGGTCATCCTGGTGCTCGACGCGCGCCAGGAGATCTCCGACCAGGATGCGCATCTGGCCGGCTTCGTGCTGGAGGCCGGGCGGGCGCTGGTGGTGGCGGTGAACAAGTGGGATGGCATGGACGGCTATGCGCGCGAGCAGATCAAGCGCGATCTCACCCGCAAGCTGGAATTCCTCTCCTTCGCCCGTTTCCATTTCATCTCGGCGTTGCGCGGGGATGGCATCGGCGCGGTGCTGAAATCGGTGGACGAGGCCTATGCGGCAGCCATGGCCAAGCTGCCGACGCCGCGCCTCACCCGGGTGCTGCAGGACGCGGTGGCGCAGCAGCAACCCGGCAAGTCCGGGCTGTTCCGGCCAAAGCCCAAGTACGCCCACCAGGGCGGCAGCAATCCGCCGGTGATCATCATCCACGGCAACCATCTGGAAGGCATCACCGACAGCTACAAGCGCTACCTGGAAAACACCTTCCGCACCGTGTTCAACCTGCAGGGCACGCCGCTGCGGGTGGATTTCAAATCCGGCCACAATCCCTTCGAGTCGCGCAAGCCGACGCCGTTGACGCCGCGCCAGATCCGCACCGCCGAGCGCGACGCCCGGCGGCGGAACAAGACCTTCAAGAAGTAAGAGCGCGCGACGGCGCCTTCATTTCTTGTCCTTCACCCGCTCCAGGGCCGCTTCGATGCTCTCGCAGAGGGTTTTCAGGATGTGGATGCGGGCGTGGTACTTGTCGTTGGCGGGCACCAGGGTCCAGGGCGCGTGTTGTGTGCTGGTGCGGTCGACCATGTCGCAGACCGCCTGCTCGTAATCGGTCCAGCGGTCGCGGTTGCGCCAGTCCTCGTCGGTGATCTTGTAGCGCTTGAAGCCGGTTTTCTCGCGCTCCTTGAATCGTTTGAGCTGTTCGTCGGCACTGATGGAGAGCCAGAACTTCACGACTACGATGTCATGGTTGACCAGTTGCATCTCGAACTCGTTGATCTCGTTGTAGGCGCGCAGCCAGTCATATTCCGAGCAGAACCCTTCCACCCGTTCCACCAGCACGCGTCCATACCAGGAGCGGTCGAAAATCGCCAGGCGTCCGCGCCGGGGAATATGGCGCCAGAATCGCCATAGATAGGGCTGCGCTTTTTCCTCGTCGCTCGGCGCGGCGATGGGGATGACCTGGTACATGCGCGCATCGAGGGCGCCGGTGATGCGGCGGATGCCGCCGCCCTTGCCGGCGGCGTCGTTGCCTTCGAACATCGCGACCACGGAGATCTTCTGGAAACGGGGGTCGCGCGTGAGGACATTGAGACGGCCCTGATAGGTCTCCAGTTTCTTGACGTAGCTGGCCTTGTCCAGCTTCTGCGTGAGATCCAGCGACTTCAGGATATGCAGGTTGTCGACCTGGGGCAGGGTGGGCAGGGAGGGTATGGAGTGGGGCAGGCCGTGCTCCGCATTCAGGCGCAGATGCAGGGCTTCCAGGACGATCTTGCCCAGCATCAGGCTTCGGTATCGCTCGTCGCTGCCCTCGATGATGTACCAGGGGGCCTGCGCGGTGCTGGTCAGGCGCAGGGCTTCGGAACTGGTCTTGCGAAACTTGTTGTACAGGCTGAAATGATGCCAGTCACGTTCGGTGACCCGCCAGCGCGTGCGCGGATCCTTTTCCAGCGACTTCAGTCGCGTCTCCTGGAACGATTTGGACAAGTGGAACCAGAACTTGAGGATGAGCGCGCCTTCGTCGCTGAGCATCTTCTCGAAGCGGACATTGCGCTCCATGGCCTCTTCCAGGTCCGACTTCCGGGTTTTCCCGTAGACCCGGTCGAGGATCGGCATGCTGTACCAGGATCCCTGGAAGATGCCAATCTTGCCGCGCGGCGGCAGGGCGCGCCAGAAGCGCCACATTCGGGGCCGGTCCTGCTCCTCGTCGGAAGGGGCGCCCATGCCGTGGGTTTCGATGCCGCGTGGGTCGAGCCATTCGTTGAGCAGATGCACCGATTCGCGACGGCCGCCACCATCGACGCCGCTGACGATGATGATGACCTGGAACCCGCGCTTGGCGACCAGTTCATCCTGGGCTTCAAGGAGGGCTTCGCGCAGCGCGGGCAACTCCTTGTCGTAGGTGGCCTTGTCGACCTTGTGCCCGATTTCGGCTGATTCGAACATGTTTGGCTCCTTCAGAGGCCCGTCGGGCGATGGCTGGTTAGCGGCAGGAAACCGGAGGACTTGAACATGCCGTCGCGGCAGCGGTGCGGCGATGGCTGGCCCGCTCAGCAGGACGAGGCGTTGTCCGCATCCGGGATGAGCATTTCCACGCGGTTGCGGCCTTTGTGCTTGGCCTGGTACAGCGCGTGATCGGCACGCGCGAGGATGGCGTCGGCTCCTGGATCGTCGTGGCGGAACAAGGTGATGCCGATGCTGACGCTGTAGCGGATGTTGCCTGCCTCGGTTTCCGCCAGGGTCGATGCCACCGCCTGACGCAGTCGCTCGGCCAGTTCACGGGCGCCATCGGCATCGGTGTCGGGGAGCAGGATGGCGAACTCCTCGCCGCCGAGACGGCCGAGATGATCGCTACGCCGCAGCATCTCCTGCGCGCAGCGGGTGAACGCCTTGAGCACACTATCGCCGGCGGCATGGCCATAGTGGTCATTGACCAGTTTGAAATGATCGAGATCGAGCATCATCAGCGCTGCGCTGGCGCCATAACGTCGGTGGCGCGCCAGTTCCTGCTCCAGCAGGCTCAGGAACTGGCGGCGGTTGTGGACGCCGGTGAGTGAGTCGGTACTGGCCAGCAGGCGCAACTGCCGGGAGAGTTCCTGACGCTCCGAGATGTCCTGGAAGGACACCACCGCACCCAGGCGGACGCCATTCTTGAGCAGCGGCGTGGCCGTGATGGCGACCGGAAAGCCGCTGCCGTCGTGGCGCCAGAACCAGTCGTCCACATCGTGCCGCGCCTGGCCGTCGGCCAGGGTGAGATTGATCGGACAGTCGGCGTGCGGGTAGTCGCTGCCGTCGGCATGGTGGTGATGGAACAGCAGGTGCTGGTCGCGCCCGATGACCTCCTCGGCATCGAGACCGAGCATGCGTAGTGCGGCGGGGTTGATGAAGGTGGTATGACCGGCCATGTCGACACCGTAGACGCCTTCGCCCAGCCCCATGAGCAGCAGCTGGAAACGCGCTTCGCTCTCGGTCAGGGCGGAAGCCTTTTTTTCCACCTGAGCCTGCCAGCGGCGCTGGGTGTCGCGCAGCAACCAGAGCAGGATGATCTGGGCGATGGCATAGCCAAGCAGGGCTTCGCCGACCAGTGTCAGCTGCGCCAGGCGATGGCGCGCGACCAGTTCGCCGACATCGCGCCAGATCAGCACCGAGCCGACCGGTAGCCGGCTGCTGTCGCGTTTGCCGAGATAGTCACGCAGGGGGACCCGGGTCAGTTGCAGCGTGCCACCCCGGTAGGGCATCAGCCAGGAGAACGGCGCATTTCGCAACGGTGGGAAGGGGGCCTGGGTGAGCAGGTCATTGATCTCCGGTCGGGAGCTGGCTTCGAGATAGCATTTGCAGCCGGCCATGCGGCCTAGCCGTTCCCGGTATTCCTGCCAGACCGCCGCGGTGACGTGCTCCGGCTTGAGCAGGACGGCAAAACCGGCGCCAAGCTGGCGGTCGAGCATGCCGAGTTGCGCGTTGAAGGAAGTGCCGGCTTCGATCGCGCCGACAAACTGGCTACCGCCATCCGGCGTGGCGATTTCCACTGGCACGACACCTCGTACCCCTGACTGCACGCGTCCTGTTTCGAAGCCGGCCCGCGGCTGATGGTCGCGGTTGGTGTCTTCGATGATGTGGCGTAGCCCGTCCATGCGGTCGCCGAAACGCTCGGGCGCATGCACGCGCAGGAAGGAGAGTACGCCAGGGCCCAGATGGAATTGCAGTTGGCGCACACCGAAGCGGGTCTGCATGTAGTGCCACTGCGCTTCCACACGGGCGAGCAGGGCGGCGCGGACCTGCGCGGCGCGCGCACCGCCGGCGCCGCCCCCCTCGGCTTCCACCGCGAGCCGGCCCTGGTTGAACAGGCGTTGCACTTCACGGTCTGCCGCCAACAGGCTGGCAAGCGCGAGCATTTGTTGTTCCAGATTGCCGACCGCGACCTCGAAAGCGGTTTGCAGGCGACTGGCGTCCTGGTCGAGTCGGCCCTGGAGTTCATCATTCCGGTCGCGCCAGACCAGTGTGGTCATGGCGGCGAAGATGAGCAGCAGCAGGGCACTGGCAAGCCAGGTGAGGGCGCGAAAAGGCATGGCGCATTGTCCCTCACGCAACACCGCATTTCATCACCCGGGGGGGCGGGTGAAAGCGAAATTCTGATAACCCGGACGCGTTTCAGGGCGCGCGCAATGCGCGCAGGTGATCGTGGTAGCGGGCGCGGTAGAGCAGGCGACGGTGTTCGGGGCGGTCGGTGAAACCGGAACGGGTATGCAGGATGTTGTTGCAGATCACGCCCATGCCGGGGGCGAGACCGAGGCTGAACACCCCCGGCGGATGGCTGGCGAGCAGTTCATCCAGCGCGCGCACGGCGTCCAGGGTGGCGGCGTCCTGTTTCCAGGCGATGCTCTTGGTGCGGGCGGTGTAGCGAAGATGCAGGAGGCCGGCATCCACCATGAAGGCGGGGCCGGGTTCGTCGGGGCGCGCCACGCCTTGCTCGTCGACGCGCGCGGGAATGGTCATGGCGTCCTCGGCCATCAGGGCGCGGATATGCGCGGGTTCGGCATCACGCAGGGCGATATAAGCGAGTTCGTGGTCGTAGAGGTCGTTGATGCCGCCTTCGTCGGCGGCACGGACGCAATGCAGGGCCATTGCCCAGATGCGCCGCTGCGGCGGGTTGTAGTAGCCGTCGGTATGCCAGCGAATGCGGTTGTGGGTGTAGGGGATGAATTCACCGCGTTTCTGGCCGTCTTCTTCCTGGGGGGTGAGGCTGGAAATGCCGTCCTCGTCGGAGAGCCAGTTGGCGTCGAGGCGGTTCAGGCCGAATTGCGCGGCGAGCGCACGCAGGGCGTCCTTGTCTTCGGATTCGCCCAGATCGCTGGCGTAGATCGCCATGTTGGTCTTGGCGATGCGCTGCCACAGTTGCCGGTACTCGGCATCGGTGAGCTGGCGCGGATCGGCGATGCGGACGACGAGGTCCTCGCCGCGGCTGGGATAGCCCGCCAGCTTGGCGTCTCGCCAGGCGCGATAGGCGGTGTCGTTGTCCGGATGGAAGGGGGAGTCGGTGGGGATCATGGTGCGTCGGTGAGGAGGGGAGAAGGGCGCACTGTGCCGTTGTTCGGATGCGGCCGCCTTGACCTTGCGCAGGCCGGCGGCACGCTGCGCATGCCCTACTCGCCAGCCGGGTAGAACCCGTCCACGCTCTTCTTCAGCGTCTTCATCATCTGCGGCATCTCGATGTCCATGATCTGGTCCTGGATCCAGGTCTGGTCGGATTGCTCCATGACTTCGCGGATCTGCAGGGAGAGGAAACGCAAAGCGGGAAAGCTGGCCGTGTCGTCGGGGAAGTCGAATTCGGCGTAGTCGCTCATGCGCCGGTTGGTCAGGTCGATGAACCCGGCCTGGTAGTCGTAGTCCGGGTCTTTCTGGCCGCCGGTGAATTCGATGATGTTCTCTTCCATGATCTCGGCCAGGCGCACGCCGACGGCGCTGACCACGTCCTGCCGGTGTTCGTCGTCCATGCGGTTGAACGCCAGTCGATCGACATAGTGGACCAGGAAAGTGGCCATCTCGCCGATGATGCGGAAGCCACGCTGCGGCGTGATGATGTCGAAGTTGGCGCGGGAGAGGTTGTCGATGCAGCCATCGCACAGGCGCCAGATGGTGGAGGCGATGACGGTGGCGACTTCAGTGGGGTCGCGCTGTTCACCGGCCTTCTTGAACCAGACGGTTTTGACTCGGAGGGCCATGTCAGTACCGCCGGGCCGACCCAAGGGACCGACCGGCCCCCCCGGGGGTCAGCGTGCACAGTGTGTGTGGGGAGTGTTTCATCTTATTCTCCGGTGGCGATGGGTCTGGAAGGATCGCGGATCCACTCGCTCCAGGAGCCGGGATAGAGGCGCGAGCCGGAGAGTCCGGCGACTTCCATGGCCAGGAGGTTGTGGCAGGCGGTGACGCCGGAACCGCAGGAATGAATGACCTGCCAGGGCGGGCGTCCCTTCAGCAGTGCCTGGTAGTTTTCCCTCAGGGCCTCCGGCGGCAACAAGGTGCCGTCGATGTCGAGGTTCTCGTCGAATGGCCAGTTGATGGCGCCGGGAATGTGGCCGGCGACCGGATCGAGGGGCTCGAATTCGCCACTGAAACGCCGTTCCGGCCGGGCATCGATGATCAGGGCCTCGCCCGTTTGCGAGGCGCGCAGCACTTCGTCCGCGTCGACGATCTGGCTGTGTTCCGGCAGGCAGGCACATTGCCCCTTGCGTGGCTCCGGCAGGACCGCGGTGAGCGTCCGCTGCTCCTTGCGCCATTTGGGATAGCCGCCGTCGAGCAGGGCAACGGCGGGGTGCCCGAGCCAGCGCAGCATCCACCACAGGCGCACGGCCATGGCGCCATAGCTGTCGTCATAGACCACCACCTGCTTGTTGACGCCGACGCCCCAGTGACAGAGTTTTTCAGCGAGCAGCTTGACGTCGGGCAGGGGATGGCGGCCGCTGGTTTCGCTGATTGGCGCGGACATGTCCTCGTCGAGATGGACGTAGACCGCGCCGGGGATGTGATCCTTGAGGTAAGCCTGACGGCCCGCTTCGGGGTCGGTCAGGGTGAAACGGCAATCGAAGACGATCCAGTGCGGATCGTCGAGATGGGCCGCAAGATCTTCGGTGCTGACGAGTGTGTTGGAGTACATGCGTGCCAATCTTGTGTGGAGAGCCGGCAGTCGGTAGTCGGCGGCCAGGTCAGCGGTTGCGCTGGTGGCTGCCGACTGCGAACTGACGACTGGTCAGTATCCGCCCTTGCCGAAGGGCTTGGTCAGGCCGGCCACCTTGGCGGACTGGCGATTGGGCTGCAGCGGGAAGAGGTCATAGAGCTTTTTCTTCCAGTCGACACTGTCATCCTCATCCATGAGTTCCGCGACCATGTTGCGGAAGTTGGGAGTCTGGCCATCTTCCTGGTATTTGCGGCGCATGAAATTGATGACCTGCCAGTGCTCGTCGGTCAGCGTGATGTTTTCGGCTTCGGCGATGACCGGGACGATTTCGTCGCTGAAGTTGGCTTCCAGCAGGAAACCATCGTCATCCACTTCGAGTTCTTCGCCGTTCAGAACGTATCCCACGGTTTTCTCCTATTTCGTGAGTTGATAAAAAACGAGCTGCACTATCAGACAGTCGAGACTTCCTTGATCGACTTGTGCGGTATGAAGATGCCGCAACCCCAGAGGCGATGCAGTCCCAGTCCCTGCTCCTGGATGGTCAGGGAATGCACCAGGCTGAGGTCGTGCAACATCAGGGTGTGACCGCTGATTTCCCCATCGGGGGTCGCCATTTTACGATGCATCCCGGGGATCAGTCCGCACTGGATATCCATTTCGGCGAGCTGCCGGCGCAGATTTTCCAGAATGGCTGCTTCGTCCTCTGTTCCCAGGGTGACGAAGTGGGAATACAGCGTGCCAAATGGTGTCAGGTTTTTTTCTTTCAAGTCGCCGATTTGCAGGTTGCCGGCGCCCGGGTCGATGCGTTGCCCGACCAGTGCCCGCGCGTCCCCCACGCGTTCGACTGGAACACGAAGCACCAGTTTGACGCGACGATTGATGACCAGGTTGGCATTACGGCCGCTCGGCGCGCCATGCACGGGGTGGATTGCCGCGCCGGGTGTCTCGGCCAGCCAGGGGAGGTGGCGAAGGACTTCGCTGGCGAGGCGCGGGCCATGGTCGGCGGGAATCTCGCCGCCGGACAGCTCGAATTGCAGATCCATGACCTTGGGGGTAAAGGCGAGTTCCTTGACGGCTTCCCATTCCGGGTTATACATGCGCATGGGGTCAGTCCTCTTCGCTGGCGGTCGTCGCCGCCGCAGCCAGTGGCGCGGCCCACTTCGACATCTCATCCGCCCAGAATTTGGCGGTCACTGGGTCGAGATCAAAAATGGTGAAGCGCGCGCCACGCTCGCGTATGCGCAGGCGTAGCATGGGTGTGCCCCCGGCCTCGTAGCGGGCCTCCTGCAACTCGATTTCCTGGTTGCCATAGGGGTTGTGGAACTTGATGAGGGATGTGATTTGGTCCATGGGGTGTTAGTATATTCCAATACGTTGATTAATTGACAATCTTGGTCAGGTATTGACGTTTCAGTTGGGTACAGGTGTTGCGGTGCTCAACCTACCCGATCGGGTAGGTAAGGCACTACCCGACTGGCATGGGTGGTTACCCCCTCGGAATGATGGTGACCTGGATAAGCGCTCCCTAATATGTAACCACTCGTCCCGTACGAGCGGACTGCCAACGGGCAAGTGCGATGAGTTTGTGACGACATGGTGTTGTTCAAGACTTCAAGGAGAAAGACAGATGGCTAAGCAAATGCACGATACGCCGAACCTGGACGAACTCGAGACCGGCCCGTGGCCCTCGTTCGTTACGGGTCTGAAGCGCCTGGCTAAAGACAATGACATGATGGTCGACCTGATGGGTCAGCTGGAAACTTCCTACAAGACCCGCTTCGGCTATTGGAAGGGTGGTACCGTCGGTGTGGTGGGTTATGGCGGTGGCGTGATCCCTCGCTTCACCGAGCTGAAGGATGAGAACCACAAGCCTCTCTTCCCCGAGGCCGCCGAGTTCCACACCCTGCGCATCATGCCGCCCGCCGGTATGCATTACTCCTCCGACCTGCTGCGTCAGATGTCCGATGCCTGGCTGGAGACGGGTGGCTCCGGCCTGATTGCCTTCCATGGCCAGTCCGGCGACATCATGCTGCAGGGCATCAAGACCAACGACGTGCAGCGCGCCTTCGACAAGTTCAATGAAATGGGCTTCGACCTGGGTGGCGCCGGCCCCGCTCTGCGTACCTCGATGTCCTGTGTCGGTGCCGCGCGTTGCGAGATGTCCTGTTATGACGAGGCCCGTGCTCTGCGCATCGTCATCAACAACAACCTGGACGACATGCACCGTCCGTCGCTGCCGTACAAGTTCAAGTTCAAGTTCTCCGGCTGCCCGAACGACTGCATGAACTCCGTGCAGCGTTCCGATATGGCCACCATCGGCACCTGGCGCGACAACATCCGCGCCGACGAGAAGCTGGCGCGTGAGTGGTATGCCGCCCACAGCATGGAAGACACCATCAACATGGTAGTCAACCATTGCCCGACCAAGGCGATTCAACTGAAGAAGAACGACGGCGCCGCTGTCGCCGAGGGTGTCACCAAAGTGGTGCTGTCCGACGACAACTGCCTGGAAATCGACAACCACAACTGCGTGCGCTGCATGCATTGCCTGAACGTCATGCCTGGCGCCCTGCTGCCCGGCAAGGACAAGGGCGTGACCATTCTGGTCGGCGGCAAGAGCGTGCTGAAGATCGGCGCCACCATGGGTACCGTGGTGATCCCGTTCATGAAGCTCGAGTCCGACGAGGACTTCGAAAAGCTGAACGACCTGTCTCGCACCATCCTCGACTTCTTCGCGGAAAACGCGCTGGAGCACGAGCGTACCGGCGAGATGATCGAGCGTATCGGTCTGGTCAACTTCCTTGAAGGCATTGGCCTGGAAATCGATCCGAACATGATCAGCCAGCCTCGCGCCAATCCTTATGTCCGCATGGACGGCTGGGACGAGGAAGCCGCCAAGTGGTTCGAGCAAAAGCAGGCGGCCGCCTGATTTAATGGTCTCTCCGGGGTGGCTTGCGAGCCACTCCGGTTACGAATGGCAAAATTAACGATTTCACCCTTTGGAGATAGCAATGGCTGAAAGGACTCACGAGACGATCGAATCCGGAGCACCGGATCCGATGCCCTACATGCATCCTGTGATGAAGGAAAACTACGGCAAGTGGGTGTTCCACTCGCATCCCAAGCCGGGCGTGCTCTACCACCGCGCCGAGGGTGGTGCCGAGATCTGGACCGTCAAGGCTGGCACCCAGCGTCAGATGGATCACTACACCATCCGCAAGCTGGCCGACATCGCCGACCAGTACGCTGACGGCTATGTGCGTTTCACCACTCGTTCCAACATCGAATACATGGTCACCGACCAGACCAAGGTCGAGCCGCTGATCAAGGCCCTGACCGATGGCGGTTTCCCGGTCGGTGGCACCGCGAACTCTGTTTCCATGATCGCCCACACCCAGGGTTGGTTGCATTGCGACATCCCGGGTACCGACGCTTCCGGCGCGGTCAAGGCCCTGATGGACGAGTTGTATGACGAGTTCATCAAGTGCGAGATGCCCAACCGCGTCAAGCTGTCCACCTCCTGCTGCGAAATCAACTGCGGCGGCCAGGCTGACATCGCCATCGTGATCCAGCACACCAAGCCGCCGAAGATCAATCACGATCTGGTGGCCAACGTCTGCGAGCGTCCCTCTGTCGTGGCGCGCTGCCCGGTCGCGGCCATCCGTCCCGCCCTGGTCAACGGCAAGCCGTCCCTGGAAGTCGATGAGAAGAAGTGCATCTGCTGTGGTGCCTGCTTCCCCCCGTGTCCGCCGATGCAGATCAACGACCCCGAGCACTCCAAATTCGCGATCTGGGTGGGTGGCAAGAACTCCAACGCCCGTTCCAAGCCGACGTTCCACAAGCTGGTGGCCGCCGGTATCCCGAACAACCCGCCGCGCTGGCCCGAAGTCAGCGAGATCGTCAAGAAGATCCTTGCCGTCTACAAGGCCGATGGTCGTCCTTGGGAGCGCATGAACGACTGGATCGACCGCATTGGTTGGCCTGCCTTCTTCGAGAAGACCGGACTGCCGTTCACCAAGTATCACATCGACAACTGGCGTGGTTCGCGTACCACCCTGAACGCATCCACCCATATCCGCTTCTGATGGCGTAATGGGCAATCTCCCGGCCCCATGGCATCGGGGCCGGAACGATTCGGATATTCGGAGATAGGGATATTTAAATGAAGATCGGTGTGTTAGTTAGCGAAGGGCCTTACACCCATCAGGCCTCCGATAGCGCGTACAACTTTGTGAAGACCGCTATCGAAAAGGGACATGAGATTTATCGCGTGTTCTTCTATCACGACGGCGTCAACAACGCGACGCGTCTGACCGAGCCGCCGCGCGATGACCGCAATATCGTCAATCGCTGGACTGAACTCTCCAAGCAGCACAACCTTGATCTGGTGGTGTGTATCGCCGCCGCACAACGTCGCGGCATCATGGATGCAAACGAAGCCAAGCGCCAGGGCAAGGATGCGGACAACCTCGCCGAGGGCTTCCGTATTTCCGGTCTGGGTCAGTTGGTGGAAGCCGGCATCCAGTGCGATCGTCTCGTGACTTTTGGTGATTGAGGAGAAAGCGATGACCGACGAAATGATGGATGAAGAAGGCGTCATCAAGAAGTTCATGTTCGTGAACCGCAAGGCTCCTTACGGCACGATCTACGCCCTGGAAGGTCTGGAGGTGGTGTTGATTTCCGCCGCCTTCGAGCAGGACGTCAGCCTGGCCTTCGTGGATGATGGTGTCTACGAACTGAAGAAAGGACAGGACACCAAGTCGCTGGGCCAGAAGAACTTTTCGCCGACGTATCGTGCCCTCGAGGGTTACGACATCGAGAAGCTCTACGTCGAACGCGAGTCCATGGAAGCCCGTGGGCTGAGCGAAGATGATCTGCTCGTGGATGTTCAGGTCGTTTCCTCTGCGGAAATGGCTGATCTCATGGCCGAGCAAGACGTCGTGATCAGCTTCTAAGGGGAGAAACGAGATGCTGCATATCGTTAACAAGTCGCCGTTCGACCGCAATTCTCTGGAGAGTTGCCTGCGCATGGCGAAGCAGGGTTCTGCGGTTCTGCTGATTGAGGATGGTGTCTATGGCGCCACCAAGGGCAGCAGCGTAGAGACGAAAATTCAGGGCGCGATGGCCGGTGTCAAGGTCTATGCCCTGGATGCCGACCTCCAAGCGCGTGGCGTGGCCGATCGTGTGTTGGAAGGCGTCACGGTAGTGGATTACGGTGGTTTCGTGGATCTGGTTACAGAACACGACAACCTCCAGTCCTGGTTGTAATTACATTTAAGGAGTAACGCTATGCCTATGGTTGAAGTTGCCGGCAAATCTTTCGAAGTGGATGAGGAAGGCTATCTGACCAATCTGGCCGATTGGAACCAGGACATCGCCGGTTATCTGGCTCAGGAAGAAAAAGTTGAAATGACTGATTCCCATTGGGAAGTGGTCAACTTTCTCCGCGAGTACTACGACGAGTACCAGATCGCCCCCGCCGTTCGTGTTTTGACCAAAGCCATTGCCAAGAAGCTGGGTCCGGACAAGGGCAACAACAAGTACCTGTACGAGTTGTTCCCCTATGGCCCCGCCAAGCAGGCCTGCAAGATCGCTGGTCTGCCGAAGCCGACCGGCTGCATCTGATCAATCTCGATTGATCCCTCCGATGGGCTTCGGCCCATCGGACAAAGATTCATACTCGCACTCCGGATGGTCCGGAGGGTGATTGCTTGTTCCGCGAGAAGCAGAGGAACGGATGACATCGCTGACGCTTATCTATACCGGCCTGTATTATTTTGCCGCGATCGTGCTGATTGCCGGTCTGGCCTATCGTATTTTCGAGTACAGCCGTACCCCGGCGCCGCTCAAGATTCCCACCACACCCGCGCCGACCACGGCCAGCGGCGTGGCCATGCGCATGGCCCGCGAGGTCGTGCTGTTCGAATCCCTGTTCAAATCCAATAAATGGATCTGGGTATTTGGCTGGATGTTCCATGTCGGCCTGGCCCTGGTCCTGCTGCGCCATGTTCGTTATTTCCAGGAGCCGATGTGGTTCGTGGTCGAGTTCGTGCAGCCCTACGGCAAGTATGCCAGCTTCATGATGGTGAGTGGCCTGCTGGGTCTCTGGGCGCGCCGCTTCCTGGTTGATCGCGTCCGCTATATCTCTACGCCATCCGACCACCTGATGCTGGCACTGCTCGTCGCGATTGGTGCCTCCGGCATGATGATGACCTTCGTTTCGCATACCGACATCGTGGCACTCAAGGCTTTCGCACTTGGCCTGGTGACTTTCGATCCGCATCCCTTGCCCGCCGACGGCCCCCTTCTGGTGCATCTGATGCTAGTGGCCCTGCTGATGATCATCTTTCCGGTGAGCAAGCTGCTGCACGCGCCGGGCATCTTCTTCAGTCCGACCCGCAATCAGGTGGATAACCCGCGCGAAACCCGCACCATCGCCCCCTGGGCGGCAGCGGCAGAGCGCAAGTAAGGATAAGTCCGGCACGTCCGCGACACCCATTGAGAGACGCAAGGAGCAACTGTGGCTGGTCCTGAATTCGAAGTACCCAAGCTGACGGAATATACCGACGTCCCCAAGATCAACCCGGGGGTGATGGCACATGTCAAATCTTTTCCCGCCGCCGAGGGCAGTCAGACCTTCCTGGGGTATCCCTGGGAACTGACCGACGACTGGCAGGAACGCGCCATCAACAAGATGGGCGACCTGCTGGGCAAGTACCGCAGCCTGCGGGTGTTCATGGATGCCTGCGTGCATTGCGGCGCGTGCACCGACAAGTGCCACTACTTCCTGGGCACCGCCGACCCGAAAAACATGCCGGTCGCGCGCCAGGACCTGATGCGCCAGGTCTATCGCCGCTATTTCACCCTGCCGGGCAAGATCGCGCCCTGGCTGGTGGGGGCCAAGGACCTGACCAAGGACATCCTGAACGACTGGTACAGCTATTACCATCAGTGTTCCGAGTGCCGGCGCTGTTCCGTCTACTGCCCCTACGGCATCGATACCGCCGAAATCACCATGGCCGGTCGCGAGATCCTCAACACCGTCGGCATGGGCCAGAAATACTCGAGCGAGATTCTGACCAAGGTACAGAAGATCGGTAACAACCTGGGTCTGCCCGGTCCCGCTCTGGAAGACACCCTTCTGGGCCTGGAGGAAGACATCGAACTGGATACCGGTGTGCCGGTGAAAATTCCGCTCGACGTCAAGGGCGCCGAAATCCTGTTGATCACACCTTCCGCCGATTTCTTCTCCGAGCCGCACGTGGAGTCCCTGATTGGCTATGCCAAGGTGTTCCATGCCGCCGGTGCCTCCTGGACGCTGTCCTCGCATGCTTCCGAGGCGGGCAACTTTGGCCTCTTCAATGGCAACTACGAAACCATGCGCAAGGTGGCGATGCGCATACGCGATGCCGCCCTCGAACTGGGCGTGAAGCGGATCATCGTCGGCGAGTGCGGGCATGCCTGGCGCGTCGCCTACAGCTTCTGGAATACCCTGACCGGTATCGGCTTCGGGGGCAACGATCCGTTCTCGATTGAACTGCAGCAGCAACTGGATCACCGCTACAAACAGCCCATGCATATCTGCGAGTACACCTGGGACCTGATCCAGAAAGGCACGCTGAAGTTCGACAAGTCGTTGAACGACGACCGCGTCATCACCTTCCATGACTCCTGCAACGTGGCGCGTGGCTCCCGCATGGGTGAAGAACCCGGTGATCAGTTCACGATTCCGCGTAACGTCATCATGGCCGTGGCCAACAATTTCCATGACATGGCGGCCGAGACCATCGGCGAAGCCACCTTCTGCTGCGGCGGTGGCGGTGGAGTGTTGACCGATGACCTGATCGAGGTGCGTGTCAAGGGCGCCTTGCCAAGGATGAACGCGTTCAACAACGTGGTGCAAAACGATGGTGTGAATTTCCTGGCCTTGATTTGTGCCATTTGCAAGGCGCAGTTCACCAAGGTTATCCCGTATTACGGTTTCGACCGGAGCATGGTCGGTGGCGTGCACCAGCTCGTCAGCACGGCCATCAAGTTGGATTGAGGCTGTCCGGCCATCGCGCCGGATGGATAAGTGTTACACAGGCGGTACTGCCGCACGATTCTTGAGATAGGAGAGCGAAGATGTCGGTCACTTCCAAAGACGTAAAGAAAACTGAGGGCGTTTCGTGGCGTCGTTACAAGGACGGCGAGAAGGAAGGGCAGTACAAGCGAGCCCAGGAAAAGATTTTCCAGGCGAGCTGGAGCCACAAGTGCCCGGAGTATGTGCATTCCACCCCGCCCTGCCAGGGTTCCTGCCCGGCTGGTGAGGATATTCGTGGTTATCTCAACATCGTTCGCGGCATCGAGAAGCCGACCGGTGGCCAGAGCTGGCAGGAATACGCGTTCCGCCGTCTGACCAGCGCCAACCCCTTCCCCGCCGTCATGGGCCGTGTCTGCCCCGCTCCGTGCGAATCCGGCTGTAACCGAAACCAGGTGGAAGAGAACGTCGGCATCAACTCGGTCGAGCACTTCCTCGGTAATTGGGCGCTGGAAAACAACATCGGTTTCGAGACGCCCGCCACTGAAAGTGGCAAGAAAGTCGCCATCATCGGCGGTGGCCCCGCCGGTCTGGCCGCTGCCTATCAGCTGCGCCGCATGGGTCATGGCTGCACGATATTTGACGACCACGCGGAACTCGGCGGCATGATGCGCTACGGTATCCCGGGTTTCCGTACCCCACGCCAGGTACTGGATGGCGAGATCAAACGCATCATCGACATGGGTGTGGATACGCGTTTGAATACACGTATCGGTACCGACATCAGCATGGAGCAGATCGAGAAAGACTACGACGCCGTGCTGATCGCCCTGGGTGCCCAGGGTGGCCGTACCTTGCCCGTGGATGGCGCCGATGCTCCCAACTGCGTTCCCGCCACCGCCTTCCTGCGCGCCTTCAACGAAGGCCGCCTGCAACACGTCGGCAACAAGGTTGTTGTAATTGGGGGAGGTGATACTTCCATCGACGTGGCAACGGTCGCACGCCGTCTCGGTAAAGTCACCAACGCATCCACCACCGATCTGCCGGAGATGGTGCTGGCTGGCCATACCGCTCACGACGTCGCCAGCATTTCCGCCCGTATGGGTGTTGAAGTGGTGCTGATCTCCCGCGCCACCATCGACAAGATGGCCGCCAACAAGCACGAAGTCGAGCAGGCCAAGGCGGAAGGCATCGAGATCATCGGCGGAGTCACCCCCGTGGCCGTGATCAAGGATGCTTCCGGTCGTGCCACCGCCCTGCGCGTGGCCGAGTTCGAAGTGGTCGGCAAGGAAACCAAGATCAAGGAAGGCACCGAGTTCGACATCACCGGCGACCTGATCGTCTCCGCGATCGGTCAGGCGGTCGACTTCACCGGCCTGGAAAGCTTCAACAACAACAACGGCCTGATCCGCGCCGACAAGAACTACCGCTTCCCCAACAAGCCCAACGTTTTTGTCGCCGGCGACGTGATCCGCCCGCACCTGCTGACCACCGCCATCGGTCATGCCCGTATCTGCGCCGACGGCATCGACGCTTTCCTGAAGGGTCAGGAGCTGGATCGTCGTCCCAAGGTCGACGTCGCGCACTGGGACCAGGTCCGCAAATGGGTCGAATCCGGTCATGAGTACAAGGAACACCATGGCCAGGAGATGGGAACCTCCCAGTGGAAGGATGTCCTGCATAACTTCGAGGATCGTTCCGGGCGTTATGTCATTCCATCCACCGAGATGTTCCTCGGCCACTTCATGAACACCCCGCGCAACCAGCGTGGTGTGACCGTGCTGGACAAGGATTCCGCGCTGGGCAACTTTGAAGACCGTCTGCACGCGCTTGATGAAAAGCAGACCGTGGCGGAAGCCAAGCGCTGCATGTCCTGCGGCCTCTGCTTCGAGTGCGACAACTGCGTGATCTACTGCCCGCAGACCGCCGTGTTCAAGGTGAAGAAGAAGGACAACCCCACCACCGGTCGTTACGTGGATACCGACTACAGCAAGTGCATCGGTTGCCACATTTGCGCGGACGTTTGCCCGACCGGCTACATCATCATGGGCATGGGCGAGTAATAAGGATGAACGGCATGGCGAGACTAGCCAAATGGCTGCGTCTTGCCGCCCTCCTCGGCGCGGCGGCCCTGATGGCCGCCCCGGCGTTCGAGGCGGCGGCTGGCGTGGATCTACCCAAGCTTGAGAAAGGCAAGGGCGATAAATGCGTGGACGACGAGGACTATATCCGCCGTCATCACCCGGACTTGCTCAAGCACCATCGTGACGAGACGTTGCGCAAAGGCATCCGTACCACCAAGTACAGTCTGAGAAAGTGCGTGGAGTGCCATGCCGGCAGCAAGACCGGCAGCGTGGCTTCCAGCAAGGAAGACTTCTGTGTGGCCTGCCATAGCTATGCAGCGGTCAAACTGGATTGCTGGGACTGCCATGCCACCAAGCCGGGCAAGCAAGCCGTCAAGCAGGCTGCGCAGCCTGTGGCTTCTCCCCTCATGCCCTCCCACGGAGGCAGCCAATGAGTGATTCCATGAATTCCAAGCTTGAAGACCGCCGCGATTTCCTCAAGGCCGGTGCGCTCGTGGCCGGGGTGACCCTTGGGCCGGGCGTGCTGTTCTACGGCGTTGCGCATAGCCGCGCGCCGGAGGAAGGCGCTTCCAGCGCACAACGTTGGGGCATGCTGATCGACACCACCAAGTGTGGCGATGGCTGCAATGACTGCGTGACCGCCTGCAACGAGGAAAATGGCTTGACCGGCCATACCGGCCCGCAGGACAGCCAGTGGATCCGCAAGGTCGACATCAAGGACTTGCGCACCGGTTATGTGCAAAGCCTGCCGATGATGTGCCAGCACTGCGAAAACCCGCCTTGTGTCGATGTGTGTCCGACCGGCGCCTCGATGAAGCGCGCGGACGGCATCGTGCTGGTGGATCGCCACAGTTGCATCGGCTGTCGCTACTGCATGATGGCGTGCCCATACAAGGCGCGTTCATTCGTGCACGAGCCGCTCACCGACCAGAATCCTGAAGTGCCGCGCGGCAAGGGCTGTGTCGAGTCCTGCACCTTCTGCGTGCAGCGCGTGGATCGCGGCGAGCAGCCGGCCTGCGCTGAAGCCTGTGAAGCCAAGGGCCACAGGGCCATCGTCTTTGGTGATCTGAAGGACCCCGAGAGCGAGGTGTCCAAACTGCTCAAGTCCACCGACAGTGTCGAGGTGCGGGCCGATCTGGCGCTCAACACCGGCGTTCGTTATCAAGGGATTTAACTCATGGCACATGAAGTCTGCGTCAACCAGGGCGAGTGCCGCACTGGCCTGTTTCTTTCCCTCCTGGGATTGGGCGGGTTGGTTGTTCTCGGCGCGCTGTACGCCTTCTTTACCCTGGAGCACCACGGCCACATCCTGACCGGCATGAACAACCAGATCGTCTGGGGGCTGCCACACGTGTTCGCCGTGTTCCTGATCGTGGCCGCATCCGGCGCCCTCAACGTCGCCTCCATCGGCTCGGTGTTCGGCAAGGATGTCTACAAGAAGCGCGCGCCACTCTCCGGCATGCTGGCCCTGGCGCTGCTCGCCGGTGGCCTTGCCGTGCTGGTGCTCGACCTCGGCCGCCCTGACCGGTTGATCGTGGCGATGACCCACTACAACTTCCACTCCATCTTTGCCTGGAACATGATCTTCTACAACGGCTTCTTCGCCATTGTCGGCCTGTACCTGGTCACCCTGATGGATCGCAAGTTGAAGCGCTGGACCAAGCCGGTCGGCTACCTGGCGTTCTTCTGGCGTCTGGCGCTGACCACCGCCACGGGTTCCATCTTCGGTTTCATCGTTGCACGCTCCGGCTACAACTCGGCGCTGATGGCCCCGATGTTCATCATCATGTCCTTCGCCTATGGCCTGGCGATCTTCATGGTGGTGCAGTCCGCGATGTACCGCTGGAACGGGATCAAGCTGGATGAAGCCATCCGCAGCCGCATGAAGAATTTGCTCGCCGTCTTTGTGGGCGCCTCGCTCTATTTCACCGTCGTGTTCCATCTGACCAACCTGTATTTCGCCAAGCAGTGGGGATTTGAACGCTTCATCCTGCTCGATGGCGGTATCTACACCACCGTGTTCTGGGTCGGCCAGATCTTCCTGGGCGGTGTCGTGCCCATCATTCTGCTGTTCATGCCCCGCTCCAAGGATGCCCAGGCCATGTGCTTCTGCTTCCTGGCGCCGCTGCTGGTGATCCTCGGTGGCCTCTCGCAGATGTATGTCACCATTGTCGGTGGCCAGGCCTTTCCGCTCATGATGTTCCCCGGGCATGAAGTGCAGAGCACCTTCTTTGACGGCGTCATCACGACCTACTCCCCGAGTATCTATGAGTGGTTGCTCGGTATGGGGGGGATCGGCATCACCTTCCTGCTGACCGTGATCGCGGTGCGTGTCTTCAAGTTCATGCCTCAGGATGACTTCAAGCACATGCAGTCACGCAGAAGCACGGACTGAACACGCCCACGTCTGATATTTCAAAAAGCCGACAAG
This sequence comes from uncultured Thiobacillus sp., assembly GCA_964393825.1. GTDB lineage: Bacteria > Pseudomonadota > Gammaproteobacteria > Burkholderiales > Thiobacillaceae > PFJX01. The sequence continues at coordinate 53,862 of CAYMUY010000011.1, read as the reverse complement.
AATAGTCGGCTTTTTGTTTTCACCTTGGTAAAATTCTGCGCATGCCGCATTTGTATCTCTCCGCCGCCCATAAATCCTCGGGCAAGACCACGTTGACGCTCGGGCTGTGCCGCGCCCTCGCCAATCGTGGCAAGCGGGTGCAGGCGTTCAAGAAGGGGCCGGACTACATCGATCCGATCTGGCATGGACTCGCCGCCAGACGACCCAGCTATAACCTCGATTTCCACATGATGCGGCAGGAGGAGATCGAAGCCTTGTTCGCTCGTCATGCCGGCGATGCCGACATCAACCTGATCGAAGGCAACAAGGGGCTGTATGACGGTATGGATGTCGAGGGCTCCAACAGCAATGCCGCGCTGGCCAAGCTGCTGGGCGCGCCGGTGGTGCTGGTGCTCGATACCATCGGCATGACCCGTGGCATCGCGCCCTTGATCCTGGGTTACCAGGCCTTCGACCCGGCCGTGAATATCGCCGGCGTCATTCTCAACAAGGTCGGCGGCCCCCGTCACGAAGGCAAGCTGCGCGAGGTGATCGCGCGCTACACCGATGTGCCCGTGCTGGGGGTGGTCTACAAGAATGAACGCATGGCGATCGCCGAGCGTCATCTCGGCCTGGTGCCCGGCAACGAAGCGGCGGAGGCGGATGCCCGGATCGAGGCCATCGCGGCGATCATCGAGCACCAGGTCGATATCGACAGATTGCTGGACATCGCCGGGAGTGCGCCTGACGTCGCTGCTCCACGCCGGCTTCGAGCGGAGCCTGGCGGTGTCCGCATCGCCTACGCGCAGGATCGTGCCTTTGGGTTCTATTACCAGGAAGACCTCGATACCCTGCGCGATTCCGGCGTCGAATTGATTCCACTGAATACCCTGGAAGAGACCCGTCTGCCGGACGTCGACGGTTTGCTACTCGGCGGTGGCTTTCCCGAGATGTTTATCGAGGCCCTTGCCGCGAATCGCGGATTGCGTCGCGATATTGCCCGCCAAATCGAGGCGGGTCTGCCGGTCTACGCGGAATGCGGCGGCCTCATGTACCTGGCTCGCACCTTGCGCTGGAAAGAGCGTGTTGGCGAGATGGTCGGCGTCGTGCCCGGCGACGTGGTGATGGGCGAACGCCCGGTCGGGCGCGGCTATGCCGAGCTCGAGGAAACGGACGCGCAGCTCTGGCCCGCACAACGCAACAGCATCCCCGCTCACGAATTTCACTACTCGCATCTGGAAAATCTGCCTTCCGGCCTCAGTTACGCCTACCGGGTGTTGCGTGGCCATGGCCTCGATGGCCAGCGCGACGGCTATGTCTATCGCAACCTGATCGCCGCCTACTGCCATCGGCGGGGTTCCGGCGAGAGAGGCTGGATTGCGCCTTTCCTGAAGAAGGCGCGCGAACGATCCGGAACGTCCACACCGCTTGCAGCCTGAACGCAGCGGCGGTGGATGGCCACGAAACGGGGCATGGCCCCTCTACTTAAAGGAAACGAATCATGATCAGCTTGACCAAGGAAGCCGCCGAACAAGTCCGCGCCTCCGCGCAACAGTCCGGGGCAGACAACATGGCCCTGCGTATCGCCGCCCGCGTCAACCAGGCCGGCATGCTGGAATTCGGCATGGGCTTCGATGACGAGCGCGCCAACGACACCATCGTCGACTCCTGGGGCGTGACCCTGCTGGTCAATGCCGAAAGCGCGCCGATGCTGGATGACGTCACCATCGATTTTTCCGAGGTGAACCCGGGAGAACACCGTTTCGTGTTCATGAAGGCCAGTGCCAGCAGCTGCGGCAGCAATACCGGCGGTGGCTGCGGCTCCGGCGGCTGTGGCTCCGGTGGCTGCGGCAGCAGCAACTGAACGTCGTCATTTCATCGGGGCGTTCCGTCCCGTCTTTCCGTCACTGATAACGGGTTCGCGATGGACTTTTTACCGATCTTCCTCGACCTGCGTGGTCGCAAGGGTCTGCTCGTCGGCGGTGGCGATACCGCCGCGCGCAAGGCATCCCTCATGCTCAATGCCGGCGCCTGGGTGCATGTGGTTTCACCCACCCCCCTTGCCGATGCCTTTCGGGAACTGGCCGGGGGTGATCGCCTGGTTCATGTCGAGAGTGCCTTCCAGGAGGCGCACCTCGACGGCGCCGACGTGGTCTTCGCCGCCAGCGATGACGATGCCCTGAACCAGGCGGTGCATGACGCCGCGCGTGCCCGTCACCTGCCGGTGAACGTGGTGGACAAGCCAGCGGTGTGCTCCTTCATCATGCCTTCCATCATCGACCGCTCGCCGGTGGTGGTGGCGGTCTCCAGCGGTGGCGAGGCGCCGGTGCTCTCGCGCCTGCTCCGCGCCCGCCTGGAAACGCTGATCCCCGCCGCCTATGGCCGCCTGGCCGCGCTTGCCGGCCGCTTCAAGAAGGCGGTGCGCGGCAAGTTCGAGACCACCGAACAACGGCGCAAGTTCTGGGAGAAGGCGCTGCTGTCGCCGGTATCGGAAATGGTGTTCTCCGGCCGCGAGCAGGAAGCCGAGGCCAGCCTCCAGGCCATGCTTGATGCCACCGGCACCGAACCGGATACCGGCGAGGTCTACCTGGTCGGCGCCGGCCCCGGCAATCCCGACCTGCTCACCTTCCGGGCCCTGCGCCTGATGCAGCAGGCCGACGTGGTAGTCTACGACCGCCTGGTCAGCCCGCCCATCCTCGACATGTGCCGGCGCGACGCCGACCGTTTCTACGTCGGCAAGGAGCGCGACAACCACGCGGTGCCGCAGGACGAGATCAACATGGTGCTGGTGCGCCTGGCCAAGGAAGGCAAGCGGGTGCTGCGCCTGAAGGGCGGCGACCCGTTCATCTTCGGCCGTGGCGGCGAGGAAATCGAAACCCTGCGCGAGCATGGTGTGCCGTTCCAGGTGGTGCCGGCGGTGACGGCGGCTGCGGGCGTGGCGTCCTACGCCGGCATCCCGCTCACCCACCGCGACCATGCCCAGGCCCTGATCCTGGTCACCGGCCACCTCAAGGATGGCAGCATGGACCTGGACTGGGACATGCTCTGCCGGCCGCGCCAGACCATCGTCATCTACATGGGCCTGAAGGGCCTGGTGACGCTGTGCGAGCAGATGAAGAAGCATGGCATGCCGGGGGACACGCCGATGGCCATCGTGCAACAGGGCACCACGCTCAACCAGAAGACGGTCGTCGGCACCATCGATACCCTGCCGTCGCTTGCTGCCAGGGCGGAACTGAAGCCGCCGACCCTGATCATCGTCGGCAGCGTCGTCAGCCTCCACGCCAAGCTCAACTGGTTCAACCCGGAACCGGCCGACGACGATCACTGGCACACCCCGCTGGACCGGCCGGCGAGCATGTGATGGCGTGTGATGCGTAGCGTGCCCGCGGCGCACCCTACGTTGATGTCAGCCTGACGGCCCGCCGATATGGCCCGCGACCACGCTCGTTCCGATTCCATGACCCCCCACACCACCACCGGTCAGTGGCGGGCGGCGTGGTCGCTGGCGCCTTATGTCTGGCGCTACAAGGGGCGGGTGCTGGCGGCGTTCGCGCTGCTGTTGTGCGGCAAGCTGGCGAATGTCTCGGTGCCGCTGGTGCTGAAGGAGATCGTCGACAGGGTAGGGCACGCGGACGCCACGACCCTGGCCGTGCCCATCTTGTTCGTCGTCCTCTACGGCCTGCTGCGTTTCGGCAATACCGCCTTTACCGAACTGCGCGACGCGCTGTTCGCGCGGGTCCTGCAGCGCGCCATGCGCGGCGCCATCCACGATGTCTTCAGGCATCTGCACGCGCAATCCCTGCGGTTTCACCTGGAACGCCGCACCGGCGGCATCGCCGTGGACATCGAACGCGGCGCCCGCTCGATCCGCTTCCTGATCAACTTCACCCTGTTCAACATCGGCCCGACGCTGCTGGAGATCCTCATGGTCGCCGGCGTGCTGTTCGTCAAGTACGACCCCTGGTTTGGCGCCATCACCCTGCTGACCCTGGCCGTCTACCTCGCCTTCACCATCGCCATCACCAACTGGCGTCTGCAATACCGCCGCGCCATGAACGAGAGCGATTCCCGCGCCAATGCCCGCGCCGTGGACAGCCTGCTCAACTACGAGACGGTGAAGTACTTCAACAACGAACAATACGAGTCGGATCGCCTCAAGGCCGACCTCAAGCGTGCCGAGGACGCCACCGTGCAAAGCGAGATTTCCCTGGCCTGGCTCAATGCCGGGCAGGCCTTCATCATCGCCGTCGGCGTCACCCTCATGATGGGCCTGGCGGCGAAAGGGGTGGCGGAGCAGCACATGACCATCGGCGACCTGGTGCTGGTCAACGCCTACCTGATCCAGTTGTTCATCCCGCTCAACTTCCTCGGCACCATCTATCGCGAGATCCGCAACGCCCTCACCGACATGGAGAAACTGTTCGGCCTGCTGCACCGGCCGCCGGAAATCGTCGATGCACCGGACGCGACGGACCTGCGGGTGGCCAAGGGGGAAGTGTGTTTCGAACGGGTCGGCTTTGCCTACGATCCGCGACGGCCGATCCTGGAAGACGTCAGCTTTGTCATTCCTGCCGGTCACAAGCTCGCCGTGGTCGGCGCCAGCGGCGCCGGCAAATCAACGCTGTCGCGGCTGTTGTTCCGTTTCTTCGAAGTGAGCGCCGGGCGCATCCTGATCGACGGCCAGGACATCCGCGCCGTCACCCAGGCCAGCCTGAGAAAGCAGATCGGCATGGTTCCCCAGGACACCGTGCTGTTCAACGACAGTCTCTACCACAACATCGCCTATGGCCGCCCGCAAGCCCGTCGCGAGGAGGTGCTGGAAGCCGCCCGTGCCGCCAGTCTGGACAGCTTCATCGCCAGCCTGCCGGATGGCTACGAGACCATCGTGGGCGAGCGTGGTCTGAAGCTGTCCGGCGGCGAGAAACAGCGCGTCGCCATCGCCCGCGCCATCCTCAAGAACCCGCCGATCATGGTGTTCGACGAAGCGACTTCCTCGCTCGACACCGCCACCGAGCAGGCCATCGGCCTGGAACTGGCCCGGATCGCGGAAAACCGCACCACCCTGGTCATTGCCCACCGTCTGTCGACGGTGGTGGACGCGGATGAAATCCTGGTCCTGGAAGGCGGCCGCATCGTCGAGCGCGGCAACCACGCGACGCTGCTGGCGGCGGATGGCCGCTATGCCGCGATGTGGCGACTACAGCTTCGGGAAGAGAAGGAAGTGGAAGGGTAGGGTGGAAATATAGGGTGGAAAAGCGGAGCGCCTTCCACCAGTCCGTCAGCGCCGCCGAAACCACCCGGTCAGCGACAGCCGCCGGCGATGGGCCGGCAAGACCTCGTGCCAGAAGCGATCGGAGAGGAAGGTCACCAGGGTGCCACCGGCGGGGAGGATCTCCAGCGGCGCCGTCTCCGGATCCGGCCAGAAGCGCAGCAAGCCGCCGTCTTCCTCACGCCAGCCCGGCTCGTTGAGGTAGAGGATGACGGTCAGGGCGCGCCGGTCGTCGTCACGGAAGCGGTCGATATGGCGCTGATAGCCGCCGCCAGGCGGATACACGGCGTAATGCGTTTCCAGATCGAACAGGCCGAGGAACAGCGATTCGTTCACCGCCAGGCGCAGGGACTCGAAACGGTCGAGCACATCATGCAGGGTGGGGCCAGTGTTCGATTCATCCACCCAGAGGATATGGTCGCCGCGAATTTCCGAGCGGGTCAGCGCCGCGCCACGACCGACGCCGGCGGGGTGGAACGCGCCATGGCCATGCGCTTGCAGGCATTCCTCCCGCAGCGCCGCCGTTTCGGCCTCCGGGAGGAATCCGGGCACCACGCACCAGCCCAGATGGGCCAGTGTGGAGACGATGTTCTCATTGCTATGCACAGCGCGCTCCCATAGTGCCGGCGGGCTTGCCGGCGTCCTTGAAAACAGCCGGCTGGAGGCCGGCGCCACAGCAATAATGCCGTCTCACGCTCAATACTTCACCCGCACCCGCCAGTTCAGCACCGTCTTGCCTTCCGCCGGCACCGGCACCTGCCAGACGGCGCTGTTCGCACTTTCCCGCTTGTGCGGCAGGCTTTCCTGGACCATCTGCCATTCACCCGGGACGTTCTCGATCACCGTGACCACGATGTTCTCGCGCTTGGCGTTACGGATCTCCATCTGGTAGCCGGATTCGAAGACGCCGCCACGGGCGTTGAAGCCGGCGGCCAGTTTCTGGAAATCGGTCTGCTTCTTGTCGGCGGTGATGTCGAAGGCCTCGCCCAGTTTCAGCTTCACGGTCTCGCCCCGGGCGGTGTGGTCGATGCGATCCTCGCCGATGAACTGGGCACGGCCGGCGCCATCCTTCTTGTAGACCCGCACCACGCCCTTGGGTAGCGGCACGCCCAGGTTGTCGCCCTTGTTGGCGAATTCCATGAACACAGAGGGCTTCATCTTCCTGCCCAGATCACCCTGCTGGCTTTGGTAATACCAGTCACCGCCGGCCAGACGGAACTCCTTGTTCACTGCCACTTTCTGCGCAGACAGCAGCGCCACCTGCTTGGTCTGCCGGTCACCCAGGGTGGTGTTCCGGTCGAGGGTGTAGAGATGGTATTCGAACAGGCTTTCCTCCTGCATCTGCGGGGCAGCATCCGCCATCGCCATCGCCTTCATCATCACCGGCCCCCGCATCCGCTCCGGTTGTGCCCGGTTCACCTCGCCGGCCACCAGTTGCAGACGGGCGTTGGGATAGCTGGCGCCGCTGGTGTTGGTGAGGGTGACCCAGCCGTTGAGGTCGATGCTGTCCTCCTTCGCCGACAGTTCGGCGACGTAGTCGGCCTTCCAGCTCAGGCCGCCGGTGAGATAGGACAGTTCCAGGGCATGCTCGGTGCCGTATTGATAGGTGCTGGTCGCGGGGGCATCGGTGCGGAACAGCATCGACAGGGTGGGGTGATCACGCAGGTCGGGCGGCACCCGGGAAAAAGCGATGCGGCCGGGCACTCCGGTCTCGACACGATCGGCGAATTGCAGCACCACGCCCTCATTGGCCGCCACCACGCTGGCGTTCTCGGCATATTCGACGCCGGTGACCGGCTGCGTGCGGATCACCCGCACCGTCTCACCCACGGATTTCTCCAGCATTTTCTGCGGCGTCAGCAGGTCGAAATCGAAATTCTGTTCCAGCAGGGTCAGGCGGCGACCGTCGAGACTGCGCAGCAGCGCGGTTTCCGGCTGCATCCGCGCCGACACCTCGCGCCAGGCCAGCAGGTTCTCGCCACCGCCCAGTTTCACCCGGCGGGCATCCTTCACCAGGGCCAGGTCGCCGTTGTAGATGGTCACCGCCAGGGCGGTCTGGTCCGCGGCGGTGGAACGACGTTCCTCCGCCGCCTGGACAGTTGAGATGCAGGTGAGCGCCGCCAGGGCGAGCAATCGGGTTTTCATGGGCGTACTCCGGGAGTTGAAAGATCGGGGGCCAGCAGCACATCCACCCCGGCTTCGGGCTGGATGCTGGCGGCGGGAAGGGTGGGGTCGCCCTGTTGCCAGCGGACGAGCGCGTCGCGTTTTCCGGCACCGCCCACCAGGAACAGGACGTGGTGGGCGCGCGACAGGCGCGGCGCCGACAGGCTGACCCGCTCCGGCGGCGGCTTCGGCGCATCGAATACCGCTACCGCAGCCGCGTCCGACGCAAGCCTGCGGCCTGGGAACAGGCTGGCGGTATGACCATCCTCACCCAGGCCGAGAATGACCAGGTCGAACTCACCGACGCCGGCGAGTTGGGCGGCATAAGCGGCCGCGGCCTTGTCGGGTCCGAGTTCGGCGGGAATGAGGTGCACCGCGGTTACCGCCACCTGGTCAAGAAGGGCGGCACGTGCCATCGCGCTGTTGCGCTCCGGATGGTTGACCGGCAAACAGCGTTCATCGCCGAACCAGACCTGCCAGCGCCGCCAGTCATGCGCTTCCCGGGCCAGCGCCTCGTACACCTCGCGCGGGGTGCCACCGCCGGCCAGCACGATGTGGAACTCACCCCGCGCCGCCAGCGCCTCGCGTTCCGCCCGGGCGATATACGCCAATGCCTGGGCGAGCCAGGACTGGGAGGAGTCGGAAAAATGCCAGCGGGTTTGCATGGGTGAGGGGCAGGGGAGCGGGAGGAGGCAAAACGGATAGAATTGCCCGAATTTTACGCGCCACCGCCATGACCCCCGTCCTCGTCTTCGACATCGAAACCATTCCCGACATCGCCGGGTTGCGTCGTCTCCACAATGTCGGCCCGGAAGCCAGCGACCATGAGGTCGGTGAAATGGCCTTCCTGATGCGCCGCCAGCAGACCGGCGGCTCGGATTTCCTGCCGCATTATCTGCAACGCGTGGTGACCATTTCCTGCACCCTGCGCGAGGGTGACCGCTTCCGCGTGTTCTCGCTCTCCGAGCCCGACGCCAGCGAGGGCCAGATCATCCAGCGCTTCTTCGATGGCATCGAGAAATACACCCCGCAACTGGTGAGCTGGAATGGCGGCGGCTTCGACCTGCCGGTACTGCATTACCGCGCCATGCTGCACGGGGTCGCCGCACCCAAGTACTGGGATTGGGGCGATGACGACCGCGACTTCAAATACAACAACTACCTGAATCGCTACCACACCCGCCATCTCGACCTGATGGACGTCATCGCCATGTTCTCCGGCCGCGCCAACGCGCCACTGGACGATCTCGCCAAGCTTTATGGCTTCCCCGGCAAGCTCGGCATGGATGGCTCCGCCGTCTGGCCAGCCTTCGAGCGTGGCGAGATCGCCGCCATCCGCGATTACTGTGAAACCGACGTGGTCAACACCTGGCTGGTCTACCTGCGCTTCCAGAAGATGCGCGGGGCCCTGACCGCCGCCCAGTACGAACAGGAAATCGCCCTGGTGCGCGCCAGCCTGGAGGAGATCGGCGCCGATCACTGGTTCGAGTTTCTGGCGGCCTGGGAAGCGGCCTGAATTCAGGCGAGGCTATCGCCAAAGGCCGGGTCAGAGCCAGATCAAAGGGGGGGCAGGTGGAATGAAGCGGCTGCCGGCGCTCATCCACGCCGGCTTCGCATCTGTTTCATAGGGCTGGATGACGGCCTTGCCGCTTGGCCTTGTCCAGCGCGGCGGTCGCCGCCAGGAGCAGGCTTTCCGCGCTGTTGGCCTGGGGAAATACTGCCAGCCCGATGCTGAAACTGGCGCCGAACGCCTGTTCCGGTGGCTCGCCGGGGTGGTCGATCCGGCTGAATCGCTCACGCACGTCGTCGATCAGGTACCTGGCCGAGTCCGGGTCGCACTCCGGCAGGATCACCAGGAATGACTCGTCACCGAAACGTCCGGCGAGATCGCTGCTGCGTAAACGCGCGCGCAGCAGCCGAACCAGGCTCCTGATCACCTTGTCGCCGGCCAGGGGGCCGTGGCGATCGGTGATTTCCCGGAAATGATCGAGTTCGAGCATGGCCACGGCCAACTGGGTGTTGCTGCGGCGCGCGCGCGCCACCTCCGCGGCCAGCATGGCGTTGATGCGGCCGTGATTGAGCAGGCCGGTCATGCCGTCGGTCACCATCGAAGCGGCGGTCAGCCTGGACTGCCGCGCGCGCAGCTTGAGGATGCGGACCAGCACGTCGGCATTCACCGGTTTGGTCAGGAAATCATGGCCGCCCTTGCGCAACGCCGCGAACTGGATATCCGGGTCGCCCTCGCCGGACAGGAAAACGATGGGCAGGGCGGCGTGCGTTTTCCGCTGCTGGATGACCTGTGCCAGTTCCGCGCCGGTGCATTGCGGCATGTACACATCCATCAGGATCACATCGGGATGGAAATCATCCAGGGCCTGCAAGGTGCGCAGGGGCGCGGTCACCGTCATCGCTTCGATGCCGGCGTCCCGCAGCACGGCGTGGTAATAGCGTGCGAGCGAGTCGTCGTCTTCCACTATCAGGATACGGTAGGGCGAGACTGCCGTGCGGCCGCTGGCCTGGTTCAGTTCCTCGACCAGTTCGAGCAGGTCGATGGGCTTGCGCAGGTAGGCCTGTCCGCCCGAGCGCACCGCTTCCAGCCTGGCCTCGATGTCGTCGCGGTGGCTGGCGTAGAGCAGTGGCAAGGTCGGGTCGAGTCGATACAAGGCGCGGCCTGCCTCGATCCCGGCAGGGGTGTCGTCGGCCAGAATGCACGCCGCCGGGCGTGCTCGCGAGACCTGGTCCTGCAGGGCCGGCGAAGTGGTGAACATCTCGACGTGATAGCCGAAATGTTCCAGCCGATTCGCCAGCAGTCGAGCCTGGCCGGCATCGTCATCCAGGAGATAGACGCGGGAAGGGACGCGTGCTTCAAGCAGGGGAGCGGGTGATGTCGTTCCCGGCACGGGGTCTGGCTGGACCCGGGCGCTGTCATGCAACGCCGCTACCCATCGATCCAGCCGGTGTCTGGCTTCGGCATCCGGCGTGGTTTCGCTGGCCAGCCAGGGGGAGAGGGCGGTCTCCAGTTCGCCTGCGGTGTCGCCCAGTGCCATCAGGCCGTAGGTCTTGGCGCTGCCGCGCAGGCTGTGCGCCAGCCGTGCCAGTTCATGCAGGGCAGGGCCCGGGTTGGGCGTCAGGTTGCAGTCGATCCAGCATTGCTCGATGGCCGCGATCCGCATGGGGAGTTGCTCGATGAAGCCCAGGCGCAGGCTTTCAAGGATGTGCCGGGCCTGGGAAGCATCAACCGCCATGCTGTCGCAACCAGTGGTGATGGATTTCCTTCGCCAGGGTCATGGGATCAAATGGCTTGGCGATGACCCCCACGGCGCCGAGACGGTGGTAATGGGCTACCTCGTCGGGCTGGACCTTGGCGGTCATGAAGATCACCGGCAGGCGGGCGGCAAGGGGCAATTGCCTTAACGCCGACAGCGTGGCGGGGCCATCCATGCCAGGCATCATCACATCCAGCAGGATCAGGTCCGGACCAAAGCCGGCGACAGCGTCCAGCGCCTCCGGGCCGGAGGAACAGAGCCTGACCGTGAACCCCCCCACCCGCTCCAGCGCCAGGCGGATCACCGCCTGGATGTCGGGGTCGTCTTCCACACAGAGAATGCGATCAAGCGGTGGTGCCATGCGTATGTTCCATTGCGGCCTTGTCTGGCGAGCGTGGCCATTCGACATGAAAAGTCGCGCCCTCGCCCTCGCGCGACTCGAAACCGATGCGTCCGTCCATACGCTGCACCAATTCCCGCGTGATGGCCAGACCCAGACCGGTGCCGCCGGTGTGGCGGCCATCCGAGGCGTCGGCCTGGGAGAACTTGTCGAATACCTGGTCGTGGAAATCAGCAGGGATGCCCGGGCCGTGATCGGTCACCGTCACCCGCGCGAATCCTTCCCGGATATTGACCGCGATCTCGATCTGGCCGCCGACCGGCGAGAACTTGGCGGCATTGGAGAGCAGGTTGGCCATGATCTGGAGAAAGCGCTGGGCATCGACCCGTACCATCGCGTCATCGGCGCGCGTAGTCAGGATGAACGACACCTGCCGCGCTTCGCCATACGCGCGGTTGGCTTCGATCGCCTGTTCCACCAGGGGCATCACGGCTTGCGCGCGCAGATCGAAGCGCATGCCGTTGGCCGCGATCTTCTCCATGTCCAGCAGGTCGTTGATCAGCCGGGTCAGATGCTCGCTGTTGTCGTGGGCGATGCCGACCAGATGTTCGACCTGCTCCGGCAGTCGTCCCATGGCGCCACCGGCGATCAGGCCGAGGGCACCGCGAATGGAGGTCAGCGGGGTGCGCAACTCGTGGCTGACGGTGGACAGGAATTCACGCTTCAGGCGCTCCATGCGCTTGCCTTCGGTGATGTCCCGCACCATCCCGATATAGAGGGGACGGCCTTCGCGAGAAATCCGGGTCACCGCCAGGTCCATCGGAAAGATCGAGCCATCCTTGCGTTGGCCTTCCACCTCGCGGCCGATGCCGATCACCTTGGGGATGCCGCCGGCCTGGTAGTGGCGCAGGTAGTCGTCATGGCGGCTACGGTGGGGCTCGGGCATCAGCATCTTGATGTTGCGGCCGACCACTTCCTCTTCCGAATAACCGAAGGTGCGCGCCGCGGCGAGGTTGAACGAGGCGATGATGCCCTTGCCATCGATGGTGATGATGCCGTCCAGCACATGGTTCAGCACCGCCTGGGCGTGCGCTGCGCTGGCCGCCAGGGCATCTTCCGCCCGCTTGCGCGGGGTGATGTCGGTTTCGATGCCGATGAAGCCCTGCAAGGCTCCCGCCTCGTCCCGCATCGGGTCGACGCTGAGATTGATCCAGTAGGGTTGACCGTTCTTCGCGTAGTTCAGTACTTCCACCTCGAATGATTCGCCGGCGCGCAGCGCCGAACGCATTTGTTCCACTGTCGCCGTATCGGTGCCATAGCCCTGCAGAACGTGGCCGGGCTTGTGACCCTGCACCTCGGCCAGGGTATAACCGGTCAGACGCTCGAAGCCGGCGTTCACCCATTCCACGCAGCCGTTCGGGTCGGCGATGACCACGCCATTGGTGGTGCGGCTCGCCAGCAAGGCGAGGCGATGATGCGAGAACTCGATGGCCGCACGTGCACGCACGGCCTGGCGGGCCTCGATCAATTGGGCGATGGTGCTGGCCAGTGGCCGCAGAAATACGACCATCTGGTCATCGTAACCGCCCGGCCGGTTGGCGATGCCCAGCATGCCCGACATGCGGTCGCCGGCGATGATCGGCAACCCAAGGAAGGCGTTCAGCGGCGGATGACCGGGCGGCAGGCCGCCACGCCGTGGATCCTGGGCGGGATCGTTCGCGATGACCGGCTCGCGGCTGCGCAGGGCGGCGCCGAACAAGGTATCCAGGTTGGTGAATCCCAGTCCCTGCGGTGCATGCGCATCGTGGAACCGCCGGGCCTCGGCATTCCAGGCGATGTTGGTGATCGCGTGTGTCTTCAGATAGGGCTGTCCATCGCGCTGCAAGACCTCGCCGATGAAACCGTAGGCGCTGCCGGTGAGATCGAGGATGTCGCGCAGCAGATCGTCGAAGGCCTGGCGGGTATCGGCTGTGTGGATGAAGGTGCCCTGGGCCCGGGCGATGGCATCCATGAGCCGGGCCTGTTGTCGCTCACGGGTGTTCACCGCCGGGCTCCAGCGCAGGAAGCCGGAGAACAGCAACAGAAATCCGCCGGTATAACCGAGCAGTTTTTCCAGCCAGGCCTCGGTCTCGGTCTCGCCAATCACCTCATAGCGGGCCAGTGCCGGGAAATTGTCGGTGATGTCGAGGAGGGCGCCGAACAGGATCAGGCCGAAGCCGCCCATGATGCGACGCCAGCCGGGATGGACCCTGCTCGCCAGGGGCGAGCCGCCATGCCGCCAGAGCACGACCAGGATGCCGGCCAGGATGACGGCGCGCAGCGACTCCAGGACGATATCGGTCATCCAGCCCGCGGCCCTGCCGAGACACGACGAGGGCGCCTGCGCCACCGCGACGCCTTGCCTGTGGCATTCATGCGCCGGCTTCGCTTGCCGCCTCGGGCCCGGCCACCGGCAACACAACCCGGAAGGTGGTGCCTTGCCCTGGCTGGCTGTCCACCTCGATCCGGCCGCCATGCTTCTTCACGATGCCGTAGGAGATCGACAGACCCAGCCCGGTGCCCTTGCCGACCGGCTTGGTCGTGAAAAATGGCTCGAAAATTCGGCCCATCACCTCCGGCGGGATGCCGCAGCCACTATCGGCAATTTCCACCACGACCCAGTCACCGTCGTGCCGGATGCGCAGGCGCACCTCGCCGGCGGTATCGATGGCATGGCCGGCGTTGACCAGCAGGTTCATGAAGACCTGGTTCAACTGGCCGGGAAGGCAGCGGATTTCCGGGATGTCCGCGTAATCCTGGCGAATTTCGGCCTTGTATTTCAGTTCGTTGCGGACGATGTTGAGGGTGCGCTGCAGGTTGTGGCGCAGATCCGCCCATTGCCAGGTCTCATTGTCGCCCGCGTGGGCGAAGTCCTTCAGGTCCTGCACGATCTTGCGCACCCGCTGGATCCCTTCCAGGGATTCCGCCAGCAGGGTGTGGATGTCCTCCCGGAGAAACCCGTAATCCACCGCTTGCTTCCTTTCCTCGATCACGGCGGTGACGGACGGGTCTGAAATGTGGGGCAGTGCGGCTTCATGGCTGTCCAACACCGCCAGGATGTCGTGGACGTACTGGCCCAGGGTGCCGAGATTGGAATGCAGGTAGCCGATGGGATTGTTGATCTCGTGCGCCACACCGGCGGCGAGTTGGCCGATGGACGCCATTTTCTCCGACTGCAGCAGTTGCGCGTGGGTGTGTTTCAAATCGTCGTAGGCCTGCTGCAGTTCGACGGCCCGGCGGCGTGATTCGGAGATGTCGCGCATGATGGTGGAATAGAACTCGACGTCTCCGGTTTCATCGCGATGGGCCATGATGACCTGATGGACCGGGATCTCTTGTCCCGTGGCATCCAGCACCGCTGTTTCCCCCGCCCAGATGCCCTTGCGCGCGGCCTCGGGAAGGCCCTCTTTCAGAACCTTGCTGCCGGCCCAGCGCGGATGCGTGTCGGCGATGGCTTCCAGCGGGTCATGCGGCGACGGGCCGAGGCCGCGCAACTGGCGCAGCGAGCGGTTCGCATAGCGCACCTGTCCCTGCTGATCGGCGATCCCGACGAAATCGGTGGTGGTCTCCAGGATGGCCGCCAGGCGGGTATGCGCCTGCTCCGCCAGCTTGCGCGCACTGATGTCGATATGGGAGACCACGCAACCCGCCTGGTCCGGCAGGGTGGCCGCCTGCATCAGGAACCAGCGTTCCTGGCTGGGACTGTGGCAGGGATATTCCAGTTCGAAGCGCGGCTTGTCCCCGCTCAGCACGGCACTCAGGCCGGCTAGCGCATGTGCCGCGCTGCCGTCGCCCCGTTCCGCACTGGCGCGCACACTGTCGAGATAGTTGACGCCCACCGCATAACCGCCCGGATCACCCTCGTTGTCCTCGGCAAAACGCAACCAGGCCCGGTTGACGGCGATGATCCTGCCTTTCGTATCCAGCACCGCGATGTGTGCGGCCAATGCATCCAGCACGCTGGCCAGCCAGGCTGGCTCGGACGTGGTATCCGGTCGCCTGCCGCCCGGCGAGTGCGCTGCGAGTTCATCGGTGAGTGTCATGTCTTTACCTCTATCCCTGTTTGTTGTCCCCGAAGGCAACGTTATCACTGTGTATGGTCTGGCCGGTCGCTAGGTTTCCTGTTGCCGGATGCTCGCGACCCTGACCGCCTCGGTCAGGGCGAGCTGACCGCCCTCCGTGTCCAGGCCGAGACGGGCCGAGACGGTGGGCGAGAGATCAGGACACTCGCCCGCTGCCCCGCGGGCCACGATCACCCAGGCCACATGCACGATGTCGACCAGGGGCTCGGCCGGCTCGTCCGCCGGATAGGGATGCAGGCGGAGGGCGGACTGGATGGCGGCGGGAAAGCGCCAATGGCCGGCGATATCCGCGGCCAGTTCACAGTGGTCGTAACCCAATACCCGGCGTTCCCTGTCCCGTCGGGCCAGCTCGCTTTCGTCGGTGTCCCTGGCCCTCTCCCGCCAGTGGTCGGGCGCGAACCGGCTCAGCAACAAGGCCCCCAGGTTATGCAGCAGCCCGGCGGTGAAGGCCTGGCCGGGGTCTTTTCCGAGTGACCGGGCCAGGGCGTTGGCGGCACCGGCGGTGGCCAGGCTGCGCGTCATGGCTTGCTCATCCGCGAAGGCGCCGATCAGCCCGGTGGCTAACAACAGGCCGCGAAGACTGCCGAAACCGAGGATCAACACAGCCTCGCGCAGCGAGCCGACCTGCCGGGGCAGTCCGTAGAAAGGTGAATTGGCCATGCGCAGCACGCGGGCGGCCAGGACCGGGTCCTGGCCAAGCAGGCGGGCGAACTCGTCGGTGTCGAAGTCGTCATCGCCCAGCCTCGGCAGGATGGCCATCACTGCCGGTGACAGGCCGGACATGCGGTTCAGTTTGTCGCGGATGTCTGTCTGGGTAGGGGGCTGCATCGTGGTGATCTGGTCGTCGCTCAAGCAAGACTGGTTTTCTTGTGCTCGGTCGAGTGTGTCCGGCTGGGCTGGTTTACCAGCATGGCCATGAATTCCTCGGCGGGCAGGGGGCGGCCGTAGAGATAACCCTGGGCAAGGTCGCAGTTCAAGCCGCGCAGGAACGCCATTTGCACCTCCAGTTCGACCCCCTCGGCCACCACCTTCAGGCCCAGGCTGTGTGCGAGCGCGACGACCGCGGTGGCAATGGCCGCGCTGTCGCGATTGCTTTCCACATCGCTGACGAAGGAACGGTCGATTTTCAAGGCATGCAGGGGAAACCGCTTGAGATAGGCCAGGCTCGAGTAGCCCGTGCCGAAGTCATCCACGGCGAGCCGAAAGCCGCGTTGACTGAGTTCTTCCAGCAGCAGCGCGGTCGCTTCCGGGTTGTGCATCAGGCTGCCTTCGGTGATTTCCAGTTCGATGCATTCCGGCGGCAGACCATAGTCGCGCACGGCCCGATCGATCATCTCGACGATGTCGGGCTGGCGGAACTGGCGCGGCGACAGGTTGACCGCCACCTTCAGTTCCGGCATTCCGGCCTCGCGCCAGCCGCGCATCTGGGCGCAGACGCGCCGCAACACCCACTCGCCGATTGCGACGATGAGTCCGGTTTCCTCCGCCAGGGGGATGAAATCGTTGGGCGAGATCAGCCCGTGCACGGGGTGGCGCCAGCGCAGCAGGGCCTCGGCGGCGATGATGCTGCCGCACCGTGCATTGACCTGCGGCTGGTAGTAGACCACCAGTTCATCGCCGGTGATCGCCTTGCGCAGATCGTTTTCCAGCCGCAAGCGGTCCACCGCGTCGGCATTCATTTCCTGGGTGTAGAAACGGAAATCGTTGCGTCCCGCTTCCTTGGCCCGATACATCGCGGTATCGGCATTCTTCAGCAGGCTGGTCGAGTCATCGCCGTCGCGCGGGTAGAGGCTGACGCCGATGCTGGCGGTGACCGAGAGCTCGTGGCCGGCCACGGCCATCGGCCGGGTGATCGCGTCGAGCAGGTTGGGGATGATCTGGGTGACATCCGATTCCCGCGCGATGTCGGTGAGCACGATGACGAACTCATCCCCTCCGACCCGCGCCACCGTGTCGATCATGCGCACGGCGCTGCGCAAACGTTGCGCCAGGTTGGAGATGAGCAGGTCACCCATGGTGTGGCCGAGGCTGTCGTTGATGTTCTTGAAGCGATCGACATCGATGAACAACAAGGCCACCTCACGCTGCGTGCGGTTGGCATAGGTGATGGCCTGGCCGATGCGATCCTGCAGCAGGCTGCGGTTGGGCAGGCCGGTGAGGGCGTCATGGGTGGCCATGTGCAGCAGGTTCTTCTCGGCGCGTTTCTGCTCGGAGATATCGTTCTGCACCCCGACGAAATGGGTGATCGCCCCATCCTCGCCACGCACCGGCGCAATCAGCAGTTCGTTCCAGAAGGGGCTGCCATCCTTGCGATAATTGCGCACGACCACCTTGGCCTCGTGCGAATCCCGTACCGCCTGGCTCAGCGTCCTGGTGCCCTGCTGGTTGTGCTCCTCGCCGTGCAGGAAGCGGCAGTTGCGGCCCATGACCTCGGCGGCGCTGTAGCCGGTGATGCGCTCGAAGGCGGGGTTGACGTAGACGATGGGGTTGTCCGGCTGGCGACAATCGGTGATGACGATGCCATTGCCGCTGGCTTCGAGGGCGCGCCGCGCCAGATGCAGGGATTCCTCGGCCTGCTTGCGCGCGGAAATGTCCTCGATTACCGCGATGAAATACTTGGCCTGACCGTCAGGTGTGCGCACCAGGGAGACAGTGACACTGACCCAGACCGCGCCGTCATCCTTGCGCAGATAGCGCATTTCCAGCGTGTAGTTGTCGAGCGCGCCGGAGAGCACCTGGTTCATGAGTTCCGAATTGCGCGCCAGATCGTCCGGATGGGTCAGCGTCTGGAAGTCGAAATCGAGCAAGGCCTCGCGGCTGTAGCCGACGATGGCGGAGAGCCGTTCATTGACCCGCAGCCAGCGCCCATTCGGTGCGATGTGGGCAATGCCGACAGCAGCCTGCTGGAAGGTGGCGCGGAAGCGCTCCTCGCTTTCCTTCAGTTCGCTGACCGCCCGCTTGCGCTGGCTGATGTCGCGTGCCACCGCCACCAGCATTGGCCGGCCTTCGGAATGAAAGCCGCGCAAGGCGACCTCCACCGGGAAGACCGTGCCATCGCGACGTTCGTGCAGGGTTTCGATGCGCCCCGAACGGCTCGGGTCGGCCAGGATCTGGTCGAATTGCCGCGTCACTTCGCCCGCATCCAGCAGGGGCTTGATGTCATGCGGTGCCATGCTCAACAGCTCCGCGCGGCTACGGCCCAGTTGCTTGCAGGCGGTTTCGTTGACATCCACGAACAGCATGCGGTCACGATCGATCAGGAAGATGGCATCCTCGGAGGCATCGAGCGCGGTGCGAAAGCGCGCCAGGCGCTCGCTTGCCCGCACGCTCTCGGTCTCGTCCGCCAACTGGATGATCAGGGCCGGCGCCTCCTCGATCAGCGTCGCGGACAGGCTCAGGGCCAGGATGCGCCCCTCCCGTTCCGGGAGCGGCCCCAGAATGAGTTGACGCGCGGTCTCTTGCCCGGCCAGGACTTCCCGCGCCAGAGCGTCCAGGGCCGGGGTGGCCAGTAGCTCACCCAGTTCGCGGCCCTCGACCACTTCCGCTTCGCCCAGGCCCAGCATCCGGCGGCCGGAGAGATTGATCTTGCGCACGCGCAGGTGCGCATCCAGCACCAGGAGACCGCTGGGCATGGTGGCGATGACCTGGTCGGCGTATTCCTGCGTTTCCCGCCGCATGCGGCGCTCGGCCTGGAAGTAACTGTCCAGGGCCAGGCCCATGTCGAACAGCACGATCTTCAGCAGGGAGTCATAGCTGGCCAGGAAGCGGGGAATGTCGTCGTCGCAGCGCTCCCAGACCATGGGCATCAGCCCGGACAGGTATTTGCGATAGGCGCCGATGTACCACTTGGGTTCCAGCCCGATCTGCTGGTGCACCCGCCCGACCTGCATGCGGTTGGCGACATAGGCGTCGCCGTAGTCGCCGGCGGTGAGTCCGGCGAAATAGGCGGACTGGGCCTGGTGCAGACCGGTCAGCGCCTGCTGGTCCGGCAGCAGCCGGCGCATCGGCTCGAAGCTGAGGATGTGACCGTAGAACGCCTCGCTGAACGCCGTACCGGCCGACCCGCTCACGTCATGCAGGTGGCGCAGGCGGGCCATATCCTGTTCGCTGAATTCCAGGAAAGCCTTGCGCTCGGCAATGTCCCCG
Source organism: uncultured Thiobacillus sp. (assembly GCA_964393825.1). GTDB lineage: Bacteria > Pseudomonadota > Gammaproteobacteria > Burkholderiales > Thiobacillaceae > PFJX01. The sequence continues at coordinate 34,575 of CAYMUY010000011.1, read as the reverse complement.
GCATCGATGGCGGGGACAGCTGGCCTGGGTCGGTCTGGGGGCGACGCGCTCACCTGTTGCGTCCGCCCGGCCGAAATGAAAAAACCCGAATCCTCATGCGCGCTCATCCAATGTCATGGAAAGGCGCCAACGAGGTCCGGGTTGGCGATACGGCCGCATCCTAAGCAAAGCGATCTTGATTTACAAGTGTGAAAATTGTGGTCAAGCTCTGAATGTCGATGCAAATCGTTGTTTCGTCGAATTTGTCGACTTTGCCCTGCCCGGCCACCCGAACCCCGACTCGAGCGCAATGCAGCCTGCCACCCCGACACAAGCTCGCATCTTGATCGTCGAAGATGATCCCGATGCGGCCCTCCTGCTGGATAACCTGCTGCGTGCCGCGCGCCATCAGGTCGTCGCCCACGCCGCCAACGGCGAGGAGGCGCTGGCGTTCGCCGCGTCGACCCGGCCCGATCTGGTGATCATGGATATCATGCTGCCCGGAGCGCTCGATGGCATCGCGACCGCCGCCCTCCTGGCCGAGCGCCAGGACGTCGCGGTGCTCTACCTGACCGCGTATTCCGACGAGGCGTTGTATACGCGTGCCCGCGCCACTTCACCGCTGGCCTATCTGCACAAGCCCTTCGACGGGCGGGAATTGCAGCGGGCCATCGAAGTGGCCCTGGACCGGCATGCCTTGCTGCGCCGGCTCAAGGCCAGCGAGGCGCATTTGGCGGAAGCGCAGGCGGTGGCCCACATCGGCAGCTGGCATTGGCATCTGGAGGAAGACCGCGTCGATCTTTCGGATGAGCTCCTGCGCTTGCTGGGCTTGGAAACGGGCAGTTTCGAGCCGTGTTTCAACACCTTCCTGCACATGGCGAACGTGCAGGACCAGCCCGAGTTGCTGCGCGCGGTGGAGACCCTGCTCGCTGGCGGGGATGCCGGTGATGTCGACATCCGCCTGGATCGACCGGACGGAGTGGAGCGCGTCCTGCGCCTGCGCGGGGGCGCCCGTATCGATGCTCAGGGCAGGGCCATCGCCCTGGTGGGGACTGCCCTCGACATCACCGCCGAATGGCTGGCGCGGCGGGATGCCGAGGCCTATCGCGCGCAACTGGAAACACGGGTGGCAGAGCGTACCGCCGAACTGCGCGCCGCCAATGCCAGCCTCCAGCTTGAAATCGAGAACCGGAAGCGGATGGAGGAGGCGCTGTGGCGCAATGAGCAGCGTTATCGCAGCCTGGTCGAGAATCTGCCCGAGCCCATCGTGGTCATGCAGGACGATCAGGTGATGTTCGCCAATCCCGCCATGGCACGCTTGCTGGCGCTGCCCGTGAATACCGCGTTGCTCGGCAGAAACCTGGCCGATCTGGTGCACCCGGACTCCCTCGATGCCTGCGCCGCCTGCAAACAGGCGACATTTTCCGGCCAGGCCCATGGCGAGCCGGTCAGCCTGAAGCTCCAGCGCGACGATGGCGGCTGCGTCGAGGTGGAGGCGTTGACCTTCGCCTTCGACTATGAAGGCGGTCCCGCCATCCTGGCGGTGATGCGCGACATCACCGCCCGTCGGGCCATGGAGCAGGTGACGGAACGGTTCCGCGTGGCGCAGGACAGTTCGCCGGACGGCGTCTGCCTGATCGATCCCGCGTCGATGCGCTTCATCGATGTGAACGCGACCGCCTGCGCCAGGTTGGGTTACACCAGGGAGGAACTGCTGCGCCTGGGGCCCCAGGATATCCTGCCGCTCTACAACAAGCAGATGCTGAGCGAGTTCTGCGGATCCACCCTCGATGGCGGTCCCGGCGGCGAGGTCACCCAGAGCCTGCACCAGCGCAAGGACGGCAGCACTTACCCGGTGGAAATCCGCATTCGTCCCTTCCTGGCGGCCGGACAGCCCATGATTATCGCGGTGTCCAGCGATATCACCGCGCGGCTCCGCGCCGAGGCCGAGCAGCGGGAGAGCAATGCCCGCTTCCAGCAACTGGCGGAAACCATCGATGAGGTGTTCTGGGTTCGCGATCTCGAGGAAAACCGCTTCCTCTATGTCAACCCCGCCTATGAGAAGCTCTATGGCAAGAGCGTGGACAGTCTGTATCGGCATCCGCGTTCCTTCATGGCCAACATCCACCCGGAGGATCGCGATCGGGTCGCCGCCGCCCACGACAGCCAGCGCACGGAACCAGACGGGCTGGATATCGAATATCGTGTCGTCATCGCCGATCAGGTGCGCTGGATGTGGGTGCGCACCTTCCCGATCCGCGACGACCGGGGCAGGGTCTATCGCATGGTCGGCGTGGCCAAGGACGTCACCGAGCGGCGCCAGTCGGAAGAGCAGTTCCGTACCCTGATCCAGGCGTCCATGGATGGCTTCTGGCTGACCGACCTGCACGGCCGCCTGCTCGATTGCAACGATGCCGCCTGCCGCATCAGCGGCCATGAACGGGATGCACTGCTGACCCTGTCGATATCCGATCTGGAAGCCTGCGAATCCCCCGAGCAAACCGCCGCGCACATCCAGCGCATCATCGAACACGGCTTCGACCGATTTGAAACGCGACACCGGCGCAAGGGCGGCGAGGTGATCGACATCGATGCCAGCGTCTATTTTCGCGCCGGCCAGGAAGCGGGCCGTTTTTTCGTGTTTCTGCGCGATATCAGCGAACGCAAGCGGATGGAGGCGGCGCTGCGAAACAGCGAGGCACGCGTCCGCAGCGTGCTCCGCGCGGCGCCGGTGGGCATCGGCGTGATGGTCGACCGGGTGTTCCTGGACGTCAATGAAACCATGACCACCATGACCGGCTATGCCCGCGAGGCACTGCTCCACCAGTCCGCCCGCATCCTCTATCCCAGCCAGGCGGAGTTCGATGCCGTGGGCCGGGACAAGTACAGGCAGATACGCGAGCACGGGATCGGCTCGGTGGAGACGCGCTGGCGGCGCAAGGATGGCGAGGTCATCGATATCGCCCTGAGCTCGTCTCCGATCGCGGTGCAGGACCTGTCCCAGGGCGTCACCTTCACCGCCCAGGACATCACCGAGCGCAAGCGGGCGGAGGAGGCCCTGCGCAACAGCGAGATGCGCTTCCGCCTGCTGTTCGAGCATTCGCCGCTCGGCATCGCGATGGCCGGCCTCGACCGCAGGCTGATCCGGGTGAACCAGGCGATGTGCGACATGCTGGGATACAGCGCGGCGGAACTGACCCGGAAAACGTTCATCGATATCACCCACCCGGACGACCAGGGGGCCAACGACGCCCTCTACCGGCAGGCGCGGGAAGACGGCGTCTCGGGGTATCGTTTGACCAAGCGCTATCTGCACAAGAATGGCGATATCGTCTGGGTCGACCTGAACAGCACCCTGATTCGCGACCAGTCCGGCCAGCCCCTGTATTCGCTCGGCATTCTGGAGAACATCACCGAGCGGGTGAACGCCGAACAGATGCGGCTGGCGCATGAGGCGCGGCAACGCGATGCCTTGGTGCGGGAAGTCCACCACCGCATCAAGAACAACCTGCAAGGCGTCATCAACCTGCTGCGCCAGGATATCGCCGCGCATCCCGAGACGCAGGCCGCCATCGAAGCGGCCATCGCCCAGATCAATACCATCGCGGTGGTGCACGGCCTGCAGGGTCGCGTGCCGCAGCGTGAGTTGCGTCTGCGTGAATTGCTCAAGGAGGTGAGCGGCTCCGTGGCGGCATTGGCGCTGGTGGCCCATGTCCCGCGTGTCGACGACCGGCTGGCGGGTGACGCCTGGCTGGACAGCGGCGCCGCGGTCACCGTCGCCCTGATCCTCAATGAACTGATCCACAATGCCTTCAAGCACGGCCGGGGGGGCGATGGCTCGGGCGTGGCCGTCGTCCTGAGCGGGGATGGCGGGCAGGTGTCCGTGCGCATCGTCAATCCGGGCGGCCCGCTGCCCGCGGGCTTCAGCCTGGACAGTGGCCAGGGCTGCGGTACCGGTCTCGATCTGATCCGGACCCTGTTGCCACGACGGGGCGCTACCTTGACCATCCGCGAGGGCGGCGGCGGCATCGAAACCGAATTCCTGCTCGGCCCACCCTTGCTGAACGATGCCGAACGGCCGGGATCATCGTCATAGAAACATAGGAGCGCGCGAGTCCATGGTGTCCCAAGTTCACCTGCTGTTGGTCGAAGACGATCAGTTGATCCTGCGCACCCTGGCGCGGGGGCTGCGCGAGGCTGGCTACCGGGTCAGCGAGGCCGAGTCCGCGGAGGAGGCGATGAGCCTGTGCGCCGACATCCGCCCCGACCTGGCGGTGCTGGATGTGCGCATGCGCGGCCTCTCCGGTCTGGAACTCGGTCGCTGGCTGGCCGAGCGGGAGATCTCCTTCATGTTCCTCACCGCCTATGACGACGAGGTTTTCGTGCGCGAGGCGCAGCAGGCCGGGGCGTTAGGCTACCTGGTCAAGCCGCTCGATGTGCCGCGCATCATTCCCTCCCTGGAGACCGCCCTGGCGCGCGCCCGCGATCTCGCCGGCATGCGGGAGAGCGAGGACAAGCTGGTGACGGCGCTGCAAAACAGCCGCGAGATCAGCACCGCCGTCGGCCTGCTCATGGAGCGCCATGGCCTGAGCGCGGAGCAGGCTTTCGACAGGCTGCGCGGCGAGGCGCGGGGCAGCCGCAGGAAAGTTCTGGAAGTGGCGCGGGAGATGCTGGCCGGCAGGACCTGAGCCAGGGCCGACGGGTTCAGAAACGTTCGTCCTCGCGCAGGTAACGCCATTGGCCCATCGGCAGGTGGCCGAGCATGATGCGGCCGATGCGCACCCGCTTGAGGCCGACCACCCGCAGGCCGACCAGTTCGCACATGCGACGGATCTGGCGCTTGCGGCCTTCCTTGAGGATGAAGCGCAACTGGTCGGCGTTCTGCCAGCTGACCTGGGCGGGCCGCAGTTTCTGGCCGTCGAGCGAGAGCCCGTGGTTGAGCAGTTTCATGCCCTGGTCGTCGAGATGGCCCTCGACGCGTACCAGGTATTCCTTTTCGATCTCGGAATCGTCGCCGATCAGCTGCTTGGCGACGCGGCCATCCTGAGTCATCACCAGCAGGCCGGTGGAGTCGATGTCGAGCCGACCGGCGGGGGCGAGGCCCTTGATGTGGGCCGGTTGGAAGGCCGGGCCGCCGCCCTCGGACCAGAGGTTTTCCGGCACGATGAGGGTGACCGCGGGGGTGTAGCCAGGCTCCGGCTGTCCGGAGACAAAGCCGATGGGCTTGTTCAGCAGGACGGTGACGCGCGCCTGCTGCTGCTGGCTGGCCTCGGTCGCAAGCCGGATCTCGCAGGCGGGGTCGACGCGGGTGCCGAGTTCGCTGATGCGCTGGCCGTCGACATAGACCTGGCCTTTCGCGATATAGGCGTCGGCCTCGCGGCGCGAGCAGATGCCGCGCTCGGACATGAGTTTGGACAGGCGGATGAGTTCGCTGGGAGGCATGGCAACGGCGTCGGTAGGAAGGAGGGGGCGTATGTTAGCCCGAGTCGGCGTCGAGGCCCGGCGGGGCGGCCGAAAAACCCGGTCATCGGCTACACTCGCATCCTGATGTATTCATCATCTTGGCCACTCGGGGGAGAAGCCAGTCATGTCCAAACAACATCCCATCGTGGCGGTGACCGGTTCTTCCGGGGCCGGCCTGTCCACGGTCCGCCACGCTTTCAAGTTCATCTTCCAGCGTCTCGGCGTCAAGCCCGCCGTCATTCACGGCGATGGTTTCCGCCGCTATACCGAGCGACAGTTTTCCGCCCTGCTTGAAGAGGCGCGCGGCAGTGGCCGGGGGATCTCCTGGTTCGGACCGGAGTGCAACCATTTCCAGGAGCTGGAGGCCTTTTTCAAGACCTACGGCGAATGCGGCAGCGGGATCTATCGCCAGTATGCGCACAACCTCGAACATGCCGAAGCCCTGGCCGTGCCGGTAGGCGAGTTCACGCCATGGAAGCCTCTGGAGCCGGGCAGCGACGTGTTGTTCTATGAAGGCCAGCATGGGGGCGTCACCGCGAACACCTGGACCCGGCGCCGGGTCGACTCGCGACACTTCCCCCCGGAAGCCGACCGCCGCGTCGGCGCCCAGGGCATCGATGTGGCGCAGCATGTGGACTTGTTGATCGGTGTGGCGCCGGCGATCAACCTGGAGTGGATCCAGAAGATCCACCGCGATTGCAGCAAGGGCATCTGCACGCCGGAAGAGTCGGTGGAGACCATCCTGCGCCGGATGGACGACTACCTTCATTACATCGTCCCGCAGTTCGGTCTGACCGACATCAACATCCAGCGCATGCCGCTGGTGGACACCTCCAACCCCTTCATCTCGCGCGACGTGCCGGTCGCGGACGAGTCAATCTGCGTCATCCATTTCCGTGACCGCGCCCGCCACGATTTCCCCGGGATGCTGAAGCGCATCCCCGGCGCCTACATGTCGCGGCCCAGCACGATGGTGATTCCCTGCGGCGAACTGCGCCTGGCCCTGGAAGTGATCTGCGCGCCGATCCTCGCCGAATTCATGGATGCCCGCTCGGCTTGAGCGGCGGCGTCCGGCTTACAGCGGCAGGTAACTGCGCTCCCGGGTGTAGTGCATGTAGCCGACGCTGGCGCCGGTGCGCCAGCCAGCCCCGAGCCGGATGGGGGCGAGCACGATGTCCTGCCGGCGCTGGTAATTCACCCCGACGCCGGCGATCCAGTAGAGACTGCCGTCCACGCCCGGGAAACGCTGGTAGATGTCGTTTTTCGACGGCAGGTTGTAGACCAGGGTGAATACCTTGGAGGCGTTGAAACCGAGATCGAAACCGATCGACGGCCCTTGCCAGAACACCATGGCGGTCTCGCCGTTCTTCAGGACCAGATTCCCCTTGCCGTAGCTGAGGCCCACGGTGACGGCGGCGGAGAGTTCCTCGCCCTTGATGTAGCCAACCGGTCGGCCCTGTTCCTTGAAGGTTTTCTCGATTACCTTGGCCAGTCCCTCGGTGGCCTCGCCGAAGAACGCCTTGGCTTCCTTGATGATGGTGTCCTGGTCGTAGGTATCCGCCGCCGATTCCGCTGCGCGGGCCGTGCTGACCAGTGCCAGGCAGGCGACCAGCCCGAGCAGGATGAGATGGCGCGCGCGCGCGGCGTGACCGATGAGTGCGAGGGGTGTCATGGTGGTCTCCGGTAAAGGGGGGTATATATCGCATCATTGTTGCTCAAGACAGCATCGGCCGGTATGCGTTGTCCGCCTGGTCGGTGACGTCATTCCAGCAGGAGGACATGAGATGAATGATTGGACCCTGGGTTCCTTCCTGGCGGCATTGCTGGGGGTCATCCTCGGCGGTGCCGCGGTGGGATTCATCCTGCAGCGCACCCTGTTCAGGAATCTGCGCATGGAAGACCCCATGGTCATGTTCCGGCGGCTGGAGCGCAACAAGGTCAGGAGCGGTCTGGGGGTGCTGGCCGGCCTGGCGGTGCTGGTGCTGATCTATCCCCTGGCCTGCCGCCTGGACGTCGACCTGAATGTGTTCCGCATGTCGGACAAGTGGCTGACCTTCCTGCTCATTCTGGGCGGCGGCCTGCTGCTGCGCCTGTATCTTTTCTGGCGCAACAAAGACCGCTGAATCGGGCTGGCGCGGGTAAATATCGCGGGGCGAATACGGTCCGGCGTGTTAGTCTCCGAGTCCCTACATACCCCCTTGTCCGATGGGCGAGGCGAAGGAGACAACGCATGGCCAAGGAAGAACTGATCGAAATGGAAGGTATCGTCAACGAGGTACTGCCGGATACCCGTTTCAAGGTGACGCTGGATAACGGCATGGAAGTCGCGGCATATGCTTCCGGCAAGATGAAGAAGCACCATATCCGCATCCTGGCGGGCGATCGCGTCACGCTGGAGCTTTCCCCCTACGACCTGACCAAGGCCCGAATCAGTTTCCGCCATCGTGACGACCGCGCCGCCAGCGCCGGCCCGAGACCGGCCGGCCAGTTCCGTCGTCGCTGACCTCCGCCGTGCCGGCGTGGCCGACACGCCAGCAGAGGCTCGATTGCTGCCCAAGGCAGAGCCGGGCGGGATGTTGCCCCGAGTTGAAATGCCTCGGGCTGAAATCCCCTGGCGCGGTCCGTGTCAACGGACCGGATTGTTCCTGACCTAATCTTCCAGTCGGTATTCGACGTAAGCGCGGTCACGCGCCTGTCGGACCCAATCCTCGAACGCTTCCTCAGCCTTCCGTTCGCGCAGGGCCTTGCGCGCTTCCAGGCGCTTGCGCTCCAGGGTGACGTCCTGGTCACGCCGTTCCAGTACCTGGATCAAATGCCAGCCGAAGGGTGAGCGCACCGGCGCGGAGACCTCACCGGGCTTCAGAGCGTCCATCGCACGCTCGAAATCGGGAACGGTGTCGCCCGGGTTGAGCCAGTTGAGATCCCCGCCGCGATTGGCCGAGAGATCATCGGAATGCAGTTTGGCCAATTCCGCGAAATCGGCGCCGTTGTCGATCCGCTCCTTGAGCAGGCGCAGACGGGTTTCCGCGTCGCTGTCGCTGACCACTTCGTTGGTCTTCACCAGAATGTGGCGCGCATGCGTCTGCTTGACCACCAGTTGCACGTTCTTGCCGCGTTTATCCAGCAACTTGACGATGTGAAAGCCATTCGGGCTCTGGATCACCGCGGAGTTTTCTCCCGGCTTCAGGGTCCGCACGACGTTGGCGAACAGTGAGGGGAGTTGCCCTTCGGCGCGCCAGCCGAGGCCACCGCCCTGCAAGGCATTCTGGGCGTCGGAGTAGGCGGCGGAAACCTGGCTGAAATGGCTGCCGGCCTTGAGGTCGGCCTCGGCCTTCTCCGCCTTGGCGCGCAATTCCGCCAGCTTTTCCGGGCTGGCGCCTTCCGGGGCCAGGATCAGGATGTGGGCGATGTTGTACTCGTCCTGCTGCTGGGCATCCAGCGCCGGGTTGGCCAGGAAGTTGTCGATCTCGGCATCGGTGACCACGATCTTGTTGTCCACCTCGCGTTCCTTGAGGCGGGCAATGGTCATCTCGGAACGGATCTGGTCGCGGAAGGCGGCGAAATTGGTGCCTTCGGCTTCCAGTGCCTTGCGGAAGGCGTCGGGCGTGAGGTTGTTCTGCTGCGCGATGCGGGCGATGGCACGGTCGAGCGGGGCGCCGTCGAAACGGATGTTGGTGTCTTCCGCGATCTGCAATAGCGCGCTCTCGGTGATCATGCGTTCGAGCAGTTGCTTTTTCAGTGTCGTGCGCGACGGTGGCGAGACTTTCTGGGCCGCGAGCTGACGCAGCACCTGCTCGACCCGGTTGTTCAATTCGAATTCGGTGATGACCGAGTTGTTGACCACCGCCACGATGCGGTCGATTTCACGTGGCGCCGCCGTCGCGGTCGCCGCGCCGAGCAGGCCGGTGGCCAGCAACAGGCTGGCGATCAGGCGGCTAGCGAGACGGCGAAGTGTCGGACTGGTCGAACTGGTTGTTGGGGACATAGCCGGTGATGCTCCGTTTGAGGATATCCAGGGGATTGGGACCGAGTTTGGTCAGGCCGTTCAATTCCAGTTGCAGGAAAAACGCGTTGGTCGTGGTGGTCTGGCTGGTCGCCAGTCGCTGCATGACACCGCGCAAGGACCAGCAGCCGGCGTTGTATTCGAAACCGGCGAGGGCTTCCACCAGGCGGGACTCCTCAATGGAGTAGTTGACACGGCCAAGCCCGTGCCATTTGCGCGCCAGCGGCCATTGCGTGGAGAGGTCGATCTGGTTGAGGCTGTCCTGGGTATAGCGGTAATCGATGTTGAGCAGGCGACCAGGGCCTCCACGCCAGGTGGCGCCGAGGTTGCCGCGGGAGATCTGGCCGCTGTCGGCGTTGTACTGGACGCCGCCACTGAGACGCAGCCTGCTGTTGACCTGGCTCGAGACCTGGCCGATCAGGTCGGTCGTGTTGCTGTTGCGTGCCAGGGTACCCGGCAGGGTCACGTGCTGGTCGGCGAAATAGTAGCGCTGGCCCAGGGTGAACTGCAGCCGCTCGAGGCCGGTGCCCTGGTCGAGGAAGCGCGAGGTGACGGCCAGGGTCAACTGGTTGGCGTCGTTGATCCGGTCGATGCTGGTGAACTGGTTCTCGCTGAACATCTGGTCCAGGGAGAGGTCGCTGGCACCGCTGTCGAACACCGGTATGCCGGACTGCTGGCGATTCGGGATATAGAGGTAATAGATGCGCGGTTCCAGGGTCTGGATGAAGTTCTGGCCGCGCCAGGCCGTGTCGCGCTCCAGAAACAGGCTGGTATCGACGCTGAACATGGGCAGGCTGCGGGTCTGCGAATGGTCGCCAGGGGCGGTGTTGTCCAGGTCGTAGCGGGTCAGGTACCAGCCCAGCTTCGGGGTGAAGACCGAGTAGGCGCTGTTGACCGGCAGGCTGATGCTGGGATTGAGATGCAGGCGGCTGCCTTCGGACAGGGTCGTGCCGGGATGCGCGAAGCGAACGAACTCCCCCGCGAAATCGACGCTGGAAGCCTGGCCGAACAGACCCTGGCGACCGCCGCTGAAGGTGATTTGCGGCAACCGCCGGTAGGGAATCTGGATGTCGGTGAGAGGGACCGCAGGATCCTGCAGCGTCTGGTAGCCCTGCAGGCGGCCGGTGCCGCGCCACCAGTCACCGTCATAGGCCAGGCGGGCTTCCCTGGGAATGTTCACCTGCGAGGTCTGGCTGATCACGCTCGACAGATCGGTGAAGTAGGTGTTGTCGGAAACACGCTCGTAGCGGAGATTGCCGGACCAGCGCGGATTGAAGTCTTGCCGGTGGTGGATCTGGCCACGGTAACGGCTGCGGTTGGCGAGTTGATCGTCCGGGAGCAGTTCCACACCGAGTTCGCCGCCGTAGTTCTGTTCCAGATAGCGGAATTCTCCCGCCAGTTGCAGGCCGCGACGGGTCATCAGGCGTGGCGTGATGGTGGCGTCGCGGTTGGGCGCGATGTTCCAGTACCAGGGGAAGATCAATTCCAGGCCGCGATCCGTGGTGGCGCCGTAGGTCGGGGCGAGCAGGCCGGACTTGCGACTGTTGTCGAGCGAGAAGTCCAGCCAGGGCGTGTAGAGGATGGGGACGTTCAGGTATTCCACGTGCACCTGGCGGGCGCTGCCGATGTTGCCGATGTAGTCGAGCTTCAGTTCGTCCATCTTCAACACCCAGTCCTGCGCGTCCGCCGGGCAGGTGCTGTAGCTGGCGTTTTCCATCAGGTAGCGATCCGGTCCCTGGAACAGGATGGCTTTCGCGTCACCGCGGACCAGGCCGCCGTCCTTGCCATGGAAATCGTAGGTGACATCCTTCATGGCGCCGAGGCGCGAGGTGAGTTTCAACTTGAGATCCGAGCCGCGCAGCCGGTCTCCCTCGCGGCTGAAGACGACGTTGCCGCGCGCCTGCGCTTCGTCGCCGCGCTGGTCATAGCGCAGCCAGTCGGCCTCGACCTGCTCGCGCAGGTTGCGCATCATCACCTTGCCGTCGGCCTCGAAATACTGGTTCTGGACCCCCTGTACGCGATCGGCCTCGACATGGGTCGGACCTTGCAGTGGACGCCCCTGTGGCGCCGCCGGACTGAGTTCCGGGGAGGTTTTCAACGGCATGGCGTCGCCGGCGGCGAACGCCTCCAGGGAGGCCGCCGCGAGGCACAGCGAAAACAACAGGCGCGGAAAAGGGGGCACAGCAGGCGGCATCACGGGGGGTGCTAGAATTTCGGCGTTTTTTTGACCGCGCGGATTATAGCTTTGGAACGCCTCGAACGTTTGACCGCATGGACCCGTAGCGTCCTGCCCGACCCGCTTTTGTCCCTTGCCCCCGCTTCCGCCGATGCCAGTTTCCGCCGTTATTTCCGCGCCGTGACGGATGCCGGCAGCTTCGTGGTGATGGATGCGCCGCCCAGCCACGAGGATTGCCGCCCCTTTCTGCATGTCGCGCGACTGTTCCGCGCGGCGGGAGCCAATACGCCGGAGATCCTCGCCGAGAATCTGGAAGCAGGTTTCCTGCTGCTCTCCGATTTCGGCCACACCACCTACCTGACGGCGCTCAACGAGGGCACCGCCGACCGGCTCTATCGCGATGCCAATGCGGCGCTGATCAAGATCCAGCTCGCCAGCCGGCCCGGCGAGCTGCCGGAGTACGACGCCGGGATGCTGATGCGCGAGATGCGGCTGTTCCCGGACTGGTACCTGGCGCGCCACGTCAACATCGAGCTGTCCGGCGATCAGCGTGCGGTCATGGAGGGTGCCTTTGCCGCCATCCTGGCCAACAATCTGGCGCAGCCCAGGGTCTATGTGCATCGGGACTGGCATTCGCGCAACCTGATGGTCACCGAGCCCAATCCCGGCGTGCTGGATTTCCAGGACGCGGTGTACGGCCCGATCACCTACGACCTCGCCTCCATCTACAAGGATGCCTACATCCATTGGGAAGAGGAGCGGGTGCTGGACTGGACGATCCGCTACTGGGAGGCTGCCCGCAAGGCCGCCCTGCCGCTGCCGGACGATTTCGGCGCGTTCTACCGCGACTTCGAGTGGATGGGCATCCAGCGCCACATCAAGGTGCTCGGCATCTTCGCCCGTCTCTATCACCGCGATGGCAAGGACGGCTATCTGAAGGACATGCCCTTGGTGATGGCCTACCTGCGCCGCGCCTGCGGCCGCTACAACGGCCTCGGGGACTTCCTGCACCTGCTTGACGAGATCGAGGGTCAGTCAGCGGCGGTCGGTTACACCTTCTGAGATGAAACGACCTCCCGATTCGTGGCATGCGTTTCCTGATGGAGCCCCTCCCCTTCAGTCCCCCGGGGGGAGGGTCGGTTCCTTCGCAACGGCCGTGCGGAACTGACATGCCCACGCGCGCATTCACGGCGATGATCCTCGCCGCCGGCCTCGGCGAGCGGATGCGCCCGCTCACCGACCACACCCCCAAGCCGCTGCTGCAAGCGGGCGGCAAGCCCTTGATCCAATGGCAGATCGAGCGCCTGAGACGGGCCGGCTTCGCGCGCCTGGTCATCAACCACGCCCACCTTGGCGGGAAACTGGAAGCTGCGCTGGGCGACGGCGCCGCGCTGGGCGTCGACATCGTCTGGTCGCGCGAACCGGAACCTCTGGAGAGCGCCGGCGGCATCGCCACCGCCATGCCCCTGCTTGGCGGCGCGCCTTTCCTGGTGACCAACGGCGACGTCTATGCCGAATTCGACTATGCGCGGCTGCTGCCTGTGCTGGAAGACATGGCCGGCAACCCCGGGTACCTCGCGCACCTGGTGCTGGTGGACAACCCGCCGCACCATCCGGAAGGGGATTTCGTCCTGGCCGGCGACCGGGTGAGCGAGCCGCCCACCCATGCCCTCGGCCGCCACACCTTCTCCGGCATCGGCTGTTACCGCCCGGAACTGTTCGCCGGCATCACGCCTCTGACCAAGGCCAAGCTCGCGCCCTTGTTGCGCGCGGCGATGAGCCGGGGCCAGGTCAGCGGCGAGCATTTCGCCGGCCGCTGGGAAGATGTCGGTACCCCGCGCCGGCTCGCCGATCTCGACAAGGAGTTGCAAGGTGACACCTGATATCGCCACTCACCGCGCCCGCCGCGCCCGTCTGCTGGAAACCCTGGGCGAGGGTGTGCTGATCCTGGCCACCGCGCCGGAAGTCATCCGCAATCGCGACGCCCACTACCCCTATCGCTTCGATAGCCACTTCTATTACCTCACTGCCTTCCCGGAACCGGAGGCGGTGCTGGTGCTGATCGCGGGAAGGAGGCCGAAACAGATCCTTTTCTGCCGCGAGAAGAACGAGGAGCGGGAAATCTGGGATGGTTTCCGTCACGGCCCGAAGGCGGCGAAGGCGGCGTTCGGCTTCGATGCCGCCTACCCGATCGGCGACATCGACAAGCGCCTGCCCAAACTCCTGGAAAACCAGCCGCGAGTCGCCTACGCCTTTGGCCGCGACCCCGCCTGGGATGTTCGTGTCATGGGCTGGATCAACGCTGTGCGCGGCAAGATCCGCTCCGGGGTCGCCGCACCCGCGAACCTGAGCGACGCCCACGCCCTGGTCGACGCCATGCGTCTGATCAAGGACGCCCATGAAATCGGGTTGATGCAGCGCGCCGCCGACCTGTCTGCAGACGCCCACCGCGCGGTGCTGCGCCTGTGCAAACCGGGCATGGGTGAATGGGAGATCGAGGCCGAACTGCAACACCGCTGGCGCGCCGGCGGTTGCCAGGCGGCGGCCTACACGCCCATCGTCGCCGGCGGTGCCAACGCCTGCGTGCTGCACTACGTCGAGAACGACCAGCCGCTTAAGGACGGCGATCTGCTGCTGATCGACGCCGCCGGCGAATATCACGGCTACGCCGCCGACATCACCCGCACCTTCCCGGTCAACGGCCGCTTCTCCGCCGCGCAGAAGGACGTCTACGAAATCGTCCTCGCCGCCCAGTTCGCCGCCATCGACGCGGTGCGTCCCGGCAACGATTTCAACGCCGCGCACGAGGCCGCCCTACGTGTGCTCACCCGCGGCCTGGTCGACCTGAAATTGTTGCAGGGCGATGTGGACGGCCTGATCGAATCCGAAGCCTACAAGCCCTGGTACATGCACAAGACCGGCCACTGGCTCGGCCTCGACGTCCACGACGCCGGTGACTACAAGATCCAGGGCGCCTGGCGCGAACTGCAACCCGGCATGGCGCTGACCGTCGAGCCCGGCCTCTACATCCGTCCCGCCGCCGACGTCCCGGAAGCCCTGTGGAACATCGGCATCCGCATCGAGGACGACGTGGTGGTGACGGAGGAAGGCAACCGGGTACTGACGGCGGCGGCGCCGAAGACCATCAAGGAAATCGAGGAGGCCATGCATGACGCCTGACCATGTCGACATCGCCATCATCGGCGGCGGCCCTGTCGGGGCCTCGCTGGCGCTGGGGCTGGAAGGTTCCGGGCTGTCGGTGGCGGTGCTGGAGGCGCGCGCGAAGCTGGAGGCGCCCGACCCGCGCGCGCTGGCGCTGTCCGAGGGCTGCCGCCTGATCCTCGACCGTCTCGGCGCCTGGGCGGCGCTGGCCCCCGCCGCCACGGCCATCGAGAGCATCCACGTCTCGCAGCGCGGCGGCCTCGGGCGGGCGCTGCTGACGGGTGAACAGGCCGGGGTGGCGGCGCTGGGCCACGTGGCCGAATACGGCGCACTCTACGCGGCACTGGCCGGGCGCCTGCTCGAGGGCGACGCCACGGTGCTGACCGGCGCGCGGGTGACCGATGTCACCGCGACGTCCGGCTATGCCGCCGTGCGTTATCAGCGCGGCGGCGCGGAACGGTTGTTGACCGCGCGTATGGCGGTATTGTCGGAAGGGGGCCGCGCGCTGCCGGCGCACCTGCGCCAGGACAAGGATTATGGCCAGTCGGCGGTGATCAGCACGGTGGCGACGCAACGCCCGCATGGCCGCCGCGCCTATGAGCGTTTTACGCCGGAGGGGCCGATCGCGTTGCTGCCGCTGGGGGACGATTACGCGCTGGTCTGGACCACGCCCGCGGCCCGGGTCGAAGAACGTCTGGCGCTGTCCGACGCCGCGTTCCTGGCGCAACTGCAAACCGCCTTCGGCGACCGCCAGGGGCGTTTCACCCATGCCGGGCCGCGCGCGGCCTTCCCGCTCAAACTGACCCTGGCGGCGCCCTCGACCTCGTCGCGCATCCTGCGCATCGGCAATGCCGCGCATGTGCTGCATCCGGTGGCGGGGCAGGGCTTCAACCTGGGGGTGCGCGATGCCTGGCATCTGGCGCAAACCCTCCTCGACACCCCGCGCGAGCGTCTCGGCGAGGCCGCGATGAGCCGCGTCTACGCCGCCGAGCGGCGGGTCGACGTGCTGGGCGGCAGCCTGATGACGGACATCCTGGTGGAAACCTTCTCCAACGACCGGCCGCTGCTCGGCCACGCGCGCGGCGCCGCCCTGGCGCTACTCGACCTGGCGCCGCCACTGAAAAACATGTTCGCCCGCAAGATGATGTTTGGAGCCCAGGCATGGTGAATGAAGCGAAGAGCGTCATCGTCGGTGGCGGCGCGAGCACGGAGCAGTGCCTGCCGCGGAGCGGGAGGTGCGACCGGCCGGGAGTCGCCGCCAGCCGCCGACCCGGGCGCGGCATGATCGAAGTGGGGGCACGGGCATGGTGAATGCAGCGGATATCGTCATCGTCGGCGGCGGTCTCAATGGCGCCGCCCTGGCCTGCGCCCTGCGTCATGGCCCGCATTCGGTGGTGTTGCTGGAACCGAAGCCGCCACAAACGCCGGAGGAGGCTTGGGATGCGCGTGTCTACGCCTACAGCCCCGGCAACGTGAACTGGATCAAGTCGCTGGGCGGCTGGGGCGAACCGTTGCGGGCGCAGGCGGTGTATCGCATGCGCATCCACGGCGACGACGGCGGCAAGCTGGATTTCGATGCCCTCGATGCCGGCTTGCCGGAACTGGCCTGGATCGCCGAGAACGGCCGCCTGCAAGGCGCGCTCTGGCGCACCTTCGCCGACACGCCCAATCTACGCATCGTCAATACGCCGGCGGAAGCCATCACCTGGGGGGGCGATGGTCGTCACATCCTGCATCTGGCGGATGGCGCCACCTTGTCCACGCGCCTGCTGGTGGCCGCCGATGGCGCCAACTCCTGGGTACGGCAACAGGCCGGCATCGGATTCCTGCTGGAGGATTACCACCACGTCGGTGTCGTCGCCAACTTCGAGACCGAGAAACCGCATCGCGGCGCCGCCTGGCAGTGGTTCCGCGGCGATGGCGTGCTGGCCTATCTGCCCTTGCCGGGCCAGCGCATCTCGATGGTCTGGTCGACGCCGCCGGAACATGCCGCCGAATTGCAGTCCCTGGCGCCGGATGAACTGGCGCGGCGGGTGGCGGCGGCGGGCGGGCATGCGCTGGGCGAACTGCGTGGCATCACACCCGCTGCGGGTTTCCCGCTGAAACGGCGGCTCGCCGATGAATGGGTGCGGCCCGGGCTGGTGTTGCTGGGTGACACCGCGCATACCGTGCATCCGCTGGCCGGCCAGGGCGTGAACCTGGGTTTTCGCGACAGCCGCCTGCTCGCCGAGGTGCTCAGGCGCGGCGGCGACCCCGGCGAGATCGGTCGCCTGACCGCCTACGCCGCGCGGCGACGCGAGGATGTGGTCTCCATGCAGTTCACCACCGGCGGCCTGCGGAAACTTTTCGCGCGCAAGGAAAGCCTGATTCGAACCCTGCGCAACCAGGGCATGACTTTCACTGATCATTTTTCCCCCTTGAGCCAGGCGCTCATGCACCATGCGGTGCTTTAACCGGAGTGTTCCTTCATGCGTAAATCCTTGTTCACACTCGCCCTCGTCGCCTTCACGGGCCTCGGCGCGACCTGCGCCCTGGCGGGCGAAGCCGAGATCCGCCAGTCCATCGAAAGCCGCTTTCCCGGCACCCGGGTGAGCGAAATCGGCCAGGCCGCGCTGCCCGGTGTGTACGAAGTGGTGATGGACGGGCGCCAGGGGCCGATGGTGGCCTACACCGACGACAAGGGCCGTTACCTGATGGTGGGCGACCTGCTCGACATCAAGATGGAACGCAACCTCACCCGTGAGCGCATGGACAAGCTCACCGAGGTCAAATTCGACAGCCTGCCGCTCAGCCAGGCGATCAAGACCGTCAAGGGCGATGGCAAGCGCCGTCTGGCGGTGTTCTCCGACCTCGACTGCCCTTATTGCAAGAAACTGGAAGCCGAACTGGCGAAGATCGACAACGTCACCATCTACACCTTCCTCTACCCGCTGCCGATGCACCCCGACGCGCCGCGCAAGTCGAAGCAGATCTGGTGCAGCAAGGATCGCGCCGCCGCCTGGAACGACTACATGCACAACGGCAAGCAGCCCACCGGCAAAGGCGATTGCGACAACCCCATCGACGAAAACCTGGCACTGGGGGCGAAATTGCGCATCGACGGCACCCCCGCCATGATCTTCGCCAGCGGCAAGCGTGTCCCCGGCTACATGCCCGCCGCCCGCCTCGACGAGATGCTCGACGCATCCGGGAACACGCGCTGAAACCCGTCGCGGCCATGAGCGAGGAGGAGAGCAAGCGCGAGGAGGATGCCAAGTTGCGCCAGGCCTTCGCCCTGTTCAGCGAGACCTCGGAAAAGCTGGCCGGCGCCTATCTCGAACTGCAGGGCCAGGTGGCGCGCCTGACCAGCGAACTGGCCGCCGCCAACGGCGAGCTGGCACGGCGTGAGCGGCTCTCGGCGCTGGGCGAGATGGCGGCGCAGGTGGCGCACCAGTTGCGCACGCCGCTGGCCACCGCCTTGCTCTACACCGGCCATCTGGCGCGGCCGCAACTCGCTGACGCCGACCGCATCCGCTTCGCCGACAAGAGCCTGTCGCGGCTGCGCTATCTGGAGCGCCTGATCCAGGACATGCTGTTGTTCGTGAAGGGCGCGCGCCTGACCCGCGAAGCCTTTTCCCTGCGTCCCCTGCTGGAAGAACTGGCGCAGACCCTGGAACCGCATGCGGCGCCACGCGGCATCCAGTTGATCCTGCCGTCGCCGGCCGCCGAACTCACCCTCTCCGGTGATCGCCAGGCCATTGCCGGCGCCCTGATCAACTTGCTGGAAAACGCCCTGCAAGCCTCGCCGGAAGGGGGGCGTGTGCGCCTCGCCGTGGGCGGCCAGGGCAGCCCCTTCGCCGCCTTCGAGGTGGAGGACAATGGCGCCGGCATCCCCGAGACGGCGCGCGAACGCCTGTTCGAACCCTTCTTCAGCACCCGTGGCGAAGGCAGCGGCCTGGGCCTGGCCATCGTCCGCCAGGTCGCCGAGGCGCATGGCGGCTGGGTGGAATGGTCGCCGCGCGAGGGCGGCGGCAGCCGCTTCACGCTCTACCTGCCGTTCGCCGGAGGCGACCATGGCTGAAGAAGCCCTGCCCATCCTGATCGTCGAAGACGACGCCGCCCTGCGCGAGGCCCTGGTCGATACCCTGGAACTGTCCGGATACCGTACCCGCGATGCCGCCGATGGCGAACAGGCGCTGGCCTGGCTGGAGAAATCGACTCCCGGCCTGGTGGTGTCGGACGTACAGATGCCCGGCATGGACGGCCATGCGCTGCTGCGCAGTCTCAAGGCGCGCTGGCCGGAGGTGCCGGTGCTGCTGATGACCGCCTATGGCCAGATCGAGATGGCCGTGCAGGCGATGCGCGACGGCGCGGCGGATTACCTGCCGAAGCCGTTCGAGCCGGATCGTCTGCTGGCGGCGGTGGCACGCTACTACCGTGGTGACGGCGGCCCGCCGGAAAGCGATGTGGTGGCCGAGGATGCCGCCACCCTGGCCGTACTCGACCTGGCGCGGCGGGTTGCGGCCACCGAGGCAAGCGTGTTGCTCACCGGCGAATCCGGGGTCGGCAAGGAGATCTTCGCGCGTTTCATCCATCAGCAGTCCCGCCGCGCCCAGGGGCCGTTCGTCGCGGTGAACTGCGCGGCAATCCCCGAGAATCTGCTCGAACCCACCCTGTTCGGCCACGAGAAGGGCGCTTTCACCGGGGCCAGCAGTGCCCAGGCGGGCAAGTTCGAACAGGCCGCCGGCGGCGTCATCCTGCTCGACGAAATCTCGGAACTGCCCCTCAACCTCCAGGCCAAGCTGCTGCGCGTCCTGCAGGAAAAGGAAGTGGAGCGGGTCGGGGGGCGGGCGCCGATCAAGCTCGACATCCGGGTCTTCGCCGCCAGCAACCGCGATCTCGCCGCCTGGGTGGCCGCCGGCAACTTCCGCGAAGACCTCTATTACCGGCTCAACATCTTCCCCCTCGACATCCCGCCGTTGCGGCGGCGAAGGGGCGATATCGCCGCCCTGGCGCGGCATTTCCTCAAGTACCACGAAAGCGTCGTCGGCCGTGGCGGTTTCGTCCTTTCCGAAGCGGCGCTGGCTGAATTGACCGGCTATGGGTGGCCCGGTAACATCCGCGAGCTAGCGAATGTGCTGCAACGCGCCATGATCCTGGCGCCCGGAACGGAAATCGGTCCCGAACACCTGATGTTGCCGCGCGATCCGGGCGGCAAGGTGGCACGGGAAGCGCCGATCGCCTCCGATCTGGGCCTGAAGGATGTGGAGCGGGAAACGATACTCGGCACCTTGCGGCGTCTGGGCGGTTCCCGGCGCGGCACCGCCGAGGCACTGGACATGAGTGAACGAACCTTGCGCCACAAGCTCAAGCAATACCGCGAAGCGGGCTATCTGGATGGAGATGACCTCCTATAATCGGTTTCAGGAGGCAAGGCGATGAACGAGATTGATCTGATGGTGAACCAGTTGCGCGCGGTAGCCGCCCAGGCTGGCGCCAGCGCGCCCGTCGCCGGCGCCAATGCCCCGGCGCCTTCCCAGGATTTCGCCGCGCTGCTTCAATCCGCCGTGGACGAAGTCAACAACACCCAGCAGGACGCCCGCCAGTTGACCCGGCAGTTCGAGGCGGGCAACGCCGAAGTCAACCTCCAGGATGTCGTGCTTTCCCTGCAGAAAGCCAGCCTCTCCTTCCAGACCATGGTTCAGGTGCGCAACAAGCTGGTGAGCGCGTACCAGGAAGTCATGAACATGCAGGTCTGAGGGCCTGTGAAGAAACCTGTCGCGCGGCCCGATAGCCTTGTTGGGCGGCATTCGCTCCTCGCCTATCTGTCTGGTATGTCCCGCCGCGGTACCCCGCCCGACTCGTTCCCGGGCCGCGCGCAACGGTTTCTTCACAGGCATGGGGTTGGTTGACGGATGGCCCTGCAATACCAAGAGTCGCTCAATACCCTAGCACACCGCTTCAACGAGCTGCCCGCCGCCAAGAAGGCGACGCTGGCGGCGGCTGTGGCGGCCTCCATCGCGCTCATCGTCGGCTTGTTCCTGTGGAGCGGCGCGCCTGATTACAAGGTGCTGTTCTCCAATCTGTCGGAACGTGACGCCGGCACGGTGACTGCCACCCTGCAGCAGATGAACGTTCCCTACAAGACCGAGGCCAACGGCACCCTCCTGGTGCCCGCCGACCAGGTCTACGACCTGCGTTTCAAGCTGGCGGCGCAGGGCATTCCCAAAGGGGGTGCCGTCGGTTTCGAACTGATGGACAGCCCGAAGCTGGGCATGACCCAGTTCCAGGAGCAGCTCGCCTTCCAGCGCGGCCTAGAGGGCGAGCTGTCGCGCACCATCCAGTCGCTGGCGCCGGTGGAATCGGCGCGGGTGCACCTGGCCATCCCCAAGCCCTCGGTCTTCATCCGCGACAAGCAGGCGCCCTCGGCGTCGGTGCTGGTGAACCTCTACCCCGGCCGCGCGCTCGACCCCGGCCAGGTGCAGTCCATCGTGCACCTGGTGTCCAGCAGCGTGCCGGAGTTGTCCCCCAGCAGCGTCACCCTGGTGAACCAGTCCGGCGACCTGCTCACCGCGAAGAACGACAGCCAGTCGCTGCGTGGCCTCAATGCCAGTCAACTGGAATACACCCGGGACATGGAGTCCTATTATGTCGAGCGGATCGAGGCCATCGTCGCGCCCATCGTCGGCAGCGGCAATGTCAAGGCCGAAGTGCGTGCCGATCTCGACTTCTCCATCGACGAAGCCACCAGCGAAACCTACAAGCCCAATGCCACGCCGGATGCGCAGTCGATCCGCAGCCAGCAGACCGTGGAAGACCTCAACAATGCCGGTAATCCGGCGCAGGGCGTGCCGGGGGCGCTGACCAACCAGCCACCCGGCCCCGCCACCGCGCCGGTGACCGCCCCCCCCGGCGCCAACGCCGGGCCGAATGCCGGGGCGGCGGGGCAGGGTGGCAATTCCAGCCGCAAGGAAAATACCATCAATTTCGAGGTCGACAAGACCATCCGCCATGTCAAGGAATCGCAGGGCCGGGTCAAGCGGCTGTCGGTGGCGGTGGTGGTCAACCACCGGGCGGCGGCCAAGGACAAGGATGGCAAGGCCGGCAAGCCGACGCCCCTCAGCGCCCAGGAAATGGCGCAGATCAACAGCCTGGTGCGCGAGGCGATGGGCTACAACCAGCCGCGTGGCGATACCGTCAACGTGGTCAACGCGGCCTTCACCGACACCAAGGAAGAAGTCGAAGTCCCGCTCTGGAAGGACCCGGACAACGTCGCCCTGGCCAAGGACCTGCTGAAGAACCTGATCATCTTCGGCCTCGCCTTCTACCTGGTGTTCGGCGTGCTGCGGCCGATGTTGCGCGATCTGGTGAAACCACCCGAGCCGGCGCCCGAGGAGGGCCGCGAAACCACGGGCGAGGCGGCGGTCGAAGGTGTGCTGGGCGAGGACGGCGTGCTCTATGGTCCCGATGGCAAACCGGTTGTGGCGGCGCCGGTGGATACCTACGCCGAAATCCTGGCCAAGGTGCGGGAATTCGCCAAGGCCAATCCCAAGCTCACGGCCGAGATCATCAAGGAATGGATGGCCAAGGAATGAGACCCTGGGATGACCCGCGATGAGTGAAGACGCCGGACTCGACAAGACCGCCATCCTGATGTTGGCGCTGGGGCACGAAGAAGCGGCCGAGGTGTTCAAGTATCTCGGTCCCAAGGACGTGCAGAAACTGGGCACCGCCATGGCCGGTGTCGGCAAGGTCAGCCGCGAGCAGATCGAATCGGTGCTGCGCGATTTCCATGACCAGACCGAAGGCCGCATCGACCTGGCCGACTCGGACGAGTACATCCGCTCCGTGCTGAAGAAGGCGCTGGGCGACGACAAGGCCGCGCACCTGATCGACCGCATCCTGCAGGGTAACGAGAGCGCCGGCATCGAGAGCCTGAAATGGATGGACGCCGCCACCGTGGCGGAAATGATCCGCAACGAGCATCCACAGATCATCGCCACCATCATGGTGCACCTGGACCGTGACCATGCCAGTGAGATCCTCAACCTGCTGACGGAACGCCTGCGCAACGACGTGATGGTGCGGATCGCCACCCTGGAAGGCATCCAGCCAATGGCCATGCGCGAGCTCAACGAAGTGCTCACCCAGCTCCTCGCTGGCGGCGAGGTCGGCAAGAAAGGCAGCCTCGGCGGCATCAAGACGGCCGCCGACATCCTCAACTACATGGGTGGCGCCATCGAAGCCTCGGTGCTGGCCAACATCCGCGAACACGACGCCGACCTGGCGCAGAAGATCCAGGACCAGATGTTCACCTTCGACAACGTCATGGACCTGGACGACCGCTCGGTGCAGATGCTGCTGCGCGAAGTGCAGTCCGAGACCCTGATCATCGCCTTGAAGGGCACCACCGAAGATCTCAAGAACAAGATTTTCAAGAACATGTCCAGCCGCGCCGCCGAGGCGCTCAAGGAGGACCTGGAATCGAAAGGTCCGGTGCGCCTCTCCGAAGTCGAGGCGGAGCAGAAGGAAATCCTCAAGATCGTGCGCAAGCTGGTCGACGAAGGCCAGATCATCCTGGGTGGCAAGGGCGGCGACGAAGGGCTGGTGGAATGACGCCCTTCTCCCGCCTGGCCTGAACGATGTCCCGCGTCATCCCCAAGGAACAGCTCACCGCCTACCAGCGCTGGGAACTGGGCAGCTTCGACGCCGGCAGCGTCGAGCCCGACCCCGCCGAAGCGCCGCCGCCGCCGCCGACCGAGCCGGAACCGGTGCTCAGCATCCCCTTGCCCACCGCCGAGGACATCGAACGCATCCAGCAGGAAGCCTGGCAGGAAGGCCATGATCTCGGCTTCAAGGAAGGCCGCGAAGCGGGCTACAAGGATGGCTACGCCAGCGGCGAGGCCGATGTCGAGCGCCTGCGGCAACTGGCGGACGCGTTCAGTGGCGAGAGTGTCCGCCAGGATGAAGCCATCTCCCGCGAGGTGCTGGACCTGGCACTGCAGGTCGCCCGGCAGATCCTGCGCGCCACCCTCCAGGCCAAACCGGAAGGCATCCTCGACGTGATCCGCGAGGCCCTGCAATCCCTGCCCACCCTCTCCGGCCATCACAAGATCGTCGCGCACCCGGATGACGTGCCGATCGTGAACGACTGGCTGGCCCGGGAATACAGCCATCTGCCCTGGAAAGTGGTGGAAGACGCCAAGCTCGCGCGCGGGGGCTTCCGCATCGAGAGTGCCCACAGTGAACTGGACGCCACTCTCGAGACCCGCTGGCGCGAGATCGTGAGTTGTCTCGGCAGCGATACCCAATGGATGGACTGACTCGCCCCGCCGCGCTGGTGGCCTATCTGCGCGACTGTCAGGAAGCGGTCTCCCAGATCACCCCCTGGCGCGCCACCGGGCGTCTCACCCGCGTCGCCGGCCTGGTCATGGAAGCCTCCGGTCTCAAGCTCGCCACCGGTGTCTCCTGCCGGGTGGTCACCCCTGGTGGCCAGCAGGTGGATGCGGAAGTCGTCGGCTTCTCCGGCGAACGCCTTTACCTCATGCCCTCCGCCGATGTCTACGGCCTCTCGCCCGGCGCCGTGGTCGAAGTCACCACGGTATGCGGTTTCGAGCCGCCGCGCATGCACCGCGCCTTCTTCCGCCGCCGTCGCATCGAGGACCGCATCCGCCAGGTCGCGGTCGGGCCGGAACTGCTCGGCCGCGTCATCGACGGCGCCGGTCGCCCGCTCGACCGCCTCGGCGCTCTTGAAGTCTCCGGTCGCGCGCCTCTGCATGCGCGCCCGTTCAACCCGATGGAACGTGAACCGATCCGCGATGTGCTCGATGTCGGCGTGCGCGCCATCAATGCCCTGCTCACCGTCGGCCGCGGCCAGCGCATGGGCCTGTTCGCCGGCAGCGGCATCGGCAAATCCATGCTGCTGGGCATGATGGCCCGCTACACCGCCGCCGACGTCGTCGTCGTCGGCCTCATCGGCGAGCGCGGTCGCGAGGTCAAGGACTTCATCGAAAACATCCTCGGCGAGGAAGGCCTGCGCCGCGCCGTCGTCGTTGCCGCCCCCGCCGACGCGCCCCCCCTGCTGCGTCTGCACGGCGCCGCCTACGCTACCGCCGTCGCGGAAAACTTTCGCGACCAGGGCCAGAACGTCCTCCTGATCATGGATTCGCTCACCCGTTACGCCCAGGCGCAGCGCGAGATTGCCCTCGCCGTCGGCGAGCCGCCTGCCACCAAGGGCTACCCCCCCTCGGTGTTTGCCAAGCTGCCACAACTGGTGGAACGCGCCGGCAACGGCCGCGCCGGCGGTGGCTCCATCACCGCCTTCTATACCGTCCTGATGGAAGGCGACGACCAGCAGGACCCGGTGGCCGACGCTGCCCGCGCCATCCTCGACGGCCACGTCGTGCTCTCGCGGCAACTTGCCGACCACGGCCACTACCCCGCCATCGACATCGAAGCCTCCATCTCACGGGCCATCACCGAACTGCTGAGCAAGGAAGAACTGGAACGGGTGCGCCGCTTCAAGAGCCTCTACGCCCGCTACCAGCGCAGCCGCGACCTCATCACCATCGGCGCCTACCAGCGCGGCAACGACACCCTCCTGGACGAAGCCATCGCCCTCTACCCCAGGATGGAACAGTTCCTGATGCAGGACTTCCTCGACAAGAAAGACTACCTCGCCAGCCGCGAGCAACTCACCGCGCTGCTCGCCGGCGGTTGATACGTCTTCTTTTCCCAGTAGGGAGTCATGGAGGGCTGGCTCGGATTTCTCTCTTGATGGTGAGAGAGAAGCTGGCCGCGCGCCTCAATGTGTTTTCAACAGGCCGGTGGCGTCGCTCGCCGCCACCGGGCGGCTGAACAGATAGCCCTGATAGGAGTCGCAGCCGATCGATTCCAGATAGTCGAGCTGCGTCCGGGTTTCGACGCCTTCCGCGACCACATTGAGGTGCAGGCCCTTGGCCATGGCGGTGATGCCAGCGACGATGGTGCTGCCGTTGCTGGGGGCGACCAGGTCGTGAATGAAGCTGCGGTCGATCTTGAGGGTGTGTACCGGCAGTTTCTTCAGGTAGGAGAGGGAGGAGTAGCCGGTGCCGAAGTCGTCGATGGAGATTTCCACGCCCTCATCCGCGAGTCGGCGCAGTTTTTCGATGGCACCTTCCATGTCGCGCATCAGAGTACTTTCGGTGAGTTCGATTTCGATGCCTTGTCCGTCGACACCATTGTCTTTCAGGGACTGGATGAACTTGTCGACGAAATGCGGGTGTTCGATCTGTCTCGCGGAGAGGTTCACCCCCAGGCTGATTGCCGGAAACGGCCCGTCGCGCCAGGCCTTGGCCTGTTTGCAGGCGGCATCGAGGACCCATTCACTGATCGGGGCGATGAGACCGCATTCTTCGGCGATGGGGATGAAGTCGGCGGGCGAGACCATGCCACGCTGCGGGTGGTGCCAGCGGATCAGGGCTTCCATACCGCGGATGCGCTGGCTCTGGATGTCCACTTGCGGTTGGTAGTACATCTCGAATTCGCCGCGCGAGATGGCGTGGCGCATGTCGTTTTCCATCGCCAGGCGGCCGGTCAGGGTGTGGCGCAGGTCGTGGGTGAAGAAGCGATAGTCGTTCCGGCCGTTGTCCTTGGCGTGATACATGGCCAGGTCGGCGTGTTTGACCAGCGTTTCCAGGTTGTCGCCGTCGTCCGGATAGAGGGCGATACCGATGCTCATGCCGGAATAGATCTCGTGATTGTCGATCTGGAAAGGCTGTTGCAGGGAGGCGAGGATTTTCTGGGCGATGAAGGCGGCGTTGTCGCGCGAGCGGACATGGGGCAGTAGCAGCATGAATTCGTCGCCACCGATGCGGGCCAGGGTGTCGCCTTCGCGGAGGCTGTCGCGCAGACGTTGCGTCATGGCTTGCAGGAGACCGTCGCCGACCAGGTGGCCGAGGGTGTCATTCACCACCTTGAACCGGTCCATGTCCAGGAACATGACCGCCAGGGCCTGACCGTGGCGGCGGGCCTGGGCAATGGCCTGCCGCACCCGGTCGTTGAACAGGGCGCGGTTGGGCAGGCCGGTGAGCAGGTCGTGATAGGCCTGGAAGGTGACCGTGGCTTCGGCTTGTTTGCGCGCGCTGATGTCACGCGCGACGCCATAGGTGCCGAGGAATTCGCCACGTCCGTCTGGGCGTGGTCGATACATGCCCATGGCGGAGATTTCGAACACCACGACCGGGTCGATCGTGCCGCTGAGCAGATCTTCCTTGCGCTTGAGCCGGAGTTCGGCATTGTGGGTGGCACGATCACCGGTACGGCGCTCGTTGAAACGGTAGCGGGCGTTGTCCAGTTCATCGTCCGGGACGATGGCTTCGTAGCGTTGTCCCACTAGTTCGTCCGGCGCATAGCCCAGCACCTGGCTGACACGCTCGTTGAGAAAGGTGAAGCGACCCTCCGCGTCCAGGGTGTAGATCACGTCCGGGGAGGTGTTGACCAACAGGCGGTGCCATTCCTCGGAATGTTCGAGTTGCCGCAACATGCGCTGGTTTTCATGGGCGAGCTGGATTTTCTGGGCCGCGTTGATCACGGTCTTGACCAGTTCCTCCGGTTCGCAGGGTTTGCGCAGGTAGTCGTAGGCACCCAGGCGGATGCAATGGATCGCGGAGTCGATCCGGCTGTCGCCGCTCATGATGATGATCAGGCTGCCGGGGTGATGCTCGCGCAGGTAGGCCATGAGGTCATGGCCGCTGCTGTCGGGCAGGCGCAGGTCGAGCAGGACCAGGTCGTAGGATTGCCGGGAAAGACAGGCATGTGCCTGAGCACCGTTCAGGGCGGTGTCGATGCGATGCAGATGGGGCGCCAGAAGGAGACGCGCGCTTTCCAGATAGCGCGGTTCATCCTCGACGATGAGCAAGCTGACTAGAACAGTTGCATTTTCCAGGGCAGTGGACACCGGCAGCCTTAAGTTGAGGTTAAGGTGGATGCCCGTATGGCTCATTGGCTATCCAAGCGGGAATAGTAGCTGGAACGTGGTGCCGGAGGAACTGCTTTTATATGCGATGCTGCCGCCGAGACTTTCCGTAAGTGTTTTTACGATGGCCAGTCCCAGGCCCGCATGGTCTTCGCCCTTTGCCGTTGCCATGGGGTCGAACAGTTGTTGTTCCATCTCGGAACTGATGCCGGGTCCCGAATCCTTGATCTGGATTTCGATGAAGCGTTCGCGCTTGTGGTTGGTGATCTGCGCGGTTTCAAGGTGGATTTCACCGCCGTCCGGGGTGGCTTCCAGGGCGTTGAGCAAGAGATTGAGCAGGATCTGCTTGATCTTGTCGCGATCGCAGTCGAGCAGGGGCAGGCCGGGGCGGCTGCCGTGGGTCACGCGGATGCCGCGCGCCTGCCAGGAGGGGGCGGTGACCTTGACCAGATCGTTGGCCAGGGCGGCGATGTCGGTGGCTTCCGAAAGCTCCGCCAGGCTGTCATCGTCGTTGCCGAGGGCGCGCACGATGCGCACGATGCGATCGAGCTCTTCATGGATGATGCGCAGTTCGTCAGCAATGAGGGCTTCGTCGCCGAGCTTGGCCTTGAGGATGGCCAGATAATTCTTGATGATCCCCAGCGGATTGTTGATCTCATGTGCTGCGCGTCGCACCCGCCCGCTCAAGAGGGGGGCCGCATCGGTCGTGGCGGTTTCCACCCGGTCGGCGGCGCGCCCCGCCAGTTCGCCCAGGCGGGCATAGCGTTCGGGGTGCGCGGCGATTTCCGCCAGGGCTTCCCGGTCGCCGCAGACCAGCAGCACGCCGCGCGCACCGCCATCGCCGACCGGGATGGCGGCGAGGCCGTCGGCGTCGGCCTGGCGCGCCAGCTGGATGTCGAGCAGGGCGGTTTCTCCCGCCGCGTCGCGGTAGACCACCACCGGCATGCGCGTGAACAGGGCGCGCACCGCGGCGGTGTTGCTGCCTTCGACCCGGATCGAGATGGGCGGGGCGCGCAGTTCGCCGATGTCGCGCGACTCCAGCATGCTGGTGCGCTTGTCCAGGCGAAGATAGACCGGGTCGTGCAGGCCGTCCTGTTCCGCCAGGTGCCGCGCCGCCGCGAGAATGCCGGCGCCGGCATGCTCATGCATTTCCGATGTGGTCAGTTCGGTGCGGGTGAAACGCGCGAGCGCGCCCGACAGATTGGCATCCGTGCGTGCGCGTGCCGAAAGGGCTTCGACCGATTGATCCATTTCCTGAAGCATTCCCCTAATGAGTTCGTGGTCTGGAGCGGGGTCCAAGGATAACGTATCGGCGGCTTCCGGCGCGCGTCGCATCAAGAGATACCATGCCATGGCTGCCAGTCGTGGCAGGGCGGTGGCATCGCGCAGGCGGTCGGCCGGTTCGCGCAGCAGGCGCGGCACGTCGGCGAGAAAGCCGCGCGATGGCAGTTCGGAAAGTGCCGCCTGGCTGCCGGGAAGGTCGCAGAACAGGCCGGCCAGCCAGGCTTCGTCGGGCGAGGGGTAGCCAGACTGCTGCGCCAGGGCGTGGCAGAGATGGGCCAGGGAGGCCGCGCGGACCCAGTCCTTGTCCTCCAGTGCGGTGCTCGGGTGGGTGAGCAACTGGAGGGCGGCGGCGCAGACCAGGCCTTTGAGTGTGGGAAGGGAAACCTGGTTGCAGAGTTCTTCGAAGGTGTACCGGCCCGGGTCCGTGTCGGGCCGCGCCGTGGCCCGCAGGATCGCCAGGACCAGGCCGGGGTCGAGCCTGAGCCAGCCGCGCGCCTGCTCACCCAGGCTGGCGGCGCCAGCGAGCGTGTCGAGCAGGTTGACCAGCACCCCGGGATGCGATGCGATCCGGGACGGCTGAGCGGGCCTTGCGGCGGGACGGGGTGTTCGATGTGGCACGGCGGCAGGAGTGGGTGACCAAGTTGCGTCCTGTTATCAAGCAAATGCCATGCCGGTGGCGCATCACGGGGGGTGGCCAGGTAAATGTTTGTTTAAATGAGTAATAACGTAAGAAATACCGACAACCTCGGCAGGGCCGTCGGGATGTCGGCAGGAGCGTCCGGTGTTTGTCGGCGTCTCGAATCGCTGATGCGCGCGCCGACACCCGGCTAGCCAGGTGTATCCCGCAGCATGCGGAACAGTTGCCGGCTGGATTTTGGCGGCTTGTTCTCCGCGGCTTCGCGGCGGGCGTTGCGGATCAGTTGCCGCATGAGCTGGATGTCCGCCCCGGGATGCGCGCCCAGCCATTCGGTAAGCGCCGCGTCGTCTTCCAGCAGGCGTTCGCGCCAGCGTTCCAGACCGTGAAACTCGGCCTTGGCAGCGGCGGATTCTCCCTTGATGGCGGACAGTTGTTCGATGATGGGCTCGGCGTCGACATCGCGCATGAGCTTGCCGATGAACTGCATCTGGCGGCGGATGGCGCCATTCGCGGTGATTCGTTTGGCTTCCAGCAATTCCTTGAACAGCCGGTCCGGCAGGTTCATTTTTTCCAGGCGGTCACGGGATAGCTTCACGAGTTCCCCGCCCAGAGCCTGCAGGGCGTTCATCTCATTCTTGCGCTGGGTCTTGCTGACCCGGGTGTCGATGGGATCTTCCTGATCCGGGTCGTGGTCTTCGTGGTGAGCGTGCATGGCATGCGGCGGGAAAGCGGGGACAGGTATCATAGCGGCCTTTGTCAATATGTCAGGTTCTACCGTGTCCGACAGCCCATTCAGTTTTACCCGCGAGGCCTTGCAGGCGCTCGCCGCAGAAACCCTTGACCTGGCCCGCGCCGGCGGCGCCAGCGCCGCCGAAACGGAGATATCGGAAGGCAGCGGCTTGAGCGTTTCCGTCCGCCATGGCGAGGTGGAGACCATCGAGCATAACCGCGACAAGGGGATCGGTGTCACCGTCTACCTGGGGCAGAAACGCGGTCATGCCTCGACGTCCGATTTCTCCCGGGCGGCGTTGGCGCGAACCGTGGAAAAGGCCCTGACCATCGCGCGCTACACCGCCGAGGACGATTGCGCCGGTCTGGCCGAGGAAGCCCTGCTGGCGCGCCTGGTGCCGGATCTGGATCTCCACCATCCCTGGGCGGTGGATGTCGAACGCGCCACGGCGATGGCGCGGGCCTGCGAGGCGGCGGCGCTGGGCGTCGATGCGCGCATCAACAATTCCGAGGGGGCTTCGCTGTCCAGTCAGGGGTCGCAATTCATCTATGCGAACAGCCTGGGGTTTTGCGGGGGGTATCCGAGCACGCGGCAAAGCCTGTCCTGCGCGGTGATCGCGGAAGAGGACGGTGGCATGCAGCGCGATTACTGGTACACCACCGCGCGCGCCGAGGAAGATCTGGACAGTCCGGAGGTTGTCGGCCGCCGCGCGGGCGAGCGCACGGTGCGTCGCCTGAAGGCGCGCAAGCTGTCCACCCGCCAGTGCCCGGTGCTGTTCGAGGCGCCCATCGCCACCGGCCTGATCGCCAGCTTCGTTTCGGCGATTTCCGGCGGCCACCTCTACCGCAAGTCCACCTTCCTGCTCGACAGCCTGGGCAGCCAGCTGTTTCCGTCTTTTTTCCAGATGATCGAGAACCCCTTCCTGCCGCGCGGGCTGGCTTCATCGCCGTTCGATGCGGAAGGCGTGGCCACGCATGAGCGGGAAGTGGTGCGCGATGGCGTGGTCCAGGGGTATTTCCTGGGCAGCTACAGCGCCCGCAAGCTAGGCATGAAGACCACCGGTAACGCCGGTGGCAACCATAATCTGATCGTGCCCTCCACCGGCCAGGATCTCGCCGGCCTGCTGGACAAGATGGGTACGGGCCTGGTGGTGACCGAACTGCTCGGCCAGGGGTTGAACATGGTCACCGGCGATTATTCGCGTGGTGCCGCCGGCTTCTGGGTGGAAAACGGCGAGATCGCCTATCCGGTGGAGGAAATCACCATCGCCGGCAACCTGCGCGACATGCTCGGTGGCATCGTCGCCATCGGCACGGACGTGGAAACCCGAGGCTCGCGCCGGGTGGGGTCGATCCTGATCGGCAACATGACCGTCGCGGGGGAATGAGTTGCGGGTGTCGCCTGGTGTGCTCGGCCCTGTCGCCTGGATGAAACCACTGCTGACCCTCGCCCGCGTCATCGACGCGCTCAATGAGCGGGTCGGTCGCGGCTCGATGTGGCTGGTGTTGCTGGCCACGCTGATTTCCGCCGGCAACGCGGTGATGCGTTACGGTTTCGACCATTCTTCCAATGCCTGGCTGGAAATCCAGTGGTATCTGTTCGGCCTGATCTTCCTGCTCGGCGC
Organism: uncultured Thiobacillus sp.; assembly: GCA_964393825.1. GTDB lineage: Bacteria > Pseudomonadota > Gammaproteobacteria > Burkholderiales > Thiobacillaceae > PFJX01. The sequence goes on along the minus strand of CAYMUY010000011.1, from coordinate 2,583 downwards.
CGGCTATACCCTCAAGCACAACGGCCATGTCCGCATCGATATCCTGCATGGTCGCTTCTCGCCGCGAGCGCGGGCCTGGGTCGACCTGGCCGGTGGTCTGCTGTTCCTGCTGCCCTTGTGCGGGTTGCTGGTCTGGATGGGCTGGGAAGGGTTCGCGGCGTCCTGGGCGGTGAATGAAACCTCGCCGGATGCCGGCGGACTCCTGCGCTGGCCGATCAAGCTGGCGATCCCGATCGGTTTTGCGCTGTTGTTGTTGCAGGGCCTTGCCGAGGTCATCAAGCGCGCCGCCTTCCTGACCGGGCATGGCCCCATGGTCGAGGAACACCCTGAGGAAGTGGCATGAGTTTCGAACTGATGGCACCCCTGATGTTCCTCGGCCTGGTGGGCTTCCTGCTGCTGGGGTATCCGGTGGCCTTCTCGCTGGCGGCCAACGGCCTGCTGTTCGCCTTCCTCGGCATTCAACTGGGGTATTTTGACTTCGTGCAGTTGCAGGCGCTGCCGGAACGGGTCTACGGCATCATGTCCAACGCCACCTTGCTGGCGATTCCATTCTTCACCTTCATGGGCCTGATCCTGGAGAAAAGCGGCATGGCCGAGGAGTTGCTGGACAGCGTCGGTCAGTTGTTCGGGTCGATCCGCGGCGGCCTGGCCTTCGCGGTGGTGTTCGTCGGTGCCCTCCTGGCCGCCACCACCGGCGTGGTGGCGGCTTCGGTGATCGCGATGGGGCTGATCTCCCTGCCCATCATGCTGCGCTACGGCTATGACAAACGGCTGGCCTGCGGCGTCATTGCCGCTTCCGGCACCCTGGCGCAGATCATTCCGCCATCCCTGGTGCTGATCGTGCTGGCCGACCAGCTCGGGGTGTCGGTCGGCGACATGTATCGCGGCGCCCTGACTCCAGCCCTGATGCTGACCGGCCTCTATGCCGCTTTCGTGCTGGTCGTCAGCCTGGCGCTGCCGCAGGCCATGCCGGCGTTGCCGATCGAGGCGCGCGGGCCGCGTGGCATCGCGCTGCTGCTGAAATCACTCACCGCCATGCTGCCGCCCTTGCTGCTCATCTTCCTGGTGCTGGGCACCATCTTCCTGGGAATCGCCACGCCCACCGAGGGCGGCGCCATGGGCGCGGTGGGCGCCCTGCTGCTGGCCCTTGCCAGGCGCCGGCTCAATCGCGAGATGCTGAAGCTGGCAATGGACGCCACCGCCCGCCTGACCACCTTCGTCATCTTCATCCTGATCGGCTCCACCGTGTTTTCCCTGGTGTTCCGCCTGCTGGAGGGCGACCTTTGGGTGGAGAGCCTGCTGACTGGCCTGCCGGGGGGCGAGCTGGGGTTCCTGCTGGTGGTCAACCTGCTGGTCTTTGTGCTGGCGTTCTTCCTGGATTTCTTCGAGATCGCCTTCATCATCGTGCCGTTATTGGCGCCGGTGGCGCTGAAGCTGGGTATCGATCTGGTCTGGTTCGGGGTGTTGCTGGGCATCAACATGCAGACCTCGTTCATGCACCCGCCATTTGGCTTCGCCCTGTTCTATCTCAAGAGCGTGGCGCCCCGGGAAGTGAAGACCAGCGACATCTACTGGGGCGCGGTGCCTTTCCTGATCATCCAGCTGCTCATGGTCGTGGCCGTGCTGGGCTTCCCGGGACTGGTCGGGGGGAAAATGACGAAAGTCGACGACACGCCGGTCGAGATCAAGCTGGAGGCGCCGGATGACGCGTATTTCCCGCAACGGCAATGACCTTGCTTCAAGGTTGGCCATTTTGTGCCGATAAGTTATCCTGCAATCAATGTCTTACCTATGAACGATGGAGTATTAGATGAACAATCTCGCGAAACTGCTTGTCGCGGCACTCCTGCTCTCCGGTTGCGCCACCAAGGAATATGTCCAGGAACAGCTCAAGCCCCTGGCCGTGCGCGCGGAGTCCCTGGAAAACCGCGCCAGGACCACGGACGCGGCGATTACTTCGAGTAATACCGGCCTGGCGGCCACCAGCAAGCGTGTCGACGACTCCGTCATCACTCTCAAGATCCATGCCGATCGCCTGGCGAAAAATGAGTCCGACATCGCACAGATTTCCCGGACCGCGCAGGATGCGCTGGAACGGGCGTCGGCCGCCGGCAAGCTGGCCGCCGGAAAGATGGCCTATGAAGTGGTGCTGTCCGAGGACAAGCTCAAGTTCGGTTCCAACAAGTCGGCGCTCAGCAAGGAGGCGATGGCGGCGCTGGACGCGTTCATCGCCCGGGTCAAGGCTGAGAACCGTGGCGTATACATCGAGGTGCAGGGCCACACCGACAGCATCGGCAGCGAGGCGGTCAACCTGAAGGTGGGCCAGCAGCGGGCCGATGCCGTGCGGCTTTACCTCTATTCCAAGGCGGGCTTCCCGTTGCATCGGCTTTCCGCCATCTCCTATGGCGAGAGCATGCCGGTGGCCAGCAACATGTACCGCGACGGCCGCGCGATGAACCGTCGCGTGGTGCTGGTCGTGTTGTACTGAGCCGTCACGGCGTATCAGGCCGGGTGCTCGCTGCGCCCGGTTTTTTTTGGTGCGCCCAGCATGGGCGCACTCTTGTGGGTGCAAGTCCCACCGTA
>CAYMUY010000010.1:0-102607 GCA_964393825.1 uncultured Thiobacillus sp. | reverse complement strand
AAGGCAACCCGTTCCAGCAAGGCAACCCGTTCCAGCAGGGCAACCCGTTCCAGCAGGGCAACCCGTTCCAGCAGGGCAACCCGTTCCAGCAGGGCAACCCGTTCCAGCAAGGCAACCCGTTCCAGCAAGGCAACCCGTTCCAGCAAGGCAACCCGTTCCAGCACACGAACACGATGCCGCAGGGCAACCCGGTCCAGGCGCAGCCCCCGCAGCAGTCGCCGTTCTTCATGCTGTTTCAGGCACCTGCGGCGCAGCCTGTGGAAGCGCCCGCGGCTTCGTATTTCCCGCCCATGCCGCAGGCTGGCGTGCAGCCCGCCGCGCCCAGTTCGTTCAATCCTTCTGCCCAGGCCGGTAAACCCAGCCAACCGGCAGCAGAGCAGAAGCAGACACCGGTAGAGCAGAAGCAGGCACCGCAACAGCAGCCGGCGTCCCCGCCGGCCCTCCCGTTCATGCCGTTCCTGGCTCCGCCGGCAGCGGGATCGCCCGCCGCCAAGGCCGCTGTGCCGGCCAAACCTGCCGCAGCCGCCCCTGCCACGGTGCCGGCCTTGTCGGCGAGCCCGGCCATGCCGCTGGATCCGGCGATGCTGATGCAGATGTTCCTCAAGCCGGTGGAAGCCGCCAAATAACCTGACAGGCACCCCGCCTTCGCATGACGGCGGGGCTTCGGGCAGCGTGGGACGCGCAGCCGGATCATCGATGCGGACGATCAGGGCGGGTCGATGGTTATAATCCCCGCGCCAACATCAGCGGTGTGCGCCGGGGTGGTTCCGCTCACGGGCAGCCGCGTTACAACAACCCGTTTCCACGAGGAAGGATGACGAAGATGAAACATACGCTGATTGCCACACTGGCCCTTTCCCTGGCCGTTCCCGCCTTCGCGCAACAGGCCCCCGCCGCCAATCCCTACCTGACCCACGTCCCGGTTTCCGCCGGCCCGCTGGTGTTGCCGGTCTCTCCCGGTGGCCGTGGTACCCGCCCCTATGAAATGTCCCGCACCATCCCGCCTTCGGAAAAAGAGGCGATGATGAAAAAGATGATGCCGATGATGAACATGGTCTCGCGCATGGACATCAAGGACGTCATGAACCTGATGGCCATCAAGTACCAGGCCAAGCCCGGCCTGAGCTTCGATGACGTCAAGCAGTCCATGGAACTGCGCGCCAACCAGCTCAACTTCAAGAAAGTCGGCGAGAGCCCGATGTGGAAGGACATCCGCGCCGTCCTGGGCGATAACGACGCCCCGCGCATGGAGGTCTACCATTACTGCGACATCGCTGCCGGCCGTGAAATCCTGAAATACGCTCCGGAGGCCATCGTCTACCTGCCCTGCCGCATCGCCATCATGGAAGATGCCGACAAGAACATCTGGGTGCTGACCCTGGACTGGAACACATCCTGGCTGGATTCCATCTCCGGCAAGATGGGCGCACCGAGCCAGCTGATGGATTACGCCGTCGATATCCGTGACAAGATGGACAACATCATGCACGCGGCCGCCAACGGCGACCTGTAAGCCCTCGTCCCTCGGCGCAACGCCGAGGGACCCCCGAACTTACCCCCGGTTGGAGTGGGCGGTGCTTTGGTCGAAAGTTACAGGTCACCGCCGGTTGTCCAGCGTCACCTAGCCGCTTGGGCTAAGTGAGGTCAGTGTGTGTCGGCGCGGTTGGAGAGGGGCGCGCCAGCATCGCCCACTGTTCATCCCAGTCCGCCAGGGGCGGGCGCTGGAAACCGCTTTTCACGAACTGCTGCCAGCGTCCCTGGATCCAGGCCAGGATAAGATTGGCAACGATGGCGGGATCGCTGGCGGTCGCGCCCTGGCTGACCGCGATGCGCAGGGACTGCTTCAGGCTGGTCTCGACGCGGTCGAGCAACTGGTTCACCCGTGCCTGCAGGCGGGGTTTTTCGTTGACCAGCGCCTCGCCGGTCAGCACCCGCGCCAGGCCCCGGTTCTTTTCCGCGAAGCCCAGCAGCAGCTGCGCGATGGCCCGCGCCTGACGCAGGCCATCGGTCTCCTCCTGGGCGATGCGGTTGATATAACCGAACAGGGAGTGCTCGATGAACTCGATCAGACCCTCGTACATCTGCGCCTTGCTGGCGAAGTGGCGATAGAGCGCGGCTTCCGAGACTGCCACGCGGGCGGCGAGGCTGGCAGTGGTGATCTTTTCCGCCGCGGGGGCCTCCAGCATCTCGGCCAGGGTGTGCAGGATCTGGAGCTTGCGCTCGCCGGGGCGGGTCATGCTCATGGCACGCGGCAGGCCGTTTCCGCTTCCGCGTCCTGGTCGAAACACTCCGTGTGGCGGCGGTCTTCGCAGAACATGTCCACGTCGAATTCGTCCACGGCGCTGGCCAGCAGGCGCTCGAAGGTGTTGGGGTCGCTGACGCCCTCATACAGTTCCATCCACAGGCGGGGCTCCCCGCGCTTGGTCAGGAGGCGGCCGGAGATGCCTGCACGGCAGGCCAGGCGCGCCATCATGTGGCGGATGACGGTTTCGGTTTCGCGGGTGTCGTCGCCCACCCGATACCAGATGAAATAGCTGTAGCTCACACCGGATAGGGCAGGGCGCGGAAGGTCAGGCGGGGGCCGTCGCGCTGGCCCAGGCGCACGTCGCCGGCTTCCTCGCTGCTGCTGTGCACCACCGCCAGCACGTCGTAGCCGCCGTCCGGGGCTGGCGCGACGTTGGCGATGTGGCCGGCGGCCTGGTCGGGCAGGTCGGCGCTGAACAGTTCCTGTCCCGGACTGGCCACGGCGTCGAGATGGGCGAGAAACAGCCGCCGCTTGACCTTGCCCAGGTACTGGCTGCGCGCCACGATTTCCTGGCCGGGATAGCAGCCCTTGGTGAAGCTCACTCCGCCCAGCACTTCCATGTTCGCCATCTGCGGCACGAAATGGTCTTGTGTCGCCGGCAGCACGGCGGGAATGCCGGCGTTGACCAGCAGCCAGTCCCAGGCGGGGGCGCCGACCGGTCGGTGGCTGGTGGTCAGCGCGGACCAGGTCGCGGTGGCGGCATCAGGCGCCACGAACAGGTCGAAACGCTGGTCGCCGAGACGGATCGCGAAGGCCAGCTCAGACTGCGCCATGGCCATGATGCCTTCCGGCACGGCGCGGCCCAGCACGCTGGCGACGGCGGTGTCGGAACCGGGGCCGGAGACGCCCAGGCGCACCCATTCGCCACTGGCGTCACGGGACTTCACCTTGGAACGCAGGATGTACATGGACAGGCGTTTCTGCAGGGCTTCACGCAAGGAGGCCGGCAGCAGAAGCAACAGGTCGCCGCCGCGCTTCATCACCAGGAAGTTGCCCAGCATGCGGCCCTTGGGCGAGAGGTGGGCGGCGAACACGGCGGTGTTCTCGCCGAGGTTGCGCAGGTCGTTGGTGATCAGGGCGTGCAAAAAGGTCTGCGCTTCCTCGCCGGAAAAGGCGATCAGGCCGTAGTGGGAAAGATCGGCGACGACGGCGCCATCGCGGGCAGCGAGCAGTTCCTCGGCGGCGGCGCCGAAGTGGGCGACACGGTCGCCCTCCAGAGTGGCGCCCTGGGCGGCCAGGAAATCGGTCCATGCGGTCATGCGGGTTACCTCGAGGTGTTAGGGCGGGGAGCCAACAGAAGCGGAATATGCGGGCGAATCGCGTCGGGACAAGGGCGGCGTTGCCACAGGCGGTGTCGGGAAGTTAGCCGCACTCTTCCATGCTGGCAAGGTGCGTACCGACAGACCGGGCGTGCCAACCCGGTTGGCCGACCCGGTTGCAACCGGGTTGCTTACCCGCGGGATCGCGCCGTCCTAGTCTGGCCCTACGGTCTCCCGCATGGGGCGAGGGACGGCAAAGAAGGAGGCGATCATGCCATCCGAATTCCTGGGACTGTTGCTGATGTTGTCGATCGGGGGGGCGCAGGCGGCGCCTCCGGAACCGCCGCGGCAGGACACGACCCTGCAGGCGGATGCGGCGCCGGTGCGCAGCGCCCATCCCAAGACCAGTCCGGCGCGCAAGGCGGAAGCCGCCCGCCGCATGTTCTGGCTGGCGATGAGCCTGCGCAATGGTGGCTGATGACGGGGTGAGAGCCTGGCGGCGGGGCAGTCAGAACCACTTCTTCCAGCGGAACCAGCCCAGCAGGATGGCGGCCAGCAGCACCATGCCGGCGAGGGTGAAGAAATAGCCGTAGCGGCTGTGCAGTTCCGGCATGTGCTCGAAATTCATGCCGTAGATGCCGGCGATCAGGGTCAGCGGCAGGAAGATGGCGGAGAGCACGGTGAGCAGGCGCATGATTTCGTTGGTGCGATGCGCCACCGCCGAGAAGTGCAGTTGCATCAGGCCTTCCACCTCGTGCTGCTGGCCGATGGCGAACTTGCCGACCCGGCGGATGTGTTCCAGCAGGTCGGTGTAGCGCACGAACAGGCCTTCGCCGAGTTCCTGGCGAGTGCTGTCGCGCCAGGAGACGAGGGCGTCCTCCTGCTCGTCACAGAGGATTTCCAGGCGGCGCAGTTGTTTGCGATGGTTCATCACCCGATACCACTTGTCGCTGCGTCGGCGTGGGTCGATGAGGCGCTCCGTCCAGTATTCCATCTGCCGGGTCAGGGGTTCGCGCAGGGCGAGAAAGCGGTCCACCATCGCGTTCAGGATCAGATGCATCAGCGCCGCCGGGTCGGTCGGCTGGCGGCCGCTCTGGCTGAGCATGCGTTCCTTCACCGCGCGTACCGAGCGGCTCTCGCCCGGCTGCACGGTCACCAGCATGTGGTCGAACAGGAAGAAGGCGACGGGATGGGTGCTGAACTGATCATCCTTCATCTCCGGCGCCAGGCCGCGAAAGATGACCATGTCGTAGCCGCTGGTGCTGTCGAAGAAGGAGGGGTGGGCGGGGTTGAGGCTGTCGCGGACATGGCCTTCGTGCACCTTGCCGCCCAGGCGCGCGACCGTTTCGTGCCAGCCCGTGTCCTGGTCGCGGGTGAAATCCAGCCAGAGGAACCCTTCATCGGGCCGGGCCTCGATCTGGTCAAGCTTGCGCGGAGCGCCGTTGGCCGGCGCGAACAGCAGGATATCCATGTGCGGACGACTCCGGAAAAAGACGGGCAACTACAACAGGCGATCCTCCTCGCCCCCCGGCTGGATCAGGCCGAAATGCCGGTAGGCCAGCGGTTGCGCGACACGGCCGCGCGGGGTGCGGGCAAGGAAGCCCTGCTGGATCAGGTAGGGCTCCAGCACGTCCTCGATGGTATCGGCCGCCTCGCCGATCGCCGCCGCCAGGTTTTCCAGCCCGACCGGGCCGCCGGAAAACTTTTCCAGCATGGCGGAGAGCAGTTTGCGGTCCATCACGTCGAGACCGAGGCTGTCCACTTCCAGCATCTTCAGGGCGGCATCGGCCACCGCCACGTCCACCTCGCCATTTGCCTTCACTTCGGCGTAGTCACGCACCCGTCGCAGCAGGCGATTGGCGATGCGCGGGGTGCCGCGCGAGCGGCGGGCGATTTCGAAGGCGCCTTCCTCGGAGGTCTCCACGCCGAGCAGGCGCGCCGAGCGGCTGACGATGAAGCGCAACTCTTCCGGCGTGTAGAACTCCAGGCGAGCGACGATGCCGAAACGGTCGCGCAGCGGGTTGGTCAGCATGCCGGCGCGGGTGGTGGCGCCGACCAGGGTGAAGGGCGGCAGGTCCAGCTTCACCGAGCGCGCCGCCGGTCCCTCGCCGATCATGATGTCAAGCTGGAAGTCTTCCAGCGCCGGGTAGAGGATTTCCTCCACCACCGGCGACAGGCGGTGGATCTCGTCGATGAACAGGACATCGTGCGGTTCCAGGTTGGTCAGCAGCGCGGCAAGGTCGCCGGCACGCTCCAGCACCGGGCCCGAGGTCATGCGCAGGTTGACCCCCATTTCCCGCGCCACGATGTGCGCCAGGGTGGTTTTCCCCAGTCCGGGCGGGCCGAACAGCAGCACGTGGTCGAGCGCTTCCTTGCGGTTCTTGGCGGCCGTGATGAAGATTTCCAGTTGCTCGCGCGCCCGCGCCTGGCCGACATATTCGGCCAGGCGTTGCGGTCGCAGCGCCCGCTCAAGGACTTCCTCCTCGCGGGAGGCGGGGGTGGGGGTGATGACGCGGTCGGGGACGAGGCGATCAGGTTCAAGCATGGCGGGGCGGGTCTCGGTGAACGGTCAGCAATTGCTGCTGTCCTTGGCGATCGTCGGGGCACCGCCGGCGACGGCCTCGTTATAGGTCACCTGGCAGGTGAGGGCGCCACCGCTGGCATTGGCCAGGGAGCCCGGGAGGGTGATCTGGGTATAGGGCGGCGTGGCGGCGACATGGGCGATGGTGATGCCGTCCCGCGTCGCATCCAGGTTGGCAGCGGCGATGATGCCCGTGTCGCTGGCGGCCGGATAGCCGTTGACCAGGCTGACCGTGGTGCCCTCTATGGGAAGGCTGGCGACGTTGCCGCGCACCATCACCGCCGCGCGGACGATCCTGGTGGCGGTCTGGACGTCGCCGTAGATGGCCTCGATCTTGGCGGCGCGGGCTTGCCGTTGCATGTCGATATAGCGCGGTACCGCCACGGCGGCGAGAATGCCCATGATGACGATGACGACCACCAGTTCCACCAGCGTGAAACCCGCCCCACTGCGCCTGCACTGGCTGTGGCTGGGCCTCGGCCTGCTTGCCGTCCAGTTGCTGGTTGCGGTCTGCTTCATCCGGATTCCCATAAACGCCTCGTTTCCCCTGCAAGACAAACTTGGTCACCTGGCCGCGCATGCGCTGCCGGCCTGGTGGTTCTTCATGCTCTACCGCGCACCATTTGAACGCCGTGCCGTGCTGGCGCTGTTGCTCATCCTGGCCATGGTCGACGAAGCCATGCAGTCATTCACGCCATACCACACCGTGGAAGTCTGGGACGCGCTCGCCAATGCCAGCGGCGTCGGCTTCGGATTGTTGCTGGCGCAGAGCCGGCTCGGGGGGCTGCTGGCGCGCCTGGATCACTTCTTCGCGAGCAGCTTCAGCGATTGGCGGATGGATTCTTCCAGACTCAATCCTTCCGGCAACTGCTTCAAGGCCGGCAAGGCCTCCTTGTCCGAATAGCCCAGCGCCAGCAGCGCGTTCAGCGCGTCGTTCGCCACCGAGGCGCTGGCGCCACTGGTGCCGCCCGCCCGCGGCAAGGCGTCGGCCAGCTTGCCCTTGAGTTCCAGCAGCAGGCGCTCGGCGGTTTTCTTGCCGATGCCCGGCACCTTGGTCAGGCGGCCGGCGTCCTGCAGGGCGATGCAATTCGCCAGATCGTCGACGGAGAGGCCGGAGAGCACCGACAAGGCCAGCTTCGGCCCCACCCCGGAGATGCGGATGAGTTCGCGGAAGGCCGCCCGCTCATGCTGGCTGAGAAAGCCGTACAACTGCTGCGCGTCCTCGCGCACCACGAAATGCGTGACCAGGGCCACTTTCTCGCCGATGGCCGGCAGGTTGTAGAAACTGCTCATCGGCACATCCACTTCGTAGCCGACGCCAGCGACATCCACCACGATCTGCGGCGGCTGTTTTTCCAGCAGCGTCCCGGTCAAGCGTCCGATCATCTCAACCCCTGTAGCGCCGGCATCCTTGCCGGCAGTTTTAACAACGCCGGCAAGGATGCCGGCACGCCATTTACCTCAGCGCCAACACCAGGCCCAGCAGCACCGGCTGCAGATGCGCGGCGACGATGGTCAATTGCAGGGCGGGCGCCAGCTGCGCCGGTTCGGCGGCATGGCGGGTCAGCACCTGGCCGGCTTTGAGCGCTGGCAACATCGCCAGCAGGGAAACCAGGGCGAGGGCGGGCAGCCAGCCGCTTGTCACCAGCCAGACCTGCGCCAGCCCCGCCAGCAGCAGGATCAGCCAGTAACCGCGCGCCGCCACTTTCGGTTGCAGCCGCGCCACCCAGTGCAGCTTGCCGGCCTGGATGTCGGCGGCGCGGTCCGGGAACTGGTTGATGTAGAGGATGTTGGTCACCAGCAGGGCATAGGGCAGTCCGATCAGCCAGGGATTCGGCGACCAGGCGCCGCGCTGGACGAAATCGGCGCCGACGACGATGAGCAGGAAGCCCGCCGCCACGCAGGCTTCGCCGAGCCCGCGGCTGTTCAGCTTCAGCGGCGGTGCCGAATAGGCCCAGCCGATCAGCAGGCCGGCCAGCCCGATCCAGAACAGGCCGGTTCCTCGCGCCTGGATCAGCCAGAGGCCGCCAGTGATCACCCCGGCGAACAGGATCAGCGCGTAGAACAGGGTCTGCCGCGGCGACATCACCCCGTTCTGGATGAAACGGGAACCGCCGGTGAAGGGAAACAGGCGATCGACGTTGACCACATCGGTGCCATTGAGGTGGTCGTAGTAGTCGTTGAACACGTTCACGCCGGCCTGCGCCGCCACCGCCAGCAGCAGGGTCAGCAAGGCCAGCGGCCAGGAGAACGCGACTTCCAGCGCGGTGGCAAAGCCGAGCAGGCAGCCGGCCAGGGCGATGGTGAGGAAGGCCGGCCGGGTTGCCAGCAGATAGCGCTTGACCGGATTGGCGAGGGCGGCCGGTGTCGGCTCCAAAGGTGCGGCCTTGGCGGTGGTCATTGCGTGGCTCCTGTTTTCGTGGCGCAGGCTTCCTCGCCTGCAAGGCAGCGTCGATGCAGGCGGGACGCCTGCGCTACAAGCCCGTCCATCACAGCATCCTCCCGGCGCGGCGGCGGCGTCCCGTGGTGGTCAATCCGGCCAGGCCCATACCGCCGTGGGCGTGGCAGATCGCGCAGGCCAGCGCGTCGGCGGAATCCGGGCGTGGTTCGGCGGGAAGATCGAGCAATCGTTTCACCATGTTCATCACCTGCTGTTTCTCGGCATGGCCGTTGCCCACCACCGCCTGTTTCACCTGCAACGCGGTGTATTCGAACACCGGTTGCCCGGCCGAGGTCAGCGCCGCGATCGCCGCGCCGCGCGCCTGCCCCAACAACAGGGTGGATTGCGGATTGACGTTGACGAACACCTTCTCGATGGCGGCGACTTCGGGGCGGAATTGCTCCAGCACTTCCCTCACCCCGTCGAAGATGATCTTGATGCGGCCCGGCAGTTCCCCGGTTTCGGTGCGGATGACGCCGCTGGCCACATAAGTCAGCGACTGGCCGACCTTGTCGATGATGCCGTAGCCGGTGATGCGCAGGCCGGGGTCGAGGCCGAGGATTCGCATGAGCGCGGCGCCGGCGCCAGCTTCAATCGTCCGGCAGGATGGCCGAGGTAAAGACTTCCTGCACGTCGTCGAGGTCGTCCAGCATGTCCAGCATCTTCTGGAATTTGGCCGCGTCGTCGCCGCCCACCTCGGTCTCATTCAGCGCCTTCATGGCAATTTCCGCCTGCACCGGCGTGATGCCGGCGGCTTCCAGGGCGTCGTTGACGGCGGCGAGATCGTTGGTAGGCGCGGTGAGGATCTCGATGGAACCATCCTCGTTCGCCACCACGTCCTCGGCCCCCGCTTCCAGGGCGATCTCCATCACCTGGTCCTCGTCGGCGCCGGGGGCCAGGATGATCTGGCCGCAATGCTTGAACTGGAACACCACCGAACCATCGGTGCCGAGGTTGCCGCCGCACTTGGAGAAGGCGTGGCGGACATCGGCCACGGTGCGCACGCGGTTGTCGGTCAGGCAATCGACGATCACCGCCGCGCCGCCGGGGCCGTAGCCCTCATAGCGGATTTCCTCGTAGTTGACGCCTTCCAGTTCGCCGGTGCCACGCTTGGTGGCGTTCTCGATATTGTCCTTGGGCATCGATTCCGCCTTGGCCTTCTCGATCGCCAGGCGCAGGCGCGGGTTGAAGTTCGGGTCACCGCCGCCCATCCGCGCGGCGACCGTGATTTCCTTGATCAGTTTGGTGAAGATCTTGCCCCGCTTGGCGTCCTGACGCCCTTTGCGGTGCTGGATGTTTGCCCATTTGGAATGACCGGCCATGATTCCACGCCTCGAAAAAACCAAGAATTAGAAGGCGGCGATGTTACCACCGCGCTCGCTTTCCCTCCTGTACGCGCCGATCTGTAACCGGTTTGAAACCGCCATGGCCCTATACAGAAAGCGGAAATCACCGAGTCGCCCCGAAATGGGCTGCGTGGCATTCGTACAAGGAGATCACCATGAAACGTTCACGTCTGATTACCACACTAGTCGGCATCGGCATCCTGTTGGCCAGCGCGACGGTCGCCGCCGCCGGAAGTGCCCAGGCCGGTTCGGCAAAATCCATGTTCTGTAGCGGTTGCCACGGTGTCGATGGCAACGTCGCCTATCCCAGCGTCCGCTTGGCGGGCCAATCCAGACAGCGGCTGGACCAGAGCCTGATGGACTACAAGACCGGACGCCGCTTCCACCCGGTCATGAACATCCTCTCGGTGGGGCTGACCCAGCAGGACATGGATGACCTCGCCATGTTCTATGCCGCGCAGAAACCTCTCGGCCTGGAACACGCCAGCCTCTACTGGCGCCTGGGTGGGCATGACGCCATCAACGCCGCGGTGGATGAAACCATCAAGATTTCCAAAGCCGACCCGCGCCTGGCCGGGCGCCTCTCCGGCGCCTGCGCACCCAAGCTGAAAGAACAGCTCTGCGCCGCCACCGGCGGGCCCTGCATTTACACCGGCCGTGACATGAAAACCGCGCACAAGGGCCTGAACATCACGAATGCCGAATTCGGCGCCGTCGCGCAGAACCTGGTGAGCGTGCTCGACGCCTTCAAGGTGCCCGAGAAGGAGAAAAACGAACTGGTCGGCCTGATCGCGCCGATGCAGGGAGAGATCGTGGGGCAATGAAGTGGCATCACGGTCGCCGCGCCCGATCGGCCAGCGACAGCAACGCCGATCCGGGTGCGATGCCCAGAGACCGCGCCAGCGCGGTTTCGGTTTCGCGGAAGAAGATCAAGGCACGGCCTGGGTAGCCGAGTTTCAGGTAGCCGGTCATCAGGCGCTCAGCCGTGCGTTCGTCGAGGGGGTCGAGGGCATGACCGCGTTCGAGATAGGCAATCGCCTGTTCCAGTTCCTCGCGTGAAACCGCCCGGTCTGCCAAGGCACGGGCGGCGGCGAGGTAGCGTTCGCGCAAATGCAGGCGGTGGTCGACGATCCAGATCTCGCTATCGTCGCCGGCCAGGAAATCGCCTTCGTAGAGGTCCAGGGCGCGGGTCAGCGCCGCGTTGTCGGGCGGGTGGCCGCGCAGGGCGGTATCGGCGGCTTCCAGGAAGGCGGCGGCGTCGACGCCGACCACGCCGCTGGCCAGCGACAGCTGGCCGGTGTGCATGAGCAGCCAGGGCAGTGGCGTTTCGCCCTGTTCCGTGCCCAACTGGCGCAGGCGCCAGGCCGCGACTTTCAGGTTGTTGCGTGCCTGGTCGGCGTCGGCGTCCGGCCATAGCAGGCTGGCCAGGGTTTCCGCCGAGACCTTGCGCCCGCCCAACACCACCAGCGCCTTGAGCAGGCTTTTCGCGCGTTCGCCGCGCCAGTCGCGGTCGAACAAGAGACGCGCGCCGACGCGCACGCGCAACTCGCCGAGCGTGTGGATGGCGACGGGATGGCGATCGCAAGGCAGGCCGGCCGCCTTGCCGGCTGGCAGCAGTTGGGCAAGGACTTGTGCCAGATAGTCAGCGGGACGGTGGAACAGCACCAGGCGCTCACCGTGCGGCAGCAGTCGGCGGGCATGGTCGAGGGCGGCGCGGGCGCGGTCAGGCTGGCCCATGCGGGCGTGTGCCACGGCCATTTCCACCGCCGCATTGCTGGCGATGCTCATGTGGCCCGCTGCCTGCCACTTCGGCAGCCAGGCATCGGCCAGGGCCAGGGCGCCGTCGTGGTCGCCCATGTCCACGCGTGCCTGGACCTCCAGCAGTACCGGCATGTACTGCGCCACCGGACTGTGGGTCGGCGTGGCGATGGCGCGCGACTCGCGGGCATGCGCGAGGGCGGTGGCGGGGCGGCCGAGCAGCAGGTCGGCCAGACCCAGGCTCATGTGCAGGTAGCCTTGGTAGAAGGCGTTGTCGCCTGGCACCAGGCGCTTGCGCATGCGCGCGCCGAGTGATTCCGCCGCCACCTCGTCGCCCTCCAGGGCTGTGGCGTAGGCCAGGTTGGACAGCACGGTCAGCCACGGGATGGCCGGCAGCTGATCGAATTCGGGATGGCGAACATCGTCCCACAGGAGCTGCCGGGCGGCGATGGGGTCGCCGCGCAGGGTAAGGAACAGGCAGAGGCTGGAGCGCAGGAAAAGGCCGCTCAGGTAAGGTGTTCCGTCCCGGCAGGCGAGGTCGGAGGCGCTGCTCAGCAACACCTCCGCAGTGGCGAATTCGCCCGCCCAGAGCAGGGCATAGGTCTCGAAGGTGGCCAGGAACAGGCGCAACGGCAGTGATCGCGCCGCGTCCGCCGCCTCGCGTCCTGCCGCGAAGCTTTCCCGCGCCCGGACGACGCCGGCGCCACTGACCATTTCCGTTGCCGCCGCATAGGCCAGCATGGTCGCCCGTGGCAAGGCTGCGGGGACGGGGGGATGTTCCAGAAGTTGTCGGCAACGTGCCTGCCAGGGCGCCAGTTCGCGGAAATCGCCGCCGCCTTGCCAGATGGCGGCGAGGCCGGCGGCCACCGTGACGGCGGCGGCATCCACATCCCGTTCGCACTGGAAGCGCTCGAACCAGGCGTCATAACCGGCCTGATCCAGTTGCTGGCCAAGGACTTCGTCCAGGAAGCCCAGGCGCAGCGGCAATGCCCGCCCCGCTTCCCGCAAGGTCGCCAGATACGACGCCAGGCGAACGAACTCGAACTCGCACCACCACGCCAGCGCCGCATCCGCGCGATCGTCAAGCAGCTCGACCGCTGGACTCGCCCGCGGGCGTCGACTGGAATTCGGCGATGTGGAAACGTGGCGCATGGTTTTCTCCCGTGCCTCCAGCTTAGTCCAGCCGCCGATGGGCGGTGGCGCGCGGATTGGGGCCCGCGGCCCCCCTTCAACCAAACTGCGGATCGTGTCCTCGCCCGGAGACCATGAACCGTTCCCGCATCGCCATCAACTGTTCACGGACTCGCCTGGCTTCAATGCCTCCAGCCCGCCCCGGATGTGCAGGTCGCGCTGCGGATAGGGGATGACGATGCCGGCGGCCTTGAAGGCGCGCCAGATTGCCAGGTTGATGTCGGAGCGCACGTTCGCCAGGCCGGCTTCGGGGTCCTGGATCCAGACCCGCAGTTCCAGTTCGATGCCGTTGTCACCAAAGGCCATCAGCCGGGTTGCCGGCACCGGGTCGGCGAGCACGCGCGGGTTGGCCGTGGCGGCTTCCATCAGCAGCGTCAAGGCCAGTTCAGGATCGTTGTCGTAGCTGATGGACACCGGAATCTTCAGGCGCACATTGCGATCGGTGTAGCTCCAGTTGATCACCTCGTTGGTGATCAGGGTTTCGTTGGGGATCAGTCGCTCGACGCCGTCGCGATCCTTCACCACCACGTAACGGGCGTGCAGTTCCTGCACCCAGCCGAACTTGTCGCCGATGGTGATGACGTCGCCAGGGCGGATGGAGCGATCGAACAGGACGATGAAGCCGCTGATGAAGTTGCTGGCGATGCGTTGCAGGCCGAAGCCGAGGCCGACGCCGACCGCACCGCCGAATACCGCCAGGGCGGTGAGGTCGATGCCCACCATGTTGAGGGCGACCAGGAAGGCGACGACCAGCAGGACGAAGCGGCTCAGTTTGACCAGGGCCACCTTCATGCTGGCGTTGACATATGCCGCCTGGCCGATGCGGCTTTCGATCAGCCGCGCCAGCCACAGCGCCAGCACCCACAACAGGGCCACGGCGAGAACCAGCTTGCCGACCACCAGGATGGAGATCCGGTTGTCGCCCATGTGAACGGCCATGCCGTCGAGCGCTTCCAGCACGGCCGTAAGCCAGCCGAGCAAGTGCAGCGCGACGACGATCCAGACGGAGGTGGCGATGAGGCTTTCCCATGCCTTGACCGCCGGGCCAGGCTGGAAGGTCTTGCGCAGGAAGTAGACGGCGATACGGATGCTGGCGAGGGAAAGCAGCATGGGCACGGCCAGGTTGAGCAGTCCGACCGGATTGCCCTCGTGCTCCAGCAGCGCCCGTCCCGCCACTACGCCCATCAGCATGCTGATGGGAAACAGGATGCGTTGCAGCGTCTTCAGGGCGATATAGCGGACATTGGATTCCGTGTTCTGCTCCGAAAGATCGACCAGGCTCTGGCCGAGCACCCGGTGCACCAGCGCGGCGCCGGCGGCCGCCAGCAGCAGCACGCCGACTTCCCACCAGAACTGGGCGTCCTGGAACATGGTTTGCCAGTGGTCGAATAGGAATTGGAGGTTATCGGGCAAGGGCAGGTTCATGGCGGGTCATGGGCAAGGCGGTTGGCGCAAACATACCGGACGACACCGGAAAACGAAAATTCCGGCGCCGTCAGCCGTCGCTCAATCCTTGCGACCGCGCAGGATATCCTCGATGAAGTTGCCGGGCAGGGGAAACACGATGGTGTTGCTCTTGTCGTTGGCGATGTTGGTCAAGGTCTGCAGGTAGCGAAGCTGCATGGCCTGGGGCTCCTTGGCCAGGATCTGCGCGGCTTGCAGGTGTTTTTCCGAAGCTTGCAGCTCGCCCTCGGCGTGGATCACCTTGGCGCGCCGTTCCCGTTCCGCCTCGGCCTGTTTGGCGATGGCCCGCACCATGGATTCATCGATGTCGACGTGCTTGATCTCGACATTGGCCACCTTGATGCCCCAGGCATCGGTCTGGGCATCCAGGGCCTGCTGGATGTCCATGTTCAGCTTCTCGCGCTCCGCCAGCATCTCGTCCAGTTCATGTTTGCCCAGTACGGCCCGCAGCGTGGTCTGGGCGAGCTGGCTGGTGGCACCCATGAAATCCTCGACCTGGAGGATGGATTTGGCCGGGTCCAGCACGCGGAAGTAGACCACCGCGTTGACCTTCACCGAGACGTTGTCGCGCGAGATCACATCCTGGCTGGGCACGTCCATCACCACGGTGCGCAGATCCACCCGCACCATCTGCTGGATGCCGGGGAGGATGACGATCAGGCCCGGCCCCTTCACCTTCCAGAAGCGGCCGAGCATGAACACGATGCCGCGCTCGTACTCGCGCAGGATGCGCAGGGACGAGACGACAAGGATCAGCAGGATGAAAAGCGCGCCTAGGCCGCCGTTGATCATGGGCATGTCAGACCTCCTTGGTTGGATGTATGGATTCGACCCGCAGGGTGAGGCCGTCGATGGCCACCACCCGCACGTTCGCGCCCCGAGTCAGGGGATGAGGGCAGGCGATGCGCCAGGTCTCGCCGTGGATATGCGCCCAGCCGTCGCCATCGCAATCCGCCAGCACCTGACCGATGCCGCCGATCATTTCTTCGCCGCCGGTGACGACCGGCCGCTTTCTCGCCTTCAGGGCAAGGCCGACGACAGAGACCATGAGCAGCGCGGATACCGCCGCCGCCGGCAGGATCAAGGTCCAGGACAGGCCATAGCCGGGCAGATCGGTATCCATGAGCAGGATCGAGCCGAACACGAAGGCCGCCACACCGCCGAGGCCAAGGATGCCGAAGCTGGGCAGCAAGGCCTCCGCCACCATGAAGGCGAGTCCGAGCACGATCAGCGCCAGACCGGCATAGTTGACCGGCAACGCTTGGAAGGCGAACAGCGCCAGCAGCAGGCTGATGCCGCCCGCCACTCCCGGCAGGCCGAAGCCGGGGTTGGAGAGTTCGAAAAAGATGCCGTAGACCCCCAGCAACAACAGGATGTAGGCGACGCTGGGGTCGCTTACCACCGCCAGCAGGCGACTGCGCCAATCCGGCTCCCGCGTGATGAGCGTGGCGCCACGTGTGTCGAGGACGCGCGTGGCGCCTGCCGCGGTCAGCTTGCGGCCATGAACCTGCTCCAGCAGTTCGGCCTCGTCCACGGCCATCAGGTCGATGACATGACTTTGCAGCGCCTCGCTGGCGGTCAGGCTCACCGCCTCGCGCACCGCCCGCTCCGCCCAGTCGGCGTTGCGGCCTCGCAGTTCCGCCAGGCCGCGTAGGTAGGCGGCGGCGTCGTGGACCTGCTTGCGGGTCATGGCGCCGCTCGCCGGCAGCACCGCCTTCTTGTCGCTTGCCTCGCCCCGCTTCTCGCCCGCCTCCGGTGCGGCCGGCGGCGCCTCATCCGGGGTGCCGCCGATGCCGATGGCGACCGGAGTCGCTGCGCCCAGGTTGGTCCCCGGCGCCATGGCGGCGAGGTGGCAGGCATACAAAATGTAGGTGCCGGCGCTGGCCGCCCGGGCGCCTCCGGGCGCGACCAGTCCCGCCACCGGCACCGGCGAGGCCAGGATGGCCTTGACGATGGTCCGCATGGCGCCATCCAGGCCGCCTGGCGTGTCCATCTTCAGTACCACCAGTTGCGCGTTTTCCTCGGCGGCGTGGTCAAGCCCCCTCGTCACGTAGTCCGCCACCGCCGGGCCGATGGCGCCCTGGATGCTCAAGACCTGCACGCTTGTCGCGTGGGCCGTGCAGGCGAAAAACGGTGCGAGCAGGAGGCCGAACAGGAGCGCGGACCACCCGCCGCGAGTGAACAACCCGCGCAACGGCCCCCCGCCCGGGGGGGATGGGAGAGGAAAGGTGGCCGGAAAAGCGCGTGGGCTGTCGGGATCGGCATGCATGCACACCAATATAGACGTCGGCGCGTGATCTCCCCATGCCCCGCCTCGATGCCATTACCGCCACCATGGCCGCGCCGTCAATTGCCACTACACTGAAGTCAAGGCAATGGATCGGCCCGTGTGGCCGAATGGGTGCTCTTTTTCCGGTAAGGAGAGGTCATGAAATGGTTACCCGTGCTGTTTCTCGGTCTGGTCGTCGTGTCCGGCTGCGCGACTCAGGTGCCTGTTGATATCGTCGACAAGGGAAGCAAGGTGTATTCCTGCGCGGAGGAATTGGCGGCCTGCGAAGCCGCCCGGGTCGCGGCGGAAAAACGCGATCTGGCGCAAGTGGCCGCCACCCAGTCCTTGCAGCGTAGTTTGCTGGCACAGCAGGGCCGGGCGGAACAGATGGAAAAGGCGCAGGCGCTGAAAGACGCCGAAGCCGCCGCCTGCCGCGGCGACCTGGAAGCCGCGCGGCAAGCGCTCCAGACGGACAGGGATGCCACGGCGGCTGCCCTGGCCGACGCGCGTGGTCAGGTGGCGCGATCATCGGCAGAGAAGGAGGCGGCGGTGGCGGCCGTCCGGGGGGAACTCGAGACGCTGCGACGGACCGCGGAGGCCGACCTCGCCGCCTGCCATGCCGCGCGAGGCCTGTTACGCGACCAGGCGCGCGAGAAGGAGCACACGCTGGCCGCCAAAGAGGCCGAAGTCACTGCCTGTCATGGTGAACTGGCGGCGCTGCAGCAAAGTGCGCAGGCGGATCAGGTCGCCTGCAAGGCCATGGCGGAGAAGCTGCGCAAACAGGCCCAGGCTGTCGAGAAAGCCGCCAAGCAGGCGCAGCGGATGAAGGAACTGGAAGCCGGGCTGCGGCAGCGGCTGCAAAGCGAGATCGGCAACAAGGACGTGGAGATCGATCGCCTGCGCTCGCAACTGTCGGTGCATGTGCTTGACCGCATCCTGTTCGGGAGCGGCAGCGCCGAGATCCAGTCGCGCGGCGCCCAGGTGCTGGACGCGGTGGCGGCGGCGCTGGCCGGTGGCGATGAAACCATCCGCATCGAGGGGCATACCGACAGCGTGCCGATCGGCCCGGCGCTCAAGGAGAAGTATTTCTCGAACTGGGAGCTGTCCACCGGTCGCGCCTCCAGCGTGGTGCGTTATTTCATTGATGCCCACGGCATCGACCCTGTTCGCATGGAAGCCGTGGGTTACTCGGAATTCCGCCCGCTCGCGCCCAATGACACCTGGGAAGGCCGCCAGCGCAACCGCCGCGTGGCCATCGTCCTGACGCCCTGGAAACCTTTGCCGGAGGGCGACGAGGAGGAGTGAGCGCGCGAAGTAGCGCGACGCGCACCCTGTAGCGCCGGCGTCCTCGCCGGCGTTTTTTCTTGAGGCCGGCGAAAGTCCAGCCAAGTTTGCCCCGGCTTGCCCGGCTTGGTTACAGTAAAAAAAGACCCGCCGCGGCCCACCCGCAACCACCTCGATTCTTCCCCCGGAGAACAACGCCATGCTTCGCACAGCGCCCAGCCTGCTCGCTCTTTCCCTGCTCGCCACCGGCTGCGCCTACCACGGCCCCGACGCACTGCGCATGACCCGTCCCGAATATAACGTGGTCATCCAGCAGACCAATGAACAGGAACTGTTGCTCAACCTGGTCCGCCTGAAATATCGCGATACCCCCTATTTCCTGAGCGTCGAGAAGGTGGCGTCCAGCCTTGATTTCAATCGCAGCCTGTCCGTCGGCGCGACCGTTCCGGAGTGGGGAAGCAAGAGCTTTGCCCTGGCCGGGGGCGCCGGCTTCGCGGAAAAGCCCACCCTGTTCTACTCGCCCCTGGAAGGCGAGAAATTCGTGCGCCAGATGATGACGCCACTTTCCCCGGATACCTTGATCCTGCTGGCCAATTCCGGCTGGTCGGTGGAGCGGGTGTTCGCCGTCACCCTGCAGGAGATGAATGGCATCCGCAATGCCCCCACCGCCTCCGGCCCGACGCCTTCCAACGAACCCGAATTCCGCGAATTCCGCGCCGCGCTCAAGCACCTGCGCGCCTTGCAGGTGCGCAAGCGGGTGGAACTGGGCCGCGCCTCCGATGGCAGCGGACTGGAACTGCGCTTTGCGCCGGCGGCGGCCAATGATGAAGATGCTCGCGCCTTCAAGCGCCTGCTCGGCCTCGACCCGGCGCGGGAACGCTATCGCCTGGTGCCCGGGCTGGGCGGCAAGGGTGGCGACAGCATCACCGTCGCCACCCGTTCGCTGATCGCCACCATGAACTACCTGTCGCAGGGCGTCGAGGTGCCGGTCATCGATCTGGAGGCCGGACGCATCACCCGCACGCTCGGCAACGACGGTCAGGACTTTGACTGGCAGTCCGTGCTCTCAGGCATCTTTCGCGTCACTCCCGGCGCCGAGGCGCCGGACAACGCCGCCGTAGCGGTGCGCTACCGCAACGCCTGGTTCCACATTGCCGACAACGACCTCGACAGCAAGGCCACCTTCGCCCTGCTCTCACAACTCCTGGCGTTGCAGGGCGGCCAGACCGCGGGCCACGGCGCGGCGATCAGCTACTCGATCAGCCGCTGAACGCGGCGGATAATGACCGCGGCACAACCCGCAAGGACACGACGATGAGCACTACCCAGCCCGGCATCCTGGCCCCGGTTCCCCGCCTGGCCAGACACCTGTTCTTCGCGTTGAAACCCGAAACCGGCGCCGAGACCGCGCGCGCGGCCCTGCTGGCGCTGGCCGAGCTGCTCGATGGCGAAGCCTGTGTCGTCGGCCTGGGCGGGGGCCTGCTGGCGGCAATCAGCGGCGAAATCGATGGCCTGCATGCTTTCCCTGTTTACGAAACGGCCATCGCCAGCATCCCCGCGACGCCAGCCGCCCTCTGGTGCTGGCTGCGCGGCGATGATCGCGGCGAACTGCTGCACCGTACCCGCGCGCTGGAACAGGCCCTGGCGCCAGCGCTGTTCCTCGACCATGCCATCGACGCCTTTCAGTATGGCGACAGCCGCGACCTCACCGGCTACGAGGACGGCACCGAGAACCCGGAGGGCGAGGAAGCGCTGGCCGCCGCCGTGGTCGCCGGCCATGGCCCCGGCCTCGATGGCGGCAGTTTCGCCGCGGTGCAGCAATGGGTCCATGACCTCGACCGCTTCGCCGCCATGGGGGGCGAACGCCAGGACATGACCTTCGGCCGCCGCAAATCGGACAACGAGGAAATTGACGACGCCCCCGAATCGGCCCACGTCAAGCGCACCGCCCAGGAAAGCTTCGACCCGGAGGCCTTCGTCCTGCGCCGCTCCATGCCCTGGGCCGACGCCCGCGAGGCCGGCCTGGTGTTCGTCGCCTTCGGCCATTCCCTCGACGCCTTCGAGGCGCTGCTGCGGCGCATGGTCGGCGCCGAGGACGGCATCGGTGACGCCCTGTTCAGCTTCACCCGGCCGATCAGTGGCGCCTATTTCTGGTGTCCGCCGATGAGGGAAGGCAGGCTCGACCTAAGCGCGCTGGGGTTGTAAGGCCGCGCGGGTTCCGCGCTCTTTTCAGCCCTTGCGGGCGATGGCCGTTTCCACCAGCGCCAGGAAATCCGCCTCATTCTTCACTTGCGCCACTTCCCGCGAGGTGACCGTGTAGCCGTGCGGGCCGGCGATGGCTTCGTAGCGGGGCACACGGGAGTGGAACAGGCGTGGGAAGACCCAGCGGGTGAAGTCGTTGGGTTCCACCTGGGCGACGAATTCCAGGCCTTTTTCCGCCATGTAGAGGGGCAGGTTCTCCGCCAGGAAGGCGGGCCGGTAATAGAGTGGCTTCGGGTCGCTCTGGGCGCGGCGGATCAGGGTCTCCTCCTCGTCCCGGGTCGTGACCTTGATGTACAGGATGAGGGTGTGCTCGGCCAGCAGGTCGATCACGGAGTCGTCTTCCAGTTCGCACAGGCTGCCGCCGACATCATTGATGAAATGGTCGTAGCCGTAGATTTCCCGCGCCTTGCGGATGAATTCGGGAACGTCCTTCATGGCGGCGATCTCGCCCTCCCGGTACATCGACTGGCGGCGGCTGAACTCGGGCAGGGACAGGCCGGCGAAATCCGGGTTGCCCAGCTTGCCGACGAAGGACAGCACCGGCCCCAGGTCCTGGATCTTGATGTTGTTGCGGATATCGATCCAGTCGTTGCGCAACAGCTCGCGCAGGAACGGCACCTGCATTGCCTGCTGTTTGATCAGGTCGAGGATGGGCTCATCGAGATAACGGGTGCCGATGCGGTAGTCGCCGGAGAAATGGAACCAGTCATGGCGGCGCAGCAGTTGCGAGATATAGGTCTTGCCGACGCCGGACATGCCCAGCAGGGTGATCTTTTTCTGGTCCCAGGCGCGGAAGGATTCGGGGGTGAATTTCATGGCGGTGGTGGTGCGGGTTCGGAAGCCCGCCAGTGTGCCCGAGCGCGCGCGTTCGGTGAATGGCAAGGAGTCAAATGAGAATGGCTTGCATTTGAGAATGGTTCGCATATAAGATCCACCCCATGAACCCGAGCCAAGCCGCCAAACCCGTTGTTCCGCCACCGCGGGTCGTCCCGATCGCCGCGCTGCTGGGCGATCGCCGCGAAATGCTGATCGAGCACGCGGGGGAACGTTATCGCTTGAGCCTGACCAGGAATGGCAAGCTGATCCTGACCAAATAACTTTTTCCCATCCCAGCCAGCCACAGGGCGACTCCCTCGCCCCGGTAGCCAGCCAGAAATGACTAGCGAACTGATAGGAGTCGTCCCATGCGCCTTTTCCGCGCCCTGCCTCTGCTGGCCGTGATGGCCAGCGCGCCGGCCCTGGCCGAGCCCGCCACCGCCGACATCGCCCGGCTCCTCAATGCCATGCAGGAGCGCCTCGCCCGCCTGGAGGTCCGCAACGGCGAGCTGGAACGCCAGATCGCCGCGATGGCGCTGGCGGAAGAAAAAGAACACGCGATGTCGAATCGCCTGGAAGACCTGGAGGTCAACGTCAGCTCCCTGCGTGAACAGGCGCGCCAGATCGAGACTCTCTCCGGCGTCTCGGTCGGCGCCTCGCTGACCATGCTGGCGCAGCATGCCAACGCCGTCGCTGCCGGAACCGACGACGGACAGCTCAACTACCGCGGCGACATCTCGGTGACCCTGCCGGGCGGCGCGATCGGCGACGCCCAAGGCAAGCTGTTCACGCATTTTCGGCTGGGGCAGGGCGCCGGCCTGACACTTGCACCGACCCTGACCGGTGGCGTCAACAGCACCACCTTCCAGCACACCAACCCGGATGACACCGCCGCCGCCCTGGCGCAGGCCTGGTATCAGCTCGACGTGCCGCTGGGTGGTGATTCCAAGACGGCGAAATCGCACCTGGAGATCAACTTCGGCAAGATCGACCCCTTCGTCTTCTTCGACCAGAACCGGCTCGCCGACGACGAATCCGAAGGCTTCCTGAACAATGTCTTCGTGCACAACCCGCTGCTGGATTCCGGCGGCGATGCCGGCGTCGACACGTATGGCTTCAGTCCGGGCATGCGTCTGGCCTATCACAGCGACGGTTCCGGCTCGAACTGGTGGCGTGCTTCCCTGGGCGTCTTCGGCTCCGGCCCGGGCGCCTCCTTCAACGGCGGTCTGGCGAAGCCGTTCGTGATCGGCCAGCTGGAAATGACCCATTCGCTGCTGCCCGGACGCGAGGCCGGCTATCGCCTTTATGCCTGGAGCAACGGTCGCGCGCTGGCGCTGGATGGGGTGACCGAGGAGCGCCATGCCGGCTGGGGCGTGTCCGTCGACCAGCAGGTGAGCGACCAGCTTGCCCTGTTCGGCCGCTACGGTCACTCGACCCGGGGCGAGGTCGGCTTCGATCGCGCGTTCACCCTCGGAGGCCAGTTGGGCGGCACCGCCTGGGGGCGCGAACACGACCGCCTCGGTCTCGCCCTGGGCTGGCTGAAGACCAGCGACGCATACCAGGCCGCCAAACCCGGCTTCACGGGCGCGGAAAGGCAGGCCGAGCTGTTCTACGTCTGGCAGGCCAACCCGCAATTCCACCTCTCGCCCAGCGTGCAGTGGATCGCCCGTCCCGGCGGCGACCCGGCGGCGAAGAGCCTCTCGGTGCTGGGGCTGCGCGCGAAAGTGTCTTACTGATCGCGGGCGATCCCGCGTCGCCAACACGAACTCGACAGGAGCCGAACATGGACCCCAACACCGCCCTCTTCGCCGGCGCGCTCGACCACCTCATGCGTCATGCCCTCACCGGCTGCGGGCACGCCGCCCATCAAGCGGTCCAACTTCTGGACGCCCTGTCGGAGCGCCCGGAGATCGACAGGGAAACCCGCATCCTGTGTGGGCGCATGTGTGAGCGTCTGGAGACCCCTCATGCCTGAAAGGACTGTGCGCCCCGGCGCCTTCGGAAAAGGAGATGTCATGAAGCATCTGTTCATCATCATCGCCCTGGCTTCGGCCCTGGGCACGCCCCCCGCTCGTGCCGCCGATCCCGCCCCGGTGGTCCACCATTACGCCAGCCTGGCGCATGCGACTTACCAGGACACCCTGAATGCGGCCAGGGCCATGCGCCAGGCGATCAATCGCTTTCTCGCCCACCCCGAGCCGGCCACCCAGGCGGCGGCGCGACAGGCCTGGCGCGATGCCCGCGAGTTCTACGGCCAGACCGAGGCGTTCCGCTTCTACGGCGGCCCCATCGACGACAGGAACGGTCCGGAGGGAAGGCTCAACGCCTGGCCGATGGACGAGGCCTACGTCGATTATGTCGAGGGCAATCCCCAGGCCGGCCTGATCAACGATCGCGGCTTCGTCCTGCGCAAGCGAGCCATCGCCGCGCTCAACGAACGTGGTGGCGAGGAGAACATCGCCACCGGCTGGCACGCCATCGAATTCATGCTCTGGGGGCAGGATCTCAGCGAGACCGGCCCCGGCAACCGGCCGCATACCGACTTCATCGACGGCCGGGCGGCGAACGCGGACCGACGCCGCGAATATCTGCGCGTCGTCACCGATCTCCTGATCGACGACCTGGCGATGCTGGAGCGCGCCTGGCGACCCGGCGACGGCGGCAACTACCGCACCCGCTTCGAGCGCGGCGGCAAGGAATCCCTGCGCAAGATCTTCGTCGGCCTCGGCTCCCTGTCGCGCGGCGAGCTGGCCGGCGAGCGCCTGGAGGTCGCCCTCAACAGCCAGGACCAGGAAGACGAGCACTCCTGCTTCTCCGACAACACCCATCGCGACAGCGTCGCCGGCGCGCTTGGCATCGAGAACGTCTGGCTGGGCCGCTACCGGCGCGCCGACGGTTCGCTGCTGCAAGGCGCGTCGCCGCGCGACCTGGTGGCGGCGGCGGACGCCGGGGTGGCGGCGCGGACCAGCCGCCAGATCGCGCACTCGGTGGCTGCGGCGGAAGCAATCCAGGCGCCCTTCGACCGCGAGATCATCGGCGGCAGGGACGCGCCCGGGCGCCTGCGCGTCCAGGCCACCGTCGACAGCCTGGTGCAGCAGAGCAAGGATCTGGTCGCCGCAGCGAACGCCGTGGGCATCCACCGGCTGACCCTGGCACGGCCCTGACAGGGGGCTACGTGGTGGAAAACATCATGCAACCTCGGCCAGCTCTTGTCCTCGTTCTCGCGCTGATCGGCGTCAGTGCTTACGCCGCTGACGACCCGCTCGGCGAAAAAGTCGGGGGTGACACGACCGTATACGCCACCGGCCGCAACGCCTTCTCCTTTCCCGCCGCCAATCTCGCGGACACGGAGCGCACCCGCTTCGTCATCGGCAATTCCTTCTTCAAGCGCAACTGGGTGGAAGCGCCTTCCTCGACCCGGGCGCGTGACGGACTCGGGCCGCATTTCATCGCCCGCTCCTGCGGCGGCTGCCATGTCAACGACGGGCGCGGCGCCCCGCCCGAGGCGGGCGCGCAGCCGGTCAGCCTGTTGTTGCGCCTGTCCGTGCCGGGGGTCGGCGCGCACGGCGGCGTCGTCCCCGAACCGACCTACGGCGACCAGTTCAACAACGCCGCCGTGCGTGGCGTGAAGCCGGAAGGCAGGGTGGAGATCACCACCCGCGAAGTGCCGGGCCGCTTTGCCGACGGCAGCCGCTATACGCTGCTCGAGCCGATCTATCGTTTCGGGGGGCTGGCCTATGGGCCGATGCGCCAGGACGTGCTGGTCAGCCCGCGCATCGCGCCGCAGCTCATCGGCGTCGGCCTGCTGGAAGCCATCCCGGAAACGGAAATCCTGGCCAACGCAACCGCCCAGGCGGCCGCGGGCGGTCCGATCAGGGGCGTGCCCAACCGGGTGTGGGATGCGCCATCCGGCAAGATCCAGCTCGGCCGCTTCGGCTGGAAGGCCAACGTCGCCAGCATCGCGCACCAGACCGCCGGCGCCTTCAACGGTGATATCGGCATCACCTCCAGCCTGTTTCCCGACGAAGGCTGCACCGCCGCGGAGAAGGATTGCCTGGCCGCACCCAGGGGAAGCCAGGGCAAGGCGCCGGAAATCGATGACAAGACACTTGCTGATGTGGTGTTCTACCAGGCCACCCTGGCGCCGCCGGCGCGGCGCGCGCCCGGGGACGCCCAGGTGCTGCGCGGAGAAAAGCTGTTCCATGCCGCCCAATGCGCGGTCTGCCATCGGCCCGCCTATGTCACCATGGCCGGGCCCAGTCCCGGATTGAGCAGCCCGGCCCTGAACGGCCAGCCTATCCGGCCCTACACCGACCTGCTGCTGCATGACATGGGCAAGGGCCTCGCCGACGGCCGCCCGGATGGCCAGGCCAGCGGCCGCCAGTGGAAGACGCCGCCCTTGTGGGGTGTCGGCCTGATCAGGGACGTCAACCAGCACAGTCGTCTGCTGCATGACGGTCGCGCCCGCGGCGTCATGGAAGCGGTGCTCTGGCACGGCGGCGAGGCCGCGGCCAGCCGCGAGCGGGTGCTGTCGATGCACCAGGACGAGCGCGCGGCGCTGGTCCGCTTTGTGGAGTCACTGTGATGCGCATGCTGATCATGCTCGCGGGCCTGCTCGCGCTGAACGCCGGCGCCCGCGCCGACACCGCCGCCACGGCCGCGCAACGGCAATGGTTCGCCGCCCACACCGCCTCGTTCGCCGAGGACAGCGGGCGTCTCGTCCACGCCCTGCAGTCGTGGTGCGAGGCGCCGGCGGTCGGGGCAGAGGCGGCCCTGAACCAGACGCGCCGGCAATGGCTGGTCACCCTGTCCAGTTGGGAGGGGTTATCCGCCGTTGCCGTCGGTCCGCTGCTGACGCGCCGTTCGCAACGCCAGATCGACTTCATGCCCACCCGTCCCCGCCTGATCGAGCGAGCCGTGAAGGCGGCCCCCGCCGACGCCGCCGCGATGGAATTGATCGGCACTCCAGCCAAGGGGCTGCCGGCGCTGGAGTGGCTGTTGTGGGTCAAACCGGCGCGGCCCGCGTCGCCGGCCTGCCGCTACGCGGTCCTGGTCGCCGCCGAGGTCGAACGCGAGGCCAGGGTGCTGGCCGCCGCGCCGGCGGCGGTGGAACTGGATGAACTGGTCAACCAGTGGGTTGGCGGCATCGAGCGGCTGCGCTGGTCCAGCCTGGAAATGCCGGCGCGCGTGGCGCTGACGACCGGGGGCGGGCAGGTTGCGGATTTTCCGCGTCGGGCCAGTGGCGCCACCGCCGCGAGCTGGGCGGCGCAATGGGCGTCCTTGCGCGAATGGGCGGTGGGCGGCGCCGGTTCACTGGAGGCGGAACTAGGCCGGCGCGGCCAGGACGAGATCGCGGTCGCCCTCGCGCGGGCGGTGGAGCGAACGGATGTCGCGATGCGCGGGCTCGATACCGATGACACGGGCCGCATTCTCGCCGCCGCGAAAGCCCTGGCCGATCTCAAACGACTGGTCGAGAACAGGGTTGCGCCCGGCCTTGGCGTGCGCATCGGCTTTTCCGACGCGGATGGGGATTGAGGCCATGCCGGACCGACGCCAATTCCTCTCCGGCCTCGCCGCCTTGCTCGGCGCCCCTGCCTGGGGGCGTGCGGAGACGACCGGGGGCCTGCTCGCCGCCAGCTGGCAAACCGGTGACGGCTACCAGGTCGGCATCCTCGAAGCCGGCGAGGGACTCATCACGCGCGCGGCGCTCGACGTGCCCACCCGTGCGCACGCCTTGCTGCGGGAACCCGGCGGCACCTTGCTGGCCGTCGCCCGCCGCCCCGGAGACTGGTTGCTGCGCTGGGATCGGCAGGGCCATCCGCTGGCCTGGCGCTGGATCGAGCCGCGTCGTGCCTTCACCGGCCATGTGCTCAGCGACGGCCAGTTCCTCTATGCCTGCGAAACCGATCTCGACAGCGGTGCTGGCCTGATCGGCGTGCGTGACGCGAAAACCCTGGAGAAGCGCGCTGAATGGCCGACTCATGGCTGCGACCCGCACCAGCTGTCATGGGATCCCGGCGGCCAGCTCCTGGTCGCCAATGGTGGCGTGCCGACACGACCGGAAACCGGGCGGCAGAAACGCGAGCTGGAACGCATGGATTCCTCCCTGGTCCGTCTTGCCATCGGCGACGGCGCGTTGCTCGGGCAATGGCGCCTCGACGACCCCCGCCTGAGCCTGCGGCATATGGCCTGGAGCACGCGGCAGGAGCACCTTGGCATCGCCCTCCAGTCCGAGCATGATGATCCGGCCGCCAGGGCCGCCGCTCCGGTGCTCGCCGTGTTCGACGGCAATCACCTGCAAGCTGCGCCGGCACCGCTCGCGCTGGCCGGATATGGAGGCGATGTCGTCGCGCTCGATGGCGGCTTCGCGGTGAGTTGCCCGCGTGCCGATGGCGTCGCCCTGTTCACGGCGGCGGGGGACTGGCGGGGCCTGCTGCCGCTCGCGGAAGCCTGTGCCCTGGCGGCGGCGCCGGATCGCCTCTGGGTGGGCGGTCGCCAGCAGGCCTTGGCGCTGGGGCCGGGTGCGGCGCGGGCACCCATTCCCGATATCCGCCTGGATAACCACTGGATCAGCCTGGCGTGACCTCCGTGGCCAGCAGTCCCAGCCGTTCAAAGCACAGATAGAGTTCGCGTCCGGCCCAGGCATCCATGGCGGCATAGGCAATCTGCGCGGGCGTCAGACGCGGCGCCGCCCAGTTGGTGGTGCGCGCGCCTTTCGGAATGCGGAAGCCGAGGAAGCTCGCGGCCAGGTTGCGCAGGCCGGTCTGGGCATGTCCATGCCGTTTCGCGATGCGGCCCAGATCCACCGTGGCCGCGGGCTCCAGCGGAAACAGGCGCTTGAGTTGCGCCAGGTCGCCGGCGAGCGCGACGCCGGCCTTGACGGCGCTCGGATTACCCAGGATTTCGGCCAGCGCCAGGGAACAGTCCAATCGTTGCAATTGCAGCAGGTAGACGGCGCGTGCCGTCGCCAGTTGCACCAGGCTGGGGAGATAGTCCTCGCCCTTGCGAAAGGCAGGACGGGTTTCGGTATCGAAGCCGATGACGCGCTCCTGGCGGAGGTCGGCCAGCGCGCGCTCCAGTTCCGCCGTCGTGGTGATCACGCGGGTTTCGCCTTCGTAGCGGCGAATCGGCAGGCTGGCGAGCTCCTCGCGACTGATCGCGCGGCGGTATTCGGCGGGTTGGGAGACGGTGCTCAAGGGGAGGCGGTCGGGAAGGCGGGGCCGCCATTATCCCGGATTCGGCCACATCTCCCATGTGCGGACTACTGGGTCCAGAGCAGGGATCGCGCCACCCAGCCGTCGTTGAAGACCTCGTCCTGCACTTTGACCCAGGCGCCCTTCGTGTCGATGATCTTGAACGAATAGTATTTTTCCACGGGGCTCAGCGGTGATTTGGCATAGTGGGTACCCGGGCCGGTGCGCACATTGGCCTTGTCCACCTTGACCACGGCACAATGCATGCCACTGGTCGCCAGCCGGCTGTAGACCCAGTGGATATCGCCATCCACGTCCTCGACCTTGGTCCACTTGCCCGCCTCTTCGATTTTCCTGAGCGGCATGTACTTGAAGACTTCCCAGCTTTTCTCGTAATGGGTGCCCGGTCCCTGACGCAGATTCGCCTCGGAAACACCGATGCACAAGGCGGACGCGCTGCCCGGCAGGAGCAGGGTGGCACCCAGCAGGGCAATGGGGGCGAGTGATTTCTTGGTCATGCGTGACTCCTTGGTTGATGAAGCGGGTGTGCTTGTCCGCATACAGGCGCGATATCCGCGCCTGCCTCCTTCGGGCAAGCCACGATAGAACGCGACGGCCTCCCGTAGAAAAAGTTCCACCGGCCACGCGCGGGCGCGGCGGGCATGACCTCAATCGAGAGGTCGATACTCGATGTCGATGATGTCCAGTTCCCGCAGTCCCCCGGGCGACAGGAAACGCACGCTGTCGCCCAGTCGTGCCTTGATCAGGGCGCGGGCCAGCGGGGAGACCCAGGAAATGCGGCCACGGCCGGGATCGGTCTCGTCGAGGCCGACGATGCTGTAGATGAATTCGTCACCATTCTGGTCGAGAACAGTGACAGTGGCGCCGAAATAGACATAGTCCCGGTTTTCCTGCCGGGTCGGATCGACCACCACCGCGTTATCCAGGCGTTTGCCGAGAAAGCGCAGGCGTCGGTCGATTTCCCGCAGGCGCTTCTTGCCGTAGATGTAATCGCCGTTTTCCGAGCGGTCGCCGTTGCCGGCGGCCCAGGACACGACTGAAACCACTTCCGGTCGCTCCACCTTGACCAGATGCGTGAATTCCGCCTGCAGCCGGGCATGTCCGGCTGGCGTCATGTAATTCTTGCTGCCGACGGGAAGCGGCGCGCCATCTTCTTCTGCGTCCTCGTCGACGACGACTTCATCCTTCACGAACGCCTTGCTCATCGACCCGCCGTGCTCATTCCTCTGCCGGCGGTCTGCCGTCATGGACCTGCGCCCTGCGGCGTTCGAGATACAGGTCGCGGGTGAATTCGTAAGGATCGAGCGCGGCGGCGTCGATCGCGTTCTTGGCGTCGATGAGCTCGGCGCGGCGACTGATCACCCGCACCAGCGAAGTCAGGTTGCGCGACTGGATATGCTCGATTTCCCTGACCGGGTCGGTGTATTGCATGTCGACCACAAGCCCGGCACCGTCGCGGAAGCTGCTGGGGCCGAAGAACGGCAACACCAGATAGGGGCCGTTGCCGACACCCCAGTAGCCGAGTGTCTGACCGAAATCCTCATTGTTCTTGTTCAGGCCCATCTCGGAAGCGATGTCGAGCAGGCCGAGGAAGCCGAAGGTGCTGTTGAAGCCGATGCGCAGGACGTCGGATGTGGAACTTGCCAGCTTGAACTGGAGCATGTCGTTGGCCAGCACGCCGACATCGCCTAGGTTGGAAAAGAAATTGCGCATTCCTGTTTGCGCGAATCCCGGCATCACCGTCCGGTAGCCGGTCGCCACCGGCTTCAGCACGACGCGATCCAGGCCTTCGTTGAAGTCGTGGATGGCGCGGTTCATCGGTTCCAGCGGATCGCGCGGATCGCCATTGCTCGCGCAACCGGCCAATTGCAGGGCCATTAGCATGCTGAGCAGGGTAAGCAGGGTTTTCATGGGGTTGTCCTGGCTTCGCGGTGTCGTTTCCACGGTCGTGGCGGGTGCCCGCCAGTTTACTTGAGCCCGGCGGCGGGCGCGAACCTGTTCGCGGTCATCTCCACCAAGCCCATGGTGGCCGCGCGGTTGACCCTGTTCGTGGTGAGCGAGGACAATCACTGGCCTTCCCTCATATATGCAAGGTGGTCGCATGGAACACCCGGAAAGCAGCGCCATACTCTCCAAGGAACAGCAGATCATGCGAGCGATGCGCAAGACGCTGACCTCCGTCGTGCGCGACACCGCCCCCAGGGATGGCAATCCCAGCCCGTTAAGCAGCGAGACGGTGGAGAACATCCGCATGTGTCTCGGCCTGATCGCCGCCCGCGAGGCCGAACTGGCCGACCTGCTCGGCATGAATCGCAACGAACGGCCGCATTACAGCGATGAGGAACAACCCGTTCAGTCCGTGCAGTTCACGGTGCCAGGCCGGAAACTGAACTGATGGCCGAGGCGATCGCGGCGCTGGTCAGCGATACCGAGTCGACGCTGGTCCAGAGTGCCTATGTGGTGATCTTCACGCCGCAGCGCAATCGCAAACGGTTCCCGGAAACCTGTGTCAGCGTCTATCCCGGTGAGGAGGCCGCCCGCGCAGCGGCCAGGCCGGAGCAGGGATACCACGCCGCCGTGGCTTCCGGTCCTTCCCGATCTTCCGAGGGGTTTCGCCTTTATTACCTGGTGCGCTGGCTCGACTGAGTCGCATCGATAGGGGAGAGAGGCTGGATCGACGACATTCCGGGTGAGAGTTCATGATCCGGCGTGCATCATGAGTTGAAAATGTCGTTTAATGCGGCCCCACAATTCAGGTTTTCTGAAAATTGGCCGCAATAGGTCCTGTGGCATAATCCGAACGCTTGTGATCCATCGCGAGGAACCCCATGCATCGCATCCTGCTCCCACTGTTGTTGGCGTCCCTGCTGTCGGCGTGCGCCAGCAAACCGCTTTATCCTCCCGCGCCGGCAAAGGCCGATGGCGCTTCCGATTGGACCTATCTGCTCGGCCCGGGGGATTCCGTCAATGTGTTCGTCTGGGGTAACCCCGAGGTATCCGGAAGCTTCCCCATTCGTCCCGATGGCAAGATGACCATGAACCTGGTCGAAGACATGCCCGCGACCGGGAAGACGCCGACCCAATTGGCGCGGGAAATCGAAAAGGTATTGGGCAAATACATCCAGGATCCCATCGTCACCGTGATCGTGGGCGGTGGTGTCGGTCCCTTCAGCCAGCAGATCCGGGTACTGGGCCAGGCAACCAAGCCGCAGACGCTCAACTATCGCGAGCACATGTCCTTGCTGGACTTGATGATCGCCGTGGGTGGGATCACCGACTTCGCCGCCGGCAATCGCGCCAGCATCCTCCGTGTGGTCGACGGGAAGCCGCAACAGTTCGGTGTGCGGCTGGATGATCTGATCAAGGATGCGGATGTTTCGGCTAACGTCGAATTGCGCCCAGGAGATGTTCTGATCATTCCTGAACGCTGGTTCTGAACGATGGGCTTTACTGGGGTGGTGTCCGATGAGGGTGCGGCATGAATCTTGTCGTTGAGCAGCTTCTCGGGTACGCCCGAAGTGTCTGGCGCCGCCGCTGGCTGGTGTTGATCGTCGCCTGGCTGGTGGCGATGGTCAGTTGGGTGTGGATCTATTCGCTGGAGAATCGCTACAAGGCACAGGCGCGCGTGTATGTCGATACCCAGTCGATGCTGAAGCCATTGCTGGGGGGCTTGGCCATCCAGCCCAACACGGGGCAGCAGGTCGCCATGATGACGCGCACCATCGTCAGTCGCCCCAACCTGGAAAAGCTGGCGCGCATGACGGACCTGGATTTGCGCGCGAAGACCCCGCAGCAGCAGGAGTCGCTCTACAACGGTCTCGCGACGAAGATCGAACTTGGTGGTGGCGGTGACAACCTCTACTCGATTTCCTTTGTGGATTCCAATCCGGAACTGGCGAAGCGGGTCGTGCAGGCCTTGCTGACCATCTTCACGGAAAGCAGCCTGGGTGGAACCCGCCAGGACCTGACCAAATCCCAGAAATTCATTGATGATCAATTGCAGCACTACGAAGAGAAGCTGCTCGAGAAGGAAAAGGAACTGGAGGAGTTCAAGCGGCGCAATATCGGCAACATGCCAGGTACCGCCGGCGGCTTCTACGGCCAGTACAACCAGATTTCGGAAGCGTTGGAACAGGCCCGGCAGGAGTTGGCGGAGGCCACGAATCGCAAGCGGCAACTGGAGTTGCAACTGGCGGACCAGGAAGAAACCCTGGTGGCGGTGTCACCGGTGACGCCGACCACCACGGCGCTGGATGCACGCATTACCGCCCTGCAGTCGCAAATCGACAACCTGCGCCTGAAATACACGGACCTGCATCCCGAGATCATGCGCACGAAAAAGCTGATCAGCCGCCTGTTGGAGCAGAAGAAACAGGAAGAGGATTTGACCAGCAAGCAGAGCAAGGAGACGGTCAAGGCGCAAAACCCGATCTATCAGCAGTTGACCATCGCCATCGCGGAGGCAGGGGCCAACGTCGCCATGCTCAAGTCGCGGGTGGATCAGCTCAACCGCAAGAAATCGGATCTGTATCGCACGGTGGACATGGTGCCGCGGATCGAGGGCGAGTACACGCAGTTGATGCGCGATTATGGGGTGTACCAGAAGAACTTTGCCGCGTTGCTCGACCGGCGCGAAACCGCCGCGCTCACCAGCGAGGTGGAAACCAAGACCGATACCGTTGATTTCCGGGTCATCGATCCGCCGCGCGTGGATGGCAAGCCGGTGTGGCCGAACCGTCCCTTCCTGGTCACGCTGGCGCCCTTCGGCGGCGTCGCGATCGGGGTCGTGCTGGCGTTCCTGCTCGGCCAGTTGCGGCCCACCGTGGTCAGTCGCCGCCAGTTGACCGAGCTGACCGAGTTGCCGTTGCTCGGCGCGATCAGCATGATCCAGACCGACGAGATGCGCCTCCGCGCCCGCAGGTTCAACTACGTCTACTTTGCCGCCACGGGCGCCTTGTTCGTCGTCTATCTGGGGCAGATCGTCTATTACCTGCTGCTTTCACCCGCGGCCTGATGAGGAGGATGGTATGAGCATCATCGAGCGAGCGGCCGGAAAGATCACCAGGACCCAGCCCCCCGGCGCCCCGGGCCCGGTCGGGCAGGAGCCAGTTGGGCAGAGTCGCAATCTGATCGAGGAGTCGATCAACCGGATCGAGGAGTCGTTCGAACAACCGAGGAAACGTCCCGTCCGCATGCAGATTGAAGACGATGGACCGGCGACGGTCATCGGCAGCCAGCATGGCGTGATCGACATCGAGCGACTCCGGAAGATGGGCGCGGTCACGCCGGATTCCGGGCGCACCAAGATCACGGAGGAATACCGCCTGATCAAGCGTCCGCTCCTCGCCAATGCCTTCGGTCATGGCGGGGTCGAGCGGGTCCCTAACGGCAACCTGATCATGGTGACCAGTTCACTTCCCGGCGAGGGCAAGACTTTCACCGCCATCAGCCTGGCGATCAGCATGGCCACCGAACTGGAGCACACCGTGCTGCTGATCGACGCCGATGTGTCGAAGTCCTCGGTCATGCGATACCTGGGGCTCAAGTCGAAACGCGGCCTGATCGACGTGTTGCAGGATCCGAACCTGCCTTTGTCCGATGTGCTGATCAAGACCAATATCGCCAAGCTCACGGTATTGCCGGCGGGCGAAAGCATCACGCACGCGACCGAACTGCTGGCGAGCTCATCCATGAAGTACTTCGTGCGCGATATCGCAAGCCGTTATCCGGACCGGATCGTGATCTTCGATTCGCCGCCGCTGCTTTCCACCAGCGAGGCCTCAGTGCTGGCCACCTACATGGGTCAGATCGTGTTTGTCGTGGAGGCGGAGCGGACCCCGCAGGATGCGATCACCGATGCGCTCGCGCACATCGCGGATTGTGAGAATGTCGGCCTTGTGCTGAACAAGTTCGCTTCCGGGGGGAGCGCGGGGGATTACGGCTACGGCTACGGTTATGGCGGCTATGGCGAGTACGCACCTGAGCAATAACTCTTTTTCCCCGCGATTCTGGCTGCTGCTCGGGTTGGCGCCGGGGGTGGCCTGCGCGGCGAGCGACTGGAAGGTCACGACTGGACTCAACCTGTCGGAGCGGTATACGGACAACCTTTCCCTGGTGGCGACGGGGGCCCAATCCGCCTTCATCACGCAGGTGTCGCCGAGCATCGGCATGAGCCGACGCGGGAAGCGCGGGGATGTCAACCTGGCCTACACCCTGAACGACCTGCTCTATGACAGCGGCAGGAACGACCTGACCCACGACTTCAATGCCGGCATGCGACTCGAACCCATCACGGGTGTCTTCAAGGTGGTGGGGAATGCGCGCGTGGGGCAGCAGTACGCATCACAGTTCCTGCCGACCTCCTCCGATTTCTACAATACCGTGGCGAACAGGGCCGAGACCCGGACGGTCTCGTTGACCCCGAGCCTGCATAACGAATTGTTCGATCGCCGGCTCATCGCCGATGCCAGCCTGAACCTGAACTACGCCAGTTCCGATTCGGCCTCGCTGAATACCAGCACCAGCCGGGCAATGAATGTGGCCCTGCGCAATGGCCCGAGGCCGGAACGGCTGACCTATTCCGGCAGCTACAGTCGCAGCACGGGCGATGCCCGGGGCGTGGTCAACTCGGAGTTCGAGAGCGGTAGCTACAACATCGGCTACGCTGTGGTCGACCGGACGCGGGTGTTCCTGGCGGGCGGCAGCAACAACAGCAAGGGCGTCACCACCTTGCAGGGGCGGGGCGGCGACTATCTGAGCGCGGGCGTCTACTGGGCGCCGACGAATTACCTGGGCCTGACCGCCACGGCCGGGCAGAACAGCGGCAAAGAGGCCTACAGCCTGAGCGCCAGCTGGCAGCCGTCGCGAAAGCTCAATCTCGGCGCGACGGCCGGTCGTCGCAACGATTCCCCCTCCTATGGGCTCTCCGCGGACTGGACGCCCGACGCGCTGACCAGCCTGTCCGCTTCGGCGCAGAAAAACTACGACAGCAACGCGTTCGGCGTCGACACGGCGACCAACGGCTTGTCCGCCTACGGGTATACCGCTTATGCGTTGAACCTCAATCATCGGATCAGGCGGGCCGTGCTCGGGCTGCGCTATTCGGAGAATGTGGTGGATGCCTCGCAGCAGCTGAATCAATCGGTGTATTTTCCCTTCTACACCTGCGGTGACGGCGTCTACAAACCGGTGCTCGAGGGCGAGGTGATCGCGGATGGCTGTTCCGTCGTGGGGGTGCCTGGCGTCTATACGGAATTGCTCAACCAGACCACCTACAGCAAGACGTGGGCGGGCACTGTCAATTACTCGCTGGGCAAGAGTGCGTTCGCGTTCACCCTCAACCAGAGCCAGCGTCAGTATCTTGGCACGGCTGCTGGTGGCGCGGACAAGCAGACCGCATTCAGCGTCAGCTGGTCGAAGCCACTGTCCGGGCGGACCAGGACGGCCCTGACCACCACCTGGAGCACGGCGGCAGACGCCACCCGGGATAGCGACAGCTGGTCGGTCAACTGGTCGCTGACCCACCAGATCAGCCCGCGTGTCAGCAGCATGTTCAACGCCCGCCATACCGAGCAAGCCGGTAATGGCGTCATCGGCAAGATCGAGGAAAACACCGTCAGCGCCCAACTTGGCATGACCTTCTGAGCCCGCCATGTACGAGAGTTACTATCATCTTCGGGACAAGCCGTTCCAGCTCAATCCCGACCCCCGATTCTTCTTCGCCAGCCGTGGTCACAAACGCGCCTTCGCTTACCTGGAGTACGGTCTGTCACTGGGCGAGGGGTTCATCGTCATCACCGGCGATGTCGGCGCCGGCAAGACCACGCTGGCGAAAAGCCTGCTGCGCAAGCTGGAGAATGGTTCCTACCTGATCGCCCAGCTGGTCAGCACCCAGCTCGACGCCGACGATGCCCTGCGTAGCATTGCTGCGGCTTTCGGCCTGCACGCCGAGGGCACCACCAAGTCGGCGGTACTGAAGAGTCTGGAGGATTACCTGCGCATGGCGGTGCGCCAGGGCCAGCGCCCACTGCTCATCGTCGACGAAGCACAGAACCTGAATCACCGGGCAGTGGAAGAGCTGCGCATGCTGTCGAACTTCCACGAGGGCGACAAACCGCTGTTGCAGTCTTTCCTCCTCGGCCAGCCGGAGTTCCGCAACACCCTGCAGAGCCCGGAGATGCTGCAACTGCGGCAGCGGGTCATCGCCTCGTACCACCTCGGGCCGCTGGACCGCGCCGAAACCACGCAATACATCCTGCACCGGCTGACCACGGTCGGCTGGCAAGGCTCGCCCTCCTTTTCCGAGGACGCCTTCGAGGTGATTCACAAGTTCACCGATGGCGTGCCCCGGCGGATCAACACGCTGTGTGACCGCATCCTGCTGTTCGGCTATCTGGAAGAACGGCCCCACATCGACGGCAACGCGGTGCAGGAGGTCATCAGCGACCTGCGCCAGGAAGTCCATCATCAGGAACCCGGCGAAGTGGCGGCGGCCATGCCCGAGCCGGCGCCACGCGCGCTCGCCGCGACAACGCCGCAGTCGTCGTCGGCGCAGATGCTCCCGGAAGACATCGAGATGCGCCTGGTCGCGATCGAGCGCTCCATCAATCGCCTCATTCCCCTGGTCCGCAAGGTGCTCTACGCCACCACCGCCGGCAAGGAAAACGAATGACGGAAATCCTCTGCGTGGTGGGGGCGCGGCCCAATTTCATGAAGATCGCCCCGATCATGGCCGCCTTCAAGGCACGGGGGATCGTCGCGAAGCTGGTGCACACCGGTCAGCATTACGACCCTGCCATGAGCGACAGTTTCTTCACCCAGCTCAGCATCCCTCGCCCGGACGTCAACCTGGAAGTGGGCTCGGCCAGCCATGCCGTGCAGACCGCGGACATCATGCGCGCCTTCGAGCCGGTGCTTGACGCCGAGCAGCCGCGCGCGGTGCTGGTGGTCGGCGATGTGAACTCCACCATCGCCTGCGCCCTGGTGGCGGCCAAGAAAGGGGTCAAGGTGATTCATGTGGAAGCCGGCCTGCGCAGCAACGACCGCGGCATGCCGGAGGAGATCAACCGGGTGCTGACCGACCAGCTCTCCGACCTGCTCTACACCACCGAACGGTCGGCCCTGGCCAACCTGCTGCGCGAAGGCATCGCCGAGTCGCGCGTCCAGTTCGCCGGCAACGTTATGATCGACACCCTGCGCGCGCACCTCGAGCGGGCCGTGCCGGTGGCCACCACCCTGGGTGGCAAACCCGAGCGCGGTTACGCCGTGGTGACCCTGCATCGCCCGTCCAATGTCGATGATGCGGGTGTCCTGCGCCGCCTCCTGGACACACTGGGCCGCATCGCCGAGGAAATCGATGTGGTCTTTCCCATTCATCCGCGCACCCGCGCGGCGGCCGAACGTCATGGCCTCGGCGACTTGTTGATGCGACCGGGCATGCGCTTGCTGCCGCCACAGGGGTATCTGGAAATGCTCGGCCTGATGCGCGACGCCACCCTGGTCATCACCGACTCGGGCGGGCTGCAGGAAGAAACCACGGCCCTGGGCGTGCCCTGCATCACCGTGCGCGAGAACACCGAGCGCCCGATCACCATCGCGGAAGGCACCAATACCCTGACCGGTCCGCATCCGGAGGCGATCCTGGCCTGCTTCCGTGAGATCCGCGACCACGGTGGCAAGCGCGGACGCATTCCGGAGTACTGGGATGGCCACGCCGCCCTGCGCATCGCAGAGCACCTGCGTGGCTGGCTTGATCATCCCGTATGAGGGACATCATCAATGTCATGAGCGTCGACGTGGAAGACTATTTCCAGGTCGGCGCCTTCGAACACACCATTTCCCGGAATGCCTGGGAACAGTGGCCTTGCCGGGTGGAAGCCAACATCGAGCGCATCCTCGCGCTGTTCGCCCGGCATGACCTGCATGCGACCTTCTTCACCCTGGGGTGGATCGCCGAACGCTATCCCGGCGTGGTCCGTGCCATCGACGCCGCCGGTCATGAAGTCGCCAGCCACGGCTACGGCCACCAGCGGGTCACTGACCTGACCCCGGCCGAATTCCGGGAAGACGTGGTCCGCGCCAGGCTATTGCTGGAAGACCTGGTCGGCACGCCGGTCACCGGTTACCGTGCCCCCAGCTTTTCCATCGGCGGCAGCAATCTCTGGGCGCTGGACGTGCTGGCGGAAGCCGGCTATCGCTACAGTTCCAGCATCTATCCGATCGCCCACGATCATTACGGCATGCCCGAGGCGCCGCGCTTCCCTTATCGGCCGGCAAGTTGCCCGGCCTTGCTGGAAATGCCGCCCACCACCGTTTCCCTGGCTGGACGCAATCTGCCGGCGGCGGGCGGCGGTTATTTCCGCCTGCTGCCCTATGCCGCTTCGCGCTGGTTGATCGGTCGCGTCAACCGTCTCGAGAGACGTCCCGCCATGTTCTATTTCCATCCCTGGGAAGTCGACCCGGGTCAGCCGCGCGTGGCCGGCGCCCCATTGAAGAGCCGTTTCCGCCATTACGTTCACCTGAATCGCATGGAAGCCAAGCTCGACC
The DNA here is from genome assembly GCA_964393825.1 of uncultured Thiobacillus sp. GTDB lineage: Bacteria > Pseudomonadota > Gammaproteobacteria > Burkholderiales > Thiobacillaceae > PFJX01. Next base: position 63,873 of record CAYMUY010000010.1, on the reverse strand, counting down.
GACTCCTCACCGACTTCTCCTGGGGTCGCGCCGATCAGGTCTACGCGGACGAGTTGGCAGCATGAGCCTGAGCGTCAGAATTGCCGGCGCCGATGACGCCGCTGCCTGGGATGCCTACGTATTGGCTGCGCCCGCCGGCACCTTCTTCCACCGTTTCGGCTGGCGGCGGGTGATCGAGGAATCCATGCGGCAACCCTGCCACTTCCTCCTGGCGGAGCGGGAGGGGCGCATCGAGGGTGTGCTGCCGCTCGGCGAGGTGCGCAGCCGGCTGTTCGGCCACACCCTGATTTCCATGCCTTACTCCGTCTACGGCGGCATTCTCGCCGATGGCGCTGAAGCCGCCGCCGCCCTCGACCTGGCCGCGCGCGCGCTCGCCGATAAACTGGGGGTGGGGCATCTGGAATACCGTGACCGGGACGCACCGGCACATCCCGACTGGCCCGGCACGGATCTCTACGCCACCTTCCGCAAGCCGCTTGACCCCGAAGTCGAGAAGAACATGCTGGCCATCCCGCGCAAGCAGCGGGCGATGGTGCGCAAGGGCATCAAGGCCGGCCTCAAGAGCGAGGTCGACCACGATCTCGCCCGTTTCTACCCTGCCTTCTGCGAAAGCTGGCACCGCCTGGGCACTCCGGTGTTTCCCCGGCGCTATTTCCAGTTGCTGCTGGAAGAGTTCGGCGACGTCGTCGATATCGTCACGGTCACCCAGGACGACAAGGTGGTGTGCTGTGTCATGAACTTCTATTTCCGCGACGAGGTGTGGCCCTATTTCGCCGGCATCACCGCCTCGGCACGCGCGCTCGCCGGCAGCGACTTCATGTACTGGGAAGTGATGCGGCTGGCGGTGGAAAGAGGCATCCGGCTGTTCGATTTCGGGCGCAGCAAGAAGGGCACCGGCTCCTGGGATTTCAAGCACAACTGGGGTTTCGAGCCGCAGCCCCTGCATTACGGTTATCACCTGGTGCGCGCCGCCGCCGTGCCGGAGAATAACCCCAACAACCCCAAGTACAAGTTGTTCATCAAGGCATGGCAGCGCCTGCCCTTGCCGCTGGCCAACTTCATCGGCCCGAGCATCATCAGGCAACTGGGGTGAGCGGGTGCAAGGGGCAAGGGGCAAGGGGCAGGGTGAAGGTCGGGACGCGGGGTCGTCCTGCGCCATGCCCCCTGTCCCCCGCGCCGCGGTGAAGCCCGATCTGCTGTTCCTCGCCCATCGCATTCCCTATCCGCCGGACAAGGGCGACAAGATCCGCGCCTGGCATCTGCTCGAACACCTCTCCAGCCGTTATCGGGTGCATCTGGGGGCCTTCGTCGACGATCCCGACGACTGGCGGCATTGCGAGAAACTGCGCGCGGTCTGCGCTTCCACGCATTTCGCCGCGCTGACCCCCCGCCTGGGCAAACTTCGCGCCCTGACCGGCCTGCTTACCGGCGGCCCGCTGACCCTGCCCTACTATCGCAACCCCGACCTGCAGGCCTGGGTGGACGCGCATCTGCGAGCCGGTGTGACGCGGGTACTCGCCTACTCGTCGGCGATGGCCCGTTTCGTCATGCACGCGGATCAGATCCGGCGGGTGATGGATTTCGTCGACATCGACTCGGACAAATGGCGGCAATACGCGACCACCCGGCCCTGGCCCCTGTCCTGGTTATACCGCCGGGAGGGCGTTCGCCTCCTGCAATGGGAGCGCCGGGTCGCGGCCGCCTTCGATGCCGGTCTGTTCGTGTCCGCCACGGAGGCGGCCGACTTCCGCATCCTGGCGCCGGAGTCGGCGGAGCGTATCGGCCATTACAACAACGGTGTCGACGCCAGCTATTTTTCGCCGGAGCGGGACTACGCGAACCCCTATCCGGAGGGCGTCACCGCCATCGCCTTCACCGGCGCGATGGACTACTGGCCGAACATCGACGCCGTCGACTGGTTCGCGCGCGAGGTGCTGCCCGGCCTGCGCACGCGGCGGCCGGAACTGCTGTTCGCCATCGTCGGCGGCCGCCCGGCGGCGCGGGTGCGGGAATTGGCAGCGCTCCCCGGCGTGCGGGTCACCGGCCGGGTGGAGGATGTGCGACCCTGGCTGGCGCATGCCCGGGTGGTAGTGGCACCGTTGCGCATTGCCCGCGGCATCCAGAACAAGGTGCTGGAAGGCATGGCAATGGCATGTAACGTGGTGGCGACGTCGCAGGCGCTGGAAGGCATCCACGCGCGCGTCGGCGTGGAGGTGCGTCGCGCCGACGACGCCGAGGGCCTGGCGCGGGAAACCCTGGCCGCGCTCGACGGTCCCGATCTGGGCGCGGCCGCGCGCGCCCGGGTCATGAGCGATTTCACCTGGAACAGCGCCCTGGCGCGCGTAGATCAACTCCTGGAGGCATGATGCTGCCCGACCCCCCCCCGAAATGGGGCCCGCCCCTGTTGTTCCTGATGCTTGCCTGGCTGCTGGTGGCCGCCCTGCTGCAGCCGACATTCATGTCCATGTACGACATCTGGGACCGCTCCGAAACCTACGCCCACGGCTTCATCATCCTGCCCATCTCGCTCTGGCTGGTCTGGCGCGATCGGGCACGCCTGGCGGCGGTGCCGGTCGCCGGCGACCTGCGCGCTTTCCTGGTGATCGTGCCACTCGCCCTGGGCTGGCTGGCGGCGCGCCTGGGCGGCGTGCTGGTGGTCGAGCAATACGCGTTCGTCGCGCTCTGGATCGCTGCCGTCTGGCTGGTGATGGGCTTGCCGATGCTGCGCGCCGCCATGTTCCCGCTCGGGTTCCTGCTGCTCATGGTGCCCAACGGCGAGGCCTTGATCCAGCCGCTGGTCAATTTCACCGCCGACTTCACCGTCGGCGCGGTACGCCTGGCCGGTATCCCGGTGTATCGCGAGGGCTCCTTCTTCACCATGCCCACCGGCGAATGGAGCGTGGTGGAAGGCTGTTCCGGCCTGCGTTATCTGATCGCCTCCGTCACCCTCGGCGTGCTCTACGCCTACCTCACCTACCGCAGTCCCTGGAAGCGGATCGCCTTCAGCCTGGCGGCCGTGGTCGTGCCGGTATTCGCCAACGGCATGCGCGCCAGCATGATCGTGTTCATCGCCCACTATTCGGACATGAAGCTGGCGCTGGGGGTTGATCACTTCATCTACGGCTGGGTCTGGTTCGGCATCGTCATGCTGGCGATGTTCTGGGTGGGCCTCATCTGGCGCGAGGATCTCGAGGAGAGCAGTGTCCCCCGCGCCACCACCGCGATCCGTTCGGCGCCGCTGCACGTGGCCATCCTGGCGCTGTTCCTGGCCGCGTTCCCCCTCTACGAAGCCCATCTGGTCAACCGCCCGGTGCCGCACCCGGATCTTCAATTGCCCGCTCCGACGGCGGGCTGGCAAGAGAGCCCGGAGGCCTTCTCCACCTGGCTGCCGCAATGGCACGGCATGGACGTCGAGCGTGTCCGCTATTACCAGAAAGGCGGTCGGCAAGTCATGCTGTTCCTCGCCTGGTACGGCACCCAGCGCGATAACGCCGAACTCATCAACAGCCGCAACATCATGATTCGGGAAAAACATCCGAACTGGCGCCAGGTCGGACGCGACAACACGATCGCCGGCATCGCCGGCCAGGCGCTGCCGGTCTACGAAGCCAGATTGCTCGCGACCGACGAGCACCAACGCATCCTGGCCTGGCAATGGCACCGCATCGAGGGGCGGGATGACATCAACCCCTATCGCGCCAAGATCGACCTGGCCCTCGCCAAGTTCATGGGGCGCCAGGACATCGGCGCCGCCATCGTCGTCGCCACGCCGTATCACGACAAGCAGGAAGTCGATGCCGCCGCCGAGGTCCTCACCGGATTCCTGGCGGACCACAAGCCGGCCATCGACCGCATGCTCGATCAGGCGAAATGAGTCTGCCGCCCCTGATCGTCCATGTGGTCTATCACTTTGGTACCGGTGGACTGGAGAACGGCCTGGTCAACCTGATCAACCGCCTGCCGCGCGACCGCTTTCGTCATGCCATCGTCTCGCTCACCGATCACACCGATTTTCGTGGCCGCATCGAGCGGGACGATGTCGTTTTCCATGACCTCAACAAGACGCCAGGGCATTCGCTCGGCTGGCTCTGGCGCCTCCACCGCCTGCTGCGTGCGTTGAAACCCGCGCTGGTCCATACCCGCAACCTGAATGCCGTAGAAGCGCAGTTCGTCGCCGCCCTGGCCGGTGTGAAGGCGCGTCTGCATGGCGAGCACGGCCGCGACGTGTTCGACCTGGAAGGAAAAAACTGGAAATACAACCTGCTGCGCCGCGCCGCCCGTCCGCTGGTGCGCCACTACACCTGCGTCAGCCGCGACCTGGCCGGCTGGCTGCGTGAAACGATCGGGGTGCCGGCGGCCCGGCTGACGCAAATCTACAACGGCGTCGACAGCGACAAGTTCCATCCCCGCGCCGGCGCGTATCCCGCTCTCGGCCCGACCGGATTCTTCCAGGGCGCCACCTGTGTCATCGGCAGCATCGGCCGCATGGTTGCGGTCAAGGACTATCCGACCCTGGTGCGCGCCTTCATTCAGGCCTGTCGGCAAGCTCCGGACGCCTCCGGTCTGCGCCTGCTGATCGTCGGCGACGGCGAGGCGCGGGCAGGCTGCCTGGCGCTACTGGAGGCGGCCGGACTGGCCGGCCAGGCCTGGCTGCCGGGCAACCGTGACGATACCGCCGAGCTGTTGCGCGCGATGGATCTGTTCGTGCTGCCCTCGCTTGGCGAGGGCATCTCCAATACCATCCTTGAAGCCATGGCCAGCGGCCTGCCGATCATCGCCACCGCGGTGGGCGGCAATCCGGAACTGGTCATCGCGGGCGACAACGGCACCCTGCTCGCCCCCGCCGACGATGTGGCCATGGCGCGGGCACTGCTAGACTATGCCGCCAATCCGGAACGCCGGGCCAGTGAGGGCGCCGCCTCGCGGCGTCGCATCGAGCGGGATTTCTCCCTGGCGCGGATGGCGGCGGCTTACCAGGCCGTGTACGAAACTGCCCTTGAAACCTGACACCAAGAAATGACATGTGCGGCATAACTGGCGTCTTCGACCTGCGTGAAACCCGGCCCATCTCCCGCGAGGTGCTTGCCCGCATCAACGACATCCAGTCGCACCGCGGCCCCGACGAGGCCGGTCTGCATCTGGAGCCGGGGCTGGGATTGGGCCACCGCCGTCTGTCCATCATCGACATCGCCGCCGGCCAGCAACCCTTGTTCAACGAGGATGGCAGCGTGGCGGTGGTGTTCAACGGCGAGATCTACAACTTCGTCGACCTGATCCCCGAGCTCACCGCCCTCGGCCACACCTTCAAGACCCGCTCCGATACCGAGACCATCGTCCACGCCTGGGAACAGTGGGGCGTGGATTGCGTGCACCACTTTCGCGGCATGTTCGCTTTCGCGCTGTGGGACCGGAACAAACAGACACTGTTTCTGGCGCGCGACCGCCTGGGGGTGAAGCCGCTGCATTACGCGGTAACCGACGACGGCTATCTGGTGTTCGGCTCGGAACTCAAGACGATCACCGCCTGGCCCGGTTTCCGCCGCCAGATCGACGATCACGCCGTGGAGGAGTATTTCGCCTACGGTTACGTGCCGGAACCACGCACCATCTACAGCACCGCCCTGAAGATGCCGCCCGGCCACCGCTTGCTGATCAAACGCGGCGAGCCGGTGGGGCAGCCGCAAGAATATTGGGACGTACCGTTCCAGCCGCATCCCGTCCTGTCCCTGGAAGAGGCCGAAGATGAACTCATCGAGCGCCTGCGCGAAGCGGTGAAGATCCGCATGATCGCGGAAGTTCCGCTCGGCGCCTTCCTCTCCGGCGGCGTCGATTCCTCCGCCGTGGTGGCGATGATGGCCGGGCTGTCCGGGCAGCCGGTGAAGACCTGCTCCATCGCCTTCGCCGACCCGAAATACAACGAGGCCGAGTACGCCCGCCAGGTGGCGACTCGCTATCGCACCGAGCACCACGAGGAGCAGGTGGCGTCCGATGACTTCAGTCTGGTCGACGAGCTCGCCCGGCTCTACGACGAGCCCTATGCCGATTCCTCCGCCATGCCGACCTGGCGGGTCTGCCAGCTGGCGCGCAAGACGGTGACCGTGGCGCTGTCCGGCGATGGCGGCGACGAGAACTTCGCCGGCTACCGGCGCTATCGCTGGCATGCCTACGAGGAACGGATGCGTCGCATGCTGCCCTACGGCCTGCGCCGGCCGCTGTTCGGCTTTCTCGGCCAGGCCTATCCCAAGGCCGACTGGGCGCCCAGGGTGCTGCGCGCGAAAACCACTTTCGAGGCGATGGCGCGCGACAGTGTCGAAGGCTATTTCCATGGCGTCTCGGTGATGGGCGACAGCTTGCGCGCGCGGGTGTTCAGCGGCGCGTTCAAGCGCCGGCTGAACGGCTATTCGGCGGTGGAAGTGCTGCGCCGCCACGATGCCCGCAATCCCGGGCGCGACCCGGTCTCACGGGTGCAGTACCTGGACATGAAAACCTACATGGTCGGTGACATCCTCACCAAGGTCGACCGCGCCAGCATGGCGCACGCCCTCGAAGTGCGAGTGCCCTTCCTCGACCACAAGCTGATGGAATGGGTGTCCGGCCTGCCGGTCGATTACAAGCTGCGCGGCGGCGAAGGCAAGTACATGCTGAAACAGGCGCTGGAACCGCATTTGCCCCACGACATCATGTACCGCCGCAAGATGGGCTTCTCCATCCCGCTCGCGGAATGGTTCCGCGGCCCGCTCAAGGACAAGCTGCGCGCGGCGATGTGCTCCCCGCGCATGGCCGCCAGCGGCCTGTTCGACATGGCCTTCCTGGCGCGCATGGCCGACGAGCATGCGCGCGGCGTGCGTGATTACAGTTCACCGCTCTGGGCCCTGCTGATGTTCGAGGCCTTCCTGCGTAACCAGGAGATTCAGCCATGACGCTGCGCATCCTCCACGTCTTTGACCACTCCTTGCCGCTGCATTCCGGCTACACCTTCCGCAGCGCCAACATCCTGCGCGGCCAGCGCCGGCTGGGCTGGGAGACCTACCACCTGACCAGTCCGAAACAGGGCCGGGTCGAACGGCCGGAGGAAGAGGCGGACGGCCTGCGCTTTTTCCGCACGCCGGTGCCGACAGGCTGGGCCAGCCGGATGCCCTTTCTCAACCAATGGGCCTTGATGAACGCCACCGAGCACCGCCTGCTGGAACTGGCGCGGGAGCTCAAGCCCGACTTGCTGCATGCCCATTCCCCGGTGCTCAACGCCTACCCGGCCCTCCATGTCGGCCATCAACTGGGCATTCCCGTCGTCTATGAGATCCGCGCCTTCTGGGAGGATGCCGCCGTCGATCACGGCACCCAGTCCGAATGGGGCGTCCGCTATCGCCTCACTCGCGCCATGGAGACGCGGGCGGTACGCCAGGCGAGCCAGGTCGTCACCATCTGCGGCGGCCTGCGGGGAGATCTGGTCGCGCGCGGCATTCCACTGGACAAGATCGGCGTCGTGCCCAATGCCGTCGATATCGAACAGTTCACCCGTGGCGGCGAGCCCGACCCCGAGTTGAAGGCCCGCCTCGGGCTGGGCAGCAGCCGGGTGATCGGCTTTCTCGGTTCGTTCTACGCCTACGAAGGCCTGGACCTGCTGATCAAAGCCCTGCCCAGGATCCTGGAAAGCGCGCCCGAGGTGAAAGTGCTGCTGGTCGGTGGCGGCCCCCAGGAAGCCAATCTGAAGAGCCAGGCCGCCGCGCTCGGTCTGGCCGACAAGGTGGTCTTCGTCGGTCGCGTGCCGCATGCCGAAGTGAACCGCTACTACGACCTGGTCGACCTGCTGGCCTATCCCCGCCACGCCATGCGCCTGACCGATCTGGTGACGCCCCTGAAACCGCTGGAAGCGATGGCGCAGGGACGCCTGCTGATCGCCTCGGATGTGGGGGGGCACCAGGAGTTGATCGAGGATGGCCATACCGGCATCCTGTTCCGCGCCGGCAATGCCGCCGACCTCGCCGACAAGGCGCTGGCCGCGCTCAACCTGCGCGACGGCGGCGACACCCTGCGCGAGAACGGGCGCGCCTTCGTGGAAGGCGAGCGCAACTGGGCGAAAAGCATCGCCAATTACCGGGATATCTATACCCGTGCCCTCGGGAGGGCGGTATGAGTGTGGCCCGGGTGACGGCGCCGGGGCCGCGCCTCATCGTCGTCTCCAGCCTGTTTCCCAACGCGGCTCAGCCCCAGGCCGGGCTGTTCATCCGCGAGCGCATGTTCCGTGTCGCGCGCCATCTGCCCCTGACCGTGGTGTCGCCGCGTCCCTGGTTTCCGGGCCAGTCGTTGATCCGCCGGTTGCGTCCCGGCTACCGGCCGCAGCCGGCGCGGCGGGAATCGCAGCAGGGCGTGGCGGTCCGGTTTCCCCGTTTCCTCGCCCTGCCCGGACTGCTGCGGCAAGGCGACGGTTTCATGATGGCGCTGGCCTGCCTGCCCGCACTGTGGCGATTGAAACGCCAGGGCTACAACCTGATCGACGCCCATTTCGCCTACCCGGACGGCTATGCCGCCACCCTGCTCGGGCGCTGGCTGAATCTGCCGACCAGCATCACCCTGCGCGGCACCGAAGTGCCGCACAGTCGCGACCCGGCCTTGCGCGCGCGGGTTGCCAAAGCGCTGGCGCGCGCCACGCGGGTGTTCTCGGTGTCTGATTCGCTGCGGCAACTGGCCATCGGCCTGGGCATGCCAGCCGCGAAAGGCCGGGTGATCGGCAATGGCATCGACCTGGAACGGTTCCAGCCGGTGCCGCGCGCAGCGGCAAGGCAGCGCTACGGACTTCCGGCATCGGCGCGGGTGCTGATTTCCGTGGGCGCCCTGGTCGAACGCAAGGGTTTCCATCGGGTGATCGACTGTCTGCCGGCGCTGCTCGACGCGGTTCCCGACCTGCATTACCTGATCGTCGGCGGCGCCAATCCGGAGGGCGACATGCTGGCCGAATTGCGTGCCCTTGTCGCCGCCGCCGGACTGGATGAGCGCGTGCATTTCCTCGGTGCGCTGCCGCCGGAAGAGTTGAAGTGGCCGCTCTCCGCTGCCGACGTGTTCGTCCTCGCCACGCGCAACGAGGGCTGGGCCAATGTCTTTCTCGAAGCGATGGCCTGCGGCCTGCCGGTGGTAGCGACCGACGTCGGCGGCAACCGCGAGGTGGTGTGCCGGCCCGAGCTGGGCCACATCGTTCCGTTCGGCGACCAGGCGGCCCTGACCGATGCCCTGCGCGACGCCCTCGCCCGTGACTGGCCGCGCCAGGCCATCCTCGATTACGCGGCGGCCAATGCCTGGGATACGCGGGTGCGCATCCTGCTGGAAGAGTTCGCCGCGATGCATGCCGGAGCGCCACTTTCCGGCGAGACGGAGCCCGCCCGATGCTGAAACTTCCCGCCTTCCTGGCGCGCCAGGTCATCTATCCCGCGCAGGAACGTGTCTTCAAACGGCCGACCTTCAGCTATCTGGCCGAGCTGGAACAGAGCCAGTGGCTGTCCCGCGAGGGCGTCGAAGCCCTGCAGCTGGAGAAACTGCGGGCGTTGCTGGACATCGCCCGCAGGCATTGCCCCTGGCACCGGCAAAGGCTGGATGCCGCTGGCCTGTCGCCGGACGACCTGGGTGGCCTCGCCGACCTCGCCCGCCTGCCGACCATGGACAAGCAGGATGCCGCCCTCAACCGGGAGAACCTGGTGTGGCCCGGGGTGCCGGGTGGCGCCTTCCAGTACAACACCGGGGGCTCCAGCGGCCAGCCGCTGATCTTCCATTTCGGCCGCGCCCGCCAGGCCTCCGACGCCGCCGGGCGGATGCGGGCGCGGCGCTGGTGGGGTGTCGACGTGGGCGATCCCGAGGTCTATCTGTGGGGCGCGCCGGTCGAATTGAACAAGACCGACTGGGTCAAGACCGTGCGCGATCGCCTGATCAATCAACTCGTGCTCAACGCCTTCGCCATGTCGTCGGTACGCATGGACGCCTATCTTGACGCGCTGGAAGCCTTCCAGCCGCGTTGCGTCTATGGCTATGCCAGTTCCCTGGCGCTGCTCGCGGCCCATGCCCGGGAGCGCGGCCGCCGTCCCCGCCTGCCCCGGCTCAAGGTGGTGTGCACCACCGGCGAGCCGCTGTATCCGCACCAGCGCGAGTTGATCGGCGAAGTCTTCGGCGCACCGGTGGCGAACGAATTCGGCAGTCGCGACATCGGCTTCACCGCCCACGAGACCCCGGAAGGCCAGGTGCTCCTGATGAGCGAGAGCGTCCTCCTGGAAGTGCTCGATGAAGCCGGCCAGCCGGTGGCGGCGGGCGAGATAGGCGAGGCGGTGATGACCGGCCTCTGTTCCGAAGCGCAACCCTTCATCCGCTATCGCACCGGCGACATGGTGCGGATGAGCCCGGAGGCGGATCGGGCGGGGCGCGGCCTGCATGTGCTCGCCGAGGTGGTCGGCCGCGGCACCGATTTCCTGGTGCGCCAGGATGGCACCATCATGCATGCGCTGGCCGGCATCTACGTCCTGCGCGCCATCGAGGGGCTCGCCGAATTCAAGCTGATCCAGCACAGCACCGAGTCGATCGAAGTGCTCGCGGTGCCCAATGCACTCTGGAGCGACAAGGCCATCCTCAGCATCAAGGCCGGGCTGCGCCAGCGTCTGGGCGACTCGGTGCGGATCGGCGTCAAGCTGGTCGACAACATTCCGCCGGAAGCCTCCGGCAAGCATCGTTATGTGGTGAGCCATGTCCGCCTCGGGGGTGAACTCGGCCGCGTCACCCAGAAGGAATAAACGTATGGATCTCGCCGCACTGCTCTCCCTGCCGTTCCGCTACAAGCCCTGGCGACCGCGTCATCTTGCCCTGATCCTGGACAGCCTGCGCGACGTGCGTGGCGAGGCGAAACCCCACGCCGAACATCTCGGTGCCGCCATCGACTGGCTCTGTCACGCCCAGGACGTGCGCGACGGCCAGTCCGACGCCGGCGGCGTCGCTGCCGGCTGGAGTTTCGAGGACGGCTGGCTGCCCAGTTATCCGGAAACCACCGGCTACATCATCGAAACCTTCCTTGCCGCCGCCGAATTGCTGCGCCGCCCGGAACTGGTGGAGCGGGCGCGGCGGATGATCGATTGGGAGCTGTCGCTGCAGCAGGTGGACGGCGCCTTCCCCGGCCATTTCGGCGAGCCGGGCAGCCGGCCGGTGATCTTCAATACCGGCCAGATCATGCACGGCATGGTGGCCGGCTACACCCAGCTCCAGCGCCAGGACTGTCTCGAGTCGGCGGTACGCGCCGGCCACTGGCTGGCCGATCAGCAGGACGCGGACGGCTGCTTCCGCAAGTTCGAGCACAACGACACGCCGCACGTCTACAACACCCGAGCCACCTGGCCGCTGCTGTCCACCGGCCTGCTCGCGCAGGATGCGCGCCTGATCGATGCGGCGAAGCGACACATGGACTGGGCGCTGACCCAGCAGACCGAATCCGGCTGGTTCGCCAGCAATGCCTTCGTGCCCTGGCGCTCGCCCTTCACCCATACCATCGCCTATGCCATCCGTGGTCTGCTGGAAGCCGGGGTGCTGCTCGGCGAGGCGCGCTACCTCGACGCCGCGCTCACGGCCGGCCGTGGCATCGCCGCCGCGCAGCGGCATGACGGCTGGCTGGCCGGCACCTTCAAGGACGGTTGGGTGGCCGATGCCCGCTACTGCTGCCTGACCGGCGCCGCCCAGATGAGCATGAACTGGACCCGCCTGGCGCAGGCCACCGGCGCCGACGACTTGCGCGCCCATGCCCGCGCCGCCATCGTCTACCTGAAGACCACGCAGCGCCTGGACTACCCGGACCCGGCCGTGCGCGGCGGCATCGCCGGCTCGGCGCCGATCTGGGGCGACTATTCCCGCTTCGAGTATCCCAACTGGGCGGCCAAGTTCTTCGCCGATGCACTGCTCATGGACATGGCCGACATCGCCGTGCCGCCGGTGCCGAGCGTGGAGAAGACGCATGGCTGAGCGCTCCCCGCTGCGCGTGATGGTGCTGTGCGGCCGCAGTCCGCGCCACCTCCACGTCGCCAATGCCCTGTGCGAAGCCGCCGAGGTGGTCGCCATCGTCAACGAGACGGGATCGGCGTTTTCCTGGAAGAAACTGTTCAGGACGCTGCGTCCGGACAATCTGACACGCAAGATCTGGCGCTGGCTGCGCGACCGGCGCCGCTATACCGGCAACCCGGAGCGGCGCTTCTTCTTCGGCGATGCCGAGGCGCGGCTGAACCGGCCCGAACTGGTGCGCGAGTTCCCGCACATCAACCATCCGGACGTGGTGGCCCTGGCGCGGGAACTGAAGCCCGACCTGCTCTGCGTGTTCGGCACCTCGCTGATCCGGGGCGACCTGCTCAAGGAAGGGCGTCTTGGCATCGCCAACCTGCACGGTGGCCTGTCGCCGGAATATCGCGGCGCCGACTGCACCTTCTGGGCACTCTACAACGGCGAGCCGGAGAAAGTGGGCTGCACCCTGCACTGGATCGACGCCGGCATCGATACCGGTGGCCTGATCGCCCACATCTGCCCGGAAGTCCGCGCCGACGACGATGAGTTGAAATTGTTCTGGCGGGCGGTGGAGCGAAGCGCCGAAGTTTACGCCGAATTTCTCCATCGACTTGCCGAGGGCGAGCGATTCGGACAGACGCAGCCGCACAAGGGGCGCCTCTACCAGGTCAAGCAACGCGGCCTGCGCCATGAGCGGGAAGTGGATCGCAAGCTGCGCGCCGGCCTGCTGCGCGATCTGAACCTCGACCGCCGCGTCACCTGGTTCACCGCGGCCACACAAGAGGCATCGCCCCGGTGAGAGACCTGTTCGTCGCCATCGTGGTGTTCGGGCTGTTGCCCATGGCCCTGCGCCGCCCGCAGGTCGGTATCTATCTCTGGTCCTGGATCGGTTACCACAACCCGCACCGCCTGGCCTTCGGCTGGGCGCGTGATTTTCCCTGGGCCATGCTGATCGCGCTCACCACGTTCATCGCGATGCTGTTCAGCAAGGAACCCAAGCGCATTCCCTGGACACGGGAAACGATCCTGCTGCTGATCTTCGTCTTCTGGATGGTCGTGACCACCAGCTTCGCTTTATATCCCGCGTTGGCCTGGGACAACTTCATCAAGGTGTTCAAGGTCCTGCTGATGACCTTCGTCACCCTGATGGTCATCAACAGCCGCGAGCGCCTGAATGGTCTGATCTGGGTCATCTGCATCTCGCTGGGCTTCTATGGCATCAAGGGCGGCATTTTCACCATCATGAAAGGCGGGGTGCATCGGGTGCAAGGGCCGGAAGGCACCTTCTTCGGCGGCAACAACGAGATGGCCCTGGTGCTGGCGATGATCATCCCCCTGCTGGCCTACCTGCGTCTGCAGGAGCAGCGCCCCTGGCTGAAACTGGGGCTGGGTGCGGCGATGATGCTGTCCGCCATCGCGGCGATCGGCAGCCAGTCGCGTGGCGGCCTGATCGGCCTCGCCGCCATGGGCCTGTTCCTCTGGTTCAAGAGCCGCAACAAGTTCGTCACTGCCCTGATGATAGGAAGCAGCATCCTGATCATCGGCAGCATCATGCCGCAGGCCTGGTATGACCGCATGAACACCATCAAGACCTACCAGCAGGACGACTCCTCCCTGGGCCGGATCAACGCCTGGTGGACCGCCTTCAATGTCGCGACGAGCCGGATCACCGGTGGTGGCATGGACATGTTCCACCCCCCCACCTTTGCCCAGTACGCCCCCGAACCCGACCGGGTACATGACGTGCACAGCATCTATTTCGAGCAGATCGGGGAACAGGGTTTCATCGGCTTCGGCATCTTCATCACGCTGGGCATGATGACCTGGGCGCGATGCAACCAGATCAAGCGGACGTTCAAGCGGGATCCGGACCGGAAATGGGCCGCCGACCTGGCCGCCATGATTCAGGTCAGCATGGTCGGCTATGCCAGTGCCGGGGCCTTCCTCGGTTTGTCCTACTTTGATCTCTACTATCACCTCATCGCCATCACGGTGATGGCCTGGACCTTCGCCAACCAGCCCCTCGAAGGGGGAGGCGGTGTCGCGCCCGAGGTGAAAAAGCCCAGGTCCTTCACCCGCCAGCGTGCCTGAACCCGTGACGAGGTGAAGGCGGCGGACCCGGTCCGGGGCGGATGGTAAAATCCGCGCCCTTTCCGTAGCCGCCTGCCCACCATGTCCGACCGCACCGCTGAACTCCGCGCTCTCGCCGCCCAACGCATCCTGATCCTGGATGGCGCGATGGGCACCATGATCCAGCGCCATGGGCTGGCCGAGGCCGACTATCGCGGTGAACGCTTCGCCGACTGGCCGAGTGATCTCAAGGGCAACAACGATCTGCTGGTGCTGACCCGGCCGGAGATCATCCGCGACATCCACGCGCAATACCTGGCCGCTGGGGCCGACATCCTGGAAACCTGCACCTTCAACGCCAACAGCATCTCCATGGCCGACTACGGCATGGAGTCGCTGGTGTGGGAGATCAACTTCGAGGGCGCGAAACTGGCGCGCTCGGCGGCGGACGACTATTCCACCCCGGACAAACCACGCTTCGTCGCCGGGGTGCTGGGACCCACCTCGCGCACCGCCACCCTGTCGCCCGACGTCAACGATCCGGGCTTCCGCAATGTGACCTTCGATGAACTGGTCGCCACCTATTACGAGGCCACCGATGGCCTGGTGAAAGGCGGCGCCGACCTGATCCTGATCGAGACCGTGTTCGACACGCTCAACGCCAAGGCGGCGGTGTTCGCGGTGAAGAAGTACTTCGATGACACGGGAAAGTCGTGGCCGATCATGATCTCCGGCACCATCACCGACGCTTCCGGCCGCACCCTGTCCGGGCAGACGGTGGAAGCGTTCTGGAACTCGCTGCGCCACGCCGACTGCTTCTCCTTCGGCTTCAACTGCGCCCTGGGCGCCAAGGAACTCAGACAGCACATCGACGAGCTGGCGCGACTGGCCGATTGCCTCACCTCCGCCCACCCCAACGCCGGCCTGCCCAACGCCTTCGGCGGCTATGACGAAACCGGGGAGCAGATGGCGGAACAGATCGGCGAATGGGCGCGCTCCGGCCTGCTCAACATCGTCGGGGGCTGCTGCGGCACTTCCCCGGAGCACATCAAGGCCATCGCCGACGCGGTGGCCGACTGCGCGCCCCGAGTCCCGCCTGCCATCGCGCCGTCTTTGCGTCTCTCCGGCCTGGAGCCGTTCAACGTCGGCGCCGATTCGCTCTTCGTCAACGTCGGCGAGCGCACCAACGTCACCGGCTCGGCCAAGTTCAAGCGCCTGATCATCGACGGCAACTACGACGAGGCCCTGACCATCGCCCTGCAACAGGTGGAAGCCGGCGCCCAGATCATCGACATCAACATGGATGAGGGCATGCTCGACGGCGAGGCGGCGATGGTGCGCTTCCTCAACCTGATCGCCGGCGAGCCGGACATCGCGCGGGTGCCGATCATGATCGACTCCTCGAAATGGAGCGTGATCGAAGCCGGCCTCAAGTGTGTGCAGGGCAAGTCGGTGATCAACTCGATTTCCATGAAGGAAGGCGAGGCCGAGTTCCTGGAACGCGCCCGCCTCGCGCGCCGCTATGGCGCGGCGGTGATCGTCATGGCCTTCGACGAGGCCGGCCAGGCCGACACCTATGCGCGCAAGGTGGAAATTTGCGCCCGCGCCTACAAGCTGCTGACGGAACAGGTCGGTTTCCCGCCGGAAGACATCATCTTCGACCCCAACGTGTTCGCCATCGCCACCGGCATCGAGGAACACGCCAATTACGCCGTCGATTTCATCGACGCGACGCGCTGGATTCGTACCCATTTGCCACACGCCCACATCTCCGGCGGCGTCTCCAACGTGTCCTTCTCCTTCCGCGGCAACGAGCCGGTGCGCGAAGCCATCCACACCGTGTTCCTCTACCACGCCATCCAGGCCGGCATGGACATGGGCATCGTCAACGCCGGGCAGCTGGGCGTCTACGACGAGATCCCCGCCGAGTTGCGCGCCCTGGTGGAAGACGTGGTGCTCAACCGCCACCCCGACGCCGCCGATCGTCTGGTGACGGCGGCGGAAAGCGTCAAGGGCAAGGCGAAAGATGCGGTGGAAGACCAGGCCTGGCGTAGCGAGCCGGTGGAAGCGCGACTCACCCACGCCCTGGTGAAGGGCATCACCGCGCACATCATCGAAGACACCGAGGAAGCGCGCCTGAAGTTCGACCATCCGGTGAAGGTCATCGAAGGCCCGCTGATGGACGGCATGAACGTGGTCGGCGACCTGTTCGGCGCCGGCAAGATGTTCCTGCCGCAGGTGGTGAAATCGGCGCGGGTGATGAAGCAGGCGGTGGCGCATCTGCTGCCCTACATCGAAGCCACCAAGCAGGAAGGCGCGCGCGCCAAGGGCAAGATATTGATGGCCACGGTGAAGGGCGACGTCCACGACATCGGCAAGAACATCGTCGGCGTGGTCCTCGGCTGCAACAACTACGAAGTCATCGACCTCGGCGTCATGTGCCCGGCCGACAAGATCCTCACCACCGCGCGGGAACAGAACGTCGACATCATCGGCCTCTCCGGCCTGATCACGCCGTCTCTGGAAGAGATGAGCCACATCGCCAAGGAAATGCAGCGCCTGGGCATGAAACAGCCGCTGCTGATCGGCGGCGCCACCACCTCGCTGGCTCACACGGCGGTAAAAATCACGCCGCATTACGAAGGCACCACCGTCTACGTGAAGGACGCCTCGCGCGCCGTCGGTGTCTGTTCCAACCTGCTTTCCGATGACCTCGCCGCCGACTATGTGGCGAAGATCAAGGCCGATTACATCGAAGTGCGCGAACGCCACCTGGCGCAACGCAGCGAGAGCAAGCGGGTCAAGCTGGCGGAGGCGCGGGCGAACAAGTTCAAGACGGATTGGGCGAACCTTGCCCCGCCCATACCCAAGGTGCTCGGCACCCAGGTGTACCACCACTACCCGCTCGCCGAACTCGCCGAAATCATCGACTGGACCCCCTTCTTCCACTCCTGGGAACTGCACGGCCGCTACCCGAAAATCCTCGAAGATGCCGTGGTCGGCGAGGAAGCGCGCAAGTTGCTCGCCGACGCCCAGGACATGCTGAAGCAGATGATCGCCGAGAACTGGATCGAAGCCCGCGCGGTGATCGGCCTGTTCCCCGCCAACACGGTGAACGACGACGACATCGAGATTTACGCCGACGAGCAGCGGCAACAAGTGCTGATGACCAACCACAACCTGCGCCAGCAGATGGCGAAACCGGCGGATCAGCCCAACTGGTGCCTGGCCGACTTCGTGGCGCCCAAGGATAGCGGTGTGAAGGACTACCTCGGCGCCTTCGTGGTCACCGCCGGCATCAACGAAGAGGCGAAGACCAAGGCCTTCGAGGCGCGGCACGACGACTACAACGCCATCCTGTTCAAGTCGCTATGCGACCGCCTCGCGGAAGCCTGCGCCGAACACCTGCACCGGCGCGTGCGCCGTGAATTCTGGGGCTATGCCGCCGACGAGACGCTAACCGCCGCGCAACTGGCCAACGAGGAATATCGCGGCATCCGCCCCGCCCCCGGCTACCCGGCCTGCCCGGAACATAGCGAGAAAAGCGCGTTATTCAATCTGCTCGACGCCACGGCCCGGATCGGCGTCACCCTCACCGAAAACTACGCCATGCTGCCCGCCGCCTCGGTCTCCGGCTTCTACTTCAGCCACCCGGACGCGCGTTACTTCGCCGTGGCGAAGATTGCCCGCGACCAGGTCGAGGACTACGCCCGCCGCAAGGGCTGGAGTCTGGCCGAAGCACAACGCTGGCTGGCGCCGAATCTGGGCTACGAGCCATAACCCCGGTCAGCGCGGCATGCGGGTCAGGGTGTTGACGCCGTTTCCTTGACCTGCCGCTTCATCTTGGTGATGACCGGTTCGCTCCAGCCACCGGTCACCCGGTAGTCGAAGTAGAGCGCCTGGCCGATGGGGTTCTTCAGCACCTTGCCGGCGATCAGGGCGCCGATGCCCACCACCGGGCCGCCGACGATGGCGCTGGCGACGGCGACGGTGTCGTCCAGACGAGGCTGGATATTCACCCGCAGGTTCTGTGACTCCCCGACCAGATCGACGACGCCGCTCATGCTCACTTTCGCGGCGGGGCCGTTCATCTTCAGGTCCTGGGTATAGGCGGCGCCGCGGTCGAGATGAATGTTGCCGAGGATTTCATCGAAGGCGAAGCCTTCCGAAAAGACGTCGCGGAAATCCAGCGTGATGCGCCGGGGCAGCGCCTGCAGACTGAGAATGCCGAGCAGTTTGGCGACGCCCGGCTCCACCTTGAGGAACTGGCCTTTCTTCACCGCGACGACAAAGTCGCCCGCCAGTTTGGCCACAGCGAAATCCTCGACCCCACCCATCCAGTTCAGGTCGCCCTCGAAGCGGGCTTCGCCCCCACGCACGCCGCCGGGGTAACCGAGGCGGCCAAGCAGCTTGCCCAGGTCGGCTGCCTCGAGCTTCAGGTCGAGACGGGTGGGCCTGCGCGGATGCCGGGAAACCTGTCCCTTGCCTTCCAGACGGCCTTCCGGCATCGCCAGCGAGACGTGATCCAGCGTGTACCCGGTCTTGTCCGGGGTCAGACGCACATGCAGTTCGCCCAGGTCCAGGCCATTCCAGGTGAAGTTACGGGCATTGAGTTCGAGTTCGGCCAGTGCCGCATCGGCGTTTCCGGCGCCCTCGCCGGGCAAGACATCGTTCGCGGCTTCCGGGATCGCCAGGCGCTTGAAGTTGGCTATCACGCGGGTGCCGCGGGTTCCGGGCAGGGTGAACAGCTCGCCCCCCAGTTCGCGCCCGGCCAATATCACTTTCCAGCCGCCGCCGGTGGGTTGCGCCCGGACATGGGTATCGCGGAGGATGCGTCCCGCCACCTTGAACTCATTCAGGCTCAGGCTGATGTCGCGCATTGGCGGCCCCGCGATTCCCGACGAGCTGAAATCGAGGCCGCGCCAAGCGTCCAGGTCCAGATAGCGGAGCGCGCCCGAGACGCTGATCCCGGCATCCTTGGGGGCTGGCGCTTCGCCTTGGGAGAGGCGGACAGCGACTCGCGCCGGGCCATCGACCGGGAGTTCGGCGCGCAGCGAGACCAGATTGCCGTAGCTGGCCTTGACCACGCTGTCGCGCAGGTCGCCTGGGGTGCGGGTGATCGTCAGGGGGATGGCTTGCCCCGCGTGTTTGCGCAGGGGTGAGGGCAATGTCAGCGCCAGGCCGACGAGGTCCGAGCTGATCTGGACCTCGTTCCACGCTTTGGCGACCAGTACGTCCGCCCGCCAGTCGCTGGCGCCGCTGACGTGGCCGGCCAGGCTGGCGGGGAGATAGGGCTTGAGCGCGTCGGCCGTGATGTTGCCCTTGAGTTGGGCCTGCACCTGGCCCGGCCGCGAATTGTCGATTGAGAGCATGGCCGGCAGGCCCAGCACCCGCGTCTGGAGATTGCGCGCCTGCACCGAGGATTCGGTGAAGCCGAGGCGGCCGCTGACTTGCTCCAGATCGGGGAGATCGCCGCCCAGCCCGATGCGGTTGTCCTTGAGACTGAAGGCGCCGCCCAGTGAGCTGTCCTTGATGTGGCGCAGTGGCAGTTGCAGGTTCAAGCCCAGTTCACCATGGCCGTCCGCGCGCAATTTTTCGGTGAAGCCTCCCATATGTTCGCTCACTGGCGATTGCCGGATGAAGTCCAGGAAAGTCTGCGTCGGTCCTGTCGCGCGGCCGTCGATCAGCAGCATTTCGTCCCAGCTTGCGTGAAGATCGGCAATGTGCGCGCGCACCGGACCCAGGCGGGCGTCGAGGATGCGGCCGCTGTCGGCGGTCAGCGTCATCGCCTTGTCATGGAAGACCAGCATGCCGTTGACACCGTCAATGCGTGGCCAGCCATCGGCATAGTCGAGCAGGCCATTGACCATTTTCACCGTGACCTTGAATTCACCGCCGCCCTTGTCGAACGGGAAATGCGCGAGATCACCCTTGAGCACCAGTCGGGTATCGTCGGAATGGCCGCCGATGACCGAGTGTTTCACCCATTCGTAGGCGTCATTGCCGACCGCGAGCGGCAGGTAGCGATAGACTGCGCGCGCTTCCCCATGGCTGAGATGGGCGCGGAGGTCGAGGCGCGGCTTGGCGCCGGTCGGCAGTTCGATGCGGCCCTCGGCCTCGCCCGCCAGATCGCTGTTGTCGAAACGGGCTTGCTCGATGTCCAGCCGTGTGCCTTGTCCGCTGATCGTCCAGGCGGCCATCGCGTCGAGATGGTTGAATACCAGCGGATGCCGGAAGACCCGGTCCATGTTCAGCACCATGTCGCGACCGTTCAGTTCGGCCGTGCCGGATGCCTGATCCGCCTCGATTCTGGCCGATACCCCGGAATACCCGGGCAGGCTGCCATAGGCATTGCAGCCCAAGTCGCGTACATGCAGCTTGAAACCATAGTCCTGCGCGCCACTCCAGTGACCGGAGGCCGACTCCACCAGGCCGCGCGGATTCAGCGCCGCGATCAGGTCATGTCCACGGCGGGGCAGGGGCAAGGCACCCGTCAGCGCGGTCAGGGCCTCCAGGCGCAGATTGCTCGCATTCGCCGATACCGTGCTGAAGCCGCCATGCCCATCCGGTAGCAGCCTGACCTTGACCGACGCCGGTTCCGAGGGGGTCTCTCCGGCCACCGCGAAGCGCAGTTGTTCCACGAAAAACGTCTGCGAGCTGGCCTGGCCCTTGCCGTCGAATTCGCGTGCCCAGCCAACCCGCCCGGCCAGCGACTGGAACGCCAGGTCCGGCAAGGGCTCGACATCCGAGACATTGATGGCGACGCCCTTGAGCCGGGTGTCGCCGGTCAGGGCGCGAATCTGGCCGCGCTCCAGGTCCAGCCAGAAACGCAGGGCGCCGCGGCCCTGTCGCACCGCCGACTGCGCCCAGGGCACCCAGCGCCCCCAGGAGTCGAAGCGGGCGTCGTCGACGCGCGCGTAAAGTTGCCCGGACCAGGTGTCGAATCGCCGAACCGAATCGCCGTTGAGATCGCCGCGCAACTCGAGCCGGCCGGCGGCGGCGGAGGGGAGAGCGACGCCGCCGAAACGATGGCGGCCAAAGCGGTTGCGAACGTAGATGCGGACCTGGCTGAGTCGCAATTCCGGTGCCGCCAGTTTTTCATCCAGCCAGGAAATCATGGCGTCGTGCACGATGATGCGCGGCTGCCGCAGCAGCCAGTCGGGGAACGGGCTGGGCGCGTTTTCCGCGTTGATTGCGATGCCGGCGAGATGGATGACGCCCGTCGGGTCGCGCCGGATCGCCAGGTGCGGCTGGTCCAGGGTCAGACTCGCCAGATGCGGTTCCAGCAACGCCAGGGAGAGCCAGGAGAGCACGGCCTCCACGCTCGGCAGTTCGAGTGGCGCGCCGCTATCCGCCGCGACGCGCAGTTCGCGCAGGGTCAGCCGGGGGTTGATGCCATCCCAGCC
This sequence comes from uncultured Thiobacillus sp., assembly GCA_964393825.1. GTDB lineage: Bacteria > Pseudomonadota > Gammaproteobacteria > Burkholderiales > Thiobacillaceae > PFJX01. The sequence continues at coordinate 42,385 of CAYMUY010000010.1, read as the reverse complement.
GGCTTCCAGCCGGCCCACCGTCACCGGTTTTCCCAGCGCGCGGCTGGCGGCGGCTTCGACGTCGGGCTTGAAGCGATCGAGGTTGGGCATCACCCAGAACTTGAAGCCCAGCGCCGCCGCACAGACGATGATGATCACGCCACCGAGGGCATATACGCCGTAGTGGTAGAGGTGATGCAGGAGGGTCTTCAGACGTGGCGGCATCGTGGGGGCAAGGTACAAGGGGCAAGGGGCAAGGGCAAGGGGAAAACTGGGGCGAAGTGGAAAGTGAATCTCTCTACCGCCCCCCTTGGGTCAAGCACCTGGTGACGTCCGCGTAGGAGGGCCCGCTTGCGGCCCGAAATCACGGGATCATTCGGGCCGCAAGCGGGCCCTCCTACGGTGCCGGAAAGGGCGCGTGGGCCGCCATTTCCCTCGCGATATCCGCTTCACAGATGCCGTTGTATTCCTCGCGGCTGAACAGGGTGATGGCGCCGGCCAGGTCGCTCCAGCCGAAACCCGCATTCCACGATGCCAACGGATGGCTGCCCTGCGCCATTCGCGGTAATACGTGCAGAACGCCGCCGCCGTAGACCAGGTTGTAGGGCGTGCCATGGCTATGCAGCTGGTCGAGCCGGAACCAGGCGGCCTCCAGGTCGCTGAAGCGCTCGCAGGGGAGCGGATATGAGTGCTCCCCGCCGTTGTGGGCGAACTCGGCAGCCTGTACCGGCAACGGGGTGGGCCGCACGAAACTCTGGAAATGCAGATGGTTGACCGAGGCCAGCGCCCCGTAACTGTTGTAGGCCAGGCTGAACCCCGGGATCACGGCCGCCACCCGCTCACAGACCTCCCAGGCCCAGCCGTGCAGTTCCGGTGTCAGATATTGTGGCCATTCACGTTCGGGTTCCGGCACCAGCAGGCCATGCAGGCGGGCGAAGGGGAATTTGTTGTAGAGCAGGCGCGCCTGTTTACCCAACAGATCGCCCTCCCAGAACACCTCGCGCGCCAGGAAGGGTTTGTTGAAATGAAAGCCGGTCGCGTCGAAGGGGCGCAGCAGGCGGTCGATCCGGGCGCCGCTCATGCGTGGCGGCCGCAGCGCCCGGATCGGATTGAACGACAGTTCCCAGGGGCCGGCGCGGCGCTGTTGCGTGGTCTGGAGATGCTCGAAACCGATCGCCAGCAATTTAAGGAAGACCATGATGTCATCTTCCGGTTCGCTCAGGCGGCCACCCCGGCGCAGGGTGCCGCTGATCGTTTCAGCCAGTTCCGCATGCCGCGCCGCCAGCGGTGCCGCCAGTCGCGCCCAGAGATCGCCGTCGTAGGCAGCGTTGGCCAGCGCCAGGATATGGACGCCAAGGCCGGGATGCCGCTCCAGCATGGTTGAGAGACCTTCGGCGAAGGCGTGTTCCAGGGCGGCGGCGGAGGCGAGCGGGTGGGGCAGCATGGTCATGGGCGGGATGGAGTAAAAAAAAGAGCGGCCGCGGCCGCTCTTTTTCTGTGGCGGTTGCGGCTTATTTCACGACTTCCTTGAGTTGGTCGAGGATAGCCGGATTTTCCAGGGTGGAGACATCGGATGTGATTTCCTCGCCCTTGGCCAGGGTGCGCAGCAGGCGGCGCATGATCTTGCCGGAACGGGTTTTCGGCAGGTTGTCACCGAAGCGGATCTCGTCCGGCTTGGCGATCGGGCCGATCTCGTGGGCGACATGAGCGCGCAGGTCGGCCACGATCTGCTTGGCTTCATCACCGACCGGTCGCGCCCGCTTCAGCACCACGTAGGCGACGATGGCCTCGCCCTTGACGTCGTGCGGCTTGCCGACCACGGCGGCTTCCGCCACCAGCGGATGGCTGACCAGGGCGGATTCGATTTCCATGGTGCCCATGCGGTGACCGGAGACGTTCAGCACATCGTCGATGCGACCCATGATGGTGAAGTAGCCGGTCTGTGCGTCACGCACGGCGCCGTCGCCCGCCAGGTAGAGCTTGCCGCCCAGGTCTTCCGGGAAGTAGCTCTTCTTGAACCGCTCCGGGTCATTCCAGATGGTGCGGATCATCGACGGCCAGGGACGCTTGATCACCAGGAAGCCGCCCTTGCCCCATTCCACGTCGTGGCCGGCCTCGTCCACCACGGAAACCATGACGCCGGGGAACGGCAGGGTGCAGGAGCCGGGCACCAGCGGGGTGACGCCGGGCAGCGGGGTAATGACGTGGCCGCCGGTCTCGGTCTGCCAGAAGGTGTCCATCACCGGGCAGCGGCCGCCGCCGATGTTGTCGTGGTACCACATCCAGGCTTCCGGGTTGATCGGCTCGCCGACCGAGCCGAGCACGCGCAGGCTGGTCAGGTCGAAGTTCTTCGGGTGCGCGACATCCGGGTTGGCCTCGCTCGCCTTGATCAGGGAACGGATGGCGGTGGGCGCGGTGTAGAAGATGTTGACCTTGTGGTCCTGGATCATCCGCCAGAAGCGGCCGGCGTCCGGGTAGGTGGGCACGCCCTCGAACACGATCTCGGTGCCGCCGCAGGCGAGCGGGCCGTAGGTGATGTAGGTGTGGCCGGTGACCCAGCCGATGTCGGCGGTACACCAGAAGACGTCGTCGGGCTTCAGGTCGAAGGTCCACTTGGTGGTGAGGACGGCATGCAGCAGGTAGCCGCCGGTGGAATGCTGCACCCCCTTGGGCTTGCCGGTGGAGCCGGAGGTGTAGAGCAGGAACAGCGGGTGCTCGGCCTCCACCCATTCCGGCTCGCAAACGTCGGCCTGGCCGGCCACCACGTCGTGCCACCAGAGGTCACGGCCGGCGACCATGTTGGCGGGACCGCCGGTGCGCTGGTAGACCACCACGTTCTTGATCGAGCCGGTTCCGGGCAGGGTCATCGCCTCGTCGACGGCGGGTTTCAGCGGGATGTTCTTGCCACCGCGACACTGCTCGTCGGCGGTGATGATCAGCACCGCGCCGGCATCCTCGATACGGTCGCGCAGCGATTGCGCGGAGAAGCCGCCGAACACCACGGAGTGGGTGGCACCGATGCGGGCACAGGCCTGCATGGCGACCACACCCTCGATCGACATCGGCAGATAGATGATGACCCGGTCGCCCTTCTTCACGCCCAGCTTCTTCAGCGCGTTGGCGAATTGGGCGGTGCGGGCGAGCAATTCCTTGTAGGTGACCCTGGTGACTTCGCCCTTGTCGGCTTCGAAGATGATCGCAACCTTGTCGCCGAGACCGGCTTCGACATTCTTGTCCAGGCAGTTGTAGGAGGCGTTCAGCTTGCCGTCCGGGAACCACTTGTAGAACGGCGCGTTGGATTCGTCGAGCACCGTGTTGAACGGCGTGTTCCAGACCAGGTGCTCCTTGGCGAGCTTGCCCCAGTAGCCTTCGTAATCGGCTTCCGCTTCGGCGCATAGCGCCTTGTAGGCGTCCATACCGGAGACGTTGGCCTGGGCCACAAATTCCGGGGAGGGATTGAACACACGGTTTTCGTGCAGGACGGATTCGATGGTGGTGCTCATGACAGGCGTCTCCTTATTTGGCAACTGAGCGTTAGCGACGGGAAATCCAATGTTTTCCTCCCCCAAGGAAGGCGCAAAATTAGGCCACTTCCAACTAATTCGCATTTTGCACCGCAACATGACTACTTCGCCAGCCTTGGAAATGCTATCCCGCACTGCCGCATACAGCCGCTGGCTGTCGGCGCGTCTCGACGCACGGCCGGAATTGCGCGAATGGTTGCCGGAAACCCTCGCGACCCCATTCTCGCGCCGGGAAATGCTCGATTTCCTGGCTACCGGCATGGCTAGCGAGGACGACCTGAAACGGCAACTCCGGCGCCTGCGCGAACGGGTGTTCGCGCGGGTGATGACGCGCGACCTGAACGGTTTGGCCGATCTCTCCGAAGTCACCCGCACCCTCACCGACCTGGCCGAAGTCGCGGTGCGGAGCGCGGTCGATTTCCTCCACCGCGATCTCGCCGACATCCATGGCGAACCGCTCGATGGCGCCGGGCGCGTGCAACGACTGATCGTCGTGGGCATGGGCAAGCTGGGCGGCGCCGAGTTGAACGCCTCCTCGGACATCGACCTGATCTTCGTCTTTCCCGAGGAAGGCGAGACCAGCGGACCGCGCAAACTCTCCAATTTCGATTTCTTCACCCGCCTGGGCAAGCGCCTGATCAACGTGATCGACGACAAGACCCAGGATGGTTACGTCTTCCGTGTCGACATGCGTCTGCGCCCCTACGGCGATGGCGGCCCCCTGGTCTCCAGTTTCGCCATGCTGGAAAACTATTTCTACGCCCAGGCGCGCGAGTGGGAGCGCTACGCCTGGATCAAGGGGCGGGCGCTGACCGGCGACCGCGTCGACGAACTGGAAGCCTTGCGCCATCCCTTCGTCTTCCGCAAATACCTCGATTTCGGCGCCTTCGGCTCGATGCGCGACCTGCATGCCCAGATTCGCCGCGAGGTGGCCCGCAAGGACAAGATCGACAACATCAAGCTCGGCCCTGGCGGTATCCGCGAGATCGAATTCATCGCCCAGGTGTTCCAGCTCATCCGCGGCGGCCAGAAGTCGTCATTGCGGATGCGGCCGACGCGGCCGTTGCTGCACCAGCTTGCCGCCTACGGACTGATTCCGGAGACCCTGGCCAGGGAACTGGAGGAAGCCTATGTTTTCCTGCGCAACCTGGAACACCGCCTGCAATACCTCGACGATGCCCAGACACAGATGCTACCCAGCAGCCAGGAGGACCGCCGCCGCGTCGCCGAGGCGATGGGCTTCGTCGATTGGGCGGCGCTGCTGGCACGGCTGGAGCCGATGCGGCGGAAGGTCGCGGGCCAGTTCGAACAGGTGTTTGGTGCGCCGCAGGAGGACCAGACCCGCCATGCGCTGGCCGGTCTCGGCGAATTGCCCGAGGCCGACGCGCTCGATCGTCTCCTGCTGGCCGGCTATGGCGAGCATGGTCCGGCGGCGCTGGAACGGTTGCGCGCGCTCAAGCAGGGGAGCCGCTATGCCAGCCTGCCCGCGAAGAACAAGGCGGCGCTCGACAGCCTGCTCCCCCCCCTGCTGGAGGTCGCCACCCGCTTTGCCAACCCGCTGGACACGCTCGGCCGCATCCTCGACCTGCTAGAAGCGATCTGTCGGCGCGCGCCCTACCTCGCCCTGCTCAAGGAATACCCGCAAAGCCTGATGCAGCTCGCGCGCATCCTCAGCGCCAGCCCCTGGGCCGCAGGCTATTTGACCCGACAGCCGCATCTGCTCGATGAACTGCTCGACAATCGTACCCTGATGGCCGCGCCGGACTGGCAGGCCGCGCGCGAGGAATTGCGCGTGCTGCTCGAGGGGCTCGATGGCGATGTGGAACGGCAAATGGATGGCCTGCGCCACTTCAAGCAGAGCGAGACCTTCCGCTTGCTGGCGCAGGATCTGGCCGGCCTGTGGACCGTGGAGAAGCTCTCCGACCATCTCGCCGACCTCGCCGACCTGCTACTCGATGCCACCCTCAAGCTGGTCTGGGCGGATCTACCCCGACGCCACCGCGAGCAGCCTTCCTTTGCGATCATCGCCTACGGCAAGCTGGGGGGAAAGGAACTCGGCTACGCTTCCGACCTGGACATCGTTTTCCTCTACGACGATGCCCATCCCGACGCGCAGGAAACCTACGCCCGTCTCGGCAAGCGTCTGATCACCTGGATGTCCACGATGACCGCTGCCGGCATCCTCTACGATACCGATCTGCGGCTGCGCCCCGATGGCGCCTCCGGCCTGCTGGTGAGCAGCCTGGAGGCCTTCTCCGACTACCAGCGGAACAAGGCCTGGACCTGGGAACACCAGGCACTGACCCGCGCCCGCTACTGCTGCGGCGATCGCACGGTGGGCGAGCGCTTCGCGGAAATCCGCGAGCAGGTGCTCGGCTACGCCCGCGATGCCGGGCAACTTCGCGCCGATGTCCTGGAAATGCGCCAGAAGATGTTCGACGGCCACCCCAACCGCAGCGGCCTGTTCGACCTCAAGCATGACCGGGGCGGTCTGGTGGATGTCGAATTCGCGGTGCAATACCTCATCCTGGCCCATGCCTCGCGCCACCCGGAATTGCTCGCCAATGTCGGCAACATCGCCCTGCTGAAGCGAGCCGCGGACCTGGGACTGATCACCGAAGCAATCGGTCTTGCCGCCGGCGACGCCTATCGGGAACTGCGTGCCCGCCAGCATGCCGTCAAGCTGCAGGGCAGTGAACACGCCCGCATCGAGCACGGCGGTCTTGCCCAGGACATCGCTGCCGTGAAGGCGTTGTGGCTCGCGGTGTTCGGCAACGAGGGCTGAAAGCTGGGGGGGGCAATTGAACATGTTCAAGAAAAATGACTGATATCAAGTGTTGTCTGTAAAGTTTTCCGCGGTCTGGCCGTAATGCGCAGGGTGCAAGCGGCATCCCTGCGAGAGCGTCATGATCAATCTGAAATTTCTGAATAACGTATCCATCGGCACCCGCCTGCTCGGCCTGACCCTGTTTCTCGCGCTCATGCTGCTGGGGGTGGGGGCGGCGGGTGTCTGGGGACTGCGCCAGGCCGCGCAGACCGCATCGCGCATCTATGACCAGGACATCGTCGCCCTCAATCAGTTGCAGGAGGTGCGCTACAACCAGGTACTCGTGTACCGGCTCATCCTCGAAGCGCGGCTGGCCGCCGACGCCTTCGTCGCCCAGGAAAAATTCGATAACGTCGACAAGATCACGGCGCACATCACGGAAGGTCTGAACGCCTATGGCAAACGGGCCATGTCGGCGCCGGAAAAGGCCCTGTTCGACGCTTACATGACGGCGCGCAAAGGCTTCGGAGTGGATGGTCTGATGCCGATGCGGGATTTCCTCTCCGCCGAGAATTTCAGCGGCGCCGACCATCACTACAAGACCACCATGGTCGAAAAGTACGAAAAGGTCGCGGAAACGACCAATGGTCTGATCGACTTCTATTCGAAGTCCGCGCAGGCCGACCATGAACACCTCGGCAAACTCACCAACGTCATCCAGGTCGCCTCGCTGATCATCATCGCGGCGGGCCTGTCCCTGTCCATCCTGCTGAGCCTGGTTATCCGCAGGTCGATCGTGCAGTCCAGTCTGGAACTCAAGCGGGCCACCGAAGACTTCGCCAAGGGTGATCTCAGCCGGCGGACCTCGATTCATGGCTCCGACGAGCTTGCCCAGGTCGCCACCGGGTTCAACCGCATGGCCTCTGAAATCTCGACCTTGATCGGCGAAATCCGGAGTTCGGCCGAGGAAGTCAGCCACGCCTCCCGCCGTACCGCGGATAACAGCGCCGAGGTGTTGCAGACCTCGGATCAGCAGGAAAGCCTTGCCCAGGCCACCGCCCGGACCAGCGGTGAGCTGACCCGCACCGCCGACCAGGTCGGCCGGAATATCGCCACCATCGTTACCGCCGCCGACCAGGCCACTGGCCTGGCCAGGCAGGGCAAGGAAGTGGTCATGGCGGCCGGCAAGGGCATCCAGAGCATTTCCCAGTCGGTGACCGACGCTTCCCAGGCCGTCGCGACCCTGGGGCGTTATTCGGAAGAGATCGGTCGCATCGTCGGCGTCATCAAGGATATCGCCGACCAGACCAACCTCCTGGCGCTCAACGCCGCCATCGAAGCCGCGCGCGCCGGCGAGCAGGGACGCGGCTTCGCCGTGGTGGCGGATGAGGTAAGAAAGCTGGCGGAGCGCACCAGCAAGGCCACCGGCGATATCTCCAACACCATCACCACCATCCAGCACGAGACGGAACGCACCGTGTCCTCGATGGAACAGGGCAGGAGACTGGTGGATGAAGGCGTTGAAATGGCCACCCAGGCCGGCGCGGCCATCGAAGCCGTCAATGCCGCCGTCAACCACGTCACCGGTTTGAGCCACGAAATCGAGGGCCTGCGCAAGGCGGAAGAGGCGGCCAGCCATGCCATCGGCGAGCGCGTCAACGAGATTCTGGGCATGGCCCGGAAAAACCGTCAGGCCGCGCAAAACTCCGCACATGCCGCTGGCGAACTCTCTGGCCTGGCCGACCAGCTCCGGGCCTCGGTCAGCCGCTTCAACCTCAACCAGTGATGCCTGTCCCGGCGAAAAACCGGTTCAGACCTTCTTCACGAATTCCGATTTCAGGCCCATGGAACCGATGCCATCGATCTTGCAGTCGATGTCGTGATCGCCATCGACCAGGCGGATGTTCTTCACCTTGGTGCCGACCTTGACCACCAGGGAGGAGCCTTTCACCTTCAGGTCCTTGATCACGGTCACGGTATCCCCGTCCCGCAGCACGTTGCCATTGGCGTCCTTCACCACCGTCATCTCGTCAGCGGCGTCGGGGGCCTCTCTTGACCACTCATGGCTGCATTCAGGACAGACCAGCATCGCGCCGTCTTCGTAGGTGTATTCGGAATTGCACCGCGGGCAGTGGGGGAGGTCGGACATGGGCTGGAAAAGTGGGTGGGTCAGGGCGAAGGATCGTGTCTTGGACTGGGTCGAGTTGTCGGTCACGTTGAATATAGGCCCGAATGTCGACCAGGGCCTGCAGCCGCCCTGTAATGCGACGAGGCGGCAGTCTAACCGAACGAGGGTGTTGCCGTTCACGTTCGGTCCGCGGGACCCGAATGGCGCGGCCTGCCCGCCTGGTCCATGAACACCTGTTGCGGGTCGCCCTCATGGTGTCCGTGATTGGCGCGGTGTGCTGTATGGAGTGGGACTGCGCCGGAAAACTTCTGGTTTCAGAGTAATGTCTATCCGGAACGACGACTTCCCGCGCGCGCTTCGGTCCCGCCTTGATGTGGCCAGGGCGGCACCGCGCAATGGGTACACAACAGATATGGGACCTCTCACTCAACATGACTTTTCGACTATTCCCAGGGTTTCGCGGCGCGGAACGCCCCGCTCCCGATCCTTCTCCCGCCCAGCGGCGCATGGCCTCCATCAGCGAGAAGATCGAGGCCATCCGCGCATCCGGGCTGCCGCTGCAGTGTCAGGAAACCGAACTATTGGCACTTGGAAAAATGTCCGGGAATCTGGATGAATCCGTATTGATCCGCAGTCATGCCGACTTCATCGCCGACATCATGACCACCCGGAATGACGAGGCCGCCCATCTGGAAAGGCTGCATCGGCCGGAGCAGGCGATCGCGCTCTATGAGGCCAATGTCACGGACCGATTCAAGGGGGGGTATCCGTATCAGCGCCTGTGGGCACTTTATGGCGCAGCGGGCAGGGTCGAAGATGCAAGGCGTGTGTGCCAGGCATTGTTGGACTACACGGATCTCGATGAAGCGAACAAGACGAAATATCGCGATTGGCTCAGCGGCCCGCACCGGCCGGATTGACCGGCTCCGTGCCATCCTGTTGACGTGCTTCAGGGCGTGCCGGATTCGCCACCATGGCGGAGCAACTGGTCTGCCTTCACTTGCGCGCACTCGCATTGCGCTGCAAACCGACTTCCTCGCTGGCATGGTCGCGGTTCCACAACTGGAACAGCGGGTATTTCAGGTACGCCTTGTCGGCCACATAGCGCAGCACATTGGCCAGCCGGAAGAACTGCACCACTGAATCGACGCGAAAGACTTCCTTTCCATGTTCGTCGAACATCACCAGTGTCGGCGCATAGAACAGTCCGAGCTTGCGCGCCCACTGGCGTGGCGTCAGGCGCTTGCCGTCCGGTGTCAGCAGCGGCGTCCTGTCGTCCCAGACGTTGAACTGCACCACCTCGAAGTCGCGCAGGCGCTGGCGCACGAGGGGGTTTTGCAGCGGTTCCGTATGCAGGACGTCACAGGCATGGCAGCCAGGCTGTTCAAAGATCACAAGCAGCGGTGCGCGGGCGGCGAAACGGCTGCGGTCGAGCGCGTAGGGCGGTGGGCTGAAGAGCGGATCGGGGTTCAAGGTCTCGTCGGCGAACAGTGGCGGCGGGTCCGCCTGTTCCAGGTATTCGCCGAAACTCCGGGTCTGGTAGTGCCCATCGGCAATGTATTCGAGTGCCGCGCGCATCTTGTATGGGGGGTGGTAGCCCACCAGTTTCAGCGCCAGTTTTCGCCCCTTGACGAAGAACAACAGTGTCGGCGTGAGTTGCGCTTTCTGCGCAATTGCGAATTCGTTGATCGGCATGGTTCTACCATCCATGCCGGTGACCGCCTCGATGCTGTGCGTGTTCAGGCCGACCACGTCGAAATGTGCGCGCAGGTAATGCACCAGGTCTCCCTTGGACAGATTGTCTTTGATGAGCGCCTGGCAGTACGGGCAATGCTTCTGGCCGAAATAGACGATCAGCCCCTGCTTGCCCGAAGACAGGGTGTCATCGAGATCCTCGGGCAGATTGTAGAAACTGGCCTTGAACCAGTCCGGATGGTCGTCCTGGTAATCGGTCGGCAGATCGACGAACGAGTAGGCGTCATCGCCGGGCACCGCCGCGATCACGGTGGACGCACTCAATAGCACGGCGAGCAGCAGAACGGCGGTACGCAGGCAGGGACCGAGTGATGGCATCGCGGTGGCGAGTCGAGTGGAGCAGCGGCAAAGATTACGTGCTCCGCCCGATTTGCACTAGCCCGACAAGCTAGCCCGTCCACGGAGTGGTTGGGTGCGCTTGTCGCGAGTGCACGGGATGACACAAAGAAAAAAGGCCTGCCGGTGTGTGGGGGTTCGCGCCCCCATATGGCTGCTGTCAAAGTAGGCCCCAACGCGACAGGGTTCAGAACCCAATCTTTGAGCCTGCGCCTAAAAGCGTCGCCACACCGAGCAACGCAAAGATCCCGGCCGCAATCGAATGTACCCACTTCATCGGGATTTTCGAGGCGAGCCTGTCACCAACGAACACAGCTGGCACGTCTGCGATCAGCATCCCGAGGGTCGTGCCGATGACCACCATAACCGGCGCTGCATAGTGTGCTGCCATTGCGACCGTGGCAATCTGCGTCTTGTCGCCCATCTCGGCGAGGAAGAAGGTAATCAAGGTGGCACCGAATACGCCGAACTTCTTGGCAACCCGCGTTTCTTCTTCCTCAATCTTGTCAGGGATCATTGTCCAGATCGCCATGCCGATGAACGAGAGCCCCAAGACCCAGCGCAGGATCGCGGGACTGACCGTCGCTGTGATCCATGCCCCAAGAGCCCCGGCTAGGCCGTGATTGACGATGGTGGCCGCCAGGATGCCAAGAATGATTGGCATGGGCTTCTTGAAGCGGGCGGCAAGGATGAAGGCCAAGAGTTGAGTCTTATCGCCAATTTCAGCGAGGGCGACGACTCCGGTCGAGACGAGCAGCGATTCCATAAACGTTCCCAGGCCGGATCACAGACGATTGACCACAGCGCATCCCCGGCCAAGTCTGAGGCGTTGTGGTCAAAGGTCTTGCCAAGCTAGGGAACCGCTTACGCCATGACCAACTGGTCAAGTATGTTGACGTAAGCCTCTTCGTGACGAAGAGAGGCTACTCCCCAATGACTTCGAAATTGTAACAGGCAGCTCTTGTAGAGTCTCGGTCGCTACCGCTACAGTCGTTGCCAGCCACAACTAACCGCCCCGAAACCCGCGTCAAAACGGGAAGTGCCCTCGCACACGCTCGCGAGGCAAGTAGAGAGAAACGGATACAGAGAGGCCGCAAAAGGCCAAAAAAGCGGAAATGTGAGGGGTGCCGCTCGCGAGACAAATCCACGAGGCCCCGCCAGAACGGGCGCTACGGGCAGTCGTGAAAAAGCCCGAAACGAGTTCGGGCTTTTGAAATTGGTGGCCAGGGGCGGAATCGAACCGTCGACACGCGGATTTTCAATCCGCTGCTCTACCAACTGAGCTACCTGGCCTTCATCGCTGCCGGGTGCCCGGCGAAATGAGTCACGCATTTAACCGTATCGCCTGGGATGCGTCAAGCCGGCCGCGCTCAAGGAGGGCTCAGTTCCCTGAATTTCCTGGCCGCGAAATCGCGGAGTTCCGGGCCAAGGCGGGTCTGCAGGGCGCGTTGGTAGGCGGCAGCGGCGTTGGCGCGCTGTCCTGTCTGCTCCAGCGAGACGGCGAGGCCGAGCCAGCCGGGGCCGTGGGCGGGGTTGAGGCGGGTGGCTTCGCGCCAGGCCTGGGCGGCTTCGTCCGGGCGGCCGGCTTTGCCGAGAACGCCGGCGTACAGGCTCCAATAGTCGACGTCGCTGTTTTTCCCGAGGCCGGCCTTGAGGAGACTGGCGGCCTGGTTGAGATCGCCGCGTTGCAGGGCGAGTTGGGCGAGGCTCTTGTGATACCAGGCATCGGCCGGGTGCAGTTGCAAGCCTTCGCGCAGTAGGCTTTCGCCACGGGCGCTGTCGCCGGCTTCGAGGCTCAAGGCGATCAGGGTCTGGCGCGCGGGGCCGTGGCCGGGGTCCAGGCGCAGGGCGGTCTCCAGGCCTTCCATGCCGGCTTGCTGGCGTCCCAGTTCGATCAGGCGGCTTGCCTGGCGCCAGGCTTGCTCGGCTTGTTCGCCGGCGTTGAGGGGGAGGATTTCCTTGACGATCGGGGCGAGGCGCGGTTCGGGGAGGCGGGTGTCGAGCTTGACCGGGGGTGGGGGCTCGGCCCGGGGCGAGGCTTCCTTGGCGACAGGTTGAAAGATGACCGGGGCTGTGGCTTCGGCCTGGGTGGGCCTGGGTGGTGCCTCGCTCTTCGTGATGTCGGGGGCAGGGAGGGCAGGGGCGCTCAGGGTTTCGCTCATGCGTAGCGCCGGGCGGTTGTCCACGACCGCGGGCGTCGGCGCTGGCGGCTGGCCGGGCGTGGGCCAGAACCACCAGGTGACAACCGGGATGGGCAGGAGCAGCAGCCAGGGCCAACGGGGCCTGGGCGGGGCGGAGGAGGCTTGCACGGCCTGGACGCCGACGAGTGTCGTTGGCGCGGCGCCTTTCTGGTCGAGGTCCTTGAGGACGCGGTTGATGACGCTCATGGGGTTCCCAAACGATCGAACAATGTGAGTCTGGCGCCCGGGGTGTCGCGACCGGCGAGACGGACATGGCGTGGCGCGACCTGATTGACGCCTTCGCCGTAGGCCAGCATCAGGGCCTTGTGCGCGAGGATGTTGAGCAGGCGTGGGGCGCCCCGACTGGCATGGTGCAGTTTCTTCGCCGCCGCGGCCTGGAACAGGGACTGGCTGGCGCCGGCGAGGCCGGTCCGGTGCATCAGGTAGGCAGGCGTTTCCAGGCTGGAGAGGGGGGCCAGCTGGTCGTGAAAGGCGATACGGCTCTTGATCTGGCGCACCGAGGGGTCGCTCAGGCGGGTATCCAGCTCCGGTTGCCCGAACAGGACGATTTGCAGCAATTTGCGTTTTTCCGTTTCCAGGTTGGTGATCAGGCGGAGGGCTTCCAGGGTTTCGAGGGGGATCGCCTGGGCTTCGTCGATGAGCGCGACGGCGCGGCGTCCCGCCTGCGCCAGTGCCAGCACGCGGGTCTCCAGTGCCTTGGTAAGGCCGTGGGTCAGACTGCGTTTGATGTCGCCGCCCAGTTCGGCGAGCAGCGCCTGGTTGAGCGCGGCGGGCGTGAGATGGGGGTTGGGGATATAGGCGGTGGCCCAGTTCCCGGCATCGAGGTGGTTGAGCAGGTAGCGGCACAACAGGGTCTTGCCGGAACCGACCTCGCCGACGATCTTGATCAGCCCCTCGCCGGAATCAAGCGCGACCAGCAGGGTGTTGAGCGCCGCCTGGGTGCCGGCGCCGGGAAAGAAGAAGCTGGTGTCGGGGGTGAGGCCGAACGGGAACGCCTTGAGGCCGAAATGGCTGAGGTACATGGCGCGCTTAGGGGTTCGGCCGCGCCAGCGCCGGCGTGGTATGTCCGCGGGCGGCTCCGGTCATCGGGGCTTGGCCGCCGCCGGGCTTTCGAAGTCCCGGATGCGGCTGTGGGTCTCGCGGGCCGAATCGAGCCAGTCGGACTGCTGTTTGATCAGGGTGGGCTTGAGCAGGATCACCAGTTCCCGCTTGGAGCGCCGCACGGAATCGCTCTTGAACAGGGCGCCGAGGCCGGGAATGCCGCCGAGGCCGGGGATGGCGCTGCCGTCGTCGCGCGATTCGCGCTTCATCAGTCCGCCGATGGCGGCGATCTCGCCGTTCTTCAGGCGCACGATGCTGTCGGTCTCGGAGATCTGGCTGACCGCCAGGGGCAGGCTGATGCTGGAGAGGCCGCTGCCGCCGAGAGCGATGTTCTTGATCGATTCGGTGACGTAGCTGATGCTCGGGTGGACGTGCAGGATGATGTTGTCGGCGTCGTCGATCTGTGGCGTCACGTCCAGCGAGATGCCGGAGAAGAACGGTTGCAGGGTGACGTTCGGCGTGGTGGTGCCGCCGCCGGTACCGGTGTTGGTGGTGGTGGAGACATTGGTGACGAAGAACTCGTCGGTGCCGACCTTGAGCACCGCCTTCTGGTTGTTGATGGCGGCGATGCGGGGGCTGGACAGTACCTGCACCTGGCCCTGGGTTTCCAGGAATTGAACCAGCGCGGCGAAGCTGTCGGTCTGGAAGGCGAGGCCGAGCAGGGTGCCGTTGGCGGCCAGGTTGAGCGTGCCGAAATCGGTCGGGGTATTGATGAAGGGATAGTTGGCGGACGGGAAGGTGGCCTTGCCGATATTGCCGCTGAGGGCGAACGGCGAGGCGTGGCTGCTGCCGATGGCTGCCCAGTTGATGCCGCTTTGCGCGCCTTCGTTGAGGGAGACCTCGATGATCTTGGCTTCGATCATCACCTGGCGTTCCACGCTCACGCGCGCGGCCTTGAGGTATTCGTTGACCATGCGTTGTTCCATCGGCAGGGCACGCACTGCCAGCATGCCGGTCGAGGGGCTGGTCATGACGCTGCGTTCCGCCGGGCAGGTCAGGGCCCCGGCCTGGCCGGTGCAGCCGATCAGCAGGCCGATGCCGGCTTGCAGTTCACTCCAGAAGTCGCTTTTCTGGTCGGTGGACAGGCGGCTGGTCTCCAACTGCCGGGATGTCGGCGCAGAGGGTGCGCCGCTGTTGGCGGTGCCGCTGGAACCGCTGCTGGCGCTGTCGGTGACCGCGCCGGAAATCACCCGCAGTTCGGATTTCCCCTGGCGTACCGAGGTGGGGTAGGAAATGGCGTAGAAGCGGGTTTGCGCGGTGAGTGGCTGGACGTAGATCTGGCTGCCTTCGATGCGGAATTCGTAGCCGTACAATTCACGCATTGCGTTCATCGCCTCGGGCACGGTGACATCCTTGAGGTTGACCGTGATGTTGCCCGCGACATCCGGGTGCAGCAGCATGCTGTAGCGGGTGCCGGATGCGATGCCCAGGAAGACCTGCTGGGCGGGCGCGTTGTTGACCGCCAGGTCGAAGCGGGGCTCCATGGCGCGGGCGGTGGTCTTCGGCAATTCCAGTTTGCTGGAAGGCGCCAGGGCGGCCGCCACGGCGGCGGGGAGTGGCGCCGGCGCGCTGGCGGTGGTGGCCAGGCGCATTTCTTCCTGGATATCCGGCAGCGCCGGTTTGCCGCGAACCTGGGCGCAACCGGCAAGGGTCAGCGCGATAGCCAGGCTCCAGAGGGGGCGGGCTCCTTGTTTCGTGTGACGCTTGCTCATCGCTTCTCCACCTTGTTTTCCTTGCTTTTCCCGCTCGGGGTTTTCGCCACCGACGGTAACAGTTTGAGTTGACGCGGTCCTGTCGGGGTCTTCAGCCAGATGCCCGATTCATCGATCTTGCTGATCCGGCCTCCGTCCAGGCGGTCGCCGACCTTGACCACCCGGCCATCGACGATGGCATAGGATCGATTGCCCATGAGGAAGAGGCTGTCGACTCGCATGGGGACTTCCCGGGGGGCTTCCCTGGGCTGCTCGCTGAACCCGGATGGCGGCCGGGTGGGATCGGCGATGTCCGCCGCGGTCGCCGGCTGCGCGCAGAGCAGCAGCCATGCCGACCATCCCAGCCAGCAGGCGCTTGTGGCATGGCGCCGCTTCATACCGTCAGCCATGTCCGCTCCGTGCTCAGGGTGTAGAGGGTGAGGGTCAGTTCGATCTCGGGGTGCTCGCTGGCGTCGAGTTCGGCGCTAGACCAATAAAAACCCACGGGCAGTCGTTCCAGGCTTTCCATGTAGCGGACCAGGTTGGCATAGCCGCCGATCAGGCTGATGCGTACACCCTGCCGGAACAGGGCCGCCTCCTCCGGCTTGGCACCGGTGGCCAGGCCCACCGGTTCGGGGGGCAGCGTGTTCAGCGCGGCCAGACGTAGGCCGGGGTGGTTGCGCAGCAGCCCTTGCAGGATTTGCGCCATGTCCTTGGCGGCCACTGGTCGCTGCGGCGCGTTCTCGTTTTCCCGCATCCGCGCGTCCAGTGCCTGGCGGGCACTTTCCAGTCGCTGCCGGGCGGCGACTGCCGGGTCGCTGAGCGTGTCACGCTGGGTCAGCACCGCTTGAGCGGCGGCGATCTGGCTCGCGGCGGCGCCCAGTTTCTCCTGTTCGGCGGTGATCGACTTGTCCAGCGGGCCGAGCAGCAAAGCATCCACCACCGCCCACACGCCGGCCAACAGCAGGGCGAACAGGATCACCCGTTCGCGTGGCGTCAGGGCATCGATCTTGTCCAGGTATCCGAGCAGTTGTTTCATGGTTTGATCCCCGCTGCGGTGGCGGCTTGCATGACCTGGTTCACGTCAAGCTTGCCGGCCGCGATCGTGCCGGCACTCTGGTGGGCATCACCGGTGGAGGTCCGTTGCGCGCTCAAGGTGAACTCGAGGAATCGCGGCGGCAGCTTGGGCGTGGCGTCCGCTGGTGTCGCGTCTTCCGACTGCTTCTTTTCTTCCGGTGGAGCCAGGGTGAGTCCGGAGAAGGAAAGACCGACGAACAGGGGTTCGCGCCGCAGGCTGGCGATCAGTCGGGCGCTGTGTTCGCCGGTGAGCGCGCGGCCACGCAGGTTCAGGGCGCGACCGGCGTCACCGACTTCGATATGGGTCAGCCAGGCGCCCTCGACGCGGGCACGCGACAGCGCGAGGAATTGAGCGGAATAGCCGACTTGCGAACCGAGCGCGCCGCTGGCCAGGGCGTCCCGGGCGGATTGCAGGTTGCGCAGCCGGGTTTCCAGTGCCTCCGCCTCGGCCAGCAGGCGCGGGTCCGTCTGACGCGCCACTGCGCCGGAGTGGACTTGTGTGTCGAGATGGGCGGCACGTTCAACCAGGGAGGCCACATCCCGCCTGAGTTGTGCCAGCCGCCAGGCATCCCAGGCGTAGAGCGCCAGCAGGGCACACAGGAAGGCCACGCCGCCGGTCAGCAGCGTGCGTGCCGGCATGACGATCCGGGGCGGGTGAAAGGCGGCCTGGTAGAGGTTGATCTGTTTCATGCCGCGCGCTCCCGCAGGGCCGCGCCAAGCAGCGGGAAGATGCGATTCTGCACGCGTTCGTCGTGCAGGCGGCTCTGGCCGGTGAGGTCGAACAGGCGGCCGAGGTCGAGCACCTCGGCGCCGATCGGGAGATATTCCGCGAGCTTGCGCGCGAGTTGCGCCGATTCCGGCATCGGCGCCAGATAGAGCTTGGCCAGGGGCAGCCAGGAGAACTGGCGTTCGAAATAATCCACCGAGCGCTGCGCTTCCATCGCGACCCGGTCGAACAGGAAGTCACGGCCGGCGCCGCGTCCCTCTATCCGGCGCGAGAACACCAGGTCGCTACCGAAGGTGAAGGTGAGCAGGCCGCTCTCCCCTTCCATGTGCAACATGGCTGCGGCGTATTCCGCTGGCACCAGGCGCGCGCTCAGGTTGCGCTGCGCGGTTTCACGGATGTCGATGACGTCCAGCGGCAGGTCGGCCTGATGATAGGCGTGTGCCAATTCGCGCACGGCCGGCGACTGGGCGGCAACCACATAGAGCGAGGGGGGGTGGCCGGGGCGGCTGGGCACCGGCAGGTGATCCAGGACGGCATCGTCGATATGGAAATTGAGGAGATCCTTCACCTTCCAGCGGATGGCGCTGGTCAACTCGTCATCGGGGACGTTGGGAGCTTCGATCTGCACCGTTTGATACGCTTCCTGGTCGAGTAGCGCGGTGAGTTGCGATTGCTCGATGCCAGCGTCACGCGCCAGCTGTTCCAGCAGATTCGGGGTGGGGGTCATCGCGTCTTCCAGCACGAAGGCGGCGATGCGGGGATGCCCGGGGTTGCCTTCCAGCCGCAACGCCGCGACCCCGTCCTGGCAGGGCGACAGCACGGCATGGCGGGAGGAATGAACGCGGCGTTTGAACGGGAACATGGCTTAGCTGAAGTTCAGGAATCCAACGGTTGAATGGCGGGCAGGTCGCGACGGCATGCGGTGTCCTCGTTCAGGTTGATACGCTGTTTGTCTCTCATTTCAATACATCTCGCGGCGAATGATGACCTTGTCACGACCACGGCGCTTGCCGAAAGCGGCACGGGCGCGGGGAGCGTCGTCAAGCAGGTCGCCATCGCTGCCCTGATCGACGCCATCCCAGTTGAAGCGCAGCCAGGCCGGGGCAGCGATACTCAGGTCGAGGAAGCCGAAATTGCCGGCGCCGGGCGCGGAAAACCGCAGATTCCCGTTGCCGGCGATCAGTGTCGCATTGAAGCTGGCCACCGTCTCCCCGACGGCGAGCTGGTTATCGGCAGTTTGTGAAAAAAATGTAAGGGAGGGTGAGGCAATCGATGTGCAGTTGTCCTGGGTATTGGCAACCCAGCCCTGGCCGTTCCAGTATTGCGCGCTGAGCGGGACCGGCAGCGGCAGCAGTTCGGAACCGACCGCGTTGGCGAGGCGCAGGCGACCCTGGCGGAAGGTGTTCCCGGCGTCGAAGGCGATGGTGTCGCTCCAGGTCAGGGCGCCCACGGCCTGTGAGTCGCGGATCACGCAACTGGCGAGTCCGCAGCCGCCGGCCTCGCTGCTGTCCTGAATCCGTATGCCCAAGCCGATCTCCGCATTGAATGGCGATGGCGCGGGGGCACTACGCAGGAACTGGTATTTCACGCCGTTGGGAATATTGATGTTGGTCGGCCAGGTGAAGTCGCCGCTGCCGTCGCCGTTGGCGACCAGGTTGCCGGCGCTGAACCCCGCCGCGCTGATGCTGACGTCTTCGCAGGAAGCGCCGCCTTGCTTCTGGCAGCGCCAGGCGCTGGCGAAATGGCCGTTCGGGCTGAGTTTCCAGAGGGTGTCCCTGGCGTTGCGGGTCGTTCCCCCCGTGCTGTTCTTGGCGATGATGCGGGCGCGCGGCAGTGTTGCGAAGCCGAAATCCTGGCCCAGGTAGGTGAAAGAACGATTGGCGCAGGTGCTGCCGAAGGTCTGGAAGGCGGGGGCCTGGAGACTGGTGACATCGTAATGGTCGGGCACAAAGCGCCCGACATTGATGACGCTGGCGCAGACATGGAAACCCGTGCAGCTGGCGGCGGTGTCACCACTGTCGACACTGGCGTAGGTGGTGTCACTGAAGGTCAGGGCAATCGCGCCGACTTCGCTGTAACTGGCGGTATCACTGACCAGGGTGCCTGCCGAGGGGGTCAAGACGCCGGGGGAAAACTGCCCCACCGCACAACCACTCGCCGGGAGCAGGCAGGCGACGCTGGCGGTCGGGCTGCCATCGTAGTTGCTGGTGATGACATTGGCCGCGTTATAGCCCGTGACGCGCACGCTGAAGGGCAGTCCGGCCTTGTGTACCGTGCCACCGGTCGCGCCGGTGTTGGCCAGGGTGATGCCGGATCCCGCCGTCTGCCAGTCGGCATGGCTGGCAATGGCGCTCAGGGCAGCCGGCTTCACCGCGAAATTGTCGGTCGAGCAGGCGGTGATCGTGGCTGTGCCGGTGGCCGGGAAGCGCATGCGGACACGCACGTCACGCCAGGCATCCGCGACAGCCGGAAACCCCTGGGTGCTGCGACTGCTGGACAGGGTGACGGTGCCTACGGCCAGGCTGGTGCCGGAGATTGGGCAGTTGTTCGCATCCAGGGCGGTGTCGAGCGTGGTATTCGCGAGCAGGTCCACCAGAATGCTGCCGCTGAAACCACTGGCGATGGTCGTGCGGGAAGCGTCCAGTGCGATCAGGTCAAGACTAAATGCACTGCCAGAAGTCTTGGTGCCGATCCTGCCCGAGACGGCATCGGCACCCACATCCACTGCGTTGAAACCGCCCACCCGGATATCCAGGGCGCAACCATGTGAGTCGGCCATATCAGCCTGGATCTGGGCGCTGTTGATTTCGTAGTTATAGATTTGCACTTCGTCGAGAAGGCCATCGGCGGAAATTGCACTGCCGCTGGCGTTCACGAAGTTGCTGCGGTTATCGCCGAGATACAGCGTGCCGATGTTGCCGCTCAGGGTGCCGCTGGTGGTGACGTTGCTGGACCCCGCCAGGGCGCCATTGAGGTAAATGCGCAATACGCTCTGGTTGTTGCCATTGGCCAGGGACCAGGTTGCGGCTATATGGACCCAGGTGCCGGCGGAGATGGCGTTGGCCGCGGTTTGTGTCGATACACTGGTTCCGGATGAATCCGTCAGCATGAGGGTCAGCCGGCCGCTGCTGTCCTTGGACAGGAAAAACCATGAATTGTTGATCGTTGTCGCGTCAAACAATTGCGCGGCGTGGGCGCCGCTGCCGGACCAGGCCGGTGTGCTCTTGTACCAGAAGTCTATGGACCCCTTGTTGCCGAGTGTGGCGTCGAGATCGAAGGTGGTATTGATTGCGTCGATGCCTGCTGCGGAGTTGTTGTAAGGAATGCTGGCGCCCTGGCAGACCCGGCCGGATGCAGTGACCTGCGCATTGCCGATGCGCGTGCCATGTCGCTTGTTTCCGGAGCGGTCATACACTTCCTGGGATGAGCCGTTCCAGGAGGCGTCCTCAAAGGCATAATAAGCTGAGACGCTCGGCGTGGTATTGGCTTTTGACCAGCGGATGGCGGTGCCACTGGTACCCCAAGCGTTGTTGAAGGAAAACAGGGTGTAATCGCTGTCGTTGACTTCCACGCCGATGGTGGCGCTGGCCCCGGCGGCGTTGCCTGAACCATACTGGAACTTGAAATCGCCGTTCTCGTAGAGGATGACCTGGAAGCTATAGGTGCCAGCCAGGCTGTAGTGCGGAACATTTTCCCAGGAGACCACGAAATAGCGGTTGGGTGCGGTACCTTTTTGTTCATATTTGACAGTGCCGCCACTCCGTGGATTGATGTCATCCCAGTACATCAAGATCAGCCGGTCATGATTGGAAACCGGCAGGGAAGTGTTGTTGTAGACCTGATGAAAGGCACTGTCGGCCCCGAATTGCAGGGCGCCGTTGGAAATGATGCGAACAGAGTTGTAGCTGACGTTGCCGAAGGTGAAGGAGAAACCACCTGTGAAATTCACCACCATCTTGTCATCATCCCGCGGATAGGAGGTGTTGGTCTGATCCCAGACCACGTTATTGGTGGTGGTTTCCCATGAGTAGCTGTCAGATTGAAAAGAATACGTGGCAGCCATCGCCGGCGACGCCAGCATCAGCAGCAGAGAGAGCAGGTATCTCAGCAGCATCCGATGCTTATCCTTCCACCACTGCATGCATGTGCCGTTCCGCATAGTCCGGGAATGTCGGCGCGGCATTGGGGCAGGCGCCGGCAGCGGGCTGGTTGCATGCGATGCTGTTGATGCGGTACAGGGTCACCACCTGGCCACCCTCGTCGGCGCTGTAAGCCGTACATGCGACGCTTGCCGTGAAACGGGCGAGCTGGCCGGTGAAACTCAGTGTCTGCGGCGCGCAACTGCCGCTGCGTGCTGCATAGATGCCCGCTTCCACGCCCGCCTGCGCTGCCTGGTAGGCACGTGCGCCTTCCAGTTCCAGGGCCTGCTGGGCCAGCGTCTGGGTGGTCAGCCGCATCAGCCAGCCGGCCAGCCCGCCCAACACGACCAGCAGGAAAATGGCGGCGGGGAGGGCAAAACCTTTTTCAGGGACAGGGTCAACCGGGCCCCCTGGCGCCTTGCCCATGGCGCTTTGCCCCTGATGGTCACGCATCGTTGTTCACCAGCACTTCCCGGTACAGGGTGACCGTTTCACCGTCCTGGCCGAGTTGCAGGCGCAGGGTGAGCTGCCCCAGGCGCTGCGACGCACCCGGGTCATAGTTGATGGCGCAAACGTTCACATGGCTGGCGAGCAGCCGCGACGTGGCACCGGTGAAGGTGGTTGGCTGCGTCGCCTGGAGCGCGTAGCCGGATACGCGGCGCAACTGATGGCCGACCGGGTCGCAGACATAGGTCACCGGAGTGCCGGTCAGGTAGAAGCGGCTGCCGGGCGACTCCAGCGGCAGGGGCGCGCCGGTGGCGGTGAAGGCGAGATTGCTGACGCTGCCGCTGCTGGTGACCGTGCGCCGGTTGCCGCCCAGCCAGGCGGAGGTGGCGGTGTCCAGGCCCAGGTTGTAGACCACCAAGTATTGTCCGGCGGCAGCGTTGACGGGGGGGCCAAGCACATCGAAAGAGGCGTCGGCGCCGGAGGTGAAGTCGAGGATGTCGCCACCGCCGCCGCCGGTGTTGACCGCGCGATAGCGGCCTCCCTCCTGGAGGGGCAGATACT
The DNA here is from genome assembly GCA_964393825.1 of uncultured Thiobacillus sp. Taxonomy (GTDB): domain Bacteria; phylum Pseudomonadota; class Gammaproteobacteria; order Burkholderiales; family Thiobacillaceae; genus PFJX01. The sequence continues at coordinate 19,952 of CAYMUY010000010.1, read as the reverse complement.
CCAGGTAGGTGATCCCGCCGCTCTGGCTGACCCGCAGGCTGTTGGGCAGGGCGAGCCGCACATCGCGGGTGATGCGCAGCAGGGCGGTGTCGGCGGTGTCGACCAGCGCCGCCCGACGCGAGGCCGCCAGGTAGCCTTCCAGCGGACTACGGATGAACATCGCGACGATGGCGGCGAGGATGCCCACCACCATCATGACCACGATGAGTTCGATCAGGCTGAAGCCCGGTTGCAAGGGGCAAGGCACACGGGGCAAGGCACAGGCGCCTGGCCCCGGAACTTCCTTGTACCTTGTCACTTGCATCTTGCACCCTCCTCAGTAATCCGCCCGGTAACCATCGAGGGCCAGGGTCTGCCCGGCCGGGTCGGTGACGCTGACGCTGATGCGCCAGCCGGCGCTGGAAGGGACACCGCCGAATGCGGTGGCGGTGACGGCGATGCTGGCGCGGTAGCCGGAGAGTCCGGCCACCACCGCGCCGGACAGGTCACTGATGCCGTTCAGGACCAGGCCGTCGTAATCCATCACATCATCGAAGCGACTGCGACTGGCGGCGTTGTAGGGGCCGGTGTAGCCCCCGGGGCTGGGGTTGGCGAAATCCTTGAGGCTGATTTCCTCCAGCAGGGACTGCGCGATGGCCAGCGACTGCCGCCGCAACACCGGGTCGGCGCTGGCGACGGCGGCCTGGTCGAAGGCCCGAACCAATACCACCAGGGCGACGCTGACCACGACCATGAACAGTACCGCCTCGATCAGGCTGACGCCTCGTGCCCCTTGCAACTCAGTAAACATAGCCCGTCTCCGCTTCAACCGTCAGGGTGCGCGTCGTATCGCCGATGATGGTGAGGGTGAAGCCGGAACCAGGGCGGCCCTGGGCATCGAAGGCGAGGCTGGTGGCGCTACCGCTTTGGGTCACACCGGCGGGAACATCGATGCGGTAAGGCGTTTCCCCTTCCGGGCCAGGCCAGGGGTGGACGTCCGCGCAAGGCTGGCTGGCCGTGGTGCAGAGCGCCATGCCGGCGCCACTGACCTGCACGGTGACGCCGGCATGGCGCGCGATGGCCAGCTTCTGGGCATAACGCAGAAAGCCGGCGGCGGTGTCCGTATACCCCCGCGCCGCGAAGGTGTTGGCGCTGAAGAAGCGGGGTCCGGCGACGGCGGCCAGGATGCCCGCGATCAGGATGACAGCCACCAGTTCGACCAGGGTGAAACCCAGGGGCACGAGGCGCGGAGCAAGGCGCAAGGAAAAGCCTCGGCCAGCCCCGGTCGGTTGCCGCTTGCAGCTTGCCCCTGGCACCTTGATCCTTGAACCTCCTTAGCAGCCGGTCTTGACGACGGTGATGCTTGGGGTGGCGCCGCTGGCGGCCTCCGTGTAGCTGACCCGGCAGTTGGCGGCGGTGGCGGCGCCGCCGATGTCGATGGTGGTCGCGGTGCCGGTGGTGGTGACGGTGACGTTGTCGTTGGTGGCGTTGATGTTGGCGGCGACGACGATGCCGGCGGCGGCGGGATAGCCGTTGACCAGGTTCACCGTCTGGCCTTCCATGGAGACCGTGCCGGTGGCGCCTGTCTGACTATTGACCAGCGCTGCGGAATGGGCGATGGCGGAGGCGGAGCGCACCGACCCGAAGATGGCATCGGCCTTGGCCTTGCGGGCGTCGATCTGCAGGTCATAGAAACGCGGCAGGGCGACGGCGGCGAGGATGCCGAGGATGACGATGACCATGACCAGTTCGATCATGGTGAAACCTTTTTGCAGCTTGGGCATGACGCTCTCCTTAAGAGACAGGTTGGTTGTGTGGATGATTGCCCGCTATTTCGGCGGACGGCTGAAAAACTTGAGTCTAATCCTATGCGCTGGATCACTCATTTACGGGTCATCGTAGCGCCCAGATCCCAGATGGGCAGGAAAACCCCAAGGGCAACCACCAGGACGATGCCACCGAGGCCGGCGATCAGGATGGGTTCGACCTGCTCGGAGAGGGTGCGGATCTCGTATTCCACGTCGCGCTGATACAACTCGCCGATCTCGGTCAGCAGGCGGTCGAGCTCACCGGTCTCCTCGCCCACCGCCATCATCTGCAACACCACCGGGGTGAACACGGCGGTGGTGGCGGCGGTGCGGGTCAGCGACTCGCCGCGTTCGACGCCGTCCCGCATCTGTTCGATGCGGCTGGCGACGAAGGCGTTGCCCACCACCTGGGCGGCGTTGGTCAAACCCAGCACGATGGGCACGCCGCTCTGGTAGGTCATCCCCAGGCCTTTGGCGAAACGTGCCAGCGAGGCCTTGTGCACGATCTTGCCGACGATGGGGACGCGCAGCAGGTATTTGTCCCAGAGATAGCGCCCTTCGCTGGTGCGCAGCCACCAGCGAAGGGCGATGCCGGCCACCAGCAGGGCGCCGAGCAGGAATGGCCACCAGTGCACGGTGAAGTCGGAGAAATTGATGAGGATCCTGGTCATCATCGGCAGTTCGGCATTGGAACTCTTGTAGACCTTGGCGAAGGCCGGAATCACCATCACGTTGATCACGCCCAGCGCGATCGCCAGCGCGGCAATGACGAAGCTGGGATAGCGTAGCGCCCCTTTCACCCGCTCACGCATTTCGCGTTCGAATTCCAGATGGTGGAACAGGCGCATGAAGATATCGTCGAGCCGGCCGGTGGTTTCGCCCACCCGCACCATGTTGACGAAAAAGGGCTGGAACACCTCGGGATGTTTGCGCAGGCAGACGGAGAGCTCCCGCCCCGAAGACAGCCCCTCGCGCAGATCCAGCAGGATGGTCTGGAACGCCTTGTGCGGGCTGGATTCGGCCAGGGAGGTAAGCGCGCGCAGGATCGGCACCCCGGCTTTCAGCAGGCTGGCCATCTGCCGCGCGAACAGCATCAGTTCGGCCTCGGTGACCTTGTCCGCGAACAGGGCACTGAACAGCTGGCCGACATCCTGTTCGGTCTTGCCCCCGCTCTTCGCAACCGTACCGGTGATGTTCACCGGGGTCAGGCCGGAGCGCAGCAATTCATCGGCGACCGCCGCCTCTGAACTGCCTTCCAGCTTGCCGCTGAGCAGTTCGCCCCGGGTGTTGCGCGCTTTATAGGTGTAGGTGGGCATGGGCTAGGCGTAGGTCGGTTTCGCGGCTTTATTGCGTAACCCGACGATTACACGCGTGAGTGTTGGGTTACGGCGCATGAAGACGCGCCTAATCCAACCTACATTCATCACTCGTCCACCTGATGCGTGACCCGCATTGCTTCTGCGACGCTGGTGAGACCTTCGCGCACCAGCCGCAGGGCCTCATCGCGCAGGGTCTGGCCGGCCAGGTGCTTCTGGGCGGCGGAACGGAAGCCGTTGGTGTCGCCGCGATTGAGCAGGCCGGCGAGTTCGCCGTTGATTTCCAGCAATTCGTAGATGCCCTGGCGGCCCTGGTAGCCGGTGTGGTTGCAGTGGCTGCAACCCCGGGACTGTTTCAACTGTGTCTCGTCGAGGCCGTCGGCCAGTTCCGCTTTCAGCCAGACGCGTTCATTCACGTCGAGCCTGGCCGGCATCGTGCAGACCGGACACAGCTTGCGCACCAGGCGTTGCGCCACCACGCCGGCCAGGCTGGTGGAGAGCAGGAACGGCGGTGCACCCATGTCGAGCAGGCGGGCGGCGGCGGAAGGCGCGTCGTTGGTGTGCAGGGTGGACAGCACCAGGTGGCCGGTCAGCGCGGCGCGAAGCGCGATCAGCGCGGTTTCCGTATCGCGCATCTCGCCCACCAGGATCACGTCCGGATCCTGCCGCAGGAAGGCGCGCAGGGCGCGGGCGAAAGTCAGGTCGATCTTGTCGTTCACCTGCACCTGGTTGATGCCGGGCAGACGGTATTCCACCGGGTCTTCCACGGTCAGCAGCTTGCGTTCCGGGGTATTGAGGTCGGCCAGACCCGCGTAGAGGGTGGTGGTCTTGCCGGAGCCGGTGGGGCCGGTGACCAGGATGAGGCCGTGCGGACGGTGGATCAGCGCCTGCAGACGTGCCAGTTGCGCCGGCGGCATGCCCATGTCGGTGAGGCTGGTGACCCCGCCATGGGTGAGCAGACGCAGCACGGCGGACTCGCCGAACTGCACCGGCACCGTGGACATGCGGACGTCGACGGCGCGTTTCTTCAATCGGATCAGGAAACGGCCGTCCTGCGGCAGGCGCTTCTCGGCGATGTCGAGGTCGCCCATCAGCTTCAGCCGCTGGATCAGCGCCGGGCCGATCTTGCGGTCGGCCTCGGTGGCGACGGAGAGGACGCCATCGACGCGAAAGCGGATCTGCAGGCTCTTTTCCTGTGGCTCGATATGGATGTCGGACGCGCGTACCTGGATCGCATCTTCGAACACCGATTGCAGCAGGCGTACCACCGGTGCCTCCTCGGCATTCTGGGTGGCGGCGAGGGCGCCGAAGTCGATCACCTCGTCGGACAGTTCCTCCGTGAGGTTGCGCGCCAGCTCGCTGATTTCTTCCGACCGCCGGTAGGTCAGGTCGATGAACTGGGCCAGCGAGCCCTCGTTCGCGACTGCGACCGTCACTTCGCGCTTGAGGTGATTGACGATCTCGTCATAGGCAAACAGATCGGTCGGGTCCGCCATCGCCACCCGCACCTGGTCGCCCCGGGCCTCCACCACCACCGCGCGGAAACGGCGCGCCAGCTGCTCGGGCAGCAGGCGGACGGTTTCCGGGCGCACGTGGACATTGCGCAGATCCAGCAGCGGTATGTTCAACTGGCGGGCGATCGCCCCGGAGATCTCCTCTTCGGTGACGAAGCTGTTTTCCACCAGCACCCTGCCCAGTTTGCGACCGCTGGCCTTCTGCTTGTCCAGGGCGGCCGCAAGTTGCTCTTGCGAGAGCAGTTTCTGTTGAACCAGAAGATCGCCAAGACGAATCTTCTCGGGGCGAGCCATAAATGCCTCCAGGGAGAAATTCCCGCGTAAATTAACGACTTACAGCCTATGTCTCAAGTTATATGTTCGAAATCGTCCTGGTTCAGCCGGAAATTCCCCCCAACACCGGCAATGTCATCCGCCTCAGCGCCAATACCGGCTGCCGCCTGCATCTGGTGCGGCCTCTGGGCTTCGACCTGTCGGACAAGAATCTGCGTCGCGCCGGGCTCGATTACCACGAGTACACGGAACTGCGGGTCCATGACGACTGGGCATCGCTGGCGACGGCGCTTGCCGGGCACCGCTTGTTCGCTTTCACGACGAAGGGTTCGCGCCCTTTTGGCGATGTCGCCTGGCAGGCGGGTGACGCCCTGGTGTTCGGCCCGGAAACCCGCGGCCTGCCCCCGGAATTGCTGGCCGGATTCGACCCGGCCAGGCGGGTGCGTTTGCCGATGCGGGCCGGCCAGCGCAGCCTGAATCTGTCCAATGCCGTCGCGGTGGCCGTGTTCGAAGCCTGGCGCCAGAACGGTTACGCGGGGGGCGCCTGAGCCTTCGCGACGTGATTCAGGAGATGGATTGCCTAGAATCAGGTCATCACCTCTTTGAATCGAGCCCGTCATGACCCTGCAAGAACTGCGTTATCTGGTCGCCCTGGCCGATTGCGGTCACTTCGGACAGGCCGCCGAAGCCTGCTTCGTCAGCCAGTCGACGCTGTCCACGGGCTTGAAAAAGCTTGAGGATTTTCTCGGCGTGATCGTGTTCGATCGTTCGTTGAAACGGGTGACCCCCACGCCGATCGGGCGCGAGATCGTCGAGTCGGCGCGGTGCATTGTCGAGGAAGCGGGGCGCATCCGGGAACTGGCCAGTTATGCCAGGGACCCCATGGAGCGTACGGTCCACTTTGGCGTCATTCCTACCCTGGGGCCGTATTACCTGCCTCACGTGTTGACCGAGGTGCGCTCGGCTTACCCGAAACTGCGCTTGCTGCTGCGCGAGGAAATGACACCGCACATGCTGGCGCACCTGGCCGAGGGCCAGCTCGATGCCGGTCTGCTGGCATTGCCGGTCAGCGATGCGAACCTGGAAGTGGTACCGCTGTTCGTGGAGCCTTTCCTGGCCGCCGTGCCAGCCGATCACCCGCTGGCCAAGGTCGAAGAAGTGGCGATCGAGACGCTCGCCGAGGCGGGACTATTGCTGCTGGAAGAGGGGCACTGCCTGCGTGACCAGGCGCTGGACGCCTGTCACATGCAGGGTATCAAGAGTGAGGAAATCCGCGCGACCAGCCTGGAAACCTTGCGTCAGATGGTGGCCATGGGCCTGGGTGTGACCCTCATTCCCACCCTGGCCAGTGTCGGTCCCGGCAGCCAGCAGGTGGTCATGAAGCCGGTGGCGGCGCCAGGGGCCGCGCGCACCATCGGTCTGGTCTGGCGTCGTCGTTCGCCACTCGCCCATACCATGGCGCAATTGGCGGCAACGCTGGCGGCGCAGTTGCCGCCCGGGACATTGGCGATCGCGTAGGCGCCGGCGGCCGGCGCGGCGGATCAGTGCGGACGCGGCATGAAGTTGACGACTTTCGCGCCATCCTGCGGCGGGCCTTTACGGGCGCCGCTGGCGCAGGCGCCGCCTTCGGTTTCCGGAACCTGTCCTTCCGCCTCGTAGAGCAGATTGATGACATCCACGTAGAAGCGCTCCTTGGCCATCATCAACGCCGTGATGCCGCCTTCATTGGCGGTTTTTACGTCGGCGCCGGCCGCCAGCAGGGTCGCGCAGACCTCCGCTTCGCCGCCGCCGGCCGCCAGCATCAGCGGTGTCAGGCCAAAGAAGATCGTGGCGTTGACGTCGGCGCCGGCGTCGATCAGCGCCCGCACCACGGGGGCGAAGCCGCAATCGAGTTCATGGTTGTAGGCGGCCTTGAAAATCGGCGTCCAGTTATTCGCGTCCTTGGCGTTGACATCGGCACCGGCCTCGATCAGGGCGGTGACCACATCGAGATGGCCCTGAAAGGCGGCGACATGCAGCGCGGTGGCACCGGTCTCGTCGGTCTCGTTGGGATGGGCGCCGGCGGACAGAAGATTGCGGACTTGGGCGCTGTCGCCGGCAAGGGCGGCGGCGTGTAGGGCTGCGGACATGGTTCGATCTCCGGAGGATTAATACCCGAGTATTATAATCAACTAATGTTCGCCGGGTTGAAAATATTCATGGCGTCGAGGCCGCCGGCGAGCACATGCGCATCGAATCCGCGTTGTGCCAGGAGAAAGGCGGCGGTGCTGCTGCGGCGCCCCGTCTGGCAAAACAGGATGTAGGGACGCGTGGGGTCGAGCGATCTGGCGCGCAGTCGCATCAGGTAGAGCGGCAGGTTAAGGCTGCCCTTGAGGCTGCCCTGCCGGTATTCGTCCTCCATGCGCACGTCGATCAGCACGGCACCTCGCCAGCGCACCATCGCCGCCGCCTCTTCCGGCATCACTTCATGCACCAGCGGTTCCTGCAACAGGGTGCGGAATTCGCTGCTGGCCAGACGCATGAGCAGGCCGTCGCTGAGCATGCCGACACTGGCGTTGCGCGGCTCGCCGGAGATCAGCGCTTCCTCGCCGAATCCCTGTCCCGCACTCAGGCGCGCCAGCAGCACGGGTTTTGCACCCTGGGTCGAGCGCGTGACCTGGGCCTCGCCCTGGCGTATCAGGTAGTAGTAGTCGCCGCTGTCGCCCTGGCGGATGATTTCCTGGCCGGCCACCACCGACACCGGCTCGAAGCGGCCGAACAGGGCGTGCAGGTTGCCGGGGGGGACACGGCTGAAGGAGGGGTTGCGCAGCAGGTCGAACAGCCAGCTTGGATCGTCGCCCTCGAACTCCGTGACTTCGTAGGACGTGGCCTGGTCGCGCGCCACCAGGCTGTCGAGCGCGTCGTCGGCATAGACGATCAGATCGCAGGGCGTGCGCGCCACGCAGGTGTAGTTGCGCGGCTTGAGGCGGGCGAGTGGATGGCGCGCGGCATCGCTGCCGGACCGGATGATCAGGGGCGGCGCTTCCTCGCTACCGGAATCCAGGGCGACTTCCCCCGTCAGCAGGTAATAGCTTTCGTGATCTTCCTCGCCGCGCGAGAACAGCGTCTGGCCGCTGTCCAGATGCAGCGCGCGACCGCCCTGTACGGCGAGGTGCAGGGCTTCCTCGGAGAGACCGTTGAAGGGGACGAATTGTGAGAGTTGCGTGGCTTGCATGTCGGATTTCCGTGTCCTGGGACTGGCCGCACGCGCACGCTCCCACCGTGGGTCGGCGCCGCGATTATCTTCGCCAGACTGGTGTTCCCAGCCAAATCGTTTGATGGCTGGCGTGATTCTGCACGATTCCTGCCCCGGCCGGGGCGACCCTGCCGATCAGGCGCGGCGGCTCAGTTTGTCCCGGCGTCCAGGCCCAGTTCGGGCCAGAGCGCATCGATTTTCTGTTTCACGGCCGCGCTCATCTGAATCGGGGTGCCCCACTCCCGCTGGGTCTCGCCCGGCCACTTGTTGGTGGCGTCGATCCCCATCTTGCTGCCCAGGCCGGAAACCGGGCTCGCGAAATCCAGGTAGTCGATCGGCGTGTTTTCCACGAGCAGGGTGTCACGCGCGGGGTCGACCCGGGTGGTGAGCGCCCACATGACGTCATTCCAGTCGCGCACGTTCACGTCGTCGTCGGTGACGAGGATGAACTTGGTGTACATGAACTGGCGCAGGAAGCTCCAGACGCCGAACATCACCCGCTTGGCGTGGCCGGGGTATTGCTTCTTCATGCTCACCACCGCCATGCGGTAGGAGCAGCCTTCCGGCGGCAGATAGAAGTCGGTGATCTCGGGAAACTGTTTCTGCAGCAGCGGCACGAACACTTCGTTCAGCGCCACGCCGAGGATGGCCGGCTCGTCCGGCGGCTTGCCTGTGTAGGTGGAGTGGTAGATCGCGTCGCGGCGCAGGGTGATGCGCTCGACCGTGAACACCGGGAAGGTTTCCTGCTCGTTGTAATAGCCGGTGTGGTCGCCGAAAGGTCCTTCCAGGGCGGTTTCGCCCGGGTGAATGACCCCTTCCAGGACAATTTCAGACGAGGCCGGCACTTGCAGGTCGGAGCCCAGCGCCTTCGCGACTTCGGTCTTGGCGCCGCGCAGGAGGCCGGCGAACTGGTATTCGGAGAGCGAGTCCGGCACCGGCGTCACCGCGCCCAGGATGGTGGCCGGATCGGTGCCGATGGCCACACACACCGGGAACGGCTGGCCGGGATGGGCGGCCTGGAACTCCCGGAAATCGAGGGCGCCGCCGCGATGTGCCAGCCAGCGCATGATCAGCTTGTTCGGCCCGATGACCTGTTGCCGGTAGATGCCCAGGTTCTGCCGCGGCTTGTGCGGGCCTTTTGTGATGACCAGGCCCCAGGTCAGCAGCGGACCAATGTCGCCCGGCCAGCAGGTCTGGATCGGCAGGCGCGAAAGGTCGACATCCTGGCCTTCCCAGACCACCTCCTGGCAGACCGGCGAGCGGACTTCCTTGGGCGACATGTTGAGCACCTGCTTCAGAATTGGCCATTTTTCCCAGGCGTCTTTCAGGCCGCGTGGCGGCTCCGGTTCCTTCAGGTAGGCGAGCAGCTTGCCGATCTCGCGCAGTCGCGCCGGGTCTTCCTCGCCCATGCCCAGGGCCACCCGCTTCACCGTGCCGAACAGGTTGGCGAGCACCGGGATGTCGGAACCCTTCGGTTTTTCGAACAGCAGCGCGGGACCGCCGGCACGCAGCACGCGGTCGCCGATCTCGGTCATCTCCAGGTTCGGGTCGACTTCAGCGCGGATGCGCTTGAGTTCGCCGCGTGCTTCTAGTTGCGCGATGAAATCGCGCAGGTCGGCATAACGCATGGGGGATTACTCTTGCTTGGGCTGCTCGCCGGGGGTGGCCGGAACGAACTGGAACACCTCGTCCTTCACCCGGAAGTCGCCCAGTTTCACGCCCAGATCCTCCGGGGCCTGCTTGAATGCCTGCGCCTGGCAGGACTGGGTGCTGACCGCGAACACCCTCTTGCCACTCTTGAGCAGGAAGATTGGTTCCGGATACTCGTCCGGCGCCTGGTAGAAGCCGATATTGGTCTTCAATGGCACATCCTTGATGCTCATGCCGCCATTGCAGTGCGGCAGGCGGATGACGATCACCTCGAGGTCGACGGTGTCCTGCCAGAACCAGGTCTGATTGCGCACCAGGGTGATCGCGTGATCCTTCTCGGGGAAGGAATAGGACGCGGTGTCCTGGAGACAGCCAGCCAGGGGCAGCACGGCAAGCAGCAACAGCGAGCGGGACAGGAGATTCATGAGGAGGCGCCTCCAAGAGGGGGTGGACAAGCCGGGGCAGTGTACCGCCCGGTCGTTCGGATGACTGCCGCCGGCGGCAGATCAGTTACGGCCGGCGGCGGAATTACTTGAGCGTGTTCGCGCGCTGGGAGGCGATCCTATTCCAGGCCCATGCTCGACAGGTAGTCCTCGTAGCCGCCCTCGTAGATGACATGGCTGCCATCGAGCTTGAGCTCGATGATCTTGTTGGCCAGCGAGGAGACGAATTCGCGGTCGTGCGAGACGAACACCAGGGTGCCGGGGAATTTTTCCAGGCCGGTGTTGAGGGCCTCGATGGATTCCATGTCCAGGTGGTTGGTCGGCTCGTCCATCAGCAGCACGTTGCGGCGCAGCAGCATCAGCTTGCCGAACAGCATGCGGCCCTGTTCGCCGCCGGAAATCACCCGCACCGCCTTCTTCACATCGTCGCCGGAAAATAACAGGCGGCCGAGGGTGCCGCGGATCAGGGTTTCCACGTCGTTGCCGTCGTAACCGCCGGCGCGTACCCATTCGGTGATCCATTCGGTGAGCGGCTGGTCGGAATCGAAATCGGCGGAATGGTCCTGCGCGAAGTAGCCCAGCTTGGCCTTCTCCGTCCATTTCAGGGTGCCCTTTTGCGCGCTCAGTTCTCCCACCAGCAGTTTCAGCAGCGTGGTCTTGCCGACCCCGTTTTCGCCGATGATGGCGATCCGATCGCCGGCGGCGATGTTGAAACTGAGGTTGCGCAGCAGCGGCTGCGACGCTTCATAGCTGAAGTTCAGGCCCTCCACCTCGCAGGCCAGGCGGTGCAGTTTGTCCTTCTCGTCGTAATCGAAACGAATCCAGGGGTACTGGCGGCTGGAAGGCTTCATGTCTTCCGGCTTGATCTTGTCGATCAGCTTCAAGCGGCTGGTGGCCTGCTTGGCCTTGGAGGCGTTGGCGGAAAAGCGGCGCACGAAGTTCTGCAGGTCGGCGATCTTGTCCTTGGCTCGCGCGTTGGCCGCGCTCTGGCGTTCGCGCGCCTGGGTGGCGGCTTCCATGAAGTCGTCGTAATTGCCGGGATAGACCTTGAGAGTCTGGTAATCCAGGTCGGCCATGTGGGTGCAGACCTGGTTCAGGAAGTGGCGGTCGTGCGAAATGATGATCATGGTGGAGTTGCGATTGTTGATCACGTTCTCCAGCCAGCGGATGGTGTTGATGTCCAGGTTGTTGGTCGGCTCGTCGAGCAGCAGGATGTCCGGTTCGCCGAACAGCACCTGCGCCAGCAGCACGCGCAGCTTCCAGCCCGGCGCCACCTCGCGCATCGGTCCCTGGTGCTTTTCGGAAGGAATGTCCAGGCCCAGCAGCAGCTCGCCGGCGCGCGCCTCGGCGTCGTAACCGCCCATCTCGCCGAACTGGGTCTCCAGCTCGGCGGCGTGCATGTAGTCCTCCTCGGTCGCCTCCGCGTTCATGTAGATGGCGTCCTTCTCCTGCATCACCCGCCACATCTCGGCGTGGCCCATCAATACCACGTCGAGCACGCGCACCTCCTCGAAGGCGAACTGATCCTGGCGCAGGAAGGCCATGCGCTCGTGCGGGTCGATCGAGACGTTGCCGGCGGAAGGCTCCAGCACGCCGGCGAGGATTTTCATCAGCGTCGATTTGCCGCAGCCGTTGGCGCCAATCAGGCCATAGCGGTTGCCGTCGCCGAATTTGACGTTGACGTTCTCGAACAGCGGCTTGGCGCCGAACTGGATGGTGAGGTTGGAAGCGGTCAGCATGGTGTGGTACCTGAAAAATCAACCCGCTATTTTACATGCGGGTGGCTGGATTCCCGGTTCATGTCACCGTACTCTTGTTCCCCTGTCAGGTGGTCGGCGAAATGATGGAGTAGGTCTGAATGCTCGTGAAAATCGGATTTGTGCTGCTGTTCGTCCTGCTTGGCGTGCTCGTCATCCTGATGGGGGTCTTCATGCAGGGGGATGCACGCGGCCGCCTGCCGGGCATCGAGGAAAGTCTTCGTGAAGATGCGGCCCGCCCACCGGTGCGGGCACCGGCGGTGGTTCCCGTGACCGCCCCGCCGGCAACGGGCGGGGCGGCGACGGTCAAGGTCCGCTATACCCTGCAACTGGGCCAGTTTCCGAAACAGGCGGATGCGGAGGCCCTGACCGCGCAGGTCGAGGCGCTGCAACTGCCCGGGATCAAGGCCAGGACCCTGGCTGTGCGCACCGCAACGGGTGAGGTCGCGTGGATTACCGCAGCCGGGGATCAGGCTCTGCCGGTGGCGCTGGAAAGCGCACGCATCTGGCTCAGCGGCCATTTTGGCCTGAGCGATACGCGGGTCATCCCCATGCCGGCGACGCAACCCTGACGGCCCGCAAGCCGAGGTTCAGAACAGGCCGTATTGTTTGAAGGCCGGTTCGACCGGGTGTCCGGCGACGCGCTGTTGCAGTGCCGTGAGCTGGTCCAGTATCCGGTCTTTCACGGTGAGCAGTTCATGCGCTTGGGTTCGCGCCGCTTCCAATTGCCCGGCCGCGCGCAGTTCCACGACCCGCGCGCCGAGTTGATGGACCGCGAGGTGGATGTCTTCCAGGTCGGCGAAGGCCTCGAGCTGGCCATAGCGTCGCCTGCCGTGGCCGTAGTACCAGTGGCCAAAGCGGCATTGACGGTGGTCGCGGAGTTCGCCTGGACGCAGCCGCAGGGTGGCGCCATCAAGATGCAGCATGATCTGACAGACCCACTTGATGTGATCGTAGCGTGCCACCAGGAGCGGGAAGTCGCTCATTTCCCAGTCTGTATCGGCCCACAACGCCCATTGCGGATCGGGTTCGTAGGCGGCGGCCCAGCCAGGCACCTGTTCCGCCGGCATCGGCCTGGCGATGCCGTAGCCCTGGGCGATGTCGCAGCCCAGGCGCATCAGCAGCACGCCCTGTTCCGGGGTCTCCACGCCCTCGGCCACCACGGTGCGGCGGAATGCGGTGGTCAGCCCGATGATGCCTTCCACCAGAGTGAGGTCGTCGCTGTCCTCCAGCACGTCGCGCACGAAGCTCTGGTCGATCTTCAGGGTCTCGGCGGGAATGTCACGCAGGTAGGACAGCGAGGCGTAGCCGGTGCCGAAGTCGTCAAGAGCGAAATCCACGCCCATGCCCCAGCACGCTTCGATCACGCCGCGCACATGCCGGGTGTTCTCCAGCGCCGCCGATTCCAGGATTTCCAGTTCAAGGCGTCGTGGCGGCACCTCGGGAAAGTCTTCCAGACAGTGGCGCAGACACGCGACGAAATCTTCCCGCAGCAGTTGCCGCGCCGCGATATTGACGCTGATACTCAGGTCCAGGCCTGATCGGTGCCAGGCAGTGAGCTGGGTCAGCGCCCGGCGGATCACCCATTCGCCGATGTCGATGATGAGGTCATGGTGTTCCACGTGCGGCAGGAAGGAGCCGGGTGGCAACAGGCCCTGTTCCGGATGACGCCAGCGCAGCAGGGCTTCCATGCCGAGAATCTGGCCACTGCGCAGGTTGACCTTGGGCTGGTAGTGGAGCTCAAGCTCCTCTTCCAGGAGGCCCTCCGCGAGGCGGTCGAGCAATTGCCTGCGGGTCTGCGCCTGCTGATCCTGCTCCGCATCGAACAGATGGTAACGGTTGCGACCGCCTTCCTTGGCCTGGTACATCGCCTGGTCGGCATGGCGCAGCAGGGTATCGGGGTCGGCGCTGTCGAAGGGGTGCAGGGTAATCCCCAGGCTGGCGGACAATGCGTAACCCATGCCGTCGATCTCGCAGGGGGTGCGGGTCAACTTCAGGATGTGGTTGGCCAGGCCTTCTACTTCATCCATGTCGCGCAGGCCGCGCAGGACCAAGGCGAATTCGTCGCCGCCCAGGCGCGCCACCATGTCGCCATCGCGCGCCAATTGTTTCAGGCGCTGCGCGAGGGTGACCAGGACACGGTCGCCCAGGCTGTGGCCATGGCGGTCGTTGAGGCGCTTGAAGCCGTCGAGGTCGAGCAGCATGACGGCGAGCAACTGGTCACTGTCGCGTGACGCTTCGACCAGTTGCCGCAGGCGTTCGCTGAAGCGGGCACGGTTGGGCAGTTCGGTGAGCGCATCGAAGTGGGTGATGCGCTGCAGTTTTTCCTCCGTCAGCCGCAACGCCAGCGCATCGGTGAATACCGATACATGGCGCACGACACCACCCGCTTCGCCACGCACGGCGGTGATGCTGATCCGCCCTGGATAGCGTTCGCCATTCTTGCGGTTGTCCCAGATCTGTCCACGCCAGAACCCCTTCTCGCTCAGGGCGGTCCACATTTCCGGATGGGGCGCCACATCGCGCCGTAAGGGGTCGAACTGGCGCGGGGTGGTGCCCATCACCTCCTCTGGGGCGTAACCGGTGACCTCGCTGAAGGCGCGATTCACGTAGATGATGCGATGGTCGGCATCGGTGATCATGACGCCATCCGCGACATGGTCCAGGACGATGTCCGCCAGGAGCGGGGCAAAGGGGTCCTGGTACGGCTCGGGCATGGTGGCTGGGGTGTGAGTGGAATGGGCGGCGGTCATGGTAGCAGCGCAGCCGCCTCGCAAGCGGCGCGCGGCCAATAAAAAACCCCGCCGCGGCGGGGTTTTTCAATCGCACCGAAAACCGCTTACTTCAGCTTGGTTTCCTTGTAAGCCACATGCTTGCGGGCGACGGGATCGAACTTGCTGATCTCCATCTTGCCGGGCATGGTCTTCTTGTTCTTGGTGGTGGTATAGAAATGGCCGGTGCCCGCGGTGGACTCCAGCTTGATTTTTTCACGTCCGCCTTTAGCCATGATCGTTCTCCTTACAGCGCGCCGCTGGCACGCAGATCAGCCAGGACGGATTCGATGCCATTCTTGTCGATGAGGCGCAGGCCGGCATTGCTGACGCGCAGACGTACCCAGCGGTTCTCGCTTTCCAGCCAGAAGCGGCGGGATTGCAGGTTGGGAAGGAAACGACGCTTGGTTCTGTTGTTGGCGTGGGAGACGTTGTTACCCACCATCGGCTTCTTGCCGGTGACCTGACATACACGGGCCATGATAATTACCCCTGCTACACGAATACGGAAAGTCGGCCTTTATACGCGAAGCCTGGACCCGAGTCAAAGCCAACCTCGCTCGCAGAACGAGAAACCTTCGCTTCCGGCGACGATGAAATGGTCGATGACCTTCACATCCACCAGGCCCAGCGCGGTTTTCAACTGGTCGGTGAGCCAGCGGTCGGCCTGCGACGGCTCGGCGACGCCGGACGGGTGGTTATGGGCGAGGATCACTCCGGCCGCATTGTGGTGGAGGGCGCGGATAACGATTTCCCTCGGGTAGACCGAGGTTTGTGTCAGCGTGCCGCGAAACAGTTCTTCGGCGCCGAGCACGCGATTCTGGGCGTCGAGGAACAGCGCCATGAACACCTCGTGGCCACGGCCGCCCAGCAGCAGGCGCAGATAGTCGCGCACCGCGCGCGGCGAGTTGAGGGCGTCGCCCCGCTTCATGTCCTCGCCCAGTGCGCGCCGGGACATCTCCAGCACCGCCTGTAACTGCGCGAATTTGGCCGGGCCCATGCCGGGGAAGGCGCTGAATTCGGCTTGCGCGGCGTTGAACAGGCGGGTGAGGCCGCCAAAATGGCGCAGCAGGTCGCGCGCCAGGTCGACCGCGCTCTTTCCGGGCACGCCCACCCGCAGGAAGATCGCCAGCAGTTCCGCGTCGGACAGGGCGGCCGCCCCGCGTTGCAAGAGTTTTTCCCGGGGCCGCTCGCCCTCGGGCCAATCGGTGATCGCCATCCCTGACTCCCGTTTGTTTTATGGGTACGGGAATTAAAGCGAGAGATGCGCGGCGGGACAAGCGGGCTTTTCTTGAACCTTGTACCTAAACGTCCAGCAGCGTCACCCAGTGCACCACCGGCACGCCGCTGGCGGCGGCGAGGTGGCTTTGGCAGCCGATGTTGGCGGTGGCGATGAGTTCGGGTTCCGCCGCCTGGAGGTGGCCGAGCTTGCGTTCGCGCAACTGGCCGGAGAGTTCCGGTTGCAGCAGGGAATAGGTGCCGGCGGAGCCGCAGCAGAGGTGAGATTCCTGGACCGGCAGCAGTTCATGGCCGAGGCCGATGAGGATGGCCTCGATCACGCCGCGCACCTTCTGGCCGTGTTGCAGGCTGCACGGCGGATGGAAGGCGATGCGTCGTGGCGGGCCTCGGCGCAGCTGGCTCAGGTCCTCGCGCGCCAGTACCTCGGCGAGGTCGAGGGTCAGTTCTGAGACACGCGCGGCCTTGTCGGCGTAGGCCGGATCCGCGCGCAAATGGTGGCCGTATTCCTTGACCAGGCTGCCGCAACCGCTGGCGGTCATGACGATGGCCTCGGCGCCCCGTTCAATATGGGGCCACCAGGCGTCGATGTTGCGGCGCATGGCCGCCCTCGCGGCCTCCGGCGCCGCCAGGTGCTGGTCGATGGCGCCACAGCAGCCGGCCTCGGGCGCGGTGACGAGCCGGATGCCGAGGTGGCCGAGCACACGGGCGGCGGCGAGATTGGTTTCCGGAGCCAGGCCGGGCTGGACGCAGCCCTCCAGCACCAGCATGCGGCGGCGGCTCTTGTCTCCCCCTTCCTCTAGGGGGGCGGGGTAGCGAAGGGTAGGGGCTTCACCAGGGGTATCCGTAACCCTGCCATTCCAGTCGGCGGCGACCCGTCCGCTCCCGCCGCCTGTTGATAAGGGCGGGAGATGTTCGCGCAGCGCCGCCGGCAATGCCCAGCGCACGCCCCGCCCGACCTTCAGCAGCGAGCCGAACAAGGTCGGCGAGGCCAGCGTCCGCCGCAGCCCCATGCGCAGCAGTCGTTCACCGGCCGGTCGCGGCAGCAGTTTCTCCACCACTTCGCGGCCGATGTCGATGAGGCGGCCGTATTCCACCCCGGAGGGGCAGGTGGTCTCGCAGTTGCGGCAGGTGAGACAGCGATCCAGATGATCGCGGGTCACCGCCGTCACCGGCTGGCCTTCGAGCATCTGCTTCATCAGGTAGATGCGGCCGCGCGGCCCGTCGAGCTCGTCGCCGAGCAATTGATAGGTGGGGCAGGTGGCATTGCAGAAGCCGCAATGCACGCAGGAACGCAGGATGGCTTCGGCTTCCTCGCCCTGCGGCGTGGCGCGGATGAAATCGGCGAGCGTCGTTTGCATCAGAGCCCTTCGTACAGTCGGCCGGGGTTGAACAGGCCGTGCGGGTCGAGCGACTGTTTCACCCGCTGGTGCAGCGCCAGCATGGCCGGGGGCAGGGGATGGAACACCGCGCCGGTGCCGTCATGGTTGCGAAACAGGGTGGCGTGGCCGCCGCGTTCGGCGGCCTGGCGGCGGAGGGTTTCAGCGGGATCGTCCGAGCTGATCCAGCGCAGGGCGCCGCCCCATTCGGTCAGGCTTTCACCCGGCAGGGCCGGCGCGGCGGCGGGCAGGGAGATGCGCCAGAGCGGCGCCCTGGTCTGAAAGAAAGGCAGGGTCTGCTCGCGGACTTCGCTCCAGAGCGCGCCGTCGGCTTCGTCGCCACCCATGGCCGCGCGCGCGGCGCGCACCCCCTCGGCGCTGCCGGACAGGCGGGCATAGAGGCGACCGGCGTGATGCAGCGTCGCGGACAAGGGCAGGGGCTGGCGGCCCCATGCGATCTGACGGGCGGCCGCCGCCTCGGCATCCAGGTCGAACGCCAGGGTCAGTTCCTCCGCCGGGCGCGGCAGCACCTTGACCGAGACTTCCAGCAACACGCCCAGGGTGCCCAGCGCGCCCACCATCAGGCGGGAGAGATCGTAGCCGGCGACATTCTTCATCACCTGGCCGCCCAGGCGCAGCACTTCGCCGCGGCCGTTGAGCAGCCTCACGCCCAGCACCGCGTCGCGCACCGAGCCGCCCCAAGGCCGGCGCGGGCCGGAAAGGCCGGCGGCGACCATGCCGCCCAGCGTGGCTGTGGACGAGAAATGCGGCGGCTCGAACGGCAGCATCTGGTTGTTCGCCGCCAGCAGCGCCGCGATCTCGGCGAGGGGCGTGCCGGCGCGGGCGGTGAGCACCAGTTCGGAGGGTTCATAGCGGATGTCGCCGGAATGCCCCGAGATGTCCAGTGGCTCGCCCTGGCAGGCGCGGCCGTGGAAGGCCTTGCTGGCGCCGCCCTGGATGCACAGCGGAGTGCGCTCGGCGATGGCCCGTTGTACGCGCGCGATCAGTTCGTTTTCCATGTTCATCAGAACCTTGGCAATTCCGGGAACGGCAGGGCGCCACCCTGCACGTGCATGCGCCCCATCTCGGCGCAGCGGTGCAGGGTGGGCACGGCCTTGCCCGGGTTGAGCAGGCCGTCCGGGTCGAAGGCGGCCTTGATGGCGTGGAACTGGGCGAGTTCCGCGGGGGTGAACTGGCTGCACGCGGCATCGAGTTTTTCCACCCCGACGCCGTGCTCGCCGGTGACCGTGCCGCCGACTTCCACGCACAGCCGCAGGATGTCGGTGCCAAAGTCCTCGGCCTTCTTCATCTCGCCGGGCTGGTTGGCGTCGAACAGGATCAGCGGGTGCAGGTTGCCGTCGCCGGCGTGGAACACGTTGGCCACGCGCAGGCCGTATTGGCCGGACAGCTCGGCGATGCGCCGCAGCACGCGGGCGAGATGCTGGCGCGGAATGGTGCCGTCCATGCAGTAGTAATCCGGGCTGATGCGGCCCACGGCGGGGAAGGCGCCCTTGCGCCCGGCCCAGAATTTCATCCGCTGCGCCTCGTCCTGGGCGGTGCGCACTTCCGTGGCGCCGGCGGCGAACAACACTTCGCGCACGGCCATGATCTGTTCAGAGACCTCGGCGTTGGCACCGTCCAGTTCGCACAGCAGGATGGCGGCGGCGTCCACCGGATAGCCGGCGTGGACGAAGTCCTCGGCGGCGCGGATCGACAGGTTGTCCATCATTTCCAGACCGGCGGGCAGGATGCCGGCGCCGATCACGGCAGCCACCGCCGCGCCCGCCGTCTCCACCGAGTCGAACGCCGCCAGTACCACCTGGGCGCGTTCCGGTTTCACCAGCAGCTTCACGGTGACTTCCACCACCACGCCCAGCAGTCCTTCCGAGCCGGTCATCAGGGCGAGGAGGTCGTAGCCGGGGCTATCCAGCGATGGCGCGCCGATTTCCAGCAACTCGCCATCCATCGTCAGCACTTTCAGCGCCAGCAGGTTGTGCACGGTCAGGCCGTATTTCAGGCAATGGACGCCGCCGGAGTTCTCCGCGACATTGCCGCCGATGGAACAGGCGATCTGCGAGGACGGGTCGGGCGCGTAGTAGAGGCCATAGGCGGCGGCCGCCTCGGAGATGGCCAGGTTGCGCACGCCAGGCTGCACCCGCGCGAGGCGGTTGTCCGGATCGATTTCCAGGATGCGGTTGAAGCGCGCCAGCGACAGCACCACGCCGTCGGCGAGCGGCAGGGCGCCGCCGGACAGCCCCGTGCCGGCGCCGCGCGCGACCACCGGCACCCGATGCTCGCGGCAGATCGCCAGGATCGCTTGCGCCTGGTCCAGCGTTTCCGGCAGGCACACCGCCAGCGGCACCTGACGATAGGCGGAAAGCCCATCGCACTCATAGGGGCGCAGCGCCTCGGTCTCGATCAGGAGGGCGTGTGCGGGCAGGCTGGCGCGCAGGGCGGCGAGAAAGGTCGGGTTCATGCGGCCGATTATGGCAAATGCGGTGCCGAAAGCCGCCTGACCACCGTCGCCAGCGCCGCGTCGTCGCCGACGTTGCCGGGGAAGATCACCACCGGCAGGTCGGGAAAGCGCGGGT
>CAYMUY010000009.1:96007-107529 GCA_964393825.1 uncultured Thiobacillus sp. | reverse complement strand
CTTGCTGGAACGGGTTGCCTTGCTGGAACGGGTTGCCTTGCTGGAACGGGTTGCCTTGCTGGAACGGGTTGCCCTGCTGCGGCACGGCGAAAGGCAGCGTGGGCATGTTGGGGATGGATGGGGTGAACGCCGGGCTGCCATATCGGGTGGGGGAGGCATAACCTTGGGCACCATAGGCAGGCATGCCGAAGGGCAATTGCGGGCTTTGCTGGGCGAAGGGATTGCCGGAGAAGGGGCCGCCCGCATAGGGGTTGGTCAGGGGATTGATATAGCCACCGGTGAGCAGGCCAGGCGCCAGTTGCAACGCCGGGCCACCCAGTGCGCCAAGCGCGGCCAGTCCGCCAACGGTGAGGAGCGGATTGGACAAGGGGTTGAACCCTCCATAGCCACCATACCCCCCACCCCCCCCGAGCGGATTGAACGAAGCTGACGGCGCCATCATGGCGAGCGGATTCATCATGTTCTCGAAACCGGCCTGGGCCGAACCGACAGCGGCAACGATCAATAGCGGGGCTAGGCGTTTCATTGCAGTCTCCAGGGAGATGGGGAGCAGAATCGGAATGGGGTGTTTTGTAGCCGGGCGGAATCCCCGGAACCGGGCAAACGCCCCCGCCGGAATCGGCGAGGGGAGGCTTGTCGTTTAGAGGTCGCCGTTGGCGGCGGCGCGCATGATGTTGTCCATCTTGTCGCGGATGACGACGGCGTGGTTCCAGAGCACGTCCGGCGTACCCATCCTGCCCTTGACGGAATCCAGCCAGTTGGTGTCCCAGTCCAGGGTCATGACCCAGATGTTCTTGTCCGCGTCTTCCATGATGGTGAAGCGGCAGGGCATGTAGACGGCGGATTCCGGGGAATACTTGAGCATTTCCCGTCCGACGGCGATGTCGCAGTAGTGGTAGACCTCGATGCGCGGCGCGTCCATGTCGCCCAGGACGGCCTGGAAATCCTTCCACATCGGGCTCTCACCGACCTTCTTGAAATTGAGGCTGTTGGCGCGCAACTCCATGGAAGTCTTCACGTCGTCGAAGGTCAGGCCCGGCTTGGCCTTGTATTTGATGGTCATGAGGTTCATGACATCTTTCAGATCCATGCGTGTGCCCATGTTCATCATGGGCATCATTGACTTCATCATCGCCGCTTTCTCCGCCTGCGGCACGATGCCGGACATCTCGTAGGGGCGGGTGGCGCGGCCGCCTGGCGCGGTCGGGATGATCAGCGGGCCGGCGGAAATCGGGACATTGGTCAGATAAGGGTTGTCAGCGGCCAGGACGGGGACGGACAGGGTCAGTGCCAGGGTGGCGAGAAGGGTGTGTTTGATGCCGCTTTGATTCATTTGGTTTCCTAAGTGAGACCTGCTTGGTTGTTACGGTTACATCGGTGCAACCGTGCTCAGGCCCAGCATTTTCCAGTCCTGCATCCCCCCACGATACCACTTGAGCTTGTACGCCGGATAACCGAGCGCAAGTAATTGCTTGATATTGGTGGGGGACTGCCCGCACCAGGGGCCGTTGCAGTACAAGACCAGGGTCTTCGCGTTTTCGAAGTTCCAGAGCGGGCCTTGACGGGTGGCGCCGAAACGGAAAATGAGGGTTTCAGCAATTTTTTCCGGGTCGGTGTGGCCGGGATGCAATTCCTGCCAGGGCAGCGAGATGGCACCGGGGATGATGCCGGAACGCCGTGGCCAGTCACCGTCGCGCGAGTCGACCACCAGGACGGGGGCATCCTGGCCGAGCCGTTTCAGATACTCCAGCACTTCCAGTTCGCCGATGGTCTCGACACCGGGCGCGAGGTGCATGGGCTGGATGCAGAAGGGGGGACAGGGGCGCGAGGTCAGCGCGTAATCCGGTTCGAGCATGTTGAACGTATCCGGATTGCGCTCGATCTTCACCTTTTCGCCAAGATGAAGCACCTCCACCGCCTTCACGGTCTGGGTGATGTTGACCGGCGGCTCATCCGCCCGGAGTGCCTGGGCGCCCGCCACGATGAGGACGAGATTTACCGCGATGACGATTGCTTTCATGGTCTCCTCCAGCCACGCTCATGCGCTTGTGGAGGCGCATTGTGGCCGCGCTGGACGGCGACCGGCAAGAGGGCGCGTCGCAGCCGACTTGCCGGGAAAAAATCAGTCGATGTACTCGAACACCTTCACCACCTTGCCGACGCCGCTGGTCTTGGAGGCCACCTCGGCGGCGGCATCGCCTTCCTCGCGCTTGACCATGCCCATCAGGAACACGGTGCCGGCTTCGGTGACGACCTTGACATGATTGGCACTGAAGCGGCGGTCATCGAGGAAGCGCGCCTTCACCTTGGTGGTGATGTAGGCATCGTTGCTACGCGCCATGATGGTGCTGACGCCCGCCAGGAGGATCTCGTTCTGTACATCGCGCACGTTCGGCACCTCGCGGACGATCTGCTCCACCTTGGCGCGGGCGCTGGCGTCCGCCGTTTCGCCGGTCAGCAATACCCGGCGGTTGTAGCTGGTCACGTTCACATGCACACCTTCCTTGTAGGCGTCGCGAATGCGGCCCGCCGCCTTCAGTTCGATCTCCTCATCCATCAGGTAGGTGCCGGAAGTCCGGCGGTCGTCGGCCATCAGTGCGCCGGCGCCGACGCCTACCGCCACGACGGGAAAGCAGCCGCTCAGGTTGACGACAGTCAGGCCCAGCAGGGCAGTCAGGATCAGGGTTCGCATGGTCAGGCTCCTAGAAGTAGGTAATCGATGCCATCGCACAGGCTGTGGATGGCGCGCAAATGCAATTCTCGTGTCAGGGCGGCCGATTCGGCATAGGTACAGATGACCACGTCCTCCTCGTATAGCGCTTCGGCGAGCAATCCGCCATCGCCGCCGGAAAGGACCACCACGCGCATGTCCTTCTCGTGCGCGGCGTGCAATGCGGCCAGCACACCGGGCGCGTTACCGCTTCCGGAGATGGCCAGAAAGACATCCCCGGCCAGGCCAATGCTTTCGACCTGGCGAACGTAGCCGGCGGCAACGTCGGCATCATCGGCCAAAGCACCGGCACCACCATCCAGAACGATGGCCGCCAGGCCCGGTCGGGCCTGTTCAAATTGATTGACCAGCAGGGAGACGAACAAGCGCGCCTGGTCGAGGCTTCCGGTCTGGCCGCAAGCAAGGATCTTGCCCTCATGCATCAGGCTGTCCACCATCACTTCCGCCGCCCGCGCAAGCGGTTCTGCGAGTTGCTCGATGGCATCGCGCTGGATGCCGAGGCTCTCGAGGTAGCGGGAATGGATATGGGTTTGCAAAGGCATGGCGTGGCATTATAGCCGGCGCATGGTCGCCGCCTTCACACGCCCATCACCCCACGCAACCATTCCAGTCGTCCGCCCTGGACCAGTACGGCATCGAAGCGGCATGGCAGGTCGAGGCCGTGGCGCATCAGGTAATGCTGGGCAGCGAGCCGGATGCGGGCCTGCTTGGTGGTGGTGATGCTGGCGGCCGCGCCGCCGAAGCCGCCGCCGGCACGTTCGCGCACCTCCACGAACACCAGGCTGGCGCCATCGCGCAGGATCAGGTCGATCTCGCCGCCCCGACAGCGATAGTTGCGCGCGACGAGTTTCAGCCCGTGCGCCACCAGATAGTCGGCCGCCAACCGTTCCGACGCCTCACCCCGATGCATGAGCCTCTCCCTTTTTTCGATACACTGGCCGCAGCTTACCCCCGGCCCCACCATGTTCGACACCCCCCAATCCGCCCGTCCCGGCAGCCTGTATATTGTCGCCACGCCGATCGGCAACCTGCGCGACCTGACCTTGCATGCACTCGATGTGCTGCGCACGGTGGACCTGATCGCCGCCGAGGACACCCGCAACACCCAGAACCTGCTCTCCGCCTACGGCATCCAGGCGCGTCTGACCCCGCTGCATGAACATAACGAGGCCGCCGCCGCCGATCGGCTGGTGGCGACGCTGCGCGAGGGCAAGAGCGTGGCGTATGTATCGGATGCCGGCACCCCCGGCATCTCCGACCCCGGCGCCCGCCTGGTGGCGGCGGCGCGGGCGGCGGGTGTGGGCGTGGTCCCGATTCCCGGCGCCAGCGCGGTGGCCACCGCGCTTTCGGTTTCCGGACTGGAATCGCCCTGGCTGTTCGTCGGCTTTCTCCCGGCCAAGTCCGTTGGCCGCCGTCGGGAACTGGAAAGCCTGCGCGACCTGCCTTATGCCTTGGTGTTCTATGAAGCCCCCCATCGAATCCAGGAAACCGTGGCGGACTTGTGTGCCGTGCTGGGCGACGACCGCCGCATCCTGTTCGCGCGGGAACTGACCAAGCGCTTCGAGCAATTGCACGGCTGCCCGCTGGCGGATGCCCCCGCCTGGCTGGAGGCGGACGACAACCACCGGCGCGGCGAGTTCGTGCTGGTAGTGGACCCGCCCGCGGCGCGCGAGAAAGAGGATGCAGGCGAAGCGAGGCGGGTGCTCGCGCTGCTCCTGGAGGAACTGCCGGTGAAGCAGGCCGCGCACCTGGCTGCCCGCCTCACTGGCGCCCGCAAGAATGCGCTCTACCAGATTGCCCTGGAAATGAAACAAGAGGAATGACATGGACACCCTGACCCTCACCCGTCCCGATGACTGGCATGTGCACCTGCGCGACGACGCCATGCTCGCCGCCGTCCTGCCCGACACCGCGCGGCAGTTCGCGCGCGCCATCGTCATGCCCAACCTGAAGCCGCCGGTTCGGACGGTCGCCGAAGCCGCCGCCTATCGCGACCGCATCCTCACCGCGCTGCCGGCGGGCGCGCGCTTCACGCCGCTGATGACCCTCTATCTCACCGACAACACCACGCCCGAGGAAATCTTCAAGGCGAAGGCCAGCGGCTTCGTCCAGGCGGTGAAGTACTACCCGGCCGGCGCCACCACCAACTCGGATTCCGGTGTCACCGACATCGCCCGGGTGCAAGTCGCGCTGGAAGCGATGCAGGAAGCCGGCCTGCCGCTGCTGCTGCACGGTGAGGTGACCGACCCGGCGGTGGACGTGTTCGACCGCGAGGCGGTGTTCATCGAGCGCATCCTGGCGCCGCTACTGCGGCGCCTGCCTCGGCTCAAGGTGGTGCTGGAGCACATCACCACGCGGCAGGCGGCGGACTTTGTCACCGCCGCCCCGGCCAGCGTCGCCGCCACCATCACCGCCCATCATCTGCTCTACAACCGCAACGCCATGTTCCAGGGCGGCATGCGGCCGCATTACTACTGCCTGCCGGTGTTGAAGCGGGAACGTCATCGCCTGGCGTTGATCGAGGCGGCCACCGGCGGTAGCCCGAAATTCTTCCTCGGCACCGACAGTGCGCCGCACGCCCGCGACGCCAAGGAAAGCGCCTGCGGCTGCGCCGGCATCTACACGGCCCATGCCGCCATCGAACTGTATGCGGAAGCGTTCGATCAGGCCGATGCCCTGGATCGTCTGGAAGCTTTTGCCAGTTTCCATGGTCCGGACTTCTACCGCCTGCCGCGCAACACTGAAACCATCACGCTGCGCCGCGAACCACGCCTCCTGGCGAGCGAACACCCCGCCGGCGTCCTGCCCATGCGAGCGGGGGAAAACGTGAACTGGACGCTGACCGGTTAAGCCCTGCCCGGCTTCACGCCGGCCGTCGGACTGCGTACTGGGTCTTGATGCGATGCAGGGATGCGGGCGGCCCCATGACCGCCCAGTCTTCCGGGTAGTGCCCCTGCTCGACGCGCGCGGGCAGACTGCTCCATGGGTAGTCAAAGGCGCGGGCGCACTGGCCATGCCTGACCGGATCGTAGTGTATGTAATCCAGATGCGCGCGCAGTTCGTCCGACGACAGCAAGCCGCGCTGTTTCACCGTGTGATTCCAGAAGGGCGCGTCATCCGCCACCCGATCGATCTCGCGCCATTGACGCGCCACCATGGCGCGCAGGTAGTTCATCGGCGCCTGGCATTCACCATCGGCGGGCGCCACGAAAATCAGGTGCGCATGCTCGTCGAGAATGACATAGGCCGCCACATGCAGGCCAAATTGCGTTTTCGTCTTGAGGATGGCATCGACCAATGTCTGTTTCAGACGTGGCCGCGCCAGCAGGCGCTGGCGCTGATAGCACTCCAGCGTGACGAAATACGTGGTGCCGTCTTCCTGAAAGATGGACATGGCTTACCTCAATAATTTTACCTAGTGTCGTTTATGCGCGTCATAGTGCGGACATCCTGGCCTCGTGGGAATACGACAAACGGCATATGCCTATCCAACCATGGGAACGCCGCCGAGGTCACGCGGCCGGCGTGCCGTCTGCCGCTATAATTCCCGGACTATTCAGCCGCTCCCCCTCATGACCCTGTATTCCGACCCCAAGACCCAACTCACCGCCCTGCTCGAACAGGCCCTGCGCCAGGTCGCCACCGACACTCCGGCCCTGATCGAACTGGATCGCCCCAAGCAGGCCAGCCACGGTGACTTCGCCTGCAACGTGGCCATGCAATTGAGCAAGGCCATGAAGTGCAATCCGCGCGAACTGGCGCTGGCGGTGATCGCCGCCCTGCCCGCTTCCGACCTGCTGGAGAAGGCCGAGATCGCAGGTCCCGGCTTCATCAACCTGTTCCTCAAGCCCTCCGCCTGGCAGGGCCTGGCGGCACGGGTGCTGGAGCAGGGCGAGGCTTTCGGCGGCCATCCCGGGCGCGGCGAGAAGGTGCAGATCGAGTTCGTTTCCGCCAACCCTACCGGCCCCCTGCACGTGGGCCATGGCCGCGGCGCGGCGTTCGGCGCCAGCCTGGCCAATGTGCTGAAGCTGGCCGGCTATGACGTGCAGCGCGAGTACTACGTGAACGACGCCGGTCGCCAGATGGACATCCTGGCCTTGTCCACCTGGTTGCGTTACCTGGAACGGTGCGGCGAGCACGTGGCTTTCCCCGGCAACGCCTACCAGGGCGACTACGTCAAAACCATGGCGGAGGGCATCCACACCCTGCACCAGACACGCTATAAGCGCGAGGCCGCCGAGGTGGCGCGGGGCGTCCCCGACGCCGGCGAAGATGCAGAAGGCCATCTCGACGCCCTCATCGGCAACGCGAAACGCCTGCTCGGCCCCGACTACGCCTATATCCACGGCTACGCCCTGGAAGAACAACTGGGCGATACCCGCAATGACCTTACCGAATTCGGTGTCACCTTCGATACCTGGTTCTCCGAGAAGACGCTGCATGAATCTGGCCTGATTGATCGCGCGGTCGAACGGATGCGAGAACACGGCCACATCTACGAGCAGGACGGCGCCCTCTGGTTCCGCTCAACCGCCTTCGGCGACGAGAAAGACCGCGTGGTGCGGCGCGACAACGGCATCTACACCTACTTTGCCGCCGACATCGCCTATCACATCAACAAGTTCGAGCGTGGGTTCAGCCGCCTGCTGGATGTCTGGGGCGCCGATCATCACGGCTACATCCCGCGGGTGAAAGGCGCCCTCAGCGCCGCAGGGTTGGATGCCGACCGCCTCACCGTCGCCCTGGTGCAATTCGCCGTGCTCTACCGCAACGGCCAGAAAGCCTCGATGTCCACCCGCTCCGGCCAGTATGTCACCCTGCGCGAATTGCGCGCCGAGGTAGGCAATGACGCCGCCCGCTTCTTCTACGTGCTGCGCAAGTCCGAGCAGCACCTCGATTTCGACCTGGACCTGGCCAAGTCGCAGAGCAACGACAACCCGGTCTACTACATCCAGTACGCCCACGCCCGAATCTGCAGTGTCCTGAATAGCTGGGGCGGCCTGGAGCGCGACCTGCTCGACGCCGACGTCAGCTTGTTGACGGCACCGCAGGAACTCGACCTGTTGAAGCGACTGGCCGATTACCCCGAGACGGTCCACGCCGCCGCGCGCGAACTGTCACCACACGTGATCGCCTATTACCTGAAGGACCTGGCGGCCGACCTGCATGGCCTCTATGTCGCGTGCCGCTTCCTCGATGTCGATGAACCGCTGAAACAGGCGCGTCTGTTGCTGATCGCCGCCACCCGTCAGGTACTGCGTGGTGGCCTTGCCCTGCTGGGCGTCTCCGCTCCGGAGAAGATGTAAGCGCATGGCCAGACGCGAACCCCGGTCCAACCACCGCGAAGAACCCAAACGCGCGGGCGGGAAGCCCGGCGGCCTGTTCATGGGCCTGCTGATCGGCCTGGTCATCGGCTTGGTCGCCGCAGCCGGCCTCGCCTGGTACTTCAACCTGAAAACCGGCGACTTCAAGCCGGCGGAACAGATGCCGGAAGTGTTCCCGCCGGTGCAACCGGACCAGCGGATCGAACCGGCCAACAAGCCCCCCTCCAAGTCCTCGGCCAGCGCCCCCCCTGCGAACCCGCCGCCGACGGCTGTCAAACCCGTCGAAGCCAGGGCCCCGGCACCAACGGTTCCGGTCCAGCCGCACAAACCCGCCCAGGCGAGCGAACCGACCGCGCGGGTGCCGCTGACTTTCTACGGCATCCTGCCCGGCGAAAAACCGGCCAAGCCTGTGGAACCACCCAGGCCCAGGGAAGTCTGGTGGCTACAGGTCGCCGCGCTGAAGAACCCGGGCGATGCGGACCGCCTGAAAGCGCGTCTGAGCCTGCTCGGCCTGGACGTGGTCACCCAGGAAGTGGAAAACGCCGGCCATACCCTATACCGCGTTCGCGTGGGCCCCTACAAGCGGGATGAAGACGCCTTCGCCGACCTCGACACCCTGGCAGCCCATGATTACGAACCACGCCTGTTCAAGGAACCCACTAGCCGCTAGGCCGCGCCCCAACGTCAACCCACCGCACCGGAGTCCCATCTTGATGAAATTGATCGCCCCGCTCGCATTGGCCCTGCTGCTGGCCAGTGCGCCCGCCACCGCCCTGGAATGGGGCAAGGACTATGTGGAAGTCCCCGCACAGCCGACATCGGTCAAGCGCGGCCAGGTCGAAGTGCTGGAATTCTTCTGGTATCGCTGTCCGCACTGCTTCCACCTGGAACCTGAACTCAACACCTGGCTGAAGACCTTGCCGAAAAACGTAGTGTTCAAGCGCGTGCCCGGCGTCCTCAACGACAGCTGGATGCCGCTCGCCCGCGCCTATTACGCGCTGGAAGCCGCCGGCTTGCTGGACAAGCTGCACGACGACGTGTTCCACGCCATCCATGTTGAGGGCATGGACCTCAACCCGCCGACCGCCTTCCTCGACTGGGCCGTGACCAAGGGCGTCGATCGCAAGACACTGGCCGCCGCCTACAACAGCTTCGCGGTCGAGACCAAGGCCATGCGCGCCCAGCAGCTGACCCGCGCCTTCAGGCTCAACGGCGTCCCCGGCTTCGTGGTCAATGGCAAATACAGCACCTCGGCCTACCTGACCGGTGGCAATCCCCAGACCTTCAAGGTGCTCGACGAACTGATCGCGATGGAAAGCAAGGCGAAGTAATGGCCCGCGCCATCCCGTCCGGAAGCCATCAGCGCTCCAGCAACTCGCGCTTGTGGGGCTTACCGAGCCAGGCGTCGGCCTCGGCCAGCGCCGGTTTCTTCTCGGTGATGACCGGCCAGAGCTTGGCCAGCTCGGCATTGAGCGCAATGAAATCACGCTGGTCATCCGGCACGTCATCCTCCGCGAAGATGGCCTCGGCCGGGCACTCCGCCACGCAGAGGGAGCAGTCGATGCACTCCTCCGGATCGATCGCGAGGAAATTCGGCCCTTCATGGAAGCAATCGACCGGGCAGACTTCCACGCAGTCGGAATATTTGCAGTTGATGCAGTTCTCTGTGACAACGTAGGTCATTCTTTCCTCGCTATGACTTTTTCGCTAGGATAGCGGCGAATTGCGCCCCCGGCCATCCACGGCCAACCCCCAAGACGATTCTGGCATTTCCCCAATTCTCATCCCTCGAGGTTCCACAATGAGCGAACACATCCATTACGTCACCGATGACACTTTCGAACAGGAAGTCCTGCAGTCTCCCATGCCCGTGCTGGTGGACTACTGGGCCGACTGGTGCGGACCCTGCAAGATGATCTCCCCGATCCTGGATGAAGTGGCGAAGGAATACGCCGGGCGCCTCAAGGTGTGCAAGCTGAACATCGATGAAAACCAGGCCACCCCGCCAAAATACGGCATCCGTGGCATTCCCACCCTGATGATCTTCAAGAACGGCAACGTCGAAGCCACCAAAGTGGGCGCGCTCTCCAAGTCGCAGCTCACCGCTTTTGTTGACAGCAACATCTAAGTTCCGCTAGCTTTGCCGCGTCCGGTGTTCTGCCGGACGCCCACTCCCTCCGCCCCCTGTATTTCCGCCGCCGGCAATTCGCCGCTGGTGTAGAAAACCGCCCCCCCATACGCCATGAATTTATCCGAACTCAAGCAATTGCACGTCAGCCAGCTTCTCGAAATGGCCGAAGCCGACAACAT
The DNA here is from genome assembly GCA_964393825.1 of uncultured Thiobacillus sp. Taxonomy (GTDB): domain Bacteria; phylum Pseudomonadota; class Gammaproteobacteria; order Burkholderiales; family Thiobacillaceae; genus PFJX01. The sequence continues at coordinate 97,164 of CAYMUY010000009.1, read as the reverse complement.
CGAGAACGCCAACCGCATGCGCAAGCAGGAGCTCATCTTCGCGCTGCTGAAAAAGAAGGCAAAGAACGGCGAAAGCATCTACGGTGGCGGCGTGCTGGAGATCCTGCCGGACGGCTTCGGCTTCCTGCGTTCGCCGGATACCTCTTACCTCTCCAATCCGGATGACATCTACATCTCGCCCTCGCAGATCCGCCGTTTCAATCTGCATACCGGCGACAGCATCGAAGGCGAGATCCGCACCCCCAAGGACGGCGAGCGCTATTTCGCGCTGACCCGCCTGGACAAGGCCAACGGCGGCCCGGTCGAGGCGTTGAAGCACAAGATCCTGTTCGAGAACCTGACGCCACTGTTCCCCAACCAGCCCTTCAAGCTGGAACGCGAGATCAAGGCAGAAGAGAACATGACCGGGCGCATGGTCGACATCGTCGCCCCCATCGGCAAGGGCTCGCGCGGCCTCATCGTCGCCAGCCCCAAGTCCGGCAAGACGGTGATGCTGCAACACATCGCCCATGCCCTGACCGCGAATTATCCGGACGCGGAACTGATCGTGCTGCTGATCGACGAGCGGCCAGAGGAAGTGACCGAGATGCAGCGTACCGTGCGCGGCGAAGTGGTTGCTTCCACCTTCGACGAACCGGCCAGCCGCCATGTCCAGGTCGCCGAGATGGTGATCGCCAAGGCCAAGCGTCTGGTCGAGCACAAGAAGGACGTGGTGATCCTGCTCGACTCCATCACCCGCCTGGCGCGCGCCTACAACACGGTACAGCCGACCTCCGGCAAGGTGCTCACCGGCGGTGTCGACGCCAACGCCCTGCAGAAGCCCAAGCGCTTCTTCGGCGCCGCTCGCAACATTGAGGAAGGGGGCTCGCTGACCATCCTTGCCACCGCCCTGATCGACACCGGCTCCCGCATGGACGACGTGATCTACGAGGAATTCAAGGGCACCGGCAACATGGAAATCCACCTCGACCGGCGCATGGCGGAAAAACGCGTCTACCCGGCGATCAACGTCAACCGTTCCGGTACCCGCAAGGAAGAATTGCTGATCGAGGCCAGCGTGCTGCAGAAGATCTGGGTACTGCGCAAACTGCTCTACCCGATGGACGACCTGGAGGCGATGGAATTCCTCTCCGACAAGATCCGCGCGACCAAGAACA
>CAYMUY010000009.1:0-95907 GCA_964393825.1 uncultured Thiobacillus sp. | reverse complement strand
ACGCGGAGTTCTTCGAGTCGATGCGGCGCGGCTGAGTCAGCGCCTCCAGGCCACGCCCCGCTCCGGGGTCACACCTGCCTGCGGCAGGCACTGCTCCGCCCTGCGCGGGGCGCACCTTCCGGCGATGGCATTCCTCTCCGACAAGATCCGCGCGACCAAGAACAACGCGGAGTTCTTCGAGTCGATGCGGCGCGGCTGAGTCAGCGCCTCCAGGCCACGTCGCGAAAAAAATGCCGGCCAAGTGCCGGCATTTTGCTGTCCGGGCAACGCAGCCTACACCATCACCAGCCCCAGAACGCCCAGCACCAGCAGCAGCACCCCGGCCATGACGATGTTGGGATTGGGCTCGACCAGATGCTGACGCACCTCCAGTTCCACTCTCTGCAACGGAATGTTGGGCGGCCCCGACGGGGTGATCTCCAGATGGTAACGCCCCTCCTTCACCGTCTCGAACAACACCAGGTGGGTATTGAACACCGGGTTGCTGTTGCCGATGCTGCCTGCGTTCAACTCGAAGCCCAGCGGTTTCGCGGTCTCGCCATCACGGCCCAGCAACGCCGCGTAGAGATCCTTGGGCGGCCGGCTCTCATCCTTGTTCGGCGTGAAGCTGCCCTGTGATTTCAGGATCAGGCCGACCGGCGCCATGGTCCCCGTCATGCTGAACTCGGCCGAGCGCCAGGTTCCGGCGGCGGCATCCAGCTGGATCAGGGGTACCAGCGCAGCCTGGCTGCCGGAATAGAACTTGGCATAGATCCAGTAAGCGGGCCCGAGGAGCATGCCGGCGGCGAGGAGGAGCAGGGAGATTGTTTTCATGAGCAACGGGTTCTGTTGAATTCAAGAGGGCATCGATAGTAGCTCAACCCCGCCATTCGGCCAGCATGGCTTCGAGCCGCGCTTCGTCCACCGGCAATGTCAGCGCCGCGTCGATGCGAAAACGTTGCAGCAAACGGTCGAGGGCATGCTGGTGCGCCGACTCGTAGAGCACCAGCACCTTCACTTCCCGCTGCGACTGGACGCTGGCCAGCAGCGATTCCAGGTTGCTGACGCGGTCACGGAAATCCGGCTGAAAATAGAAATCGGCGATGATCACCGTCGGTTTTTCCTTGCGTAGCGAACTGATCGCCCGACGCACCGCGAACTCGGTCTGGACCCGATAGCCCAGGCGTTCATACAAGGGACGCAAATTGGGATAACCGAGCAGTTCGATGACTGAGAGCAGCGTGGGTGGGTTCATGAAGGTCGATCCATCCTGATGGGCCATACAGTATAAGAGGCCGGCCGCGACGGCCGTCGCCACCAGACCGCCATACTGCCCCCGGACAGCGGCTATAGTCTTGCTCATGGCCCTGCTCGAAATCCGCAACATCACCCGCCGCTTCGGTGCCTTCGAAGCAGTGAAGGACGTCAGCTTTGACGTGGCGAGCGGCGAATTCTTCACTCTCCTGGGTCCGTCCGGCTGCGGCAAGACCACCCTCTTGCGCATGATTGCCGGATTCGACCTGCCGGATGTCGGGCGGATCCTGCTGGATGGCCGCGACCTCGCCAATACCCCCGCCGAGCGCCGTCCCATCCATACCGTATTTCAGAGTTATGCCCTGTTTCCGCATCTCACCGTGGGACAGAACGTCGCCTTTCCCCTTCGCATGGCGAGGGTGAACGAGGTCGAATTGCGGCGGCGCGTGGCGGAGGCCCTGGAGCAGGTGCATCTGTCCCAACTGGCGGGGCACTATCCGCATGAAATCTCCGGTGGCCAGAAGCAGCGGGTGGCCCTTGCCCGCGGCCTGGTCAACCGGCCCCGCCTGCTGCTGCTGGACGAACCCCTGGGCGCGCTGGACCTGAAATTGCGCGAGGAGATGCAACTGGAGCTGATCAAGCTGCAACGCGAAGTGGGTGTCACCTTCGTCTTCGTCACCCATGCGCAACCGGAAGCGCTGGCCCTGTCGCACCGCATCGCGGTGATGAACCAGGGCCGCGTCGAACAACTGGACGAACCCTCGCGCCTCTACAGCTTCCCGAAAAACCGTTTCGTCGCCGATTTCATCGGCAACTGCAATCTGCTCGATGCCCGTGTGGTCGAACATCGGGAAGGGCGCTTTCATCTTGAAGCCGCGGGGCTTGGGGCCATCCTGGCACCCGCCGCTGAAGGTGCGCGCAGGGGAGACAACGGGGTGCTGGCGCTCCGCCCGGAGCAGATCCGCATTGATGCCCTGGGCAGCGCTGCCGACCACGCGAACCACTTCCCCGGCACGGTGCGCGATTTCCTCTATGTCGGCGACGTCACCACCTATCAGGTCACCCTCGACAACGGCCACGAACTCGCCGCGCTACGTGCCAACGATGCGCCCGGCCGCGCCCGTTTCTTCGAGATCGGCGACCGGGTGACGGTGAGCTGGGCCTGGGATGCTGGCCACTATGTCCGGGACTGACCGCCCGCCAGCTCCCCTTCCACAACGGGGAGAACGAACAGCCAGGTGGGCCATCACCGCGCCACCCACCCTGTTTTTGCTGACGTTCTTCCTGGCCCCGGCGCTGATCGTGGTGCTGGCCTCATTCCAGTACCCAGGTGAATTCGGTGGCCTGGCGCCGCTGGCCGATCCCGGAGAGGGGCGCGAATACGGCCTGACCCTGGAGAACTACCAGTTCTTCTTCAGTGATTTCCTGTTCACGGAAATCCTGTTGCGCTCCTTCCTGGTCGCGGCCGCCTCCACGCTGATCTGTCTGCTCCTGGCCTACCCGGTGGCCTGGCTGATCGCGAAAAGTCCGAAGCAGCACCGTGATTTCCTGGTGCTGCTGGTGATTCTGCCCTTCGCCAGCAATTTCCTGATCCGGGTCTACTCCTGGATGATCCTGCTCGGGCCACAGGCGGCACTGGCGCGGATGCTCAACAGTGTCCTCGGCGCCTTCGGCCTGGAGCCGGTCAGCCTGTTGTTCTCGCCCTTCGCGGTGCTGGTGGGCATGGTCTACGTGCATCTTCCGTTCATGATCCTGCCGCTCTACACCAACCTGGAGAAGCACGACCCGGTGCTGCTCGACGCCGCCCAGGATCTGGGCGCCAGTGCGTGGCAACGCTTCTGGCGGGTAACCTGGCCGCTATCGCTGCCGGGTGTGTATTCCGGCTCGACGCTGGTGTTCATCCCGGTGCTGGGCATGTTTGCCATTCCCGACATTCTCGGCGGCACCCGCGACATGCTGATCGGCAACCTGATCAAGGACCAGTTCCTCGGCGTCCGCGACTGGCCGTTTGGCGCCACGCTCTCGATCGTGTTGACCCTGTGCGTGCTCTCGCTGGCCGGATTCGCCGCCTGGGCGGGGCGGGCACGGCGCGGAGGGACCTAGGCCATGCGCAAGTTGCCCATCTGGTTGAAGCTGGCGGCGGGCGCCACCTTCGCCTTCCTGTATCTGCCGCTGCTGGTGGTGGTGGCGTATTCCTTCAACGACTCGCGTCTCAACGCCGAATGGGTGGGCTTCACCCTCGACTGGTACCGGGCGCTGTTCAATGACACGGGAATGCTGCAGGCGGCGCGCAATTCGCTTTTCATCGCCCTGGTCGCCAGCACTTGCGCCACCTTCCTCGGCACCCTGGCCGGGCTGGCCATCCACCGTTACCGCCCGCGCTGGCTACCGCTGCTGGTGATCACCCCGGTGGCGATGCCGGAGATCCTGCTCGGCGTGTCGCTGCTGGTGTTCTTCATCCAGGTGCTGCATCTCACCCTGGGTCTGCTCTCGGTGGTATTGGCACACATCACCTTTTCCATCGGCTTCGTCGCGATCATCGTGCGGGCTCGCCTGGCCGGCATGGATGAAAGCATATTCGAAGCGGCGCGCGACCTCGGCGCCTCACCCTGGCAGACCTTCCGCCTGGTCACCCTGCCGCTGATCCTGCCGGCGGTGGTGGCGGGCTTCCTGATGGCTTTCACCCTCTCCATCGACGATTTCGTCATCACTTTCTTCACCGCGGGGGTCGGCGTCTCGACCCTGCCGCTACAGATCTACTCGATGATCAAGATCGCGGTGACGCCGGAAGTGAACGCCATCTCCAGCCTGCTCATGCTGCTCACCCTGGTGCTGGTGGTCGCCGCCTCGCGCCTGGACAAGGGTTTCATGAAGGGGGGCGGGTGATGCGCTGGCTTTTGTGGTTCTGCCTGGTCGCGGCCGCCCACGCCACCGACACGCTGTACCTCTACAACTGGAACAACTACATCTCCGACGCCACCGTCGCCCGCTTCGAGGCCGAATGCCGGTGCCGGGTGGTGCGGGACTATTACTCCGACAACGAGGAGATGCTGGCCAAGCTGGCGGCGGGCGCCAGCGGCTACGACCTGATCGTCCCCACCGGCTATGCCGTCGAGGCGCTGCTCAGGTCGAAGCAGTTGCGCGCCATCGATACCGCGCGGCTGGATCACTTCCATCACCTCAAGCCTGACTTCCTGCATGCCTTCTTCGACCCCGGCAACCGCTACTCGGTGCCCTATGCCTACACGATCACCCTGCTCGGCTACAACACCCGCAAGCTGGCGGAACTGGGCTTGCCCACCGACACCTGGGCGCTGATCTTCGAGCCGAAATACCTGGAGAAGCTCAAGGGGCGGGTCACGGTGCTCGACTCACAGCGGGAACTGATCGGTGCCGCCATGAAGTATCTCGGCCATTCGGTCAACGACAGCGATGAGCGCAAGTGGAAGCAGGCACGCGACCTGATCCTGCGCGCCAAGCCCTACTGGGCGGCGTTCAACGCCTCCAGCTACATCAAGGAGCTGACCCTGGGCAACATCTGGGTCGCGCATGGCTACTCCAACGACATGTTCCAGGCCAATGCCGACGCGGTGAAGGCCCGCCGCGGCTTCAACATCGCCGCCAGCATCCCCAGGGAAGGCGCCGTGCTGGCCCTGGACTCCATGGTCCTGCACAGGACCAGCCGTCACCCGGAACTCGCGCTGCGCTTCATCGATTTCATGCTGCGCGGCGAGAACGCCGCCGAGCTGACCAACCTGATCGGCTCCGGCAACCCCAACCGCGCCGCCATGCGCTTCATTCGCCCCGACATCGCAGCCGACCCGGCCATCTTTCCCGACAGCGCCACACTGGACCGACTGGAAATGCTGCGCGACCTGGATCGCAAAAGCCGCCGCGTGCTGAACCGCATCTGGACCGAGATCAAGCTGCGTTGAGCCCCCTGTAGCGCGGGCTTTCAGCCTGCATCCCAGGTCCGTGAAGGCATGCCGGCGGGAAGCCCGCGCGATATCGCCTCAGCCCGCCTTGCCCCGCTTGTAGTCGAGATGGCCGTCGATGACCGTGTAGCGCACCTGGCCGATCATCTCCAGGCCCAGGTAGGGACTGTTCTTGCCCAGGCTGGCGAGACTGGAAGGGCTGACCACCCAGGCGGCGTCGGGGTCGAACACGCAGAGGTCGGCCGGCTTGCCGACGCCGATACGGCCGGCATCGACGCCCATGATGGCGGCCGGCCGGTGGGTGATATAGGCCAGTGCCTGGTTCAGCGTCATGCCGGTCTCGCGCGCCCATTTCAGGGTCAGCGGCAGCAGCAGTTCGACGCCGGTGGCACCCGGTTCGGCTTCCTGGAAGGGACGTTCCTTGGCGTCCTCGTCCACCGGCGCGTGGTCGGAACAGATGGCGTCGATCACGCCCTCGGCCAGGGCCTGACGCAGCGCGTCGCGGTCGCGCTGGCTGCGCAGTGGCGGCACCAGGTGGCAGTTGGAATCGAAGTCCGCCGTATCCATCTCGGAAAGATGCACATGGTGGATGCCGACGTCGCAGCTCACGCGCAGGCCGTCCTTCTTCGCTTGCCGCACCATTTCCACCCCGGCGCGGCTGGATAGCCGGCACAGATGCACGCGGGCGCCGGTCTCCCGGGTCAGCAGCAGGATGGTCGACAACGCCACGGTTTCCGCCGGCACCGGGATCGGATGCAGGCCGAGGCGGGCGGCGACGACGCCATCATGGGCGACGCCGTTGCGGGACAGGTGCGGGTCCTGCGCGCGCAACCACACCGGCAGATCGAAGGTGGTGGCGTATTCCAGGGCGCGCAGCAACACCTGGGTGTCGATCAGCGGCGCGTCGGCCTGGCTGAAGGCGATGCAGCCGGCCTCGTGCAGCTCCGCCATCTCGGTCAGGCGCTCGCCCTTCAATTCGCGGGTCAGCGCGCCCACCGGGTAGACACGCGGCCCCGGCATGTTGCGGGCGCGGAACTTGAGCATTTCCACCAGGCCGGGCTCGTCCAGGGACGGGTCGGTGTCCGGCGGACAGGCCAGCGAGGTGACGCCGCCGACCGCCGCCGCGTGCATCTCGGACTCCAGCCCGGCGATGTATTCCAGCCCCGGCTCGCGCAGGCGCATGGAAAGATCGACCAGGCCGGGACAGACGATCAACCCGGTCGCGTCGATCACCTGATTGGCATGGAAATCAGCGGGCGCCTGGCCCAGAGCCTGGATGTGCCCGGCGGCGACGAAGACGTCCTGAATGCTGTCCAGGCCGCTGGCGGGGTCGATGACACGGCCGTTCTTGATGTGGATTTTCATTACTCAGTTCCCCGCCAATATGCTCATGACCGCCATGCGCACGGCGATGCCGAAAGTAACTTGCGCGAGGATCACCGCCTGCGGACCGTCGGCGACTTCGGAGTCGATTTCCACGCCGCGGTTCATCGGACCGGGGTGCATGACGATGGCGTCGGGCTTGGCGTGGCGCAGTTTCTCGGTGGTCAGTCCCCAGTGTTTGTAGAACTCGCCGGCGGAGGGCAGGCGGGCGCCCTGCATGCGTTCGTTCTGCAGGCGCAGCATCATCACCACGTCGACATCCTTCAGGCCCTGTTCCAGGTTGTGATAGACGTGCACGCCGAGGTTGCCGACGTCGCGCGGCAGCAGGGTCTTGGGCGCGATCACGCGCACTTCCGGGCAACCCAGGGTGGTGAGGCCGTGGATCTGCGAACGCGCCACGCGCGAATGCAGCACGTCGCCGACGATGGCCACGCGCAGGTTGTGGAAGCCGCCCTTGAAGTGGCGGATGGTGAACATGTCGAGCAGGCCCTGGGTGGGGTGGGCGCAGCGGCCGTCGCCCGCGTTCACCACGCTGATGTGCGGCGCCACGTGGCGGGCGATCAGGTGGGCGGCGCCGGCGGCGGCGTGGCGCACCACGAACATGTCGGCGTGCATGGCGGAGAGGTTGGCGACGGTGTCGAGCAGGGTCTCGCCCTTGCTCTGCGAAGAGGAGCCGACGTTGAGATTGACCACATCGGCGTTCAGGCGCTTGGCGGCGATCTCGAAAGTGGTGCGGGTGCGCGTCGAGTTCTCGAAGAAGACGTTGAACACCGCCTTGCCGCGCAGCAGCGGCACCGACTTCACCTCGCGCTCGCCGACCGCGACGAAGGAGGAGGCGGTATCCAGGATTTGCGTGAGGATGCGCGCGGGCAGCCCGTCCAGGCTCAGCAGGTGCTTGAGGCGACCATCCTCGGTCAATTGCAGGTTGTTTTTCATGTCCGTTGATTGACCTTGAAACCCAGGGCGCCGTCCTCGGCGCGGGTGAGGGAGATGTTCTCGTTTTCCGCCAGCGCCATCCGGGCACCGACGAAATCCGGGCTGATCGGCATTTCCCGGCCGCCGCGGTCGAGCAGCACCGCCAGGCGGATCGACGCCGGACGGCCGTAATCGAACAGCACGTTCATCGCCGCCCGGATGGTGCGGCCGGTATAGAGCACGTCGTCGACCAGAAGGACATGGCGATCTTCCATGTTGAACGGGATGTCCGAGGGTTTCACCTGCGGATGCAGGCCGATGCGGGAGAAGTCGTCGCGGTAGAAGGAGATGTCCAGTCTGCCGCGCGGCAGGTCGCGGCCGAGGCGTTCGGCGAGGGCATCCATCACCCAGACACCACCGGTGTGGATGCCGACCAGTGCGAGGTCTGGCATCGACCCCGGGGCCAGGATGGGCGCGATCTGATCCGCCAGACGCGCAATCAGTTGGTCAGGAGTGGGCAGTTGCGGCATGGTCGTGGGCGAGGGGCTGGCTTGAGGCATGGTCGAAAAAGTCCTGCAGAATGTGTTGCGCCGCGACGCTGTCTTCCACCTGGCGACGCGCGGCGGCCTTGACCCCGGCCTCGCGCAGGCGGGCGTCCGCCTCCACCGAGGTGAGGCGCTCGTCGACCAGGGCGACGGGCAGGTTGAAGCGGCCGTTGAGCTGGTTGGCGAAGCGCCGCGCGCGCCGGGTCAGGTCGTGTTCCTCGCCGTCCAGCGACAGCGGCAGGCCGGCCACCAGCTGGCTCGGCCGCCATTCCGCGATGAGCGCGGCGATGCGCGCGAAGCGCGAGTCGTTGGCTTCGCCGCGGATGACTTCCAGCGGATGCGCCATGCGGGTCTCCCAATCCCCCACCGCGACACCGATCTTGGTGGTGCCGAAATCGAAGGCCAGGATGGTGCCGCGATTCATGCGTGCCCGGCTTCTTCCGACAGCATGGACAGGTCGATACCCAGGAGCTGCATGGCCGCGTTCAGGCGCGCGGCGGCGGGATAGCCGAAGATCACCTGCGGGTCCGCCGGCACCGACAGCCAGGCGTTCTGCTTGATCTCCTCCTCCAGTTGCCCCGGCCCCCAGCCGGCGTAGCCGAGGGTGACCAGGATTTCGCGCGGTCCCTCGTTGCGGGCGGTGGCTTCCAGAATGTCCTTGGAGGTGGTCAGGCCGACCCGGTCGTTCACCGACAGCGTCGAGCCCCAGGCGCCCACCGGCCGGTGCAGCACGAAGCCGCGTTCCACCTGGACCGGACCGCCGTAGTAGACCGGTTCCAGGCGCAGCAGCTCGTTGGCCAGTTCAAGACCGATCTGGCTGAACAGGCTTTCCAGGTTGAGCTCGATGGGGCGGTTCACCACCACGCCGAGCGCGCCCTGTTCACCGTGATCGCAGATATAGGTCAGCGTGCCGGTGAAGTTGGGGTCCAGCATCTGCGGCATGGCGATCAGGAAGTGGTCGGTGAAATTGGCGTTTTCCATGAGAGGGTTCCGATTAAGGATGCGGATTGTAACCCTGCCCGGCGATGCCCAGAATCCGCCCATGGACTCCGCCCTCATCTGGTTTCGCCGCGATCTTCGCCTTGCCGACCACGCCGCCCTGCACCAGGGCCTCACCGTGGCGCGGCGGCTGCATTGCGTCTTCGTATTCGACACGGACATCCTGGACGCGCTCCCGGACCGCCGCGACCGCCGCGTCGAATTCATCTGGCACAGCGTCGCCGAATTGCGCGCATCGCTACGCCGCCACGGCGGCGATCTGCGGGTGTTGCACGGCGGCGCGCGACGGCTGATCCCGGAACTCGCCGCCTGCCTCGGCGTGGGCGCCGTGTTCGCCGCGCGCGACCACGAGCCCTTCGCGCGCGAGCGGGATGCCGCCGTCGCGGCAGCCTTGCGCGACGATGGCCGCGACCTGATCCTGGTGAAGGATCAGGTCATCTTCGAGACCGACGAGCTGCTCACCGCCGCCGGTCGCCCCTTCCAGGTCTTCACCCCCTACAAGCGCGCCTGGCTGGCCAAGGTGGGCGAGGCCGACCTCGCGGCCCATCCGGTCGAGGCGCCGCTGGCGCAGTTGGTGCCACCTGACGGAACCGCGCCCTTCCCGAGCCTGGACGCCCTGGGTTTCCAGGCCACCGGATCCCCCCTTCAGGCCGGGGAATCCGGCGCTCAGGCCCGCTTCGCCGACTTCCGGCAACGCATCGCGCACTACCGGGACAGCCGCGACACCCCCGCGCTCGACGGGACCTCCCGCCTTTCCGCGCATCTGCGCTTCGGCACCATCTCCATCCGCGAGCTGGCCCGCTTCGCCTGGCGCGAACACAGCGAAGGCGCTCAGACCTGGCTGGCCGAACTGATCTGGCGCGAGTTCTACCAGATGCTGCTCTGGCACTACCCCGAGACCGCCGGGCACGCCTTCCAGAAGAAGTTCGACGCTCTGGACTGGCCCAATCCGCCCGGCCACCTCGACGCCTGGCGCCAGGCGCGCACCGGCTATCCCCTGGTCGATGCCGCCATGCGCCAGCTCGACCAGACCGGTGTCATGCATAACCGCCTGCGCATGATCACCGCCAGCTTCCTGGTGAAGGACCTGCACGTCGACTGGCGCCTGGGCGAGCGTCACTTCGCGGAAAAGCTGCTCGACTATGACCAGGCCGCCAACGTCGGCGGCTGGCAGTGGAGCGCCGGGGTGGGCACCGACGCGCAACCCTGGTTCCGCATCTTCAACCCGGTCACCCAGTCGGAGCGCTTCGACCCCGGCGGCCGCTTCATCCGCCGCTACCTGCCGGAGCTGGCGGCGGTACCGGATCGCTTCATCCACGCGCCCTGGAAAATGACCCCGGACCAGCAGGCCGCCAGTGGCCTCCGCATCGGCATCGACTACCCGATGCCGATCGTGGATCACGCCTGGGCGCGAAACACGACGCTGGCGCTATTCCGCGGAGCCTGATGCCGTCGGCCCCTTACCAGAAACAAAAACGGCCCGCCCCGTTCGCAGCAGGGGCGGGCCGAAGCGCGGCCGGTTCAGTACTTGTAGGCGTTGCCCTTGTAGAACTTCTTGAAGGTGTTGGTGACCATGCCGTCATCCTTCACCCGCTGGTATTCACCGTTCTCGGAGGGCACGATCCGGGTGCAACGGGCCGGTTCGCTGGGAAACTGGGTGCAGAACTGGCCTTCCTCGCTGATCTTCCAGGTGCCCTGGCGACGCTTGTTGTTCTCCAGCACCTGCGTCAATTTGCCGTCCGGCGCGTAGTAGGCGGTGTAGTTCTTGCCGAGGGCGTCGGCAAAGCCGGCGGCGGAGTTGCCGGCGATCAGGGTCTTGACCTGGTCGGCGGTGAGCGGGGCGGCGGCGATGGCTGAACCGGAAATGGCCAACAGACAGAACAGAACCAGACGATGCATTTCACTCTCCTCGAATTGTCGCGGCATGAATCGGGGGCGATGCCGCCACGCCCGGGAACGAAAGGTGGCGTTCAGGCGCCCTGCATGCCCGCCACCCGGCCGCGCAGGGCGCCCGGCAGCAGTTGCAGGCGGACCAGCAGCTTGAGCAGGACTTGCAGGGTTTTCAGTTGCAGCAGCAGGAAGGGCAGCAGGAACAGGTACATCGCCGGCGTCCACATCGAGATCAGGGTGTTACCGAGCAGGCCGAACTTGACCACGAACAGGCCGAACACCGGGAAGGCGACACCAGGACAGACCAGGGCGTAGGTGGTGGCATGCACCTTGTCGCCGTGGATGAAGTCCTTGAAGTAGTCGAGGCGCTTCATCACGGCGTAGCCAATCAAGCCGAACACCAGTTGCACGGCGAAGATGGCCATCAGCACGGCATAGGTTTCCGCGGAACTGACGTGGCCGCCGAGCGCCTCGCCCATGCCGTGCGAGGTCCGCATGAAGGTGATCCCGAGCAGGGTGGTGATGGGGATCATCAGCCAGAGGCTGGGCGCGGCTTCGACACGGATGCCGTGGGTCAGCATGGTGTGGAAACCGATCACCAGCATGACCACCATCAACAGCGCCGCCGAGGTGGCGAAGAACGACGACAGGGCGATGCTCAGCGCGATGATTTCTCGGACATGGCTCATGGCCGCGGGCGCGGCGAGCCCGACGGCGATCATGGACAGGGCGAAGATGGACACCATCGGCGCCAGGCTGTTGTTCTGCTCGAAGCTGTACCCCTTGTGCAGCAGCATGCGCACGAAGTAGTCGCCCAGGATGCGCAGGGCATAGATGCCGATGGCCACGAAGGCGAGCATCGCCAGGGGAAACAGGTATTCGATGTAATCCCACAGCCCCGGCACCAGCAGCGAGGAACTCACGAACAGCACATTCACGGTCATCGCCTGGGTGAGCGGCACCACCATCAGGCTGATCTCGGCGCTGGAATTGCGCAGCTTGGCGTAGGCCTCGGTCTTCTTGTAGAGACTGAATTCCCGCGTGTTCCAGATGATCAGGGCGATGTGGATGGCCGCCAGGGCGAACACGATGAACAGGCAGACGCTGATCCAGAACGCCTTCATGCTGGTCATGGCGCTGACCACCGGCCAGAGTTGGTCGAAGGAAATGATGCCGCTCTCGTGCGGCAGCAGGAAGTTCAGGTAGAGGAAGAAGGAAATCGCCAGGCCTCCCGACCCCAGCGCACCCAGGTGATACATCGGAACGTAGTGCTCTTTCAGGTTCTTGCGAAACATTTCGTGTCTCCTCACAAAATGATGGAACCAGGCCGGACGGGCGTCCGGCGCTCTTGCGACGCCGCGCGACTCTCCCTCGCGTGGCGAACTTCCGGTCAGGCCAGCGTGTCGGCCCAGATATGCTCGAACCAGGCCTTGTTATATTCGAAGTTGAGTTCGTCGCTTTCCAGCGAGGCGCCGCCGCCCAGCTGCCGGATATAGGCGGCCTTGTCCGGGTCGTAGCGCATCACCACGGCGATCGGCCCCGAGGTATGGTCGGAGGTCGCCGAATAGCTGGTGCTGCCGATCACCGGGTACGGGTCCGGCTCGCGATCATTGAAAATCTCCACCAGCGCGGCCGCGCAGATCTTGGCCTGATTGTTGGAGACATGCGCCGACTTGGGCATGTTGGAGGCGACCGAATCACCCAGCACATGCACGAACGGCACGCTCGGCGATTCGTAGGTGGCGCCGTCCACCGGGCACCAGACGCCGGCCGAATCCGCGCGGATCCCGGCCTGCGCGCAGATGGCGCCGGCGCGCTGCTTCGGCACGATGTTGATGACATCGGCCTTGACGTCCTCGAACTCGCTGGTGACCACCATGCGCTTGTGGTCCACCCGGGTCACCAGGTTGTAGGGGCGGTGCTCGATCATGCCGGGGTAGAACTTCTTCCAGGCGGCCTTGAACATGGGCCCTTTGGACACCACGTCGATATGGCCGTCGAGCATGATGATCTTGGACTTCGGCTTGTACTGCTTGAAGTAGTGGGCGACCAGACTGGCACGCTCGTACGGCCCGGAGACGCAGCGGCCGGGGGGCGGCGGGCTGGCGATGACGTAGACGCCGCCGTCGGGCATCGCTTCCAGTTGCTGGCGCAGGGCGAGCGTCTGCGGACCCGCCTTCCAGGCGTGCAGCACCAGGCCGGCGGCCTCGCCCTCGGCGTAGCCCTCGATCAGGTCGGTCATGAACTCGACGCCGGGTGCCAGCACCAGGCGATCGTAGGCGATCTTCGCACCACCCAGCGTGGTGACCGTGCGCTTGTCGGCATCGACCGCCACGGCCATGTCCTTCACCATCCTGATGCCGTAGCCGGGCAGGTGGTCGTAGCTCTTGGTGATATCGTCCATGCTGCGCATGCCGCCCAGCACCCAGTTCGACATCGGACAGGAATAGAAACGGTCACTCGGTTCGATCAGGGTGACCTGGATGTTCGGATCCCACAGGCGCAGGTATTTCGCGCAGGTGGCGCCGCCAAACCCGGCGCCCACGATCACCACGCGAGGCTTGCCGCCGGTGGCGCAGAAAGCAGGTTTCGCGAGCAGGGAAGCGGCCAGGCCGGCCCCGGCGAATTTCAGAAAATCACGACGATGCAGCGTCATTTCTTTGTCTCCTGGTTGTGTCGGGTCGCGCGGGCGACCCTTGTTGCGCGCCGTCCCACGGGCACCGGGCCCGGCGTCATCGCGACGGGCGCGATTCCGCTTTCAGGGCCGGGCGGTCGCCGCCGTTGCCGCCGCGCCTTCAGCCAGCGCCGGGTACTTGACCCCGGCGAAGAACTCGGCGATTTCCTCGTATTCGCTGTCGGTGTAGCCGAGCGCGTATTTCTGCATCACCGAGGACTCCCGTTTGCCGTCCCGAAAATCCTTCATGGCCGCGATCAGATAGTCCTTGTCGAGGCCGGCCAGGCCGGGAATGGCCGCGCTGCTCATGCCGTTCGGACCGTGACAGTTGAAACAGGTGGCGGTGATGGACCGGGTATGTGCCGTGCACACGCTGGCCGGATTTTCCCAACCGGCGATCAGGCAGACCTTCGCGGGGGCCTCCGCCGCGCCGACCACCCCGGTTGCCAGCCACAAGGTGGCGGCAAGTACTGCTTTGTGCTTATTCATGCTCATGGTCTCCTCCATGCCGATGCACTGTAGAACGCTTCGAATTCGTCAATCGTGTTCCGTTCGCCCGCATGCCGTGGTGTGGCTTCTCCCCCACTTATCCACAGCGGCGCGAAGAGTAATCAGCCCCGCCGGATGGTATGAATTGCCCTTGTATTTTGTTGATTCAGGTCAAAATTTCGTCCCCGCGACGGGGTTCCTTGCACTCTTTCATCGAGGTGATCAGGGACAGCCTGGAGACATCCTCGACGCGGATCACGCCGGCGCTCACCTGGATCACCCCTTGCTTGTCGAGGAAGCCCAATACCCGGGAAAAGGTTTCCTGGCTGAGACCCAGTTTGGCGGCGACATCCTGCTTGCGCGCGGGCAGGTGGAAGGTGAAGCGCTCGTCATCCTGATTCGGCCGATGCTGCAGCAGGTAACTGGCCACCCGCGAGACGCTGGAACGCTGGGCGCAAATCTCGGTATCACGCAGGGTTTCCAGGAAACGCCGCGCCACCCGCTCCAGACTTTGTCGGGTCAAGGCCACATCGCGGTCCAGTTCGCGCCTGAACATCCGGGCATCGATCACCAGCACATGGCTGTCCTTGCCGGCGACGGCGTCAAAGGGGCAGGGTTCTTCCAGGATCAGGCAGGCCTCACCCAGGCTTTCACCCGGCCCCGCCAGGGCAATCACCCGTTCCATGTTGTTCGGCAGCGGGATGAACAGGCGGATCAGTCCGCTCACCACGACATGGAGCGATTCCAGCCTTTCGTTCTTGCGCGTCAAGGCACCATGTTTCGGCAGCGGAATGATCTTGGCGCCGGCCGCCAGATTGGCCAGGCTGGCGGCCGGCCAGCCTTCGAAATAGGCCAGGCGGCCCAGCGTTTCCGGTATCCGCGAGGTCGCGATCGGCAAGCGGTTCATGAACGCGCATCCCCGCACTCCGGCACCCACCCATGGCTGTCGCGATGGGGTGGCGATGGGTCGACATACGACAGCAACCACGGCAGCGGCATTTCCCGTCTCCTCGGCAACACCCGTGTCCCGCCGTGGCTGGTCTGGACGAACACACGTATCCCCCTCACCGGAATACGATGGCCAACACACGCGGACGACGCTCTGAAACCCTGTTTCGCACCTGCCCGAATCCGGCGGCGCTCCCCTTGCTGACGGCTTGGGGCCGGTTGTCAGCCCACAACATTCCACCGCCACGAACTGCCTGAATGCCCCCTCTACGGCTCATGTCTGGAAGTGCGGAACCGGAATCGAAAGGCCGTTCACCCGTTGGCCGGATGCTTGCGACGCGTGTGCGCGGCTGCCCGCACCCACAGCGGGTCAACGTCGCGAAACGATGTTGACCTAGCGAGCATAGTTTATTGAATATAAGCAGATTAGCAAGTCCTAATTTAGCTAATCCTGATATTCCTACCCGCTGCCGACGATGGTTCGGCCGCCTGTCTGGTGGTGCGCGTCTCGGCGCTTAGCGATTGCTGCCCGCCACCAGCCGGTATTCATACAGCCGGCATTCCAGCGGGCCGTTGAACAGCGGCGTGCGACGGTTGGCCTTGAGGCCGATCGCCCGGGGAAACTCGGGGTCGCCGGAGATGAAGCAGGCGGTCCAGCCGGGGAAATGCTGCTTCAGGTTGTCGCCGACGGCATGATAGAAGGCCACCAGGTCGTCCTCGCTGCCGAGGCGCACACCGTAGGGCGGGTTGCTGACGATGAGGCCTTCCGGCAGGGGCGGATCGACGTTGAGGAAGTCCGCTTCCATCAGCCGCACGCAGCCGAAGATGCCGGCGGCCTTCAGGTTGAGGCCGGCGGCGCGGATCATCAGCGGGTCAATGTCGGAACCGAAGATGGGCAGGGGATGCGCATCCCTCGCCCCGGCCTGGGCGGTCTTGCGCAGACGCTGCCATTCCACCATGTCGAAACTGGCCAGGTTCTCGAAGGCGAAATGACGGTTGATGCCGGGCGCGATGTTGAGCGCTATCAGCGCCGCTTCCAGGAGGATGGTGCCGCCGCCCATCATCGGGTCGTAGAGCGGGATGTCCGGCGTCCAGCCCGCCAATTTCAGCAGGCCGGCGGCGAGGTTTTCATTGAGCGGCGCGGCGGCAGCCTCGACCCGGTAGCCACGGCGGTTGAGCGGCGGCCCGGAAAGGTCGAGGTAGAGGGTGAAGCGCTCTTCCCCGAGAAACAGGGTGATCGGCACCTGCGGATCGTGGGTTTCCACGCTGGGCCGCTCGCCGACGACGGCGCGGAAGCGGTCGCACACCGCGTCCTTGATCCGCAGGGTGACGAAGTTGAGACTTTTCAGCGGGCTGGCCTTGCCGACGGTGGTGACCGCGATGCTGCGCGAGACGTCGAACAGTGCCGGCCAGTCCACCGCCATCGCGGCTTCGTAGAGATCATCCTCGCTGCGGTAGCGTCCTTCGCCCACCTGCCAGAGCACGCGAATGCCGAGCCGGCTCCACAGGTTGACCTTCCAGGCCAGCGCCAGGTCCCCCAGGAAAGTGACGCCGCCACGTGCCGGCATCTGGTCGCCGGCACCCAATTCGGCCAGCTCGCGCGCCAGTTCGTCTTCCAGGCCGCGCGGACAGGAGACGAAGAAACGGTGCCGCACCGAAGCGGCGGTTTCCGCTGGCGCGCGCCGTCGGGGATGGCTCGACGCGCCGCCATCCCTGGGCGGGCGCGGCGCGCCGGCACGCGGCTCCGCGCGTTTTTCCGTGGGTGCGCCTGGCGGACGCGGCTTGCGCGGTTTAGCGGCCGGTTTATCCTGCGACTCCGTGGCCACGGCCGGCGGACGCGGCTTGCCTGCACGCCGGTCGCCGAGGCGGGGGCGGAACTTGGAAGGCGCAGCGGGCTCGGTCGTTGCCTCCAGGGGCCGCTTGAGCTTGATTTTTGGACGATCGGAGTTGGACGATGACAAGGGAATTCCTCAATAAACTGAAGCCCAGCCCGGTGACCATGATCCTGCTCGGGCTGATTGCCTACCTTTGGTTCCGCCCCCCGGCGTGGGTGACGGAACAGAACCAGCCGGCACCGGAAGTCGTTGTACAGGCGGGCAAACACCTTTCCGACCTGCACGGAAAGGTGGTGCTGGTGAATTTCTGGGCCACCTGGTGCCCCTACTGCCGCCACGAAATGCCGGCCATGCAGGCGTTCTACCAGGCCAACCAGTCGCGCGGGTTCGAGATTGTCGCCTACAGCCTGGATAAAACCCAGACCGAGGTGGATACATTCATGCGCGCGGAGGGCTACACCTTCCCGTCGCCTCTGGCGACAGCGCGCATCCTGCAGGCCTTCGGCGGCGTCGATCGGGTGCCGCTGTCCTTCGTGATCGACCGCGACGGAGTGATCCGCCATCGCATTGCCGGCCAGGTGCACAAGGGCCGGCTGGAATCCCTGATCGAACCGCTGCTTACTGCTCCTGCATCTCACTGAGCAGCTTGTCCATCTCGCGCCGGTAGTAGACGTAATCCATTTCCGGGCAGGGCCCGCCGAGACGGGTGACCACGGCGGAAACCTGGCCGCGATGGTGGGCGTAATGGGTAAAAAGATGGGTCAGCACGTCCCTCACCCACATCTGCCGTGTCTTGCCATCGCTGCTGGCATAGCCGACTTCGGAATCAAAGAATTCCTCCGGCTGCGCGTCCAGCCAGGTTTGCAGCTTGCGCGTCTCGCGCCGCAGCGACTGCTTCAGTTCACGAAAGTCGGGCTGGTTGATCACCCGGTAGTTTGCCTCGACCCCCCCGCCCTGCAGGCGCCCCAGCCAGACCTGGCTGACCAGCAGCAGATGGTCGACGGTATGGTGGATGCTGTTGAAATAAAGCCCCTGATCGCTGCCGATCACCTCGGGTTGCAGGTGGTCCAGGGCATTGAACATCACCTCGTTGGCCCAGTGCTGATAATCGGCGAGCACGGTGAAATGACTTTTCCAGGAATACATGGCGGCCCCTTTCGCGCGGATTCAAACAATCTGAACTATAAGCGTTGCGCCACGCGGGGTGCCCCATCAACGGCGCACCGGCATCACTCGACCACCTTCACGGCGGGTGCCGACTTCTTCCAGATGAGCCGCGCGTTCATCGCGCGGGTGGCGCTCAGGCTGCCGTCGGCGGCGATGAACAAGGCTTCCCGGATGCCCATCTTCGCCGCCAGGCGCGGCCAATCGGCGGGGCCGGCGATGAACAGCGGCTTGCTGGCGACATCCGACAGGGTGCCGGCATGCGCGCCGTAAGCGATCACCGTCACCGCCTGCGCCTGGCCGGCGGGCCAGCCGCTGCGCGGGTCGATCAGATGGCAGTAACGCTTGCCATCGGCTTCGAAGAAACGCTGGTAGTCACCGGAGGTACCGATGGCTTCGCCATCGTGCAATTCCAGCATCGCCAGCGCCCCGGCGCGACGCGGATGCTGGATGCCGACCTTCCAGGCGGCGCCGCCTTTCTTGCCCAGGGCCATGATGTTGCCGCCGATGTTGATCAGGGCGTTGTGCACACCCTGGCTTTTCAGATAGGTCGCCGCCCGGTCGAGCGCGTAGCCCTTGGCATAGCCGCCGAGATCCAGGCGAACCGCCGGATGGGTCGTGTACAAGGTGACGCCCTCGATCCGGAGATCGCTCATGCGCGGATTCGCCGCGACCAGGCGCGCGACCTCGGCGCGGTCCGGCAGGCGCGGCTCGAAGGTATCGGAATGAAAGCCCCACAGCCGCACCAGATCGCCGATGGCCGGGTTGAACAGCCCCTCCGACCGCTCCGACAGGCGGCTGGCATCCGCCAGCATCGCCGCGAGTTCCGGACTGACGGTCGCCTGCGCTGGCTGCTCCGGAGAAGCACCGGCGAGGATGGCATTGAGCGATTCCAGCGGCCCCGGCTGCCAGGCGTGCAGCATCTGGTGCATCCGGTCGAAGTCGCGCAGCACCTGATCGGTGACCCGCCGCGCCTTCTCCTCTGTCTCGCCATAGACCGTGATTTCCACCAGGGTGCCGAAGACGTAGGACTGCTGCTTGTGCAGGCGCTCGCCGCAGCCGGCAAGGAGGAGGAGCAGCGACACCGCCCACAGGAGGCAGAGTGCGCCGCACCTGCCGCCTGGCTCACGCACCGCCGACCTCGCGCTCCAGGGCATCCATGAACATCCCCGCCACGTTGAAACCGGTCTGCTGGGTGATTTCCTGGAAACAGGTGGGGCTGGTGACGTTCACCTCGGTGAGGCAGTCGCCGATCACGTCGAGACCGACCAGCAGCAGGCCGGCCGCCTTCAACTCCGGCCCCAGGGTGCGCGCGATCTCCCAGTCGCGCTCGGTCAGGGCTTGCGCCACACCGGTGCCGCCGGCGGCGAGGTTGCCGCGCGTCTCGCCCTGGGCGGGAATCCGCGCCAGACTGTATGGGACGGCCTGGCCATCGATCACCAGGATGCGCTTGTCACCCGCCTTGATCTCCGGCAGGAAGCGTTGCGCCATCACCGTTTCCGCGCCATGGCGGGTGATGGTCTCCAGGATGACGCCGAGGTTGGCATCCTCCGGGCGCAGGCGGAACACCATGGCGCCGCCCATCGCGTTCAGTGGCTTGACCACGATGTCGCCCTGCTCGGCGAGGAATTCGCGGATCAACTCGGCATGGCAGGTCACCAGGGTCGGCGCGATGAAGCGCGGATAGCGCGCAATCGCCAGTTTCTCGTTGTAGTCGCGCAGGGCGCGCGGCGAATTGAACACGCGCGCGCCCTGCCGTTCCGCCATCTCCAGCAGCCAGGTGGCGTAGAGGTAGGCCTGATCGAAGGGCGGATCGGTGCGCATGATCACCGCATCGAACGAGGCCAGGTCGTGCCATGCCGCCTCGCCACGCTCGAACCAGGGGCTGGCGCCGGTGAGGCCTACGGGATGCGTGCGTCCCACCACCCACTCCGCCTTCCAGACCAGGTCGCCCGCCAGCATGGCGTTGATCCGGTGCCCGCGCCGGGCCGCCTCGACCATCATGGCGTAGGTGGAATCCTTGTAGGTCTTGAAGGTTTCCAGGGGGTCGGCGATGAACAGGAGGTTCATGGCCGGGCCCCCGCGGGGTCCGTCTGTTCCAGTTCGATCGCCGCCGCCAGCGCGGCGAGACGGGCGAGGACGCCATAGGTGTAGAAGCGGTTCATCGGCGCGTCGGGACGGGCGCCGCAGTCACAGAAGCTGCCGCTCTGGTCGAAGGCCAGCGGCACGAAATGCATGCCGGGAGCGTTGAGGTTCTCGTCGTCGGCGCGATTGGTGTGGACGCGATAGAAGCCACCGATGACGAAGTGATTGATCATGTAGACCACCGGCTCGGCCACCGCTTCGTTGAGGCTCTCATAGGTGGGCACGCCCTCCTGCACCAGCACCTTGCTGACCGACAGCCCTTCCTTCACCACCGCCATCTTGTTGCGCTGGCGGCGATTGAGGTCGCGCACGTCGTCGGGTGACTTCACGCTCATGATGCCCATGCCGTAGGTGCCGGCATCGGCCTTGACGATGACGAAGGGCGCGCGATCGATGCCGTGCTCGCGGTACTTCAAGCGGATCTTTTCCAGCAGGTCGGCGACGTGGTCGGCGAGACACTCCTCTCCCTCCCGTGCCTGGAAATCCACTTCGCCGCACAGCGCGTGATAGGGATTGATCATCCAGGGGTCGATGCCGATGAGGCCGGCGAAGCCGCGTGCCACTTCATCATAGGCGGTGAAATGCTTGGACTTGCTGCGTGTCGCCCAACCCGCATGCAGCGGCGGCAACATGGTCTGTGTCGGATCGAGATCGCGCAGGATGGCCGGCGCCCCCGCCGTGAGATCGTTGTTGAGCAGGATCGAACAGGGATCGAAGCATGTCCCGGAATCCGGCCCGGGATCCAGCCGCAGCCGGTTGCCTTCGCGCCGTACCGGTTCCAGCGTCAACTGGCCGCCATCCGGCAGGTCCAGCACCAGGGGCTCCGCCAGATCCGGGATCAGGCTGCCGATGCGCACGGAAAGGCCGGTCTTGGCGATGATGTCGGCCAGCGCCGCGACGTTCTGCAGGTAATACAGGTTGCGCGTGTGGTTCTCGGGAATGATGAGGAAGCGGCGCGCGTCGGCGCACATCTTCTCCACCGCCACCTGCGCGGCCTGCACCGCCAGGGGCAGGAAATCCGGGCTGAGATTGTTGAAACCGCCGGGAAACAGATTGGTATCCACCGGCGCCACCTTGAAGCCGGCATTGCGCAGGTCCACCGAACTGTAGAAGGGCGCCGGATGCGCCAGCCATTGCCGACGCAACCAGTGTTCGATATCGCCCTGCGCCTCGATGACATGGCGTTCCAGGTCCAGCAGGGGACCGGTGAGTGCGGTGGTGAGATGAGGGACCATGTTGGCGTCTGGATATGCGGGTGTCCGGAGTGTAGTGCGTACGCCTGTTTCTCGTGAAACCCGCCGGAGTAACTCAAGTTCGGCCATTATCGGATGAACGAACTCGTGGGCCGCATCCCCCTGCGCTGACCCGAGCCGTTCGCAAATGCCGGATCCGGCCTACGGCAAGGGCGTGACCGCCGCGCCGGAAATTCCACATGGGGCAAATACCGGTGCTTCGCGATCCCGTCCGTTTTTCTGTCAGGAATTTATTCCCGACGCGACCAATCTACAGCCAACCGACACAAGGACACGACGATGCGCACGATACGAGTAATGCAATCCTTCCTGCTGACCCTCGGCCTCGGCATTCTGCTTGGCGCCTGCGCCAGGAGTGAATCCGCGACTCCGGCACCACAGGCCGCGACAAGGAACGATGGCCGCTACGACAGCATCGTCCTCGGCATGGGCTGTTTCTGGGGCGCGGAAAAACGCATGGCCGCGATCCCCGGCGCGGTCGACGTCGAGAGCGGCTATGCCAATGGCGACATCGCGGGCACCTATGAAGCGGTGCTCGCCCACGAACGCGCCGCGCGGCGTGGCGCCACCACCCAGCGCAACCATGCGGAAGTCGTGAAAGTGACGTTCGATCCCGCCCGCACCACGCTGGAGACCGTGCTGATCAAGTTCTGGGAAAGCCACGACCCGACCCAGGGCGACCGCCAGGGCAACGACATCGGCAGCAATTACCGCAGCGCCATCTACACGAACAGCCAGGCGCAGCGGGAGATCGCCCTGCGCACCCGCGCGGTCTATCAGCCGGCGCTGTCCAAAGCGGGATTCGGTGCCATCACCACCGACATCGCGCCGCTGCGGAACTACTACCCGGCCGAGGATTACCACCAGGACTATTTGCAGAAGAACCCCAATGGCTATTGCGGCCTGGGCGGCACCGGTGTCGGCTACCCGGGCGTGACCGGCCAGCAGGACGCGCCCCGGCTGGACACCAGGGCGTTGAATTTCGAACGGCAACTGATCGTATTCGAAGCGGCGCACTGCCCCTTCTGCGAGAAATTCAAGGCCGATGTGCTCGACCACTGGCAATCCCCGGTCGCCGTGACCCGCACGCTGAATCCGAACGCGCCGCGAGACTGGAAACTGGACAAGGCCCTGTTCGCCACGCCCACCATCGTGCTGTTCGAAAAAGGCAAGGAAGTCTCCCGCTATACCGGCTACAACGGCGAAACCGCGCGGTTCTGGAAGTGGCTGGGTTATCACCTGCTCACCCCGGAACAACAGCGGATCGCCTTCGAGGAAGGCACCGAACGGCCTGGCACCGGCTCGCATCTCGACGAGAAACGCCCCGGCACCTTCGTCGACCCGATCACCGGCGCCGCCCTGTTTCGCAGCGACGCCAAATTCGACAGCGGCACCGGCTGGCCCAGCTTCTTCAACCCGGTCGCCGGCGCCCTCACCCTGCATGAAGACGTGACGCTCGGCATGAAGCGCGTCGAAGTGCGCAGCGCCAGTTCCGGCATCCATCTCGGCCATGTCTTCGACGACGGCCCGGCTCCCACCCACAAGCGTTATTGCATCAACGGCAATGTGCTGAAGTTCGTGCCGGACCGCTAGCCGGGCGGCACCCATTCCAGCCAATGCAGGAGGATTTCATAGAGAAGCGCGGGCTCCACCGGCTTGGCGATATGGCCATTCATGCCGACTTCCAGGCAACGCTGGCGGTCTTCGTCGAAGGCATTGGCGGTCATCGCCAGGATCGGGACGCCTCCACGACCGGGTAGTGCGCGGATCGCCCGTGTCGCTTCCAGGCCATTCAGCCTGGGCATCTGGATATCCATGAGGATCAGCGCGTAAGCATGGTTTCTCGCCATCGCCACGGCTTCGACGCCGTCCGCGGCAATATCCACCTGCAGTCCGACATCTTCCAGCAACTCGCGGGACACTTCCTGATTGATCGGCTCGTCTTCCACCAGCAGGATGCGGGTATGGGCATGTTCGGCAAGCAGGCGCGCGTCCGCCGTTCGCCCATCCGAATCCTGTTGTTGCGCGTTCTCGGTCTCGCTCTTCTCCAGGCGCGCGGTGAACCAGAACAGGCTGCCGACCCCCTGGCGGCTTTCGACACCGATGTTACCGCCCATCATTCGGACCAGACGCTTGCTGATCGCCAGGCCGAGGCCGGTACCCCCGTATTTCCGGGTGGTCGAGCCATCCGCCTGTTCAAAGGCATTGAACAGGCGCGGCAGGTCTTCGGGCGCAATGCCGATACCACTATCCTCAACCTCGATACGCAGCAGCACCTCTCCCGCGCGCTCCTCCAGACAGCGCGCCCGCACTGTGATCGTGCCCTGCAGGGTGAATTTGATGGCGTTACCCACCAGGTTGAGCAGGATCTGGCCCAGTCGCAGGGGGTCGCCCTGGAGTGGCCGTCCGGCAAGTTCGGCCGGGAGATCGATGACCAGTCGCAAGCCCTGCTCGGTGATCCGCTGCTCGACCAGGCTGGCCATGTTCTCCAGGACGCCACCAAGCATGAAGTCGATGCGTTCCAGGGTCAGGCGCTCGGCTTCGATCTTGGAGAGATCAAGAATGTCATTGATGACACCCAGCAGGTGCCGCGATGCCTGCAGGACCTTGCCCAACTGGCCGCGCTGCCTGGGGTCATCGGCGCGTCGCAGGGCCAGATCGGTCATGCCGAGAATCGCGTTCATCGGCGTGCGCAACTCATGGCTCATGTTGGCCAGGAAAGTGCTCTTGGCGCGACTGGCGGCCTCCGCCGCCTCCTTGGCAATGGACAGCGCGACGGTGCGCTCCGCAACCCGTTCCTCCAGGTGATGACGATACCGGGCCAGTTCGGCTTCGGCGAGTTTGCGCTCGGTGATGTCGAGGATGCTGCCGATCACCCGGGCCGGCTTGCCATCGGCGGCGCGTTCAGCGACTCGGCCACGGTCGCGCACCCACAGTTCGCGCCCGTCCTTGCCGCGCAGGCGATACTCGGCGAGGTATTCCGCCGTCCTGCCCAGAAGCAGATCGTCGATTCCCCGAATGACCGTCGCCCGATCCTCCGGGTGCGGCAAGGCCAGGAATGCAGCCATGGTCGCAGGAATTTCCCCTTCGGCAAAACCCAGTATCCGGTACCAGCGCGGATTGTGGATGACGTGGTCGCTGGCGACCTGCCAGTCCCAGATGCCCTCCCGCGTCAGCTCCAGCACCTCCCGCAGGCGCCGCTCGCTCTCGACCACCTGCTTCTGGGCCCGGACGACGTCGCTGATGTCATGGGCAATCACCAGGACCTGGTCGTTGCCCCGGGCATCCTTGAACGGCTTCTTGATGGATTTGAAATGGCGGATCTCGCCCGTCGTCGCGTCGTGGCTATCCTCATACACGATCTCTGTTTCGCCCCGCGCCATGATCTCCAGCACATTCGTGCGGAACCCATCCGCGATCGCCTCGGGCACGCCGAAATCGCCATCGTGCTTGCCCGGCATGGCTTCCGGAGTGGTGCCATAGAGCTTGGCGACTGTCTGGTTGCAGAGCATGAAATTGCCGTTGCAGTCCTTCAGCACCACGACATCGGGGATCTCGTCGATCACCGTGCGCAACAGGTGTTCGCTGGCGCGCAGCGTCTCCTCCGCCCGTTTCTGCTCGGTGATGTCGCGGGCGATACCGAACAGACCGATGATTTCACCGTCGGCACCGCGTATCGGGTACTTGCGGTTGTCGACCCAGCCCTTGCCGCCTGTCTTGCTCACATAGGCCTGGATCTCATGGGCAACCGGCATACCCGCGAACACCTGCTTCTCCAGCCGGTAGTAGATGTCGGCGTAGGCCTCGGGAAAGACATCGTAATCAGTCTGGCCGATCAGGTCGGTCCAGTGCTCGGCGGGATCGGTAATGCTCGCCAGAGTCTGGCTGGCGCCGGTGATGACATGGTTGCGATCCTTGAAGAAGATGAAATCGTCGGTGATCTCCATCATGGCCCTGAAATTGGCCGGCATGGGGGCCGACCCTCGCACCCGCATCAGGCTTTTCGCGTCCATTAACCGCAATTCGAGGACGATGCCATCCCCCTCGGGCAGCTTTCGGTAGTGCGCCCTGACGCAGCGGATGCGCCCACCGGCCTGGCGCAGCCGCAGGTTGTGGTCACCTTGCGCATCGCCAGGCGTGGTCGCGAACAGGGCGTCCGCGATATCCCGATCATCGTCATGAATACAACTGGACAAGGACACCTTGCCATTGCGAAAGGCTGACGCCGGGAACCCCAGCAGCGCTTCGACCCCGTCACTGACTGTCAATACCGGCAAGTGCCCGGTCAAGGCAAGCCGCATCGTCACTTCCGGCACCAGGGCCGGCCCAGCCGTTGTTGCCATGGAATGGCCCTCAATTTCATCCGCAACCACTCGCGCCCCAGGCCCGGGACGCGAACCGGGAGACAGGACACACTGCCTCGCATAACCCTTATCGGCAGGCTGAGCGGGACATTGAGCGGAATGTCAAACACCCGGTCGCGCGCGACAGACGATTCAGCCACCGATTGCCCTTGCCACCCTCTCCCGCGCTATCATGCCGCCACCTTCACCAGAGCCTTAAGCCATGACCACCATCCATGTCCTGCTGGTTGACGATCACCCTCTGCTGCGGCTCGGCGTGCGCCGTTCCCTGGAAACCGAGGAAAGCTTCGAGGTTGCCGCCGAATGCGCGGATCTCGCCGAAGTTCGCACCTGGCTGGATGGCGGCGGCAAGGCGGAGGTCGTGATCCTCGACCGCAGCCTGCCCGACGGCGATGGCCTGGAAGTGGTGCCGCAACTGAAGGCGGCCGGCATGAAGGTCATCGTGCTCACCGTGGAGGACGAGGACGCGGAGATCCGCGCCGCCATCGAGGCGGGGGTCGACGGCTATCTGCTCAAATCTGCCGATACCGAACAGATCAGCCATGCCATCGGCATGGTGCTGCAGGATGCCGGCGCCTTCCCGCCGCACGTAGTGCAAAAGCTCACCCGCAGCAGCGGCGAGGACCCGCTCGCCCGGCTATCGACGCGCGAGCTGGAGATCGCCGAATACGTGGCCCAGGGCTACAGCAACAAGGTCATCGGCGGCAAGCTCAACCTCTCCGACAACACCGTGCGCAACCACCTTGCCAACATCATGCAGAAGCTGAATTTCCACAACCGCGTGCAGGTGGCCACCCTGGTGTTGCAGCACCTGAAGAAACACAAACGGGTCTGACCCCGCCTCGCGGCGTGCCCGAATGCCGCGCCGGCTGCGGCGCCTGCTGCATAGCGCCCTCCATCACCTCTCCTCTGCCGGGAATGCCGCACGGCAAGCCGGCGGGTGTGCCGTGCGCGCACCTGCGTGAAGACTACCGCTGTGCGTTGTTCGGACAACCGTCGCGGCCGGCATTCTGTGGTGGGCTGCAGCCCTCGCTGGAAATGTGCGGCCATGACCGGGAACGGGCGCTGGCCTGGCTGACGGTGCTGGAACAGGCGACGCGGCCATGAAAAACGCCGGCTGGAAGCCGGCGACACAGGGGGAGACGAAACCCGCGTCAGACGTGATACTGGCGACTGAACTCGCGCACCGTATCGACCAGCACCCGCACGTTGTCCGGCGGGGTGAACTGGGAAATGCCGTGGCCGAGGTTGAAGACGTGCCCCGAACCCTGGCCGTAGCTGGCGAGCACCCGGCGCGCCTCGGCGGCGACCGCCTCCGGCGGGGCGAACAGCACGGAAGGATCGAGATTGCCCTGCAGGGCCACCTTGTCGCCGACACGACGGCGGGCATCGCCGATGTCGATACCCCAATCGAGCCCGACGGCGTCGGCGCCGCACTGGGCAATCTGTTCCAGCCAGAGGCCGCCACCCTTGGTGAAGACGATGCGCGGCACCACGCGGCCTTCGCGCTCACGGGTCAAGCCGGCCATGATACGGGCCATGTAGGGCAGGGAGAACTCCAGGTAGGCCGCCTGTGACAGCATGCCGCCCCAGGAATCGAAAACCATCACCGCCTGGGCGCCGGCCTCGATCTGGGCGTTGAGGTAGTCGATGACCGCGCGCGTGGTCACGTCCAGGATGTGATGCATCAGGTCCGGGCGCGCGTACATGAGGGTTTTCACCTCCTTGTAGGTATCGCTGCCGGAACCCTCGACCATGTAGCAGGACAGGGTGAAGGGGCTGCCGGAAAAGCCGATCAGCGGCACGCTGCCATCGAGGGCGCGACGGATTTCCGAGACCGCGTCCATCACGTAACGCAGATGATCGTGCGGGTCCGGCGCCTTGAGATCGCGGATCGCCCATTCCTCGCGCAGCGGCCGCTCGAATTTCGGGCCTTCCCCTTCCGCAAAATACAAGCCGAGGCCCATCGCGTCGGGCACGGTGAGAATGTCGGAAAACAGGATGGCGGCGTCGAGGTTGTAGCGGGCCAGCGGCTGCAGGGTGACTTCCGTGGCCAGGCTGGGGGTCTTGCACAAGTCCAGGAAACTGCCGGCGCGGGCGCGGGTGGCGCAATATTCCGGCAGGTAGCGGCCGGCCTGGCGCATCAGCCAGGTCGGTGTGTACTCGGTGGGCTGCCGCAGCAGGGCGCGCAGGAAGGTATCGTTCTTGAGAGCGGTCATGATCGGGCCAGGAAGGAAAACGCCAGGCATTCTAACCGGCGGCGGGCCTGTCGGCCTGTGCTCGTCACCAGCGAACATGAGCCGCGTCAAGTACGCCCCTGGTCGCGTTCGACCGGGTACACCGCGACACGTGGCTCGGCGCGGCACTGTCGCGGCCGCCGCTTCCCAAGACCGAGAGGCGACTATGCGGACAACACGCCTTGGCGTCGCCCGGCTTCCGTCGCCGCGCGCTGGAAGCGGGCGCCCTCGCCGAGCAGACCGGCGGCGTCGAGCGCGCGCGCCTTCAGGCCGAGCAGGCGTGCCTCCAGGTAATGCAGGCCGAAGCGGGCGAACAGGTCGAGCGCGTGATCGAGGTGGGGCAGGGCGTAGCGCGGTTGCCGGTGGAAGGCGGCGACAGCGTAGATGGCCATGCCGCGCGCCTCGTCACAAGGTGACAAGTGGCGCAGCCTGGCGAGGGCGGCTTGCGTGGCAGCTTCATCCGGCTGTTCGCCCATTAGCGTGAGCGCCCAGTAACGCAACAATTCGCTCCGTGCCGATTCGAGCGGATCGGCGGTCGCGGTCAACGCGGCCAGGCAGGCTTCCGGCGCATCGAGATAGAAATGCAGCATGGCGTCACGCGGCAGGGCCAGGGCGGCCTCGCGCTCTCCGAGCAGTGCCAGGGTCCAGCCCAGGGTGCGTTGCCCCTCGGCGGATGCGGGCAGCCATGCGCGCGCATCCGCGAGATGCCCCCGCCAGAACAGCGTGCTGCCCACCGCCCAGGCTGCCTGGTGCCGGGCCGACTCATCCACCCTCCTGGCCAGCTCGAACAACTTCATGGCCGCGCGATGGACATGGGCCGGTCCCAGCCGGGCGGCATCCGCTTGCCAGGCGGCGAAGGCGGCGGCGAAATTCAGCGGGACACCACCGCTTTCGCCGCGCCCGCCTCCAGGCGGCCGATGACCGCAGCTTCGGGAAAGCCGTGGCGCGCGAACACGTCGAGCACGGCCGCCACCGACTCCGCCGCGCAGGACACCAGCAGGCCGCCGCTGGTCTGCGGGTCGCTAAGGAGCGCGCGTTGCCAGTCGGCTGAGTCGCCAGCCCATTCGGCGGCCAGTTCCACCTCGTCCCCATAACTGGCCCAGTTGCGGGTGCTGGCGCCGGTGACATGGCCGGCCCGTGCCAGGTCGGCCACGCCCGGCAGCAGGGGCAGGCGGCCGAATTCGAGATGCGTGGTGAGCGCGGAGCCGCGCGCCAGTTCGAGGCCGTGCCCGAGCAGGCCGAAACCGGTGACATCGGTCATGGCGTGCACACCGTCGAGTTGGGCGAGTTCGGCGCCGGGCGTGTTGAGCTGGGTGGTGGCGGCGATCATCGCGGCATAGCCGGCCGCGTCGAGCAGGCCCTTCTTGAGCGCGGCGGAGTAGATGCCGACCCCCAGTGGCTTGCCGAGGATGAGCACGTCGCCCGCCTGGCCGCCACTGTTCTTCTTGACCCGCGCCGGATCGACCACACCGATGCCGACCAGGCCATAGATGGGCTCCGGCGCGTCGATGGAATGGCCACCGGCGATGGGGATGCCGGCGGCCTTGGCCACCGCCTCGCCGCCCGCCAGGATCTCCCGGATCACCTCGGGCGCCAGCTTGTCCACCGGCATGCCGACGATGGCCAGGGCGAACAGCGGCTGGCCGCCCATCGCATAGACATCGGAGAGCGCGTTGGTGGCGGCGATGCGGCCGAAATCGAAGGGATCGTCGACGATGGGCATGAAGAAATCCGTGGTCGCCACCACCGCCTGCCGTTCATTGAGCTTGTAAACGGCGGCGTCGTCTCCATGCTCGATGCCCACCAGCAGGTCGGGAAAGGCTGCCGCCACATGCGAGGCGAACGGGGTGCCGGCGAGGATCTTCTCCAGCACGTTGGGGGCGATCTTGCAGCCGCAACCGCCGCCGTGGGAGAACTGGGTGAGTCGAATCGGAGTGGTCATGAATGAGCGATGTAGATGAAAAACGTGCCCGCTTCAGGCGCGGCGGTTGCGCCAGCGCCGGGCGAGGACGAGCAACGACAGGATGAGCGCCAGGACGGGCCAGTTGCCCCAGCGCAGATAGGGGGTGTCGCCGGTCATGCCCTGCACCTTGCCTTCCAGCGCCCCCTGGGTGAAGGGCTTGAGCAGGTTACGCACGCGGCCATGGTCGTCGATGATGGCGGTATAGCCGGTATTGTTGGCGCGCAACTGCCAGCGGCCGGCTTCCAGTGAGCGCATGGCGCCGATCTGCAAATGCTGGCGCGGCGCCAGGCTGGCGCCGAACCAGGCATCGTTGCTGACATTGACCAGCAGGGTGGAATCGCGCGCGGCGGCGATGCGCTCCTCGCCGAAGGCGTCCTCGTAGCAGATGTTCACCGCCAGTTTCTGACCGGCCGCGCGCAGCGGCGGCTGGCCCGGCTCCCCGCGCGAGAAATCGGACATGGGAATCGACAGGATGCGCAGCACCCAGGCAAAACCGGAAGGCAGGAATTCGCCGAAGGGCACCAGATGGACCTTGCGGTATCGCCCTTCCTCAGTGCTGCCGAGGCTGATCACGCTATTGAAGTAACGCGCCTCGCCCTCGATCTCGGGGATGCCGAGCACCACATCGCCGCCGTTGTGACGGGCATGTTCGGCCAACATCTCCAGGTAGTCGGGAGACAGTTGCGGGCGCAGCACCGGCAGGGCGGTTTCCGGAAGCACGATCAGGCGTGCGTCGCTGGCCAGCACCGCGCGCCCGTAATCGAGCAGGGTCCGATCGAGCATTTCCGGGCGGAACTTCATTTCCTGCGCCACATTGCCCTGCAACAGGGTCACCTTGACCGGCTCACCGACGGGGTGGGTCCAGCTCGTACCCTTGAGCATCCAGCCGCCCGCCCAGACCAGGAGCAGCAGGACCAGCACGCGCAGGCGCGGGGTGGTCAAGGCGCCGGCACTGAGCGCGGCCAGCAGGCCAACGCCATAGACACCGAACAGCGGCGCATAGCCGAGCAGCGGGCTGTGCGGCACCTGCGAATAACCCAGTGCCAGCCAGGGGAAGCCGGTCAGGAACCAGCCCCGCGTCCATTCCAGCAAGGCCCAGCCGGCGGGCAGGGCGATCGCCATCCGGGCCCAGCCCGGCCGCGTCAGCCGCGTGCCCAGCCAAAGACCGAGCGCGGGATAGAGCGCGACCACCGCACAGAACAGCAGCGTCGCCAGCACCGCCAGCGGCATCGGCATGCCGCCATAGGTGGCAAGGCTGACGTAGATCCAGGACACCCCTGCCAGAAACATGCCGAAGCCATAGCCCCAGCCTGCCGCGAAGGCCTGGCGCGGCGTCGCCTGCCGCAGCAAGCTGAACAGCAGCGCCAGGCTCAGGATGGGCAGCGGAAACCAGACGAAGGGCGCGAAGCCGAGCACGCTGGCCGCCCCGAGCAGCATGGCGACCAGCGGCAAGGTGCGCGGCGCCGCCAAAATGGCATTCATGAGTGTGGCGCCGATCCGTCTCAGGCCATGCTGAAAGCCACGAAGGCGATTTCATCGCCCCCCTTGATCGGGGTGGCCGCCTCCGCAAACTGCTTGTTGACCGTGATCCTGAGGCTGGGCGGGGGATTGCCGAACAGGCTCTGCCACTGATCGCCACGCCGCGCCAGATGGCTCATCAGCGCCTGGATGTCCTTGACGGTAAGCGGCAGGAACATGACCTCGCTCTCGCGCCCGAGCATGGACACAAGATGACCGAAATACAGCACGTTGATTTGTTGCGAGGCCATCGAGCACTCCGAATTTCAGAATATGCGGATTCTATCGCAGCACGGCATCCTGGGCGCCCGACTTCCAGTGCAGCCAGACACGCAAGCGTCGATGCATCGGCGCGGGCAGCGCATCGGCGGGCAGCAGCAGACTGTGGTGGCGATCATTTTCCCGCCAGCGCAGCACGATGAGCCAGGGCAGCGCCACACTCCCGGG
Source organism: uncultured Thiobacillus sp. (assembly GCA_964393825.1). Classification (GTDB taxonomy): domain Bacteria; phylum Pseudomonadota; class Gammaproteobacteria; order Burkholderiales; family Thiobacillaceae; genus PFJX01. The sequence continues at coordinate 63,970 of CAYMUY010000009.1, read as the reverse complement.
CAATACGCTGGCGGTCTTCCAGCCGGCGTCGCGTTGGATTTCCAGCTGTCCATCCGCCTTGCAGCGCAGGCGCGGGGGCGGCGACCGACGCAGGTGAAATGCAAGGCTGGCAGTCAGTGTCAACGTCCCCACCAGATACGCCACCACCGGCAGACTGGCATACTGCAGCGCCGCCAGGGCCGCGAGATGTGTCGTCCACAGCAGGCCCGTGGCGATTGCCGAGGCGCGCGGCTGGATCAGCAGGGGCAGGGGAAACATGGCGCGCCTCAGGGGGTCAGGCCGGCGTCTTCCAGCAGTTCGCGCACATATCGCACCGGAATCGCATAAGAGATCCCGCTGGGATCCTTCAGAGCGCTTTCCTTGCTGCCCTTGACGAACACCGAGTTGACTACCGCGATGACCTCACCGCTGCCGGGATCGTAGACCGGGCTGCCACTATTGCCGGGGTAGGCGGTGGCATCGAGCTGAAAGATCAGGAAAGGGTCATTTGCCTGGCGGATGAGGCGCGGCGTCAGCCGCTTCACCGAATCGACTCGGCTGTAGATCGGCGCGATGGCGGCGAGGCCGGCGCGATGGGTGGCGGGATAGAGGCCGAGCACGGCGCCGATCGGATAGCCGGTGAAATAGAACTGCTGCCCTTCCCTTGCCTGATCGGATCGGCCCAGTTTCAACGCGGGCAAGGGAGGTCCATCGATCTTGAGCAGCAGCAGATCGTGCTCGGAGTCGCTAGCCACCTTCTCGGCGCGACGCATCTCCACCGAGTTCGGCCCTGCAGGCCCGCGCAGCATCACCGCCAGTGTCTCGCCCTTTTCCGTCTCCAGCAGGCTGGGGGGCACGTGGGCGTTGGTCACGACGTACTGACCATCGGCCACCACGAAACCGGTACCGCTCATGCGGATGCGCGGACTGCGCAAGGGGTGCTGGCTGCCGACTCCGACCACGGCGGGCTTGATCCGCGGCAGCAGATCGACGATGTCCGCATGGGCGGATGGTGCGAGCAGCAGGCCGGATAGCGCGAACATCCGAAAAATGTTGGAACAAAGCATCGGGAAGTCCTCCATGCCGTCATGATGCCACGCACAATCGCCATTAGAATGACCGGGTTTCTTATAGAGGAGTCGTCATGAGCGTCGTCGCCGTCGTCGGTCTGGGCTATGTGGGCCTTCCCCTTGCCGTGGAATTCGGCAAGAAGTTCGAGACCATCGGCTTTGATCTCTCGGAAGCCAAGATTACGCATTACAAGAACTACTGCGACCCCACCGGCGAAGTCAGCACGGCGGACCTGAAAGCGGCGACTCGGCTCAGTGTCAGCACCGACCCCGCCACGATCAGCCGCGCCGACTTCATCATCATCGCCGTGCCCACCCCGGTCGACGACGCCCACATCCCCGATTTCTCGCCCCTGGTCGGCTCCTCCACCACGGTCGGCAAGCACATGAAGAAGGGCGCCACAGTGGTCTATGAGTCCACCGTCTACCCCGGCGCCACCGAGGAAGTGTGCATTCCCCTCCTGGAAAAGCATTCCGGCATGAAGTGGAAGGAAGACTTCCACGTCGGCTACTCGCCCGAGCGGGTCAACCCCGGCGACAAGGAACGCACTATCACCAAGATCGTGAAAGTGGTTTCCGGCGATGACGGCCCCACCTCCGAAGCTGTGGCCGAGTTGTACGCCTCGGTCATTACCGCCGGCGTCCATCGCGCCAGTTCCATCAAGGTGGCCGAGGCCGCCAAGGTCATCGAGAACACCCAGCGCGACCTCAACATCGCCCTGATGAACGAACTCGCCCTGATCTTCGACCGTCTCGGCATCGACACCCTGGAAGTGCTGCAGGCCGCCGGCACCAAGTGGAACTTCCTGCCCTTCCGCCCCGGCCTGGTCGGCGGCCACTGCATCGGCGTCGACCCCTACTACCTCACCCACAAGGCCGACATGCTGGGCTACCACCCGCAGGTCATCCTGGCGGGACGCCGCATCAACGACGGCATGGCCGCCTACGTGGCGCAGCAGACGGTGAAGGGCATGATCAACAACGGCGGCGCCGTGAAGGGCGCCAAGGTCATCGTGCTGGGCCTGACCTTCAAGGAAAACTGCCCCGACCTGCGCAACTCCAAGGTCGCCGACCTGATCAAGGAACTGCAATCCTTCGGTTGCGACGTCGCCGTGCACGACCCCATTGCGGAGTCGGCCGAAGCCGAGCACGAATACGGCATCAGCCTGACCCCCTGGGACCAGTTGCCCAGTGACGCCGACGCCATCGTCGCCGCCGTCTCGCACCAGGAATACCTGGCCATGAGCCTGGCCGAGCTGACCGCCAAATTGAAACAGGGCGGCGTCTTCACCGATGTGAAATCGGCCTACGACCAGGAAGCCATCAAGGCGGCCGGCTTCAAGCTCTGGCGGCTGTAATGTAGCGCCGGCTTCCAGCCGGCTTTTGAAACAGCCGGCTAGAAGCCGGCGCTACCCTTCCCCCACATGACCGCCTACGAACTACTCCGCGCGAACCTACCCACCGCCCCGAAAACCTGGTTGATCACCGGCGTGGCCGGTTTCATCGGCTGCAACCTGCTGGAAACGCTGCTCAAGCTGGACCAGAACGTGGTCGGCCTGGACAACTTCGCCACCGGGCATCGCCATAACCTGAAGCAGATTTGCGACGCGGTCACCCCGGAACAGTGGGCGCGCTTCAAGTTCAACGAGGGCGATATTCGCGTCCAGATGGATTGCCACCATGCCTGCAAAGGGGTCGATTACGTGCTGCATCAGGCCGCGCTTGGTTCGGTGCCGCGTTCGCTGGAAGACCCCATCACCACCAACGGCGCCAACATCGACGGCTTCCTCAACATGCTGGTGGCGGCGCGCGATGCCGGCGTGGCGCGTTTCGTCTATGCCGCGTCCAGTTCCACTTACGGCGACCATCCCGGCCTGCCCAAGGTCGAGGACGTGATCGGCAAGCCCTTGTCGCCCTATGCCGTGACCAAGCTGGTCAACGAGCAATACGCCGAGGTGTTCGCCCGCGCCTACGGCTTCAAGTGCATCGGCCTGCGCTACTTCAACATCTTCGGCGCCCACCAGGATCCGGAAGGCGCTTATGCCGCCGTGGTGCCGAAGTGGACGGCGGCGATGGTCAAAAACGAGCCGGTATTCATCAACGGCGACGGCGAGACCAGCCGCGACTTCTGCTACATCGCCAACACCGTGCAGGCCAACCTGCTCGCCGCCACCGCCGAACACCCGGACGCCGCCAACCAGGTCTACAACGTCGCGGTGGGCGACCGCACCACCCTGAACGACCTGTTCGAGGCCATCCGCTCCACCCTGGAACCGCGCTTCCCGCACCTGAAGGATTTCAAGCCCAGCTACCGCGACTTCCGCGCCGGCGACGTGCGCCATTCCCTGGCGGACATCAGCAAGGCCCGGAGGCTGCTCGGCTACGAACCCAGCCACCGCATCAAGGAAGGCCTGCTGGAAGCGATGGACTGGTACGTCGAAGACCTTGCCGAGCGTTGATGTCACCCAGGCGCCGCCGGCGGCGTCCCGGGCCCGTCTCGCCGTAGTAGCCCTGTCATTCTGGCTCGGCCTGGCCCATGCCGAGTTGCCGCCCCCCGTGGCGAAGGCGCTGCGTCTTGCCGGCGTCCCGGACAGCCATGTCGCCGCTGTCGTCTACGACCTCGATGCCGCCCAGCCGCTGCTGGAGCATGGTGTCGAGCGCTCGCTGAACCCCGCCTCGGTCATGAAGCTGGTGACCACCCTCGCCGCGCTCGACCAATGGGGTTCCGCGCATACCTTCAAAACCCGCGCCCTGCTCGACGGCACGCTCAAGGACGGCGTTCTCGACGGCCGCCTGATCCTGCAGGGAGGCGGTGATCCGGCGCTGACCCAGGAACGCTTCTGGCTGTTGCTGCGCGAGATCCGGGCGCGCGGCGTGCGCGAAATCCATGGCGACGTGGTGCTGGACGGCAGCTATTACCACCTCGACCCGATCGACCCCGCCGCCTTCGACGAGGCGCCGCTGCGACCCTACAATGCCCCGCCCGCGGCCCTGCTGGTCAACTTCAATACCGTGTCGCTGCGCCTGTCCAGCGACGTGCTGGGCATCCAGGCGCGCTTCGATCCGCCCCTGGTCGCGCCCACCCTCGCCAACCAGATGATCGCCAGCGACGGTCCGTGCAATGGCCAGCACGAACAGATGGCCCTGGCGGACGATACCCTGACGCTGAGCGGCCGCTATGCCACCGCCTGCGATGACCGCACCGTCGCACTCAACCTGTTGTCGCCCGAGGCCACCACGGCCGCCTGGTTCCGCCGGCTCTGGAGCGAACTCGGCGGACGCCTGGCTGGCGACGTGATCGGCGGCATCGCCCCGCCAGGTGCCCGACTACTGCTCGAACATGACTCGCTCCCGGTGGCACAACTGGTGCGCGACACCAACAAGTTCAGCAACAACGTCATGGCCAAGATGCTGTTCCTCAATCTCGGCGCCGCCCGCTTCGGCGCCCCCGCCACCTGGGACAAGGGCGAGCGGGCGCTGCGCGACTGGCTGGCCGAACGCGATCTCGAATGCGGCAAGCTGGTGCTGGAAAACGGCTCCGGACTCTCCCGCATCGAACGCATCTCGGCCTTCGCCCTGGCCCGTATCCTGCGCTGGGCCACACGGCAGCCGGTCTGGTTCGAGTTTGCCGCTTCCCTGCCGGCGGTGGGCGTGGAAGGCACCCAGAAAAACCGGCTCAATGGTTCCGCCGCCCGTGGCCAGGCGTGGTTGAAGAGCGGCAGCCTCAAGGGTGCGCGCAATCTGGCCGGTTACGCCCGCACCCCGAATGGCGGCCGTCGCGTCGTGGTCTTCCTGATCAATCACGGCAACGCCGAAGCCGCGGGACGCGCGCAGGACGCCCTGGTGGAATGGGCCACGGAAACGTCGGATGGATTCTCCGCCCCCACCGACGCCGGCGTGACCGCCGCAGCGGCTCACTGATCCAGGGCTCTACGGTGCCGCTCTACCAGCTTGCAGTAAATTAGCAAGAACTTATGCACATTTTTTGAGCTTGACTTCCGCGTCGACCCGCGCCCACCCGGGTTTCGGGGCATAAACATAAACCATTGATATTTAATGTATTTTTTACTGCCCAAAAATTGGGCTGTTGGGATAAGGTGCCGTAGTACAAGCGTTTTTGACCCTTTCATGACCGCTTGTCCACATGGTTATCCACAGGTTCGGTGGACAACTTTAAAACCTCCTTGGCACGCACCGGCTTTGCGCCCTCTTCTAAGAAGTCACATTAACTTCGCAATTTAATTACCGAGATCGAATGCGGCTCTGCAACATGAATCCTTCAACGCCAGCGGTTTTCCCCCGCTGCGCGCCACCCCGGGGGGCTTGCCGGCGATGAGCCCGATCGCCCGCATCGCGCTCGACACCCCGATCGACCGCCTGTTCGACTATCTGGCGCCGACGGCAGAGGCGTCCGACATCGGCCGGCGCGTCGAGGTGCCGTTCGGGCCGCGCATCCGGGTGGGCGTGCTGGTGGAACTGGTGCAACACAGCGAGGTCGCGCCCGAAGCGCTGAAGGCAGTCAGGCTGATCGACCGCGATACACCACCCCTGCCCGCGGATCTGCTGGCGCTGGCGCGCTTCACCGCCGGCTATTACCACCACGCCCTGGGCGCGGTCCTGAGCGGTCTGTTGCCCCCCGCCCTGCGCCGCGGCGGACGCTCGACGCAGGAAGCCACCACGGCTGTCTATGCACCAAGCGGGGCGGGCCGCGTAGAGCTGGCCGGCATCGATGCGCGCAAACCGGCACAACGCGCCCTCGCCGCGCGCCTGCTGGCAAGCCCCGTGACGCGCACGACACTGTCCGGGGGGGAGAAAGTGCTGCTGCGCGAATGGCTCAAGCGCGGCTGGGTGGAAGCGGTCGCCACCGCGCCGGCGAGCGGCGACACGGGGCCCATCCCGACCGCGACGGCAGAGCAGGCATCGGTCCTCGACGCGATCCACGCCGCCGGCGAAGGCTTCTCGCCATGGCTACTGCATGGCGTCACCGGCAGCGGCAAGACCGAGATCTATCTGCGCCTGGTCGCCGATGTCCTGGCACGCGGCCGCCAGGCCCTGATCCTGGTGCCGGAAATCCACCTGACCCCACAACTGACCGAGCGCTTCCGCCAGCGCTTCCCGGACCGTCGTCTGGTCGGCCTGCACAGCGGCCTCGCCGACGGAGAGCGGCGCGCCGGCTGGCTGGCCGCCCTGCGTGGCGATGCCGACATCATCCTGGGCACCCGCCTGGCGGTCTTCACCCCCCTGTCGCGGCTCGGCCTGATCGTGGTCGACGAAGAGCACGACACCTCTTACAAGCAGATGGAAGGCATGCGCTACTCCGCGCGCGACGTGGCGGTCTGGCGCGCGCGTCAGGCCGGCGTGCCGGTCGTGCTGGGGTCCGCCACCCCGTCGCTGGAGTCCTGGAAGAATGCCAAGGCTGGCCGCTATCAGCTGCTCAGCCTCGCCGCCCGCGCCCATGCCCAGTCCAACCTGCCGCATGTCAGGCTGATCGATAGTCGCGGCGACCGTCCCAAGCAGGGTCTCACCCGTGCCTTGCGCAGCGCTCTCGAAGCCACCCTGGCGCGCGGTGAGCAGAGCCTGGTGTTCATCAACCGCCGCGGCTATGCCCCTACCCTGCTCTGCAACGGCTGCGGCCATGTCTTTCCCTGCCCGCGCTGTTCCGCGCATCTGGTGCTGCATCGCTCCGGCGCGGGAAATGCGGCCGGGTATCGCCTGGTCTGCCACCATTGCGGCCTCAATGCGCGACCGCCGGAGGCCTGCCCGGACTGCGGCGGCGTCGACCTGCGCGCGGCGGGGCACGGCACCCAGCGGCTGGAGGAGACCCTGGCGGAGCAATTCCCCGAGGCGCGCATCCTGCGCATCGACCGTGACAGCGCCTCGCGCAAGGGCGCCTTCGCCGAGATGCGCGACCGTGTCGCGGCGCGCGAGGTGGACATCCTGGTGGGCACCCAGATCGTCGCCAAGGGGCATGACTTTCCGCATCTCACCCTGGTCGGCGTGATCGGCGCCGATCAGGCGCTGGTCTCGCCCGATTTCCGCGCCGGCGAACGACTGTTCGCCCAGCTCATGCAGGTCGCCGGCCGCGCCGGCCGCGCCGAGCACCCCGGCGAGGTGCTGATCCAGACCCGTTATCCGGGCCACCCGTTGTACCAGGCGGTGGTGCGCCATGATTACCCCGGCTACGCCGAAGCCGCCCTGCGCGAACGCCGCTCCGCCGACTTCCCGCCCTACGTCAACCAGGCGGTCCTGCGCGCCGAGTCGAGCAGCGAAGAAGCGGCCCTGGGCTTCCTCCTGGCCGCCCGCGAGATCGGCGTCGATCTCGGCCAGGGCATCGAACTGTTCGACCCGGTGCCGGCGCTGATGCTCCGCGTCGCTGGCCGCCATCGTCTGCAACTGTTGCTGCAAGCCGGCATGCGCAGCCGCCTGCGCGCCTTTCTCGACGACTGGCTGCAGGCGCTGGCGACGCTGCCGGCGCGTGGCGTCAGATGGACCCTGGACGTCGATCCGGTGGATGTCTGAGTCTTCGGCGCAGGAGGGGCCGTCCATGCATCCCCCGGACAATGAGGGGTGTGTTGCCGGGATCTGCCGCAAGTGGCCGGCAACACCGCGGCGCGCTCGCCAGCGCGTCCAGAATGTTCCGATGATGCATTGACGGCCCCCCTGGCTATTGCGGCGCATGGAAATCCTTGTGTACCCTCAAGCCACACCCCTCCCGCCGCAAGGATGCTCAAGTGACCCGCGCCAAACCCTCCAGCTTCGCCAAGACCAAATCCCGCGCCGCCCCCAAGCCCGCCAAGGAAGCGACCGGCGTCACCCGGGTGGCGGCCATCCAGATGGCCTCCGGCCCCAATGTGGCGGCCAACCTGGCGGAGGCGGAACGTCTCATCGGCATGGCGGCGGCGGCCGGCGCCAAGCTGGTGGCGCTGCCGGAGAACTTCTCCATCATGGGACTCAACGACACCGACAAGATCGCGGTGCGCGAACAACCGGGCAAGGGGCCGATGCAGAAATTCCTGGCCGCGCAGGCCAGGAAGCACGGCATCTGGCTGGTGGGCGGCTCCATACCCATGGCCTGCGACGACCCCGGCAAGGTCCGCAACAGCTGCCTGGTCTATGACGACAAGGGCAAGCTGGCCGCCAGGTACGACAAGATCCACCTGTTCGGCCTCGACCTCGGCAACGAGCACTACCGCGAGGAAAGCACCATCGAGCCGGGCGACCGCGTGGTGGTGGTGGAGACCCCGTTCGGCCGCCTCGGCCTGTCGATCTGCTATGACCTGCGCTTCCCCGAGTTGTATCGGGCGATGGGCGACGTGGACATGATCGTGGTGCCGGCCGCCTTCACCGCCACCACCGGCAAGGCGCATTTCGAAATCCTGATTCGCGCCCGCGCCATCGAAAACCAGGCCTATGTGATCGCCCCCGCCCAGGGCGGCTATCACATCTCCGGCCGCGAAACCCATGGCGACAGCATGATCGTCGACCCCTGGGGCAATGTCCTCGACCGTCTGCCACGCGGTTCCGGCGTCGTCATTGCCGGCATCAACCCGGCCTACCAGGCGGGCTTGCGCCAAAGTCTCCCCGCCTTGAAGCACCGCACCCTGGAATGTGCCAAGGGCATCAAGGTAGACGTGATCACCTCCTGACACCCAGGCCCGGCCGGCGGCCCCGCCGGCCACCACACAGCAGCCGGCAAGCCTGCCGGCGCAACGAGACACAGATGAACGCCGTCGACCCCCATCAGTTCCTTTTCTCCACCGCCGAAAGCACATTGCTGCAGGCCAATGACCTCGACCTCGCGCAACTCGACGCGGTGTTCGGCCTGCTCGCCGCGCATCGTGTGGATGATGCCGACCTCTACTTCCAGTACTCCCGCTCCGAGGCCTGGAGCCTGGAGGAAGGCCAGGTCAAGTCCGGCAGTTTCAACATCGACCAGGGGGTTGGCGTGCGTGCCGTGACCGGCGACCGCACCGCCTTCGCCTATTCCGACGACATCAGCCTCCTGGCGATGAAGGAAGCCGCGACCACTGTCCGCGCCATCGCCGCCGCCGGCCAGTCCGCCAGCGCGCGGGTGCAAAGCCAGGTGCATGGCCGCGCGCTGTACGCGCCGATCGATCCACTGGCGACCCTGACCGAGGCGAACAAGGTGGCCTTGCTGCACCGCCTGGAGAAATACGCGCGCGAGCTCGACCCGAGGGTCAGCCAGGTGATGGCCAGCCTCGCCGGCGAATACGAAGTGATCCTGGTGGCGCGCCTGGACGGCCGCGTCGCCGCCGACGTGCGGCCATTGGTTCGCGTTTCGCTGCAGGTCATCGTCGAGCAGGATGGCCGCCGCGAACAGGGGTCCGCGGGCGGCGGTGGCCGCTTCAGCTACGCGCACTTCAGCGATGATCAATTACGCGAGTATGCGCAACTGGCGGTGGCGCAGGCCCTGACCAACCTCGACGCGATTCCCGCGCCGGCCGGCAACATGACCGTGGTTCTGGGCGCCGGCTGGCCGGGCATCCTGCTGCACGAAGCCATCGGCCACGGCCTCGAAGGTGACTTCAACCGCAAGGGTTCCTCCGCCTTTTCCGGACGCATCGGCCAGCGGGTGGCGGCGGACGGCGTCACCGTGGTCGACGACGGCACCCTCGCCGACCGCCGTGGCTCGCTCAATGTCGACGATGAAGGCAACCCGACGCAAGCCACCGTGCTGATCGAAAACGGCATTCTCAAGGGCTACATGCAGGACGCCATGAACGCCCGCCTGATGGGCATGGCGCCGACCGGCAACGGCCGCCGGGAATCCTTCGCCCACCTGCCGATGCCGCGCATGACCAACACCTACATGCTGGCGGGCCAGGGAGACCAGGGCAGGGATCCCGCCGAGATCATCGCCTCGGTGAAAAAAGGCCTCTATGCCGCCAACTTCGGCGGCGGACAGGTCGACATCACCAGCGGCAAGTTCGTGTTCTCGGCGGCCGAGGCCTATCTCATCGAGGACGGCCGCATCACCCGCCCGGTGAAGGGGGCCAGCCTGATCGGCAACGGCCCGGACGTGCTCACCCGGGTCTCGATGATCGGCAACGACATGAAACTCGACCCCGGTGTCGGCACCTGCGGCAAGGAAGGCCAGAGCGTGCCGGTGGGCGTCGGTCAGCCGACGCTGCGGGTGGATGGCCTGACGGTGGGCGGCACCTCCTAGCAGCCTGCCGGCACGCCGCCATCGTATAGAGCCCGGGAAAATCGGCGTGCTCCATTAGAATCACGTCGTTTCCATCCCTTTCCCGTCGCCATGCCCGTCAACCTCCGCGCCCCCGATCCCGCCTCCCTGCTTTCCGTTCCCGGTGTTGAACTGGGCATTGCTTCCGCCGGCATCAAGAAGCCCGGGCGCCGCGATGTCCTGGTGATGACCCTGCCGCACGATGCCGAAGTGGTGGGGGTGTTCACCCAGAACCGCTTCTGCGCCGCGCCGGTGACCGTGTGCAAGGAACACCTGCACCAGGAGGGCGGCATCCGCGCCCTGGTGGTGAATACCGGCAACGCCAACGCCGGCACCGGCGAGGAGGGCTTGCGCCGTGCCCGCGCGACCTGCGCCGCCGTGGCGGAGAACCTCAACATCAGGCCGGAGCAGGTACTGCCCTTCTCCACCGGCGTGATCCTGGAGCCCCTGCAGCACGACAAGATCATCGCCGCCCTCCCCGCCGCCCTTGCCGACCTCCAGCCGGGCAACTGGGCGGCGGCTGCGGAAGCGATCATGACCACCGACATCGTCGCCAAGGCCACGTCGCGCAAGGCATCCCTCGACGGTGTCGAATTCGCGGTGACCGGCATCGCCAAGGGTTCCGGTATGATCCATCCCAACATGGCGACCATGCTCTCCTTCGTCGCCACCGACGCCCCGGTCTCCTGCGAGGCGCTGGAAGCCATGCTGCGCCACGCGGTGAACAAGTCATTCAACTGCATCACGGTGGATGGCGACACCTCCACCAATGATTCCTGCATCCTGATCGCCACCGGCGCCACGCCCGCGCCGGTGATCATGGACGACGGCGATTCCCGCTTTGATTCCCTCCAGGCCGTCATCACCGAAGTGATGGTCGAACTGGCTCAGGCCATCGTGCGCGATGGCGAGGGCGCCACCAAGTTCATGGAAGTCCGGGTGGAGGGCGGCCGCGACGAGGCCGAATGCAAGCAGGTGGCCTACGCCATCGCCCGCTCGCCCCTGGTAAAGACCGCGTTCTTCGCTTCCGACCCCAACCTTGGCCGCATCCTCGCCGCCATCGGCTATGCCGGCATCGACGATCTCGACGTCGACCGCATCCGTCTCTGGCTGGGCAATGTCCTGGTCGCTGAGAACGGCGGCCGCGCCGCGTCCTATCGCGAAGAGGAAGGCGCCCGCGTGATGGCCGCCCCGGAGATCGCGGTGCGCGTCGATCTCGCGCGCGGCAACACGGTCGCGACGGTGTGGACCTGCGATTTTTCCTATGACTACGTGAAGATCAACGCCGAATATCGCACCTGAGCGGCGCCGGTGGTCACACCACCATGATCAGGCGTTCGGCCAGATACACCAGCATGAGCAGCAGGATCAGCGCCAGACCGCCCTTCAGCCCGAGACCGGCGAAGCGCAGCCAGCGCGGATCGCGGCTGACGGCGTAGCCGAGCAGGCTGACTACCAGGAAGCCGCCGATCAGGATCAGAAGGAGGCGGATACCCAGCATCAGGCCGGCAGGGGGTGCAGGTTGAGCAGGCCCAGGGGAACGCTGGCGTCGTCCTTGAACTCCGCCCATTCCCAGGCCTCGGCGTCCGCGAGCAGGGCGCGCAGCAGCTTGTTGTTGAGGCCGTGGCCGGACTTGTAGGCGGAGAAGGCGCCCAGGATGGGATGGCCGGCCAGATAGAGATCGCCGACCGCGTCGAGCACCTTGTGCTTCACGAATTCGTCCGCATAGCGCAGGCCATCGCTGTTGAGCACGCGAAAATCATCCATCACGATGGCGTTGTCCAGGGTGCCGCCGAGCGCGAGGCCGTTGCTGCGCAGGTATTCCACTTCCCGCATGAAGCCGAAGGTGCGCGCCCGGCTGACTTCCTGGACATAGGACTGGTGCGCGAAGTCGAGTTTGATCGAACGCGCGGAATGCTTGAAAACGGGGTGATCGAAGTCGATCCTGAAAGCCAGGGTATAGCCTTCATGCGGCGTGAATTCGGCCCATTTGTCGCCGTCCTCGACGCGAACCGGGCGCTTTACCCGGATGAACCGCTTGGCGGCATTCTGCATTTCGATGCCGGCGGATTGCAGCAGATACACGAAGGGCGCGGCGGAGCCATCCAGGATGGGCACTTCCGGGCCATCCAGGTCGATGTAAAGATTGTCGATGCCGAGTCCGGCCAGCGCGGACATCAAATGTTCCACGGTGGCGACGCGGGCGCCATTGCCCTCCAGCGCGGAACAGAGTCGGGTGTCGGTCACCGATTCCGGAGAAACCCTGAACTCGCGGGGCTCGGCCAGGTCGGTACGGCGAAACCAGATGCCGCTACCCGCCACTGCGGGACGCAGGGTCAGATTGACCCGGGTGCCCGTATGCAGGCCGACACCGGTGGCGCGGACCAGGGCTTTGAGAGTGCGTTGGCGGATCATGGCGTGAACTCGGTTGATGCAGTGCGGAATAGGCGCATGTTACCCCGGCCGAACGGGAGGGAGTTCGACCGACCGGGGCAAACACACGACAAAACAAGGACTTGTGGCATGCACGCAGCCCATCCCAAGCCAGGGCACGAGGCCCGGCATTGGGCATCAGCGCACCGTTCAGTCCGCCTGCTTGCGCAGGAAAGCCGGGATATCCAGCGTATCGATGCCCGCAGATTGCGCCACCTCGACCGCCGCCTGGCTGCTGCGGCGATTGCGGATGACCGTCGGTGTGTCGATGTCGCCTTCATAGCTGTTGCTGAACGCGCGCGCGTTGTCGGTTCCGGTCGCCAGCATCACCGGTTCGACAATGCGGATCTCGGGCTTGCGCGCGGTCTTGATGGCGGTACCCAGGCCGGTGGCGACCATGGTCACGCGCAGGCCTTCGCCCATGGTGTCATCCAGGGCAGTACCGACGATGACGGTGGCTTCCTCGGCGGCGAAGCCCTGGATGGTGTTCATGACTTCGTAGTACTCGTCCAGGGTCAGGCTGTCGTTGGAGGTGATGTTGACCAGTACGCCGCGCGCACCCTTGAGATCGACATTTTCCAGCAGCGGGCTGGCGACGGCCTTCTCGGCGGCGACGCGGGCGCGGTCCTCGCCCTCGGCCAGGGCGGAGCCCATCATGGCCATGCCCACTTCGCTCATTACCGTCTTCACGTCGGCGAAGTCGACGTTGATCATGCCCGGATTGCTGATGATCTCGGCGATGCCGGAGACCGCGCTATGCAGCACGTCGTTGGCGGCGACAAAGGCATCGGTCAGCTTGGTGCCGCCACCGAGCACCTGGATCAGCTTCTCGTTGGGGATGATGATCAGGCTGTCGACATGCTCGGACAGGGCTTTCAGACCCTGCTCGGCGGAGCGCATGCGCTTGTTCTGTTCGAAGATGAAGGGCTTGGTCACCACGGCCACCGCCAGGATGCCGAGATCCTTCGCCACTTCCGCCACCACGGGTGCGGCGCCGGTGCCGGTGCCGCCGCCCATGCCGGCGGCGATGAACAGCATGTCGGCACCATCGATCAGGGCGGCGATACGCTCCTTGTCTTCCAGTGCCGCCTCGCGGCCCACTTCCCACTTGCCGCCGGCGCCGAGGCCCTTGGTGGCGGAATTGCCGATCTGCAACTGCACCGGCGCGCGGTTGCGGCGCAGGGCCTGGGCATCGGTATTGATGGTGATGAACTCCACCCCCCCCATGCCCTTGCCGATCATGTGATCCACGGCATTGCCGCCGCAACCGCCCACGCCAATGACCTTGATCACGGCTTCCTGGGTATTCAGGTCTTCCAGTTCGAACAACATGTTGCGTCCCTCCTACGGTGACTTACACAAATAAACGGTTACGGTTCACGCCGGCGGGGAAGAAAGACTCTCCCTTTCCCTGACGACATGGCCGTGCCCGAATCAGAAATTCTGTTGAAACCACGACTTCATTCGTTCCAGGATCTGCTTGAAACTGGCGCCCTGGATGCGCGCCGCCTGATCGGTCTCGTGCTTGTCCAGGCCGATCAGCAACAGACCGACGCTGGTGGCGAAGCGCGGGTTCTTCACCCGCTCCGAGAATCCACCCAGGTATTCAGGCATGCCGACACGCACCGGCATGTGGAACACTTCCTCGGCCAGTTCCACCATGCCGCGCATCTGGCTGGTGCCACCGGTGAGCACGATGCCGGAGGAAATCTGCTCCTCGAAACCGGAACGGCGCAGTTCCGCCTGCACCAGGTTGTAGAGTTCCTCGGCACGCGGTTCGATCACTTCCGAGAGCAGTTGCTTCGAGAGCATCCTCGGACCGCGCTCGCCGATGCCCGGCACCTCGATCATTTCCTTGGGGTCGGCCAGTTGCCGCAGCGCGGTGCCATGCTGAATCTTCAGGTCCTCCGCTTCCCGTGTCGGCGTGCGCAGGGTCATCGCGATGTCGTTGGTGATCTGGTCGCCGGCGATGGGAATCACCGCCACATGCTGGATGGCGCCACGGGTATAGACCGCGATGTCGGTGGTGCCGCCGCCAATGTCGACCAGGCAGACGCCGAGGTCCTTCTCGTCGTCGTTGAGCACCGCCTTGCTCGACGCCAGCGGTTGCAGCACCAGGTCCTGCACCTCGAGGCCGCAGCGGCGCACGCACTTGACGATGTTCTGGGCGGCGGAGACGGCGCCGGTAACGATATGCACCTTCACTTCCAGGCGCACGCCGGACATGCCCAGCGGCTCGCGCACGCCGTCCTGGCCATCGATGATGTACTCCTGCGGCAGCACGTGCAGCACCTGCTGGTCAGCCGGGATGTTGAGGGCGCGGGCGATCTCGACCACCCGGTCCTTGTCCGACTGGCTCACCTCGCGGTCGCGGATCGGCAGCATGCCGCTGGAGTTCTGCGCCTTGATGTGGCTGCCGGCAATGCCGGTGTACACCTGCGTGATCTTGCAGTTGGCCATCAGTTCGGCTTCTTCCAGGGCGCGCTGTATCGCCGCGACAGTCGCCTCGATGTCCACCACCACGCCCTTCTTGAGGCCGCGCGAGGGCGCCTGGCCCATGCCGATGATGTTGATGCCCCCTTCCGGCAACGCTTCCGCCACCAATGCGACGATCTTTGACGTGCCGATATCGAGACCGACGATCAGATCCTTGTTTTCTCGTATCTTGCTCATGCCTTGCCTGTGTCCTTAGCCATTCTTCCGCCCCTCGTCTGGGCTGCAAAACCGTTTGGATAGCGCATGTCGGCGCGGGCGATCGGTCCCAGCGCCTCCACCGCCTGTGGGTAGAACCGGGCAAAGCGGGCGAGCCGCGCCGAGAGATGGTCGCGTCCGAGCTCGACCACCACGCCGCCCGCGCCATTGCCGCGTTCGCCGGCATGCAGGCGCACCCGCCAGGATTGCCGCGCCGTCACCACCACCTGCTCCACGCGCATGCCGAGTGGTTTCATCAGCGTCACGAATTCGCCATAGCGCCGCGCCGTCTCGCGCTCGGTGCCCTCCGGAGCGTAGAGCCGGGGCAAGCCCAGGTATTTGTCCATCGAGGCAACCGCGAACACCTCGCCATGGGTGTTGAGCAGGGCGCGATCATTCCAGGCCGCCGCCGCGCGATGCTCTTCCAGGACGATCGCCAGCCGGCCCGGCCAGACCCGGCGGATTTCGGCGTGGCGCACCCAGGGCAGTCGCCGGAACTCCGAGCGTGTCGCCTCCAGGTCGAGCGCGAAGAAGCCGCCGCGCAACCTGGCCAACGCCGCCGTTGCCGCAACGCGGGTTTCCTCGCGGCTGGCGCCGGATACGCTGACCTGCCAGAACGGTGCCAGCTTTTCCGCAGCCGCACGGCCCACCGTCCAGACCGAGAACAGCAGGGTTGCGACCAGGATCAGTCGACTGATCCGGTTGAGGGCAATCGGATCATTCCACATGGGCCAACTCCAGGATGCGCACGCACAGATCGGCGAATTCCAGTCCGGCCACCCGCGCCGCCATCGGCACCAGGCTGTGGTCGGTCATGCCGGGCGCGGTATTGGCTTCCAGCAGGTAGGGACGGCCCGCCGCGTCGAGCAGGAAATCGACCCGCGCCCAGCCGCGGCAACCCAGAGACTGGAAACCCCGCACTGCCAGCTCACGCATTTCTATTTCGGCTTGTTCGCTCAAGCCGCTCGGACACAGGTAGCGGGTGTCGTCGCGGAAATACTTGGCCTCATAGTCATAGAACTCGGTGGCCGGCACGATCCGGATCGAGGGCAGCGCATGCAGGTCTTTCCCTTCCCCCAGCACCGCGACGGTGAACTCGCCGCCACTCATGTCCTGTTCCGCCAGCACCAGTTCGTCATGGCGCGCAGCCTCGCGATAGGCGGCGGCCAGGTCCGTCGCACGCTTCACCTTGATCACGCCGATGCTGGAGCCTTCGCGCGCCGGCTTCACGAACAGTGGCACACCCAGACGCTCGGCGACGGCGGCGAAATCGGTCGTTTCATCGAGGATCGCGTAGTCGGGAATCGGCAGTCCGGCCGCCTGCCAGAGCAGCTTGCTGCGCCATTTGTCCATCGCCAGCGCGGAGGCTAGGACGCCACTCCCCGTGTAGGGCAGCCGCATCAGGGTCAGCGCCCCCTGCAGCGTGCCATCCTCGCCGCCGCGACCGTGCAGGGCGATGAAGACGCGCTGAAAGCCTTGCTGCTTCAAAGCCTCCAGCGGACGCTCCGCCGGATCGAAGGCGTGCGCGTCGATGCCCTTGCCGCGCAGGGCCGCGAGCACCGCCGCGCCGCTCTTGAGGGAGACCTCGCGCTCGGCGGAATTGCCGCCGAACATCACCGCGACCTTGCCGAAATCCGTCATTGCTCACCCTCCTGACCATTCACGGCGTGCTCTCCCAATATCCGTACTTCCCGAATCAGCTCGACGCCGTGCACGTCCTTGACCTTGTCGTGCACCATCTCGATCAGGGCTTCGATATCCGTCGCCGTGGCTCCGCCCAGATTGACGATGAAATTCGCGTGCTTTTCCGAGACCTGGGCATCACCGATGCGGTGGCCCTTCATGCCGCAGGACTCGATCAGGCGCGCGGCGTAATCGCCCGGGGGATTGCGGAACACCGACCCGGCATTGGGCAGATCGAGCGGCTGGCTGGCGAGTCGCCGCTCCAGCAGGCGCTTGATCTCTGTCCGCGCGGCTTCGCCATCACCTCGCGGAAACATGAACCAGGCTGCCAGGAACCATTCATCCTGGCGCGGGCCGGCATCGACATGGCGATAGCTCACGCTGAACTCGCGCGGCGCGCGCTTGTGGGTCTGGCCCTGATGGTCCACAGTCAGCACCTGGCTGACGTAAGACCAGGTCTCGTTGCCGTAGCAGCCGGCGTTCATCGCCAGGGCGCCCCCCACGGTACCGGGTATGCCGGCGAGGAATTCCGCGCCGGTGAGATCGTGGCTGGCGGCGAAGCGCGCCAGCTTGGGACTGGCCGCGCCCGCCTCGGCATAGACGACGCCGAATTTCGCCATGTTCTCGGGTCGCTGCGACGCGCTCCGATCCTCATAGCGCATCTCCTTGAGCACCCCATGCATGCAGATCACGGTGCCGCGCACGCCGCCATCGCGCACCAGCAGGTTGCTGCCCAGGCCGACGAAGTGGATCGGTTCGTCCGCCGGACGCATCGCCAGAAAGGCGCACAAATCATCCCTGTCCGCCGGCTTGTACAGATGCTCCGCCGGCCCGCCCACACGCCAGCTGGTGTAGTCGCTCATCGCGACGCCGTGTTC
This sequence comes from uncultured Thiobacillus sp., assembly GCA_964393825.1. GTDB lineage: Bacteria > Pseudomonadota > Gammaproteobacteria > Burkholderiales > Thiobacillaceae > PFJX01. Next base: position 46,031 of record CAYMUY010000009.1, on the reverse strand, counting down.
GAGGCTGCCGCGCAGCGTCGTCATGCCGGACTCCCCATTTCAGCCAGCCGCGCGGGCAACTGGCCGATCGAACCGGCGCCCATGGTCAGCACCACGTCGCCATCGCGGATGAAGTCGGCCAGCGCGGAAGGCAACGCGTTGACGTCTTCCACGAACACCGGCTCCACCCTCCCGGTCACCCGCAGGGCGCGCGCCAGCGCGCGGCCGTCGGCGGCGACGATGGGCTGCTCGCTGGCGGCGTAGACCTCGGTGAGCAGCACGGCATCGGCCTGCGACAATACCCGTACGAAGTCCTCGAACAGGTCGCGGGTGCGGGTATAGCGGTGCGGCTGAAAGGCCAGCACCAGACGGCGACCGGGAAAGGCGCCGCGGGCGGCGTTGAGGGTGGCCTGCATTTCCACAGGGTGATGACCATAGTCGTCGACCAGGGTGAAGCCGCGTCCATCCGCCAGGCGGATCTCGCCGTAGCGCTGGAAGCGGCGGCCCACCCCGCTGAAGTTGGCCAGGGCCCGTTGCAGCGCGACATCCGGCACCTGCAACTCCCAGGCCACCGCCACCGCCGCCAGGGCATTGAGCACGTTGTGTTGGCCCGGCATGTTGACGGTGATGTCGACGGGGGATTTCACACCGTTGCGGATGGCGGTGAAGGACATGCGTCCGTCCTCGGCACGGATATTCACCGCGCGGATCGCGCAATCCTCGCCGGTGCCGTAGGTCATCACCGGTTTCTCGATGCGCGGCAGCAGTTCGCGCACTACCGGGTCGTCGGCACAGAGGATGGCCATCCCCCAGAAAGGCAGCCGGTGCAGGAATTCAACAAAGGCCGATTTCAGGCGTTCGAAATCGTGGCCATAGGTCTCCATGTGGTCGGCATCGATATTGGTGACGATGGACACCGCCGGCGACAGATACAGGAAGGAGGCATCCGACTCGTCGGCTTCGGCCACCAGCCATTCACCCGTGCCCAGCCGCGCATTGGCGCCGGCCGCCAGCAACTTGCCGCCGATCACGAAGGTGGGGTCGAGGCCGGCCTCGTTGAGGACGCTGGCGATCAGGCTGGTGGTGGTGGTCTTGCCGTGGGTGCCGGCGATGGCGATCCCCTGCTTGAAGCGCATCAACTCGGCCAGCATCATCGCCCGCGCCACCACCGGAATGCGAGCGGCCCGCGCCGCCTGGACTTCCGGATTGTCTTCCTTGATGGCGCTGGAAATGACCAGGACATTGGCGCCGCGGATCTGCACGGCGGCGTGTCCCTGGTAGACGGTCGCGCCCATCGCCGCCAGGCGCTGGGTCACGGCATTGCTGGCGCCATCGCTGCCGGACACCTGGTAGCCCAGGTTGATCAGCACCTCGGCGATGCCGCTCATGCCGGCACCGCCGATGCCCACGAAGTGGATACGGTTGACCTTATGCTTCATGACGCACTCCGATCCGCCCATAGCGCTCATCGGCGGCCCGCGCCACTCGCGGACGCTCGCATCCCCGCCCGCGGGGCCCCTGCTCCCTGCTCGCAGCGACTCCGCCTTTGCCCACGAAGTGGATACGGTTGACCTTGTGTTTCATTTCCCCAACTCCTTCACCACGGCCGCCACCCGCGCGGTCGCGTCCGGTTTCGCCAGGGCGCGCGCTTTTTTCGCGCGCGCGAGCAGTTCCTCGCGGTTGAGGCCGCGCAGCCACTCCGCCAGTTTTTCCGGGGTGAGGTCTTTCTGTTGCATCAGCCAGGCCGCACCCTGATCGGCCAGGAAAGCGGCATTGCCGGTCTGGTGGTCGTCCACCGCGAACGGGAACGGCACAAACAGCGCCGGCAGGCCGGCGGCGGCGATCTCCGCCACGGTCAGGGCACCCGCGCGGCAGACGACCACGTCGGCCCAGGCATAAGCGGCGGCCATGTCTTCGATGAAGGCCAGCGGCTCGACCGCGACACCGGCGGCGGCGTAGTGCACGGTGAGCGCATCGAGGTGGCGGGCGCCGGACTGGTGCCGCACCTCGGGGCGGGCCGCGGCGGGCAGCAGCGCCAGCGCCTTCGGCATCATCTCGTTGAGCGCCGCGGCACCCAGCGAACCGCCAATCACCAGCAGGCGCAGCGGCCCGGCGCGACCCGCGAGTCGTTGCTCAGGCGCCGACAGGGCGGCGATCTCGGGACGCACCGGGTTGCCTACCCATTCCTGCTTCGGCGACAACGGTGCCGCGAGCGGCAGGCCCAGCAGGACGCGGTCGGCGACCCGCGCCAGGATCTTGTTGGTCAGCCCGGCGACGGCGTTCTGTTCGTGGATCACCAGAGGCTTGTTCAGCAATACCGCCATCATGCCGCCGGGGAAGGCGACATAGCCGCCGAGGCCCAGGGCCACATCCGGCCGTTCGCGGAAAATCGCGCGCGCCGCCTGCCAGAAGGCGTGCAGCAGATTGAACGGCAGCAACAGCTTGGTGATCAGGCCCTTGCCGCGCACGCCGGCCACTTTCACCCAGGCCATGTCGAAGCCCTTCGCCGGCACCAGCTTCGCCTCCATGCCGGCGTGGGTGCCCAGCCAGACCACGCGCCAGCCTTCGCCGCGCAGCGTCTCGGCCACCGCCAGCGCCGGCATGACATGGCCGCCGGTACCGCCGGCCATGATCAGCGCAGTCCTGACGGCGCTCATGCCCGCTTCCCCTTCATCAGGCAACGATTTTCGTAATCCACGCGCAGCAGCACCGCCAACGCCACACAGTTGGCGACGATGCCGGAGCCGCCATAGCTCATCAAGGGCAGGGTGAGTCCCTTGGTCGGCAGCAGTCCGAGATTGACCCCCATGTTGATGAAGGATTGCAGACCCATCCAGACGCCGACGCCCTGCGCAACCAGGGCGGCGTAGTTGCGCCCCATCAGGCTGGCCTGCCAACCGATGGAAAACGCCCGCCAGGTCAGCCAGGCGAACAGGCCGATCACCGCCATCACCCCGACCAGTCCGAGTTCCTCGCCGATCACGGCAAGCAGGAAATCGGTGTAGGACTCGGGCAGATAGAACAGTTTCTCGACACTGTCGCCGAGGCCGACGCCAGTGATCTCGCCCCGTCCGAGCGCGATCAGGGCGTGCGAGAGCTGGTAGCCGGCACCATAGGGATCCTTGAACGGGTCGAGATAGCCGGTCACCCGCGCCAGGCGATACTCCGAGGTCACCACCAGCAGCACGAACCCGACGCCCAGCAGCGCGATCAGGCCGAAGAACAGGCGGGCGTTCAGGCCACCCAGGAACAGGGCGGCGAGGGCGATGCTGAAAATGACCACGAAGGCACCGAAGTCCGGCTCCAGCAGCAGCAGGCTGCCCACCCCGAGCATGACCAGAAACAGTGGCAGGAAACCACGCGCCAGGTTCTGCATCTGCGCCGCCTTGCGTACGGTGTAATCTGCGGCGTAGAGAATGGTGGCGAACTTCATGAACTCGGAAGGCTGGAAATTCCCCAGCGGTCCCAGGGGAATCCAGCGCCGGCTGCCATTGACCTCCTTGCCGATGAAGGGAACCAGCACCAGCAACAGCACCACCGCCCCGGCGATGAACAGGCCGGGTGCCAGTTTCTGCCACAGCGGCGTCGGGATCTGGAAAGCGGCATACCCGGCGCCGAGGCCGATCACCAGGTAGATGGCGTGGCGAACCAGGTAATAGGTGTGCTCATGGCTGGCGGATTTCGCCTCGGCCACCGATGAGGAAGCCGAGAACACCATCACCAGGCCGATCACCAGCAGGCCGGTGGCGGCAAACACCAGACCCCAGTCATAAGGGGTCAGGGCCGTGCGCTTGAGGGCAGCGTTATGAAACATCCCGCGACCTCCTGCGTTCCCGGCGCCGCCGTTCCTCGCTCAACATCGCGGCACTGCGAATGCGTCGCTCCTGCTGGCGTCGGCATTCACCGCCGACCGCCTCCAGCACTTCCACCGCGGCGACGAACACTTCCGCGCGGTGCGCATAGTTGCGGAACATGTCCCAACTGGCGCAGGCAGGCGACAGCAGTACCGCGTCGCCCGGCTTCGACAGAGCAAAAGCCTGCGTCACCGCGCCTTCCATGCTTTCCGCGCGATACACCGGACAGGCATCGGCGATGGCCGCTTCCAGCAAGGGGGCGTCACGGCCGATCAGCACCACGGCGCGGGCACGCTTCACCGCATCACGCAGGGGTGAAAAATCCTGGCCCTTGCCATCGCCGCCGGCGATCAGCACCACCGGCGCGGTGAAACCGAGCAGCGCCGCCACCGTGGCCCCGACATTGGTGCCCTTGGAATCGTCATAGAAGAGGCGTCCCGCTACCTCCGCCACCCGCTGCACCCGGTGCGGCAGGCCCTCGAAGGTCTTCAGCGCCGGGATCAACCCCTCATAGGGCAGATCGATGGCGCGGCAGAGGGCCAGCGCGGCGAGCGCGTTGGCGGCGTTGTGCAGGCCGGCGATGGGCAGCTTGTCCACCGGCAGCAGCGCCTCTTCCCCTTCGCACAACCAGAGTCGATCCTTGCGCGTGGCGAGGCCGAACTGGCCGGCAACGTGAGGTTCACCATCGCCGATCCCGAAGGTTGTAAGAGCACGCCCGGGCAGCGCCATCGCCATCACCATCGGATCTTCGCGGTTGAGCACCTGCGCCCCGGCGCCCGCGAACACCCGCGCCTTGGCCGCCGCGTAGTCGTCGAGACCGGCGTAGCGGTCCATGTGATCCTGAGAGATGTTGAGCACGGTGGCGACATCCGGACGCAGGCTGGTGGTGGTTTCCAGCTGGAAGCTGGACAGTTCCAGCACCCAGACGTCGGGATCACGCCCCAGGGTTTCCCGGTTGTCCAGCGCATCCAGCACCGGCAGGCCGATGTTGCCCGCGACCACGGTGTCGAGGCCGACCGCCGCGCAGAGGTGGCCGACCAGGGTGGTGACCGTGCTCTTGCCGTTGGAGCCGGTGATGGCGATGACCTTGGCCTGGCTGCCGCGGATGGCTCGCGCAAACAGTTCCACGTCGCCCACCACGTCCTTGCCGGCCGCCCGCGCATCGCGCAATTCGGGCGTGGCCAGCGCGACCCCCGGACTGGACACGATGAGATCGGCCCAGTCGAAGTCGGCCTGATCGAAACCGCCCAGGGCCAGCTTCACCTCCGGGAAAGCCTCGCGCAGATGCTGGGCGTGCGGCGGTTCGTCACGCGTATCGGTGCCACGCACCTGGGCATCGTGCTCCAGCAGCCAGCGCACGCAGGCGGCACCGGTATCGCCAAGTCCGACGACCAGGGCCTTGCGGCCTTCGAAGCGCGATGCGTGGTGAGCGTTGTTGGAGGTATTCATCGCAATTTCAGCGTCGAAAGGCCGATCAACACCAGCATCATGCTGATGATCCAGAAGCGGACGACCACCTGGGTTTCCTTCCAGCCCTTCTTTTCGAAGTGGTGGTGGATGGGTGCCATGAGGAAGACCCGCTTGCCGCGCAGCTTGAAGGAGCCCACCTGCAGCATCACCGAGACGGTCTCGGCGACGAAGACGCCGCCCATGATGAACAGCACGATTTCCTGACGCACGATCACCGCCACCACGCCCAGCGCGGCGCCGAGCGCCAGGGCACCGACGTCGCCCATGAACACTTCCGCCGGATAGGCGTTGAACCAGAGGAAAGCCAGTCCGGCGCCGACCAGCGCGGCGCAGAACACCACCAGTTCACCCGCGCCGGGGATGTGCGGCAGGCCCAGATATTTCGAGAACACCGCATGCCCCGCGACATAGGCGAAGATCGCCAGGGCGCCGGATACCATCACGGTCGGCAGGATGGCAAGGCCATCGGCGCCGTCGGTCAGGTTCACCGCGTTGCTGGTGCCGACGATGACGAAATAGGCGAGCAGGACAAAACCGGTGACGCCCAGCGGCATCACCAGATGCTTGAAGAACGGCACGATCAATTCCGTCTGCGCCGGCAGGTGCGCCGACCAGGCCAGCCAGCCGGCCACCGCGAAACCGATCACCGACTGCCAGAAATATTTCCAGCGCGAAGCCAGGCCCTTGGGATTCTTTTCCACCACCTTGCGCCAGTCGTCCACCCAGCCGATGGCGCCGAATCCGACCAGCGTGAACAGCGCGATCCAGACATAACGATTGGACAGATCGGCCCAGAGCAAGGTGGTGATGGTGACGGCGGAGAGGATCAGCGCGCCGCCCATGGTCGGGGTGCCGGCCTTGACCAGATGGGTCTGCGGGCCGTCATCACGCACCGGCTGGCCGACCTTCAGGTGGGTGAGCTTGCGGATCATCCAGGGGCCGACGACAAACGAGATGACCAGCGCGGTCAGCGCCGCCAGCACCGCGCGCAGGGTGATGTAGTTGAAGACGTTGAACAGGCGGATGTCGTGACCGAGCCACTGGGCGAGCATCAGCAACATGGCGGCACCTCCCCGGTATGCGCCATGGCCACGGGCCGGACGGGCATCAGGCGCATTGCTGTTTCTCCACGAAAGACTGCGTCACGCGTTCCATCTTCATGAAACGGGAGCCTTTCACCAGGATGGTCACGCCGGCGTCCAGTGCACACTCGATTTCCGCCAGCAGTTCCTCGATGCGCTCGAAATGCATCGCGCCGGCGCCGAACCCGTTGACCGTGTTCGTCGACAACTCGCCCAGGCAAAGCAGGCGATCGATGCCGGCGGCGCGGGCGCGCTCGCCGACCTCGCGGTGCAGGGCGGCGGCCTCCGGCCCCAGTTCGCCCATGTCGCCCAGCACCAGGATGCGTGTGCCGGGCCGCGCCGCCAGCACCTGAATGGCCGCCAGCACGGAATCGGGATTGGCGTTGTAGCTGTCGTCGATCAGGGTGGCGCCGAGGAGGCAATCGTGCACCTGCAGGCGGCCCTTGCTGCCGGTATAGGCGGCGAGGCCGTGCGCCACGGCATCCGGCGCGATGCCCAGGGCCAGCGCGGCGGTCGCGGCGGCGGCGGCATTGCGCCGATTGTGTTCACCGGGAACCCCCAGCGTGATGTCGATGCGGCCGGCCGGCGTGTCGAGCACGAGCCGGTCTGCCGCGGCCACGATACGCACGTCGGCGTCCTCGGCGACACCGAAGCTCATCACCCGGTGGCCGCCGGCCAGACCGCGCCAGTAGTCGGCGTGGGCATCGTCGGCATTGACGATGGCGATGCCGCCTTCCTTGAGACCGGCATAGATCTCGCCCTTGGCGCGCGCCACTGCCTCGACGCTGCCGAGTCCTTCCAGATGCGCGCGCAGCGCGTTGTTGACCAGGGCGACGTCGGGGCGGGCGAGCTCGGTCAGGTAGGCGATTTCACCGAGATGGTTCATGCCCATCTCGATGACCGCGTAGCGATGCGCAGCGGTCAGCCGCAGCAGCGTGAGCGGCACGCCGATATCGTTGTTCAGATTGCCGGCGGTGGCGAGTACCGCGCCCTCGCCCGCTTCCGCCGCGAGGATGGCCGCGAGCATTTCCTTGACCGTGGTCTTGCCATTGCTGCCGGTGATGGCCACCACTTTGGCCGGCATCCGGGAACGGTGCCAGGCGGCGAGCCTGCCGAGGCCGAGTCGGCTGTCCTCGACCACCAGAGCCGGCGAAACGTCGAGTCCGGCGCCTTGTTCCACCATCACGGCGGCGGCGCCTTCCGCGAGCGCTTGCGCGGCGTAGGCATGGCCGTCGAAGCGCGGGCCTTTCAGGGCGACGAACAGACAGCCCCCGGGCAGCGCACGGCTGTCGCTGGCCACGCGGTCGAATGCCACGTCCGCGCCGATGGCGACGGCGTTCAGGGCGTGGGCGGCTTCATGTAGCTGCACGTTGTTTCCTTTCAGTCAGCGCCTGGCGCGCTTCATCACAATCCGAGAAGGGGGTTCTGACCCCATTGCTTTCCTGATACGGCTCATGCCCCTTGCCGGCCAGCACCACGATGTCTTCCGGCGCGGCCGCGCGGATCGCGGCGTGAATCGCCTGGCGGCGGTCGACGATGGCGTTCTGCCCTGGCGGCATGCCGGCGAGGATGTCGGCGATGATGTGGGCCGGATCCTCATGGCGCGGGTTGTCACTGGTGACGATGGACAGGTCGGCGCGCGCCGCGACGACCGCGCCCATCAGCGGCCGCTTCGCGGTATCGCGCCCGCCGCCGCAACCGAAGACGCAGACCAGCTTGCCGCGGGTCAGCGGCTTCAGCGTGGACAGCACCTTTTCCAGGGCATCCGGGGTATGGGCGAAATCGACGATGACGGTGGGTTCCCCGGTCTCGCTGGCGATGCGCTGCATCCTGCCCGGAACCGATTCGACCTTGCCCAGCACGGCCAGGGCAGACTCCAGCCCGACACCGCCGGCGAGCAGGGCGCCGAGCGCGGCGAGCAGGTTGTAGGCATTGAACTCCCCGAGCAGCGGGCTGTTCAGTTCGCCCATGCCCCAGGGGCTGACGATTTCCATGTGCAGGCCGTCACGGTCCGCGCGCACACGCTGCGCGAGGATGTCACCGGCATGCAGGCCATAGCTCACCACCCGGGTGGCGCCGCCGCGCAATTGTTGTTCCAGGGTGGCGCCGAGTGCGTCGTCCGCGTTCAATACCGCCCATCGCAGGCCGGGCCAGGTGAACAGGCGCGCTTTGGCCGCCGCATAGCTGGCCATGTCACCGTGATAATCGAGATGATCGCGGGTGAGATTGGTCAGCACCGCGACGTCGAAGGCCACCCCTGCGACCCGCCCCTGCTGCAGCCCGTGCGAGGACACTTCCATCGCCACGCCGCCGGCGCCGGCATCGCGGAAGCCGGCCAGGAGACCCTGCAGGCTGACCGCGTCCGGAGTGGTGTGGCTGGCCACCGCAAGCGCGTCAGGGAAGCCGTTGCCGATGGTGCCGATGGCCGCGGTCTTGCGGCCCAGCAGGGTCCAGGCGGTGGCCAGCCAGTGCGACACCGAGGTCTTGCCGTTGGTGCCGGTGATACCGGTCATCCACAGATTTTTCGAGGGGTCGCCATACCAGGCGGCGGCAAGGCTGGCGGCGTTCGCCCTCAGATCGGGCACTGCCAGGTTGGTCACGTCGCCCTCCCGCCAGTCATGCCCTGCCGGCTCCCAGAGCACGGCGGCGGCGCCCGCTCCGATCGCGGCGGCGATATGGCGGCGGCCATCATGAACGTCGCCGGGAAAGGCGAGGAAGACATCCCCCGCCGATACGCGCCGGCTGTCAGCGGTCATGCCGCGCGCGGCGGGCGCCTGCCGACGGAGTTGGGCAACGACGTCGATGGCGTCCATCACACCGACTCCGCGATCACGGGCGCCTCGCCCGGGGGGGCGCTGTCGCTATCGAAAGAGGTATCCGGCGGCACCGCCATGAAGCGCAGGGCACCGGCCATCACCCGTGAGAATACCGGGGCGGCAACCAGCCCGCCGTAGTAGTCGCGGCCGGACGGCTCGTCGATCATCACCGCCACCACCAGGCGAGGATTGGAGGCGGGCGCCAGGCCGACGAAGGAACTGACGTATTTGTCCGCTTCGTAACCGCCGCCGCTGATCTTGAACTTGTGCGCGGTCCCCGTCTTGCCGGCGACGCGATAACCGGCGACACGGGCCATCGGCGCGGTGCCACCGCTCTGGGTGACCAGTTCCATCATGGCCAGGACCTCGTTGGAGGCCTCGGCGGACATCACCCGCACCCCGGTCGCGGCGTTTTCCCGGCGCAAGGCAGTCAGCGCCGGCATGACGCCCTGGTTGGCGAAAGCGGTATAGGCGTGCGCCAGTTGCAGCAGGCTGACAGAAAGCCCGTGGCCGTAGGCCATTGTCGCCTTCTCGATTGGCCGCCAGGAGTTGAACGGGCGCAGCCGGCCACCGACTTCGCCGGGCAGGCCCGAATTCGGCCGCGCGCCGAGGCCGGCGCGCGTGAGCAGGCGCCAGTAGTCCTCGCCGCGCATTTCCAGCGCGATCTTCGCCGCCGCGACGTTGCTGGAGACCTGGATCGCCTGGGCAACGGTCATCACGCCCTTGGCGTGGGTGTCGGTGATTTTCTTGTCACCGACGATGAACCAGCCCGGCCCGGTGTCGATGGTCGTTTGTGGCGCCACCACCCGGGCGTCGAGTGCGGCCGCGACCAGCAGCGGCTTCATGGTCGAACCCGGCTCGAACACGTCGGTGATCGCCCGGTTGCGCACCCGTTCCGGGGTATAGGTAGCGCGGCTGTTGGGGTTGAAGCTGGGAGTGTTGGCGAGCGCCAGGATCTCGCCGGTGCGGGCATCGAGCACCACCACGGAACCGGCGCGGGCACTGTTCTTCTCGATGGCCTCCGACAGTTCGCGGTAGGCCAGGTACTGGATGTGCTGATTCAGGCTCAACGCCAGATCGCGCCCCGGCTTCGGTGGCTTGATCTGTTCCAGCACCTCGACGACGTTGCCGAGGCGGTCGCGCACCACCCGCTGCGCGCCGGCCTCGCCCGCCAGCCAGGACTGGAAGGCCAGCTCGACGCCTTCCTGGCCCTTGTCATCGAGATTGGTGATGCCCAGCACGTGGCCCATGACTTCGCCTGCCGGGTAGTAGCGGCGGTATTCCGGCTTGCTGAACACCCCGGCCATGTTCAGGGCCATGATCTGGCGCGCCTTGGGTGGCTCCAGCAGCCGTTCCAGATAGACGAAGCCCTTGCTCTTGTCGGCGAACAGACGCGCGATCTGGCTGGGCTCGCGCTCCAGGATCCTGGCCAGGGACTGGATATCCGCCGCGCTGGGATCGGCCTGGCGGGGGTTGATCCAGATCGTCTCGACCGGTGTGCTCACCGCCACCGGCTCGCCACGCCGGTCGGTGATGACGCCGCGATAAGCGGGAATGGGCGCCACCCGTTGCACCCGCTTCTCGCCTTCCTCGTTGAGGAAATCGTTGTGCCAGGCCTGCAGGTAGACGGCGCGCATCGACAGGGCGGCAAAGCCGGCGAACAACAATCCCAGGGTCAGCCGCATCCGCCAGCGTTGCAGGTCGAGGTGCAGCATGGTGTTGGCCTTGCGCGTCGCGCTCATGGCGTGCCCCCCTGGCCATGCAGCACATAGATGCGCCGTGGATCGGGAATCGCCATCTTCAGGCGATCGCGTGCCACTTCCTCCACCCGGTTGTGCATCAGCCAGGTGGAAATCTCCAGTTGCAACTGCCCCCACTCCACATCGAGGGCGCGGGCATGCGCCTGCTCGGACTGCAGGGCTATAAACAACTTGCGCGCCTGATGGCGCGCCGAGACGACGGAGAGAGCGCAGGCGACCAGCACCGCGACCAGGACAAGGTTCAACTTGACCATGGCACCCCCGTGCGCTCGGCCACCCGCATCGTCGCGCTGCGCGCGCGGGGGTTCCCCCGTGATTCGCTCTCGGAAGGCTTCACCTTGTTGCCGATCAGGCGCAGGCAGCCGCCGCGCAACGCCGAAGCGGGCAGGGGAATCTCGGGTGGCACCTGCTCGCCCTGGGATTCACGGCGCATGTACAGCTTCACCATGCGGTCTTCCAGGGAATGAAAGCTGATCACCACCAGACGCCCACCCGTCTTCAGCAAGGCGGCCGCGCGCGGCAGCGCCTGCTCAATCTCTTCAAGCTCGCGGTTAACGAAAATCCGCACAGCCTGAAACGTCCGCGTCGCCGGATCCTGGCCCCGCTCTCGGGTGCGCACGGCGCCGGCGACCACTTGAGCAAGCTGGCGGGTGCTCGCGAGCGGCGCGACTGTTCTTGCCTGCGTAATCGCCCGCGCAACCTGCCGAGCAAACCGCTCTTCGCCATAGTCCCTGACAACTCGGGCAATCTCCTCTTCCGGTGCCTGATTCAGCCATTCCGCGGCGGTCATGCCACGGCTGGTATCCATGCGCATGTCCAAAGGGGCGTCGAATCGAAAACTGAAGCCCCGTTCCGCCTCGTCCAGCTGCGGGCTGGACACCCCCAGGTCGAACAAGACGCCATCCACCAACGCCACCCCGGCGGCGCGCACCGCCTCGCCCACCTCGGAGAACGGGGCGTGGATCATGCGAAAACGCGCGTCGTTCATGGCATTGCCCACCCCCACCGCCGCCGGATCACGATCCAGGGCGATCAATCTGCCGTTCGGCCCCAGCTTCGCCAGGATCGCCCGGCTGTGGCCACCGCGCCCGAACGTGGCGTCCACGTAGACACCATCGCCGCGAAGGTTCAACGCGGCGACCGCCTCGTCCAACAGCACCGAAACATGCACGCCGCTCACAGCGAAAAGCCTTTGAGACCTTCAGAAAGCGTGCCGTCACGCGCGGCTTCCGCCAACTGCTGCGGGAACTGCGCTGCCTTGTCGAACAGGCCTTGCCAGGTGGCGTCGTCCCAAAGCTCGAATTTCTCGCCCTGGCCGACCAGCGCCACACTTTTCTCCAGCTTGGCGAAACGGCGCAGCATGGGCGGAATCAGGATGCGACCGGCGCCGTCCGGCTCCACTTCCTCGGCCGAACCGACCACCAGACGCTTCAACTCCTTGGCAATCGGATCAAGACTGGGCAGCGCATTGAGGCGGGCCGCGACTTTTTCCCACTCGGGGAAGGGATACAACAGCAGGCAGCCGCTGGTCGGATCAGCCGTCAGCACGAGATGTCCGCCGCAAACGCCGGCCAGGCGCTCGCGCAGGCGTGCAGGGATGGCCAAGCGACCCTTCCCGTCCAGCGCCATCTGCGTTGATCCCGTAAACATGTCTCGTGCTCTCCTCCGTGGCCCACTTGGCGACACAATTCGACACCAATTCCCACTTCTTCCCACTATAGAGAACACGAATCCCCACCGTCAAGGACGCGACGGGAAAAATTTCAATTAGCTCAATGACTTACGAATGAGAGTCAAGGCATCCCATTGTTCTTTTCGAATGAGCAACCTAGGGCTGCAAGTTAAAGCTTCACTTTAAGTTGCTCACAGAACAGGGGGCATTTCGGCCCCACGAACCCGCTTCGGGGTTGTGGTTGGCCGATGGCGCGATCGGGGCCGGGTCGGCCCCTGATGCAGCACGCTAGAGGTAACGGGCGCAGGCGGCGCCGGCGAGTTCGGCGAGCCAACTCAGATAGAGGGTGCCCATCTCGGGATAAAAGCGCTTGGCGTCCTCGGAGGCCAGCACCATGAGTCCGGTGAGATGGCCATCCCTGAGCGGTGCCAGGGCGAAGGACTTCTGATGTGCTCCGGCCTCGCCGAACCAGGCCCGCACCTCCTCCGGCACCTCCGGACCGCATTGCGGCTGGCCCAAGCCTTCAACCAGCACCTGGATATCCTCGCTCACCTTGGCGAACTCGGGCATGTCGGGCGCACCGTCCACCCAGATGCGCACGATGGTATGCGGCACGGCGAAGCTTTCGGACAGATCCAGGTAGAACGATTGCAGCACCGCCTCCAGGGTCCGGGCGCGCATCAGCGCCAGTGACAGCTTGTGCAGCTTGTCGCCGATGGCATCGTTCTCCTCGGCGAACTGGATGAATTCACGCAGCTTGATCTCCAGCCCGCGCGACTTGTCGCGCAGCGCCAGCACCTGCCGCTCGCCCAGTGAAATCGCCTGACCGCTGAACGGGTGCGGCACCGTGATGTCGGCCAGGAGTTCGGCATGGCCGACGAAGAACTCGGGGTTGAGCTTGAGGAAGTCTTCGATCTGTTCGGGGGTGATGTTCATAGCGTGATCTCGCCTTGGAATACAGTGACGGCCGGGCCGGTGAGGAGGACGTTGTGGCCGGGACCGGCCCAGCGGATGAAGAGGTCGCCGCCACGGGTGTGCACCCGAACGGCGTCGTCGAGCAGGCCGCGGCGGATGCCGGCCACCACGGCGGCACAGGCGCCGGTGCCGCAGGCCAGGGTTTCCCCGGCGCCGCGCTCGAACACGCGCAACTTGATCTCGCGGCGGTGGATGACCTGCATGAAGCCGACGTTGACCCGCTCCGGGAAGTGGTCATGTGCTTCGATCCGGGCACCCAGTTCGCGTACCGGCGCGTCATCGACATTGCAGACGACGCGAACGGCGTGCGGGTTGCCCATCGACACGACGGAGAGTTCGACCGGCTCGCCATCGACATCGATGACATGGGTCAGCGCCGGCCCGGCGGCCAGGAAGGGAATCTCGGCCGGCTCGAAACGCGGCGGCCCCATGTCGACGGTGACCTGGCCGTCGTCTTCCAGACGCGGGACGATGATGCCGGCGGCGGTCTCGACCTGGATTTCCCGCTTCGGCGTCAGCCCCTGTTCATGCACGAAGCGCACAAAGCAGCGGGCGCCATTGCCGCACTGCTGCACTTCGCCGCCATCGGCGTTGAAGATGCGGTAGCGGAAATCACAATCCGCGCGGGTGGCCGGTTGCACCAGGAGGATCTGGTCGCAGCCGATGCCGAAGTGGCGGTCGGCAAGGGCCCGGTACTGGGCGGGAGTCAGGTCGATGACCTGGCGGACGCCATCGAGCACGACGAAGTCGTTGCCGGCGCCCTGCATTTTGGTGAATGGGAGCTTCATGGGCCGATTATCGCCAAGTTCATGCGATATAGCGCATGTAGTCCTTCCAGATGCAGCGATCCATCACCACCACCAGGCCGGCGGCGCGGGCCTGCTCGGCCGCGGCGTCGTGGATGATGCCCTCCTGGATCCAGATCGCGGGGGCACCGATGGCCAGGGTCTCCTCGACAACACCGGGAATGGCGGCGGATTCACGAAAGACGTTGACCAGGTCCACCGGAAAGGGGATGTCGGCCAGCTTCGCATAGGCCTTCTCGCCCAGCGCCGAGTCCAGGGCCGGCCGCACCGGCACGATGCGATAGCCGAAACGCTGCATGGCCTGGGAAACGCCGAAGCTGGGCCGGTCCGGCTTTGGCGACAGGCCGACCACGGCGATGGTCTTCACCCGCGACAGCAGGGCCTTGATGTCCTCGGGAGTGGGGTTTTGAAAACTCATTTCAGGTCCTTGGTCATGACATAGTCATCCATGATGAATCCGTTGCCGATGTCCTCCAGGTGGATGGTGGCCACCGTGAAGCCGTGTTTCAGGTAGGCGGCGATGGCCTGCTGGTTCTGCCGGTTCACCCGCAGCACCAGGCGCGCGCAATCCAGCCTGGTGGCGCGCGCGGCCAGCTCCCGGAGCAGCGCGCCGCCGATGCCGTGGCGCTGCCAGTCGAGGTCCACGTAAAGCTTGTCGAGCTTGTAATCACCCTCGACGAGCGGGTGCCCGTGCGCGAAGCCAACCAGCCCCCCCTCCGCGCGCGCCGCCAGCCAGATGTCGCCACGGGCGAGGAACTGGCGCACCAGCACCGGCCGGTAGCGTTGTTCCAGCATGTACTCGATCTGCGCCGGGGTGATGATGCCGGGATAGTGGGCACGCCAGACTCGGCCGGCCAGGACCACCACGGCCTCCGCCTCGTCCGGGCGCAGGGCGCCGATGTCGATTTCATTCATACAGACTGGCCTCTCCGGTCGGTCGGGTCTTGAAGCGCTTGTGCAACCAGAAATATTGCTCGGGCATCTCGCGGATGCGGTCCTCGATGAAGGCATTCATCCGCCGGGCATCGGCCTCCACATCGCCGCCCGGGTAGTTTTCCCAGGCCGGGTAGAAGCGGGTGACATAGCCGCCGCCCTCCTGGCGGGTGATGGCCGGCACCACCACGGCGCCGGTGGCGCGCGCCAGACGGGAGAGGCCGGTGATGGTGGCCGCCGGCGTGCCGAAGAAGGGGACGAATACCGCGTCCCTGGCGCCGTAATCCATGTCCGGAAGGTAATAGAAAGGCAACCCCTTCCTGATCGCGCGGATCACCGGCTTGATGCCATCCTGGCGCGAATACATCTCGGAACGCGCCGCGCCACGGCTGAAACGGGTGCGCGCATGCAGCATCAGACGGTCGATGTGCGGATTTTTGATCGCGGCATAGAGCGAGACGATGGGCGCGTACGCGGCGGTGACCCGGACGCCGCCGATGTTGAGGCCGACGAAATGCGGCGCCAGCCAGATCAGCGGTTTGCCCAGATGCGGCGCCAGGTGCTCGACACCCTCGAAGCGGGTGAGGCGTTCCACTTCCGCGCGACTGCCCCACCAGGACACGGTTTCCTGCAGGGTGGCGCGGCCGAGAGCACGAAAATGCGCCCGCAGCAGGCGGCGCCGCGCCGCCTCGTCCAGTTCCGGGAAACACAGGCGCAGGTTGGTCAGCCCCACCCGGACCCGGGCGCCGGCCACGGCATGCAGCCCTTCACCCAGCGCATCGCCCAGGCGGCCCAGCGCAGCGGCCGGCAACAGGCGCCAGAGCAGCCAGAGCAGGGCGATGCCGAGCCGTCGCATCAAAGATCCTCCGGCGGCGGCGGCACGTCGTCATGGCGGCGGAACAGGCGATAGCTCCACAGGTATTGCGCGGGGTGGCGGCGGATCAGTGCCGACATCGCCTGGCTGGCGACGATGGCCAGGGTCTCGCGACCGCCATCCGGAGATAGCGGCAGGGGCTCGATGTGCAGCCGATAGCCGCGCCCCCAGCTCAGGCGCTCGGCGAACACCAGCAGCGGCACGGCGCCGGTACTGGCGATCAGGCGGTAAGGCAGGGCGGGCATGTAGGCCGGATAGTCGAGAAAGCGGATCCAGAGCCCCTCGCCACGGTTGGCGGACTGATCGGGCAGGATGAAGGTGGCCTCCCCTGCCTTCAGGCGCCCGAGCAGGGCGCGCACGCCGCCGGTGGTCGGCGGCACCGTCTTCAGGCCGGCGCGTTCGCGGCCGTCGCGCATCATGGCGTGCACCCATTCCTGTCGCGGCGGCGTGTACAGCGCGGTGAACGGCAGGCGGCTGGCGATGAACATGCCGCAGATCTCCCAGCAGCCCAGGTGCGGCGCCAGCAGGGCGATGCCCTGGCCGCGCGCGGCCTCGATGTGCTCCCAGCCGTGCACCTCGCGGATCAGGCCGAACACGCGCGGCAGGGGCGCCAGCCAGACCAGGGGCAGTTCCGCCAGGCCCTTGCCCAGTTCGAGACCGGCGCGGAGCAGGCGTGCGGGGCTGTAGAGGCCGGTCAGACCGAGGTTCTCCCGCAACAGGGCCCGGTGCCTGCCGTAGAACAGGCTCGCGAGCCCCAGCAGGGCGCCGCAGGCATGCGCGACGGGCAGCGGCAAGCGGGAGAAAAGACGCAGAAAGAAAAGCAAGGCGGGTTTGACCCTTTTTTGTGCAAGTGCGTAGAATTATCGCAGCCGCCGAGTTAATTGCAGCAATGCACAGACAAATTGCGGGCGGGATACAAATTCAGCTAAAGCGTCCGCTCCTGTCCCCGGAGTCGGTCACGCCGACCCAGCAACGGGGAATGACACTGGAGCATCCATGAGCAAAGACTACTTCTTCACATCCGAATCGGTCTCCGAAGGCCATCCGGACAAGGTCGCCGACCAGATTTCCGACGCCATCGTCGACGCCATCCTGGAACAGGACAAGCACTCGCGCATCGCGGCGGAAACCCTGGTGACCACCGGCCTGGTGATCCTGGCCGGCGAGATCACCACCAACGCGAAGGTCGACTACGCCCGCGTGGCCCGGGAAACCATCCGCCACATCGGCTACGCCGACCCGAACCTGCGCTTCGACGCCGACGGCTGTTCCGTTCATGTCTGCTATGGCCAGCAGAGCGCCGACATCGCCCAGGGCGTCAACGCCGCCTATGACGACAACCTCGACCAGGGCGCCGGCGACCAGGGCCTGATGTTCGGCTATGCCTGCGACGAAACGCCCTCCCTCATGCCCCTGCCGATCTACCTGTCGCACCGCCTGGTGGAACGCCAGGCCATGCTGCGCAAGGACGGCCGCCTACCCTGGCTGCGCCCGGATGCCAAATCGCAGGTCACCCTGCGCTATGTCGACGGCAAGCCGGACAGTATCGACACCGTGGTGCTCTCCACCCAGCACAGCCCGGAGATGGCGGAAGGCCCGACGGGCAGCCGCCGCATGAAGCAGGCCGCGATCGACGCCATCATCGAGGACATCATCCAGCCGGTGCTGCCCAAGACGCTGATCAAGGGCGACATCAAGTATCTGGTGAACCCTACCGGCGTGTTCGAGATCGGCGGCCCGCACGGCGACGCCGGCCTCACCGGCCGCAAGATCATCGTCGACACCTACGGCGGCGCGGCCCCCCACGGCGGCGGCGCCTTTTCCGGCAAGGACCCCTCCAAGGTCGACCGTTCCGCCGCCTATGCCGGCCGCTACGTCGCCAAGAACATCGTCGCCGCCGGACTCGCCAGCAAATGCCTGGTGCAGATCAGCTACGCCATCGGCGTCGCCCACCCCACCTCGGTGATGGTGGAAACCTATGGCACCGGCCGCGTCTCCGACGAACGCCTGACCGAACTGGTGCGCCAGCATTTCGACCTGCGCCCCAAAGGCATCGTGCGGATGCTCGACCTGCTCCGCCCGATCTACCAGAAGACCGCCGCCTACGGCCACTTCGGCCGCGACGAACCGGAATTCACCTGGGAAATGACCGACAAGGCGATGGCCCTGAAAGCCGACGCCGGCATCTGATTCATCCGACCCCGCCGAGGGGCGCTGCGACCCGTCACATGGGCCAGGCTCGGAATGGGGTTACCTGAACAAACCGCGCCCGTTCATTCAATGGAGTTCAAATGAACGCGTTCACCGACTGTAAAGTCGCCGACATGGCCCTGGCCGACTGGGGCCGCAAGGAAATCCGCATCGCCGAGACGGAGATGCCCGGCCTCATGGCCATCCGCGAGGAGTACGCCGCCAGCCAGCCGCTGAAAGGCGCGCGCATCACCGGCAGCCTGCACATGACCATCCAGACCGCCGTGCTGATCGAGACCCTCACCGCGCTGGGCGCCGAGGTGCGCTGGGCTTCCTGCAACATCTTCTCCACCCAGGACCACGCCGCCGCCGCCATCGCCGCCGAGGCCATCCCGGTCTATGCGGTCAAGGGCGAGTCGCTCACCGAGTACTGGGACTACACCCACAAGATCTTCGAGTGGCCGGATGGCGGTTACTCGAACATGATCCTCGACGACGGCGGCGACGCCACCCTGTTGCTGCACCTGGGCGCCCGCGCCGAGAAAGACCTGTCCGTCGTCGCCAAGCCGGGCAGCGAGGAGGAGACGGTTCTCTACGCCGCCATCAAGGCCAAGATCGCCGTCGACCCCACCTGGTATTCCACCCGCCTCGCCCAGATCAAGGGCGTCACCGAGGAAACCACCACCGGCGTCCACCGCCTGTACCAGATGCACGAGCGCGGCGAACTCAAGTTCCCCGGCATCAACGTCAACGATTCCGTCACCAAGTCCAAGTTCGACAACCTCTACGGCTGCCGCGAATCCCTGGTCGACGGCATCAAGCGCGCCACCGACGTGATGATCGCCGGCAAGGTCGCCCTGGTCTGCGGCTATGGCGATGTCGGCAAGGGCTCCGCCCAGGCCCTGCGGGCGCTGTCCGCCCAGGTCTGGGTGACGGAAGTCGACCCGATCTGCGCCCTGCAGGCGGCGATGGAAGGCTACCGCGTGGTGACCATGGAGTACGCCGCCGACAAGGCCGACATCTTCGTCACCGCCACCGGCAACTACCACGTCATCACCCATGACCACATGGCCAAGATGAAAGACCAGGCCATCGTCTGCAACATCGGCCACTTCGACAACGAGATCGACGTGGCAAGCATCGAGAAGTACGAGTGGGAAGAGATCAAGCCCCAGGTCGACCACGTCATCTTCCCGGACGGCCACCGCATCATCCTGCTCGCCCAGGGCCGCCTGGTGAACCTCGGTTGCGCCACCGGCCACCCCAGCTACGTGATGTCTTCCAGCTTCGCCAACCAGACCATCGCCCAGATCGAACTGTTCCTGCATCCGGAGCGTTACCCGGTGGGGGTCTATACCCTGCCGAAACACCTGGACGAGAAGGTCGCGCGCCTGCAACTGAAGAAACTCAACGCGCAACTGACCGAACTGACCGACCAGCAGGCCGCCTATATCGGCGTGCCCAAGACCGGTCCGTACAAGGCGGAGCATTACCGCTACTAAGCAAGCTCTTTGCTAGTCATGGGCGCCGGCCAGCGATAGGTTCGGCGCCTTTTTCTTTGTATCGAGAGACCAGGCATGACCAATCCGCCAACAAACGCCACACAAAAAACCAGCCAGTCCTTGGCGGGTGCAGCCATTGCTCAGATGGAATCACTGTATTTCGCCGACAGCCGGCCTTGGGTGGTTGCCTTTTCCGGTGGCAAGGACTCCACGGCGCTGCTACAGCTCGTGTTCAACATGCTGCTGGGGTTAAGAGAACGCGCTACCAAGCAGGTCGTAGTGCTGTCTTCTGACACCCAGGTGGAAGCACCGAATGTGGCCGCCTTTGTCTCCGCCACAATTGACCGCATACGCCAGTCGGCCCTGGCACTCGGGTTACCTCTGGTCACGGAACTGGTCAGGCCGACGCCGGAAGAAAGCTATTGGGGAAAACTCATCGGCAGGGGCTACCCTCCGCCTTCTCGCTGGTTCCGCTGGTGTACCAGCAACATGAAGATCAAACCCTCTCGGCGTGCCATCGAAAACATCTCACGGCAGCATGGCAGCGTCATCCTGCTGCTGGGTACCCGCATCGCCGAAAGCGCCCAGCGTGGCCGCACCATGCAGGCGCGAGACATCAACAGTCGCGGCCTCAACCCGCATCACGAAATCCCCAATGCCTTGGTGGCAACCCCCATCGCGGACTGGACCACCGAGGACGTCTGGGAGTATCTGACCACCCATCCCTGCCCCTGGGGAGGCGATCATGATTTTCTCTTCTCTCTTTACCGGCAGGCAAGTGGAGGCGAATGCCCGGTGATCTTCGACCTGAACACGCCCTCTTGCGGCGGCAGCCGCTTCGGATGCTGGACCTGCACGGTGGTCAAGGAGGACAAATCGCTACAAGGCTTTATCCGTTCGGGCGAAGAACAATTACAGCCTTTGATCGAATTTCGCGATTGGTTGATTACTCTGCGCGACAAGCCGGGTTATCGCAGCGAGGTCAAGCGCAATAGGCTGCTCGGCCCCGGCCCCTTCCTGCCTGCAGCGCGCCAGGAAATCCTTGACAAGCTGCTGACCCTGGAAATAAAGGTAGGGCTGCCCCTCATCAGCGACGAAGAGTTGCTTTACATTCAACAGGAATGGTCACGAGAATTCGACTACCAAAATAATCTGGCATGCGGCATCGCCGCGAAACATGGGAGGGCCATCGCCATGCCCGATAAACAAGATCTTTTGAACCACCCTGAAGACGACCTGCTGGAACAGGTGGCCATCGAGTCCGACCTGAACCCGGAATTGATCCGCCAAGTGCTGGATATACGCCGCCGGAATTATCCAGACCTCGCAAAGTGGGGCGCCAAGGCGGGCTTTGAACGCGCCGTTGGCGACTTGGTCAAGAAGGCTGCACAACAAGCGGAGCAGGCAACTACGTCATGATTCTTCAACGCTTCCGCATCCATAACCTGTTCTCTTACTATGGCCCCTGCGAATTCGACCTGAGGCCGGAGGACGACGGGCGCAATGTGCTGCTGATCTGGGGCCGTAACGGCTATGGCAAGACCAGCTTTCTCAACAGTCTCAAGCTACTGCTGACCGGCGTGTCCGACGAGTTGCGCGCGGGGGTGCATAGCGGTCGCAACTTCAAACGCGACCACTATCTCCTGGGCATGGGTGAGGAATGGATCGGCATCTTCAATCGCCAGGCCCGCGCTGCCGGAGAAAAGGTGTTCGGGGTCGATCTGGAATGGCGGGAGGCTGCCGGCACGGTCAAAGTGGAACGACGTTGGACCCTGGTGAAAGATGGCGTGGAAGAGATCCTCCGCGTCACCCCCGATTTCGGTGATGCCCTGGAAGATTTCAACGGCAATGTCGAAGGGGAGGCGCGTTCGTTCATTCAGAGCCGGCTGCCAGAGGCTGTAATGCCATTTTTTATTTATGACGGCGAGCGGGTTCAGCAGATGGCCGAAGCCAACCGCGAGGGTCAGATGCACCAGATCGAGCAATTGCTCGATCTGGTGGACATCGACGTCGTCAACGAATACCTGGGCAAGAATCTGACGACCTGGCGGCGTGAGTCCAACGATGCCAGCCAACATGAAATCAATGCCGTGAAATTGGAAATCCAGTCCAGTGAGGAAAAGCTGGCCGGGCTGAACAGTGAACAAAAGGGGCTGGAAGAGGAAATCGCCGAAACGGAATACACCGTCAAACGTCTGGATGTGGCCTTGCAGGCCCGGCGCCAGTTCGCCTTGCAGAGTGAAGAGGCCCAGTTGGCGGCAAAGCGGGAAGGGGTGGTGGGACGCCTGGAGGAGCGCACCGCCGCCTTTTTCGAAGCCTTTACCCGTGATGCACCCCTGGTTGTGCTGCCGACGCTGCTGGGTGCCGCTTCGCACGAATTGGAGAAGATCGCGGCCCATCCCAATCGACGGCTCAAGGATGAGTTGTCCAAGATATTCGCTGCCTTGCCGGAACGCCTGTTTACCGACCCACCCTTGCCGGTGCCGTCCCTGACCCCGGAGCAGGACCAGTTTCTGCGGCGAAAACTGGTGCGGGTGTTGGACAGTTATCAACCCGAACCGGAGGACATGGCTTCCGGCCTGTTCCATCTGGCCCCCATGAAGGCGGAGGGTGTGCTGAAGGTGATCGAGGATTACCGGCACGACCAGCGCAAACGCAACCAGTGGGCCGGCGACTTGGTGGAAATCCGTCGCCTGAAGGCGGAACTGCTGGAGATCGACCGCAAACGCAACGATATCTCCAATCTGGCGCCGCAAGAGCGGCAACTGTTCGAGGAACGCATGGCCGAGCGTGCGAGCCTTGATGACAAAAAGAGTGAGTTGGAGCGGCGCATCGGTGGCTTGGGCGAGCAAAAAACGGTGCTCATCCGCGAGCAGAATGCCAAACGGGACCGCTTGCGAGAACTGGAAAAACGCCTGGGTGACGCCAGAGCCGCAGGCGATAAGCTGAAGATCGGCCAGCGTTTATCCAAGGCGTTGGAAGCCTACCGCTCCCTGTTGAAAGCCCGGCGGCGTGAAGACATCGAAGCAGCCATCAACAGCCGATTCGGCGAACTGATGACCTCCCACGGCCTGATCCGGAACATCCGGGTGAATGAAGACTTTTCCTTGCACTACCTGGATGCGAACGAACAGCCGGTGGGCATGGGCAATATCTCCGCCGGCATGAAACAACTGGTGGCCCAGGCCTTGTTGTGGGGCTTGAAAGACGTCTCGGGCCGGGAGGCTCCGGTGGTGGTGGACACCCCCCTGGCGCGGATCGACCGGCAACACCAGGAAAATCTGCTCACCCGCTATTACCCCAAGGCCGGCCCGCAGGTCATCGTGTTGCCGACGGATTCCGAACTGGACCGGGAGAAATACGCCCTGATCCAGCCACACGTTTATCGGGAATACCATCTGGTCAATCTGGAAGGCGACCATACCCGCGTTGAACAGGGAGGCTATTACTGATGGCCAAGGTTTATACCTCTCGAAGCGACGAGGACACGATCGTCCATGTGCTGCGCAAGGGTTTCCTGGCACAGGGCCATAAATGGACGGTCCTGCGGGTGGCCTTGGCCTTGTCGCTCAAGCAGTCCACCCCGCCTGACGAAGCCTTCGACAGCATCGAAGGCGGCAAGGACGGCGAATACACCCTGGATGTCCTGACGGGAAAGAGCCAGAAGGAGCCTGATGGGTTCGTGGATGCGTTTCGTGCTCTGTTGTCGGCTTATCACCAGCAGGATTTGTTCGGCGATGACGCGCAATACGCGCGATACCTGCAGCGGCATATCCGGCGCGGTCTTCGTGAAATCCAGGCCACTTGGCGAGAATCCCATGATTTCCATGAGTTTTTGTATCAGGAATTTTTCGCCCTGATGGGCGATGCGGGCACTGCTCCGGTTACGAATGCAGTTGGCCTGCAACAGGCTCTGGAAGAATTCGGCTTGGTCGCCGAGATTCTGCAAAGCCAGGAAGGCCCCCGCGTCACTCGTTACAGCGTCCGCTTGGCGGATGCCGAAGACTACGGCCGGCTGGAACGAAAGCTGGATGACTTGGCATTTACCCTGGGCCTCAAGGATGCCGGCGTGTTTCTTGC
Source organism: uncultured Thiobacillus sp. (assembly GCA_964393825.1). GTDB lineage: Bacteria > Pseudomonadota > Gammaproteobacteria > Burkholderiales > Thiobacillaceae > PFJX01. The sequence goes on along the minus strand of CAYMUY010000009.1, from coordinate 22,038 downwards.
GCCCGCAGGCGAACCCAAGACCGTCTGGCTGGATGTGCCCCGACCGCAAGAGAAATGGACGCACCTGGGCGCGGAAAGCCTGGCTGCATGGAATGCCCCCACCCAGGGGCTGCCGCTGCTGTTGGGCGTGGACATCGCCGGAACTCCGGTCGTGCGCGACCTCGTCGAGGCTCCCCATGTCTTGGTGGCCGGCACGACCGGTAGTGGCAAGAGTGTTTGCCTGCACGCCATGTTGTTGTCTCTGCTGATCTCGCGTGGCCCCAACCGCCTGCAATTGCTGCTGATCGACCCCAAGCGCGTGGAGTTCGCCGCTTACCAGGCTGTACCGCATTTGCTGGCCCCGATTGTGGTCGAGGGGCCTGATGCAACCCGCGCCCTCAAAGGGTTAGTGAAGGAAATGGAGGAGCGGGAAAAACTGCTGTCTTCGCGCGGCGTGCGGGAATTGGGCGAGCTGGGGGATGCCGCACCGCCACGCATCGTGGTCGTGGTCGAGGAACTTGCCTCTTTGATCGCCCAAGCACAGGAAGCGGAAGACCAACTAGTTCTATTGGCACAGAAGGCGCGTGCGGCGGGCATCCATTTGGTATTGGCCACCCAGCGTCCCGATGCCGCCACGTTCAGCGGCCTGTTGCGGGCCAATATCCCCTCGCGCATTGCCTTAACGGTGCAAAAAGCCGCCGACTCCCGCATCGTTCTCGACGAAGCGGGGGCCGACAAACTGTTGGGCAAAGGCGACATGCTGGCCAAATGGCTGGGCGGCAAGGTGGAGCGGGTGCATGGATTCCGCATCCTGCCGGCAGATGTGGAATCCATGCTGCGGCGCATGTCCAAGGAGGGCGGACGATGATGAATATTCTGATCGACGATTTTTCACCACTGTTCCTATCCATCGATCGGGTAGGACCGTTCCAGGAGCGCATGGAGGTATTCGATTTCACGGATTCCAACGATGAGCCCTGCAATGTCTACCTGATGATTTCCAAGAATGGCCGGGGCAAGACAACCGTCATGGAAATGATGGCGGCGATGATGAACATGCTCGGCAAGACCGAATGCTCAAGCCTGGATTTTGAGTCGTTCGACCGGGAATTGGGACGCGCCCAATGGGATGTCCGTCTCACTCTCAACCGGGATGGGCGTAAGGAGACGGTGATCCTGTCGCTGCTGGCGGGCGCGATGGGCGAGGATGCCTCTTTGAAGCTCTGGGGTGAATCCGATTTGCGCAAATACGGCGCCAGCCGTTGGTGCCGCTTTGGCTTCGTGCGTAACGCCTTCGGCCGTTACAGCATGGTAGGTCGTGGCGATGAGTGGGTACAGGACTTCAACATCCTGATCCAGAACAGCATCGGGGATCGACTCTCGGGTTTCGAGAGTGATGAACTGACTTTCCCGACGCTCATTTATTTTTCGGCCTACCGCAACATCATCCGTATGCCCGCCGATGACCGCGCAATCGTGGCGCCCCGTGACTGGAATTACCGGCCGGTACACATCTTCGACGTCGAGGGGCGGGATTGGCGTGACTCCCTCGACAATCTGCTGGTCTGGCTGAAATGGCTGGATGACGGCCGCTATGAGGCAGCGGTGGAGGCGATCAACAAACGGGTGTTTTTCGTGGGCGATAAGCAGCTATATGCCGGCAAGCGCCTGAAAGGTGTTCGCAAGGAACCGCCCGAAGCGATCATCGAGGCTGGCGGGGAGGAGCACCGGCTGGATCGACTTTCCAGCGGTGAAAAAAGCCTCGTCCAGCTTTATCTGCGCCTCGGAGCGCACATGACCCGCAACACCATTCTGCTGATTGATGAACCCGAGGTTCATCTACATCGGAATATGCAATACGAAACGCTGTATGCCCTGTTCAAGCTCGCCGCATCCCATTTCCCGAATGTCAGCGTGTTCATTGCGACGCATTCGGAGCGAATGATGAAGGCTTTTGCACTCAATCTCCGCGAGGAGAATCTGCGTAAAGGTGCTTACATCATTGAAACGGCGGAGGAAGAGGACAAAGCGGAAGCCATTGCCAAGGCTGCCGCAGAAAGAAACTGGTCGGTCAGTCCTGGCGGGCACGAACGAAACTAACGGGGGGGGAACTATGGGAGTAGTCAAATCCCAGCCGGTTCTGGGTGCACCGGAGCGGCTGTCTTCGCGGTACGGTGGAGTGCCGGTCATCTTCGTCGAATCCGACGAGGACAATTACGTGTTTGGTGAGTGCTGGTTCAAGGAGCAACTATCCCGGGTGGAATTCCGATCCGCCGCCAGCCATTGCGGAGGATTTGCAGGTTGTAACGCGGTTCTTAGGGCTGTGGGCGAGGAACGAAGCGCAGGCAACCCAGCCTGGGGCATCGTGGACCGAGATGCCGTCATGAGCCAAGACAGGTGGGACTTGGTCCATGAGACAGATGACGATCTCTTCGAAAAGGCAAAACCTTTCGGTCCCGAAATAAAAACGCTACGGCGCTGGGAGATGGAGAGTTATCTGGCCGATGTCGGTGCGATGGAAAAATGTCGAGCCGAGATAAAAATGGATCAAGCCAGGCCTGTGCCTGTGGTTCAAGACGAGTTGCTGGATCATTGCCAGATTTTGGTTCCACATGCCGCCTTCAACGCGCTGTGCCACACCTACAAAATGGACGCGGTGGGAGACGGATGGGTTACGCGGTTTCCCTCTCGGGCGGCGATTGACGCTGCCATTAGTACGCAGCAGCTTCCGAGGATTTCACCTGTCGCACTCGATGCCACTGAGGAATATGCACAGCAAGTAGCCAAAGTCGATGCCTTTGATGCGCCGGGATCGCCCTCAGGACTTCGAGTCGATGGCTTGCTGAGGCGGGTTCATGGCAAGGCCCTATTAATGCGTTTTTCCTGTGTTCACGGGATAAATACCGACATTAAGGGCTTGCTAGCAAATCGAATAAAGGAAATGTCAAGGATTCCGCTTGAGTTGGTTTCGTTCGTCGAAGCGGTGGCGGCGTCTAATAATGTTTGAGGTCTGGGCTGCGCCACCGGCCACCCCAGCTACGTGATGTCTTCCAGCTTCGCCAACCAGACCATCGCCCAGATCGAACTGTTCCTGCATCCGGAGCGTTACCCGGTGGGGGTCTATACCCTGCCGAAACACCTGGACGAGAAGGTCGCGCGCCTGCAACTGAAGAAACTCAACGCGCAACTGACCGAACTGACCGACCAGCAGGCCGCCTATATCGGCGTGCCCAAGACCGGGCCGTACAAGGCGGAGCATTACCGCTACTGACCTCCTCTCGGGGAGGCGCCGGCAACCTGTAAGGCCCCGCTTGTCGGGGCCTTGTTGTTGTCCGCGAGCGGTATGGCCTTCCGGATTCTGTCGGCACTGGCCGCCCAGGCGCCGCTCGCCTCATCTAAGCTGGGGAGTGTGGACATGCATCTTCATGGAGCCAACCCCGTGATCCGGATCATCCATTGCCTTTGCGTACTACTGGTCTGCCTGGCCCCATGGAGCCAGGCCGGCGCCGGGCAGAATGCACCGGTGGACCGCTTGTTGCGGGTGGCCGAAGACGTCGGCGCCGAGGGTCAGCGGCGGATGGCGGCGATCCACGCCCTGGGTGAACGCGGCGACCCCCGCGCGGTCGAGCCGTTGATCCGGATACTCGAGCGGGACATGCGGGCGCGCACCGGCGTCTGGGCCGCCGCCATTCCGGCGCTGGGCATGCTGGGCGATCCGGCGGCCGGCGAGATCCTGACCAGCGCGCTCAACAAGCGCGACGACAATTGGCTCGGCCGGGAGATGGCCGCCGAGGCCCTGGGAAGGATTGGCGATGCGTCAGCGGTCCCGGCGCTGGTCCACGCGGCACGGATGGCGGATACCCGCGAGAGCGCCATCGCCGCCCTGGCCAGGATCGGCACACCGGCCAGCGCCCCCAGCCTGATCGAGGCCCTGGACGCGAACGAACCGGCGGAAACCCGGCAACGGGCGATGGACGGCCTGCGCCGCATCGGTCGACCGGCCGTCGGCGCGCTCAGCCGGGCAGCGTTGGAAGCCTATCCGGAAGCCCCCATGACCGACAAGCGGGTCGCGCTATGCCGTCTGCTGCGGGAAATCAGCGGGAGTCAGGCGCGGAAAGCCCTCCGGGGGCTCGCCACGGATTCCGACCCGCGGGTCCGCGCCTGCGCGCGCGGCGCCGCACCGTTCGATCACCCTCGACAAAAGCAGGAGTAACTGACGGAAACGCCTCCCGGCGGCGCCTGGGGTGCCGGCCTGAAGGCGGGGCGCATCTGGCGTCATGGCAGGGGGTCAGTGGCGCCATGGCCTCGCCGACCTAGAATGAAAACATGTTCCACAGGCGTATTCGCAAACCTTTCCCGACTATCCAATCCACAGCCGTGCATCAGTACATGACGCGTTGTGGGGGGGTCCTCGTGTTCCTCCTTGCGCTGCTGGGCGGCCCTGCATCGGCAGCGGAGCGTCAGGAGGACGAGGGCTTCACCGAGCGCAGCCACGTCCATTTCCGCCTGGACCTCTCCAAGCTCTTCACCGCCAAGGGCAAGGGAGCCCATCAGGCGCCGCCGCCCCATGCCAGCCTCGAACCCACCCTGGGCGAGATCAAGGCGGGCCAGCGGGGGGTGATGGCGGCCTTGCAGGCGCGTGGCAACCGGCCCCTGGATGTGGGTGACACCCTGAAGGTCTACGCTGCCGCCGGCAAGGGCGGCTTTCATTCCATCCATGGCTTGCTGGGCAACGGCATCGACACCGGCGTGAGCCGCCAGCTCGGCCAGAACCGGCAGGCTTTTCACGACGAAGTGCTGGACGCCCTCACCCTGCAGATACGGGAAAAGACCCCGCAACTGGGGGTCGGCATCAACGATTTCGGCGCGTCCGGCGACCCCGACAAGGTCAACGCCAAGACCGACATCGATTTCACCCTCTATCCCCAGTTCGAGGGCATCGACGCCGGCTGGCTGGTGGAGCAGTACCGCAAGCTGTTCCAGGACATTTCGGAAAGGAAGTACGGCGCACGCCTGACCCCGGAGCAGATGGATATCGTCGCCCACCGCTACGACGCCTCGATTCCGGATTACCGTCAGCAGCACAGCATCGCCGACTTCCTTTTCAAGATTCGCAACGGCCGTTCCCAGCTCAAACGCAATCACGAGGCCTACTTCCTGGAAGGCGCCTTCCAGCAGCAGGTCATGGGGCGAAGCGTCTCCCGGAAGGGCAAGACCTTCATGCAGCTCACCGCGGGAGAAGGGGGGGACGTGGTGCGCAAGATGCTGCACGCCGCGGAGATTCCCCTCTATTTCTACAAGCCGTCCATCAAGCCGCGTCACGCCTTCGGTGGCGCGATGGGCAACAGCCACTTCTACCGTGTCCACCAGGGCGACGTGCAACTGGAGGCCAAGTACCTGCTGCGCGCCCTGGATGAGGGTCCTGGAATCACCCTCCGCGACAAGCAGCGCGAGTACATCGATATCCTCGACACGAACCAGCGGCGGCAGATGCTGGGCGCCCTCTACGATGACCCGAGCCTCGGGCTCTCGGCGCGCACCCGCGAGAAGATGGTCCTGGCCTATGAAGTGGCGCGCAATCTGCGTCTGGCGCACAAGCAGAACCGCCCGCCCAGCGATGCGGATTTCGAGCCCCTGGTGGGTTATCACCGCGACCTTGTCCGCGAGCGTGGCAAGGTGGACAAGCGTGTCTTGCTGGCGGAGGCCAGGTCCACCTTCCGGGACATCGGCCCCCTGATCCTCACCAGCAACACCTTGCTGGCCGCCAAGGACCGTTTCACGGACTGGGCCATGCCGGACCGGGAGGAGCGTATCCCCTTCATCGACGAGGACGGCACGGAAACCATGGTGCGCCCCACTCGGGATCAGATCACCAAGCTTCAATTTGGCGCCTTCTACGAGATTCGGGATGCCCTGGAAATCATGAATCCCACCGAGATCAAGCTGCTCAAGGCGCGGATGGCGAAGCAGAATCCCCGCTTCGCCGAGGACATTGAGATCGTCGAGCGGCTGATCCAGGCCGAGCGGGAAATGATGCTGCCCGCCAACGATGACGCCCTGGAAATCCTCAAGCTGCGGGAGAACGCCGCCAACGCGGTGCTGGATTCATTCGATGCCCTGACCACCCGGACCAAGGGTGCCGGCACCTGGAAGAGCGCGTTGCAGGGCATGCAAAACGCCTGGGCCACCGGCGCCGCCCTGGAGAGCTATCTGCAGACCCGCTTCGTCGATGCCCTGGCCGCCCGGGCCGGCGACAAGTACAAGGTGCTGCTCAACGGCATGCGGCTCGATGCCATGGAGTTGAACCAGCGCGCCGCCATGCCCACTGCCGACCCCCGCCAGCGTTCCCTGCCCGGCAAGGTGGTGGATACCGTGTTCGGCAACAACTGGATGACCCGCATGGGGCGCGCCAACTCGGTGGTCTACGTGCTGACCGTCTACACCGAAGAGGGCGAGGTCAACGCGAAAGTCGTGAAGGCGGCCATCCGCGAGGCCTTTTCCCATCTGCCCCTGCTGGGCATGGCGGTGGACATCGAGATGATGGGTGTGGGCAAGACCCTGGCCCAGATCACCCTCAGCCAGACCATCCCCGGTTACGGCCAGGTGATGCTGGTGGTGAACACCGCCAAGGGGGTGGTGAACCTGGGTGGCACCCTGATCTTCGCCCCCCTGAAGCGGGACAAGATCATGCTGGCCTACCAGGGCTGGCTGCCAGCCGGAACGGTGCGCCGCGAACGGGTGGAGTCGCCCCGTCCCGCCCTGCTGCATCCCATCGACCCGGACCGCGACAAGAGCCTGGAGGAGCGCCGCCAGGGGGTGTATGCCTATTTCCGTCCGCGGATCGTGGAGGTGTTCGAGCGCACCTATCCCGGTGGCACGATAAGGGAGATGGATGACACCTACGCGGCCCTGGAGGGCGAACAGCTGCCCATCGTCATGGGCAAGTATGTGGATGACTGGTGGCACGGTACTGGCATCTTCGCGGGCGATGACAGCCTGACCGTGCGGCGCATGATGGAAGAGCACTATGGCGACGAGATGCGCGCCAAGCTGGTTCACCAGCTCATCTCCGACTACATGGACTACAAGCGCTATCTGGTGGCCATGGAAGAGCAGCGCCAGGCACTCATCATGAAGCTCATGGCCCAGGCGGCGGCGCGGGATGAGGCGGGGCGCCGGCAGTTCGAGGCATGGCGCGCCGAGATTCGGGAAGGCCACAAGGCCATGGCCCGGATGGAAGTGGGGCGGATGCAGCAGGAGGTGCCGCGCATCGAGCCGCGCATCGAGATCCTCGCCTCGCCCAAGGTGCGCACGGCCAGCGACAGCCGCGGTCGCCCCATCGACCTGATCGAGGACATCAACTTCCGCGCCAAGGTCAGCGCCAGTCCCAGCGAGGCGCACCCCGGGCCGTTCCGGGTGCGCTGGGCGGTGAGCGACGGTGGCCAGGCCCAAACGCTGGTGGAAGCCCAGCACTTCAAGACCGAGCAGGATCCGGGACGGGCACCGAAACAGATCGTGGTCACGGCCACGGTGCTGGACGCCAACGGCCGGGCACTGATCAGCGATTCCATGACCCTCCCCCTTGCCGTGGGCGACCCGTTGCGGGGCGAGGACAATTGCGACGAGCCCGCCTCGGTCAGCGACGTCATGCATTGCCTGGAACAAGCCGTCGTGGAGGCCAGGGCATTGGGCGACAGGATCGACGCATCCTGCCGCGCCGCCAGCCGGAACCTGGTTGCGACCGAACGCGACGTGGGCCAGGCGGAAGCGCGCATCCGCATGCTCGCTGAACAACATGAGCGCCTCCAGACTCTGGTGCAGCAGGCCTACGGGCATAGCGGCGGCATCGGCCAAAGCCACCAGGCGGCGGAGGCGGGTGCCCTGGCACTGGAGCAGGCGACAGGCGACGCGGAACAGATCAGCAATGCGCTCTGCAACCGTTATCAGCAGTTGCTTGGCAGCGCCGACCAGCAGAGCGATCAGCGCCTGCGCGACGAGATCAGCCCGTTGCAGTCCCGGTTGCGGCAGCTCGACCGGCAGGGCGCCACCACGCTGAACCAGGTTCAAGGCCATGCCCATGCCGCCAACCAGTCACTGGAGAATCTGGAGTCGTCCATCCGGCAACTGCAGGCGTTGCTCAGCCAGGGCGACAACCAGCTTGACCAGCGTGCCCTGCTGGACCGGTTGATCGAGGCCGACATGAGCCAGGTGGCGGCCAGGGATGCGCTGGACGCCCTGGAAACTTTGCGCCAGCGGGCGGAACACAACGCCAAACGGGGCGGGGAGATGCTGAAGGACGAATCCGACCCGCGTCTCGTTGCCCAGAGGACGCAAGAGATGGACGCCCTGTTGGACACGGTGCGTCGCATCGCGATGGCGCATGCAGCCTGCGTCAGCGACACGGCCCGGAGGCTGGCTGACCTTTCCGGGACAGTGGAGCGGCTGGGCCCGGGTATCGCCGACCTCCAGGCCCGCCGTACGCGCCTGCTGCAACAGGCCGCACCGGTGATTGACGCCGCCGCCGTGCAGCGCAGCCGTGATCAGGCAGAGGAGTGCGGGTTCCTGAAAGACCTGGCCGGCAGCCACCAGGCGCGGGTGCACAACGCCGCCGAGCGGGGCGAGGGTTGCGCGACCCAGGCGGGCAATACCCGCTGGCAGCCCGCGGAGCCGGACATGGCGGCCATCGGCAACCTTCTGCGGCAAAAGGATTGCCGCTGGCTGCCGGGCAGTGTCGCCGGCTATGACACGGCCAGCAGGCAGGCTGTTTGCCTGTGTGGCCCGGGTACCGCCTACAACACCAGCCGCACTGCCTGCATCAACTGTGACAGCTACAACCAGGCCGCCCTGGATGCCCATGCCCGGGGCAACCTGCAGGAAGCCCACCGCATCGTCGGTCAGGCCCGGAACTGTGACTTCGCCGCCCAGGCCATGGAGGTCATCGATTCGTCCCGGAACCTGCGGCAGATGCAGGCCGAAACGGATTGCCTGCGTCGGCAGAACGTGGTCTGGGGGCAGTTGAACAGCCGCGACTACAACGCCGCCGTGCAGAGCCTGAATGCGCTGCAACGTGATCCAGGCTGCCAGCCCGGCCATGCCCTGGTCGACGCGGTCCGCAATGCCATCGACCTGCAGCGGCAGCAGGAACAGAACCGGCGCGACCAGCAGAACCTGGATGCCATGCTCAATGCCCTGACCAACATCACCCGCCAGCTCAGCCAGCCGCCGCCGCGGCCTCCCGCCGTCGCGTGGCCCGGTCCGGCGCCCGGCGGCGGGCAGCCGCCGACGCAACGCCAGCCACCGCCGACTCAGACCAGCGGCGGCGGTGCCAGTCAGATCGACTGCGAAAAGCGCTTCTGCCCGGTGTGCGGCAACGACGATATCGTCTTGCTCGGCCAATCGACGGATGCCCAGTGCATGGACTGCAAGCGTCGCAACAAGGCCAGGATCGAGGACTGCATGGCCGGCGGGCGCGCCGCCAGCCAGCCGGATGCCCAGATCAGCGCCTTCCGGAACCACTATGTGATGCGTTGCAGCAAGCGGGTGGACAACCGAACCCTCATCAGCTTCCACGTGAAGGGTCCCAGCGCGCCGCCCATCCCCTACGGTGCGGGCAGCTGCACGGTCTATGGTCAGGCCTGCACGCTGGTGGAGTGCAAGTTCCAGGCTGAACGGATGAACGCGGCCCGCCGCTGAACCAGGACGAGGGTAGCCATGATGGGTTGCTTCCAGACACACCGAACCATGACACGGACATTTCTGCTTCTCTTGCTGCTGGTGATCACGCAAGGTGGATACGCTGCCGGGTTCCACGGTCAGGTCAGCAGCGTGCGGGGGCAAGCGGTCGGCATCCAGCTCGAGGAGGGTATCCCGGTGGCGGTGGGTGATCGTGTCGATCTGGTTTACGTCACCTCCTCCGGCCGCCTGGAAGTGGGTGAGTGGCGGGTCAAGGCTGTCCATGGCGGTCAGGTCGAGGCGGAACCGGTCAATCCATTGGGAACGCCCCGGAAAGGGCTGCGGGCCATCATCACGACGGCGGCCGGAGCCCCAGGCCCGTCCGGGTCAAGCACGATTCGCCTGCCCCCTCCCCGGTCTGTGCCCGCCGATGTATCCGGCGCGGGCGAGTTGCCCCCGCACCTGATGCAATCGCCTGCAGCCCCCGGGGAACCGCGGTTTCCCAGCGGCGGCAGCATCTTCTCGGAAGACTACAACCCGGGTGGTGCCCCTGGCCTGGCCAGCGAACCTGTCATGCGACTGGGTTTCGATGACTTCGTCCGGGGCCGCGAGGCGCTGCGGCAGGGCAAGGATCACTTCGGGAATAAACGCTACGAGGAGGCCCGCGTTGCCTTTGAGCAGGCCCGGAAGAGCGAGCCCGAGGCCAGCTTCTACCTGAGCCTGATCTACTCGGCCGGCCTGGGTGTGCAGCCAGACGCGCGGAGATCCTGGGACCTGACCATGCAGGCCGCCAATGATGGCCTGGCGATCGCCCAGCATGTCGTCGGGCAGACTTACCGCATGGGAGGGCGATTTGTGGCTAGGGATGTGGCCATGGCGCGTTACTGGTTTGATCTGGCGGCCAAGCAGGAATATTCAGCCTCCCTGCAGGCACTGCGGGAGATGGCGGCGGAGAGCCAGCGGTGAGCGGTGTCAGCCGACAAGGAAAACGGGCCCCCTGGGCCTCTGGATCAGGGGCCTTCCAACCCGCCTCCGGCGCCACGGACTGGCGCGCCGACCGCGCCTGCTCATGGGCGTAGCGGGTATGATTGGCGCTTATGGACACCCCAAAACCCATCATCCGCCCCACCCACCGCGACGATATCCCCGCGCTGATCGCATTGCAGCGGCGGGTCTATCCCTATATCCCCCATTGGTCGGAGAAGCGGTTCCACAACCAGCTGGAGGTCTTCCCCCAGGGCCAGATCATGGTGGAACTGGCAGGCCGGCCGGTGGGCTGCGCGGGGTCGATGATCGTGTCCTGGGATGAGTGGGCGGGGCCGCATACCTGGAAGGAAATCACCGCTTCCGGCACCTTCGACAACCACAACCCGGAGGGGCGCACGCTCTACGGCGCCGAGGTGTTCGTCGACCCGGACCTGCGCGGCCACGGGCTCGGCCATCTGCTCTACGAGGGGCGCAAGGCCCTGTGCCGGGCGATGAACCTGAAGCGCATCATCGCCTGCGGCCGCCTGCCGGGTTACCACAAGCACGCCGAGAGCCTGACGCCGGAGCAGTATGCGCAGAAGGTGGTGTGGGGTGACCTGCGCGACCCGGTGCTGGGTTTCCAGATGCACGAGGGCTTCCACTACTGCGGCGTCATCGAGGGCTACATCCCGGAAGACAAGGAATCGCTGGGCAACGCCTCGCTCATCGTCTGGCTGAACCCGGATTACGACCCGGAGCGCCCCACCCTCCTGTCCGAAGGAGGACAGCCATGATCGCCCGCATCGCCGCCGTCCAGTACCTGCTGCGCCAGATCGACGACTGGGCGGGTTTCGAGAAGCAGGTTCGTTTCGTGATGCAGGCGGCGGGCGACTACAAACCCAATTTCGTCCTGCTGCCGGAGATCTTCACCACGCAACTGCTGTCCTTCATGGACACCAGCGACATCCACGCGGCGGTGCGCCAGATGCATGAATACACCCCCCGCTATCTCGACCTGATGCGGGAGCTGGCGCGCCGCTGGAAGGTATTCCTGGTCGGCGGCACCCACCCCACCCTGCGCGAGGGCAAGCTCTACAACACCGCCTACCTGTTCACCCCGGATGGCGCCGTGTACGCGCAGGACAAGATCCACCGCACCCGCTGGGAGCGGGAAAAATGGGATACCGACCATGGCGACCAGCTGAATCTGTTCCAGACCCCTTACGGCAAGATCGCCATCCTCATCTGCTATGACATCGAGTTCCCGGAACTGGCGCGCATGGTCAGCGAGGCGGAGGCGGACATCCTGTTCGTGCCCTCCTGCACCGACGACCGCCAGGGTTTCCTGCGCGTGCGCTACTGCTGCCACGCCCGCGCCATCGAAAACCAGGTTTACGTGGCCATGACCAGCACTGTCGGCAGCCTGCCGGTGGAAGGGTTGGGCGTGCACTACGGCCAGGCCAGCATCCTTTCCCCTTCCGACTTCCCCTTCGCCCGCGACGGCATCGCCGCCGAAGGCACGCCCAACATGGAGCAGATCGTGGTGGCCGACGTGAACCTGGACAATCTGCTGAAGAACCGCATCAGCGGCACCACCATCCCGCTCTACGACAAGCGCAAGGACATCTACAACCGCCCGGTCGAGATCGTCACGGTGAAATGAGGTTGGACTGACGCCGTTCGACAGGGCGGCTATCGGATGGAGCAGGCCACCGCGAGTAGTGGCCTTTTTGCTTTTCGCGCAGATCGTGAGCGCGCCGTCGGCCTTTACGCGGATTTACCCTATGCCCACCTCTTTTTACAGAGGAATCGCCGAAACTGCACAGGCACACTCTGACTTCTGATCGAAACAATCATGAACCCCGCCGCCTCAACCACCACCCGCCCGCCAATTCTCGCGTTGTTGCTCGCGCTGGGCGGTTGCGCGGCCCTCGGGCCGGATTACCAGGCGCCGAACCCGCCGGTACCGGCGGCATGGAGCGGCACCGCCGCGCGGCCCGCGGAAGACATCGCCGAGTGGTGGAAGCGCCTGCATGACCCGATCCTGGACCAGCTCGTCGCCCAGGCCCTCGCCGCCAGCCCCGACCTGAAAGTCGCCCAGGCCCGCTTGCGGGAAGCGCGGGCGCGGCGCGTACTGGCGGGCGCCGAAACATCCCCCAGCGTGACCGCCTCGGCCTCCGCGAGCCGGAGCAAGAGCAGCCGGAACACCGGCAGCGGCGCGACGCGTGATCTGTTCAGCGCGAGCTTCGACGCCAGTTGGGAACCGGACGTGTTCGGCGCCACCCGGCGTGGCATCGAAGCGGCCGAGGCCGATCTTCAGGCCAGCGGCGCCAGCCTCGACAACACGCGGGTAACCCTGGTGGCCGAGGTGGCGCGCAACTATGTGGAACTGCGCGGCGCGCAGGCGCGCCTGGGCATCGCGCGGGCGAATCTGGCGAGCCAGTCGGAAACGCTGCAACTGACCGACTGGCGCGCCCAGGCCGGGCTGAGCGGCAGCCTGGAAGTGGAACAGGCGCGCGGCAACCGGGAGCAGACCCGCGCGCAGATTCCCAGCCTGGAAACCAGCCTGGCGCAGGCCGAACATCAAATCGCCCTCCTGCTCGGCCAGGCACCGGCCAGCCTGCATGCGCAACTGGCGCCGGTCGCCGCGCTTCCACAGGTGGCCGATGCGCTGGCCGTGGGCATTCCCGCCGACACCCTGCGCCGCCGCCCCGACGTGCGCGCGGCGGAACGCAAGCTGGCGGCGGAAACCGCGCGCATCGGCGTCGCCGAAGCCGCCCGCTATCCGAACTTCACCCTCTCCGGTTCGCTCGGCCTCGACTCGCCGCGCCTGCCCGACCTGTTGAACGCCGCGTCGCTCGGCCACTCCCTGCTCGCCGCCGTCGCCGGCACCCTGTTCGACGGCGGCGCGTTGCGGCAACGGGTAGACATCCAGACCGCCGTCCAGGAGCAGGCGCTGGCGACCTACCAGGGCACCCTGCTCACCGCCCTGCGGGACGTCGAGGATGCCCTGGTCGCGCTGGCCAATAGCGGCCAGCGCCGGGAGGCCCTGGCCGCCGCCGCCGAAGCCGCGCGCGAGGCCGCCCGACTGGCGCGGCAACGCTATGCGGCCGGCCTCATCGACTTTCTCAACGTGCTCGACAGCGAACGCAACCTGCGCGCGACGGAAGACAGCCTCGCCGCCGCCGACGTCGCCCGCGCCAGCGCGCTGGTGCAACTCTACAAGGCGCTGGGCGGCGGCTGGACGCCGGACAGCAAGCCCAAGGACCCCCAATGACGCCCGATCGCGACACCCTCTCGCAACTCCTCGCCAGCGCCAAGCCCGCGCGCGGCCGCCGGCGCTGGCTCCTCGCCACGGCGGCGCTTCTCCCGGGCCTCCTCCTCGCCTGGCTGTTCCTTAAACCCGCCGGCAACGGCGCCACCACCCACTACCTGAGCGAACCGGTCAACCGCGGCAACCTGGTGGTCACGGTCTCCGCCACCGGCAACCTGCAACCCACCAATCAGGTCGACGTCGGCAGCGAGCTGTCCGGCACGGTGCAGACCGTGTTCGTGGACGACAACAGCCGGGTGAAGAAGGGCCAGGAACTGGCGCGCCTGGACGTCTCCCGGCTCAAGGACCAGATCGCCAAATCGCGCGCCGCCCTGCTCGCCGCCGAGGCCGGGGTGAAGCAGGCCGAGGCCACCCGACAGCAGGCCCAGACCCACCTCGGCCGCCTCCGGGAAGTCGCCTTCCTGTCCAAAGGCAAGGTGCCGGCGCAGACCGAACTGGAAACCGCCGAGGCCGAACTGACGCGGGCCAAGTCCAATCTGGCCAGCGCCCGGGCGGCGGTGACCCAGGCGCGCGCCACCCTGAGTTCCGACGAGACCAGCCTGACCAAGGCCTCGATCCGCTCGCCGATCGACGGCGTGGTGCTGTTGCGCAAGGTCGAACCCGGTCAGACCGTGGCCGCCTCCTTGCAGGCGCCGGTGCTGTTCACCCTGGCGGAAGACCTGGCCAAGATGGAATTACAGGTCAACGTCGACGAGGCCGACGTCGGCCAGGTGAAGCCCGGCCAGCAGGCCAGCTTCAGCGTCGACGCCTGGCCCAACCGCAAGTATCCGGCGCGGATCGAGCGGGTGCGCTACGGCTCCCAGACCACCGATGGCGTCGTCTCCTATCTCACCGTGCTGGCCGTGGACAACAGCGACCTCAGCCTGCGCCCGGGCATGACCGCCAGCGCCGAGATCACCACGACCTCGCGCGACAACGTCCTGCTGGTGCCCAACGCCGCGCTGCGTTTCAGCCCGCCGGCAAGCGACAAGGCCGCCTCCGGCGGCATCGTCTCCCTGCTCATGCCGCGGCCGCCGCGCAACACCAGCCAGCGCGCGCAGAACGGCGGCGGCCAGGACGGATTCAAGACCGTCTGGGTCCCGCGCGACGGCCAGCCGCAGGCGGTGAAGGTGAAGGCCGGCGTCAGCAACGGCCGCATGACCGAAATCCTCGAAGGCGACCTGAAAGCGGGCATGCAGGTCATCACCGACAGCGAGGCGGCGAAATGAGTCCCCGTAGCGCCGGCGTCTCGCCGGCATCCTGGGTCCGCACGGGTGGGCCGGCAAGGATGCCGGCGCGACCAACGCCATGAACCCCGAACCCCTGATCCGCCTGGAAGGCGTGACCAAGACCTACGGCCAGGGCGCCGCCGCCTTCCAGGCCCTGCGCGGTCTCGACCTGACGGTGACGGCGGGCGAGTTCGTCGCCGTCATGGGCCCCAGCGGCTCCGGAAAATCGACGGCGATGAACATCCTCGGCTGCCTCGACGTGCCCAGCAGCGGCGCCTACCTGTTCCTCGGCGAGCATGTCGAGCGCCTGAGTCGGCCGCAACGCGCCCTGCTCAGGCGGCACTACCTCGGCTTCGTGTTCCAGGGCTTCAACCTGCTGGCGCGCACCACCGCCCTGGAGAACGTCGAACTGCCCCTGCTCTATCGCGGCGAGGCCACCGGCGCGCGGCATCAGGCCGCCCGCGCCGCGCTAGACCAGGTCGGCCTGGCGGGGCGGGAGCGGCATACCCCGGCGGAACTCTCCGGCGGCCAGCAGCAGCGGGTGGCGATCGCCCGCGCCATCGTCACCCGCCCCAGCGTGCTTCTGGCCGACGAACCCACCGGCAACCTGGATACCCGGACCAGCCACGAGATCATGGAACTGATCAGCCAGCTCAACCGCGAACTCGGCATCACCGTGCTGATGGTGACCCACGAGCCGGAGATGGCCCGCTACGCCCGCCGCGTGATCCATTTCCGCGACGGCCTGGTGGAAAGCGACGGAGCCGCCTGATGCTGTGGAATGCCCTCCTTCTCTCGCTGCGGGAAATCCGCCGCAACCTGCTGCGCTCCTTCCTCACCACCCTGGGCATCGTCATCGGCGTCTCGGCGGTGATCACCATGGTCACCCTCGGTAATGGCGCCACCCTCGCGGTCAAGGAACAGATCGCCAGCCTCGGCAGCAACCTGCTCATCGTGCGCCCCGGCCAGCGCCTCGGCCCCGGTCGCGATTCGGCCGGCGCCGCCAATTTCAAGGCCGAGGACGCGCAAGCCATCCGCGACCAGATCGCCGGCATCAACGCCGTGGCGCCGGTGACCAACAAGAGCCTCACCGTCATCGCCCAGGCCAACAACTGGTCGACCTCGATCACCGGCAGCAGCGCCGACTACTTCATCACCAACAACTGGCGGTTGAGCGGCGGCCGCGTCTTCCACGAGAGCGAGGAGCGCGCCGGCAAGGCCGTCTGCGTCATCGGCAACACCGTCAAGCGGGAACTGTTCGGCGCCCAGAACCCGGTGGGCGGCGAGATCCGCGTCAAGCAGTTCGCCTGCGAGGTGATCGGCGTCCTCACCGCCAAGGGCCAGTCCTCGTTCGGCTCCGACCAGGACGACACCATCGTCATGCCGCTGCGCACCATGCAGCGCCGCCTCACCGGCAACCAGGACGTGCGCAGCCTGATGGTCTCGGTGAAGGAAGGCATCTCCAGCGACAAGGTCCAGCGCCAGATCGAGCGCCTGCTGCGCGAACGCCGCCACATCGGCGACGACGAGGACGACGATTTCAACGTCATGGACACCAAGCAGATCGCCGAAACCCTCTCCGGCACCACCAAGGTGATGACCACCCTGCTCGGCGCCGTCGCCGCCGTCAGCCTGCTGGTGGGCGGCATCGGCATCATGAACATCATGCTGGTCTCGGTCACCGAGCGCACCCGCGAGATCGGCATCCGCCTCGCCATCGGCGCCCTGGAACGGGAAGTGCTCTCGCAGTTCCTGATCGAAGCCGTGGTGCTCTCGTCGCTGGGCGGCCTCATCGGCATCACCCTCGCCACCCTGGCCTCGATCGGCCTGGCCGGGCTGATGCACCTGCCCTACCTGTTCAACCCCGGCATCAACCTCCTGGCCTTCGGCTTCTCCGCCGCCATCGGCGTCATCTTCGGCTACTTCCCCGCCCGCCGCGCCGCCAGCCTGGACCCGATCGAGGCACTGCGGCACGAGTGATGTCATGCCGGCTTCCTGCCGGCTGTCTGGACTGGGATTGCCATGCTGTTCGGTACCGACCTAGAATGAATTCTATTATATATTCAATTATATATTCACGTATCAATTCACAATGACCACCGTACAAGCTGAGAACATCCGCTCCCTATTGGCCCAAGGCCCTGCGACTGCGCGTCAACTCATTCATTTGATTGGCGTGAGCCAGCCCACGCTTTCCCGTGCCATCGCTGGAATGGGGCCCGATATCGTCCGGATCGGCGCCGCCAGATCCATTCAATATGCGCTGCGTGATGCCACCCGTGGCTTTGCCGAGGTGCCGGTCTACCGTGTGTCAGCCGAGGGACAGATTCGGCGGCTTGGCCTCTTGGTCCCGGTACATCCGGATGGCTTTGTCATGCTGCAGGACGATGGCGCATCGCTCCATTTCGACGGCCTGCCATGGTGGGCCCAGGATATGCGCCCGGCGGGCTTCCTTGGCCGTGCATTCGCGATCAGCTTCGCCACCGAACTCGGTCTTCCAGCGAACATCAACGACTGGACCGACGCCCATGCCCTGCGGGCATTGATCCAACACGGGGACGATCTGGTTGGCAACCTGCTGCTGGGTGACATTGCCCGCGCGCGCTTCCTCCAGGCAGCCGCCCCCGTGCCCATCGCGGAATCGGACTATCCGGCCCTGGCCGAGGCCGTCGAGCGCGGCGAAGTGGCGGGCTCATCGGCCGGCGGCGAGCAACCGAAGTTCGTGGCCTACAACGGTCGGCACATCCTGGTGAAGTTCTCCGCCCGCAGCGACAACGCGGTGGCTGGACGCTGGCGCGACCTGCTGCTGGCCGAGCATCTCGCCGGCCGCGTATTGAGTGATGCCGGCCTGCCGGCCGTCGAGAGCCGGATCCTGGACATCGGCTCCCGACGTTTCCTGGAGGTCGAGCGATTCGATCGGGTGGGGCCGCTCGGCCGTCGTGCCGTCCATTCGCTGACCTCGTTCGATGCCGAGTTTGTCGGCGATGCCGTTTCTCCCTGGCCGGTGCTGGCGGCCCGTCTGGCGACGGCCCGCGTCATCACCACCAAGGCCGCCGAGGTCGCGACGTTGCTGTATGCCTTCGGCGTCCTGATCGGAAATACCGACATGCACAACGGCAATCTGTCATTCGTCTCGGAGCAGGGCAGACCGTATCAGATCGCCCCTGCCTATGACATGTTGCCGATGGCCTTCAGGCCCGGAAGCGGTGGCAATCTGCCCAACAGCCTGAGCCCGGCCGACCTGCGATCTTGCGTGCCCCCGGACACTTGGAGGAAAGCCTTGGACCTGGCTGAAGCCTATCTGGTCAGGATGCGCGCGGACGAACGATACACGCGGGGCTGGTCCCCCTGCGTGGCGGCATTGGAACGGCATGTCGCGGAGGCCCGCGAGAGGCTGGGCAGGCTGGGATGAATAGCACCGAACGGCTGTCCGTGCGTGTTCGTGCCGGGCGAGCGCCCGCCCTGAATGCGTGACGTCGATTCTCCAGCGTATCGACTCTCGGCGATGAAGGTGAACACGCCGGATGCCGACCTGACGACCTGACGGACCTGGCGGGCTGCATCCCCCGCGTCGGGAGATGCCGTTGAGAAGGTGGAGTCGGCCGATAAGCCGGGTTCTGTCGTGGGCAGCCATTCATCTGGGACGACGGTCACCCGTCGCCTCTAGCAGCCTACCCGCAGGCTTCGACGGGCCGCCGATGTCCGAGGACGCGCCTGCCTATTTGGCCTTGCTCCGGGTGGGGTTTGCCGTGCCGTCCGTGTTGCCACGTCCGCGGTGCGCTCTTACCGCACCGTTTCACCCTTGCCTGTGCTCATTTCTGAGCCATCGGCGGTCTGCTCTCTGTTGCACTTTCCGTCGCCTTGGGTCGAAGACTCGCGCCTTCGACTTATAGCGCCCAGGCGTTACCTGGCACCCTGCCCTGTGGAGCCCGGACTTTCCTCCATGCGGTAAACCGCACAGCGGCTGCCTGGCCAACTCCGGAGCGGAGTATACGGATGTGGGCGCGGAGATGCCCGTGATTACCGCGTCTTGCGTGTTTCCGGATAACGCACATGCTCCACCATGGCCCGCACCGAAGCATCCGGGGGCGGCGTCAGCAGGCTGACCACGACGATGGCGAGGAAGCCGGCGGGGATACCGAAGATGCCGGCGGCGATGTCGGAGATGCCGAACCATTTCGCCATGGCGAAGAACTTGACGCCGAGCAGATAGAACAGCGTCAGGCCCATACCGACCAGCATGCCGGCGATGGCGCCCGGGTGATTGGCGCGCTTCCAGAAGATGCCCAGCACCAGGGCGGGGAAGAAGCAGGCGCCGGCGATGGAGAAGGCCCAGGCGACCATCGACAGGATGCTGTCCGGGCGCAGCGACGCCACCCAGGCGGCAACCAGCGCCACGCCCAGGAGCAAGGTCTTGGCCAGGGCGATGCGGCGACCGGTGGAGGCGGCGGGGTCGATCATCTTGTAGTAGACGTCGTGCGAGAGGGCATTGGCGATGGTCAGCAGCAGGCCGTCGGCGGTGGACAGCGCCGCGGCGAGGCCGCCGGCCGCCACCAGGCCGGCAACCACATAAGGCAGGCCGGCGATTTCCGGGGTCGCCAGCACGATCACGTCCGGGTTGAGGGTGAGTTCCGCCAGTTGCAGGATGCCATCGCGATTGATGTCCTCCACCGCCACCAGGCCGACCTTGGCCCAGGACGCCACCCAGGAGGGCAATTCGATGATCGCCGAGCCGATCAGGTTGTTGTAGACCTCGTATTTGGCGAACACCGCATAGGCCGGCGCGGTGAAATAGAGCAGGGAAATGAAGAACAGCGACCAGACCACGGACTCGCGCGCTTCCCGCACCGACGGCGTGGTGTAGTAGCGCATCAGGATGTGCGGCAGCGCCGCCGTGCCGACCATCAGGCAGAAGGTGAGGGCGATGAAGTTGAGGCGCGCGCTGTCGCGTTCCGCCTCGGTCTCGCCGGGAAAGGCTTCGGCATGCGCCTGGATCGGCCGCGACTTGTCCCGTGCTTCCTGCATTTCCCGCTGCCAGCGCTCCCGGCTCGCCTCGCCGACGTTGGCCATGGGCCCGGCGGCGTCGATCCGTTCCAGCTTGATTGCGATGGCGTCGGCGCGCGCGGCATAAGCCTCGCGCACCTCGACCTGGGCCGGGTCGGCCATGATCTCCCGCTCCCGTTCGCCGATCTTCTCCATCACCTCGCCGTAGACCACCTGCGGCACCGGCACGTTGGTGACCTTGTAGGACATGAACACCACCGGCATCAGGTAAGCGATGATCAGCACGATGTACTGCGCCACCTGGGTCCAGGTTACCGCCCGCATGCCGCCCAGGAAGGAGCAGACCAGGATGCCGCCGAGGCCGACGAAGACCCCGGTCTCGAAGCTGATGCCGAGGAAACGGCTGGTGATGATGCCAACCCCGAAGATCTGCGCGGTGACATAGGTGAAGGACGCCAGGATCGTCCCCAATACCGCAATGCCGCGGGCGCTGTTGCCGCCACCGTAGCGCGCCCCCATGAAGTCCGGAATGGTGAACTGGCCGAACTTGCGCAGGTAGGGCGCCAGCAGCAGCGCCACCAGGACATAGCCCCCGGTCCAGCCCATGACGAAGGCGAGGCCGTCGTATCCCTTCTGGTACAAGGTGCCGGCCAGGCCGATGAAGGAGGCGGCGCTCATCCAGTCGGCGCCGGTGGCCATGCCGTTGTACACGGCGGGCACCCGCCGCCCGGCCACGTAGAACTCGTCGACATCCGAGGTGCGGCTGAGGATGCCGATGCCGGCATACAGCATCACGGTCGCCGACATGAAGATCCAGCCGATCCACTGTTCCGGCATACCCATGTATTCCGCGACCGCCAGGGCGAGCAGGAACATGACGAAGCCGCCAGTGTAGAAACTGTAGTAACGGAAAAGGTTGCTGAGGTAGAGCTTGCGCATGGTGGGCTTTGCCGGACCCGGGGATTGTAGTCGCCCGGGACGCCCCAATATCCCCCCGGTCACTCATTACTCATCGCGACCGCCATGAATCCCCTGCTCGACTTCTCCGGCCTGCCCCGCTATTCAGACATCCGCCCCGAGCACGTCAGCCCGGCCATCGACCAGTTGCTGGCGGAGAACCGCGCCCTGCTCGAACGGCAGTTGAGCGTCGCCCCCACCTGGGACGAATTCGTAGCGCCGATGGAAGACGCCAACGAGCGCCTGTCGCGCGCCTGGGGCCAGGTCTCGCATCTGCATTCGGTGCTGGACAGCCCGGAACTGCGCGAGGTCTACAACGCCAACCTGCCGAAGATCACCCAGTACTACGCCGAACTCGGCCAGCACGAAGGCCTGTTCAGGCAGTACAAGGCGCTCGCCACCGCGCCCGGTTTCACCAGCCTTGCACCGGCCCGCAAGAAGATCATCGACAACGAGTTGCGCGACTTCCGCCTCGGCGGCGCCGACCTGCCCGAGGACCAGAAGCCGCGCTTCATGGCGATCCAGGAGGAACTGGCCAGCCTCTCCGCCAAGTTCGAGGAAAACCTGCTCGACGCCACCCGCGCCTGGAGCAAGTTCATCACCGACGAGGCCGAACTCGCCGGCCTGCCCGAGGATGCCAAGGCCATGTTCAAGGAGATGGCGGAGGCCGACGGCAAGACCGGCTGGAAGCTCAACCTGCAGGCGCCCTCCTTCATCCCCGTCGTGCAGTACTGCGACAACCGCGCGCTGCGCGAGGAGATGTACCGCGCCTACACCACCCGCGCCTCGGAATTCGGCCCGGCGGAACTGGACAACACCGGACTGATCGCCCGCATCCTGGAACTCAGGCAGGAAGCCGCGAAGATGCTGGGCTTCGACTCCTACGCCCAGGTCTCGCTGGAACCCAAGATGGCCGAG
>CAYMUY010000008.1:0-110178 GCA_964393825.1 uncultured Thiobacillus sp. | reverse complement strand
CCAGACTCCCTCTACACAAAAACCCCCGCTCGTCGGGGGTTTTTGCTTTGGAAAAGATGGCTGGGAAGACACGTAATGTCTTGCCAGTCCCATATCCGGTGTCTGCACCGCACGGTTCGGTCCGCCAGCATTGCTCTATGTTTCCTGTGTCACTAACATCACCTGATTCGTACCCAGTCAATCACAGTGACTACACATTCCATACCGGCCGATAGCATCACGACAACCGTGCACAGCGAGAAGTCTGTTCTGAATCCAGGAGACAGACTGCCGGTCATCGAGGTACTGGCTGAAATTGCCAGTAGCATGAGTTCGGATGCCAATACGGACCAGATGCTGCTCCGCTTCCTGGAAATCATGGTGCGCATCTCCAGTGCTCGTGCGGGTGCGGTTCGCGTGCTTACGGCCGATGGAGAGCATCTGCGCATGATCGGGTCGACTGGTCTGAGCCCGGCGCTGCTGGAACGCGAACGTTACGTGCCGCTTGAATGTGGCATCTGTGGTCAGGCGACACTGACGCACTCGACCCAATATGACAGCGTGCTCAAGGTATGCCAGAAGCAGGTCAGGCACATCTACACATCACAGAACTGCAACACGGTCTACGCCGTACCACTGCGTCACAAGGGCAAGGTGCTGGGGGTCTACAACCTGTTCATGGAAGAGCCGCAGCCGTTATCGGAAGATATCCGCTACCTGTTCAACTCCATCAGCGAGCACCTGGGCATGGCGCTGGAAAATGCCCGACTGACTCGGGAAAACATGCGCATTTCGCTGACGAACGAGCGGACCATGCTTGCCAACCAGATCCATGACTCTCTCGCGCAAACACTGGCCTATGCCAAGATGCGGCTAACGGTACTGAACGAGGCACTATCCGACAACGACCCGGAGCGAGCGAATCGCTACCTTGGCGATGTGGAGGAGGCGGTTGACCTGGCCTACTCGGAACTGCGCAACCTGATCACGCAATTCCGCGATCGCATCGACCCTCGTGGACTGGTTCCGGCTCTTCAGGAGATGGTTGAAAGCTTCCGCAAGAAGGCGAACGCCGATGTGGATTTTCTCAACGTTGCCCAGGACGTTGTCCTGACTCCGGAAGAGGAAATCCAGGTCTTCCACATCATCCAGGAAGCGCTGTACAACATTTGCAAGCATGCACGTGCCCGACATGTGGTGGTGACGCTCGATCTGCATGAAAACGAATACGTGGTGAACGTGGCTGACGATGGGGTCGGATTGCGGAGTAGCGGGGTGTCCAGCATAGGCAAGAGTTTTGGCCTGACCATCATGCGCGAGCGCGCGGCCAAATTGAATGGCAAGCTCTCCATTGAAAGCCGTGCGGCGGGGGGCACCATCGTCCGACTGGTTTTCCCGTCTCACCATGGTATCGAGGAGCAGGCATGAGCCAATTGAGTATCGTGCTTGTCGATGATCACACCTTGTTTCGCAAGGGTTTGGCGGAATTGCTTGAACGAGAAGGCGCGATCAAGGTTGCGGACATCACCGGTGATCCCTCTGCGGTGGCTGGGTTGCTCCGGGTCCATGTTCCCCATGTCCTTATCCTCGACTTGAATATCGGAGGTACGGATGGCATCACAGTGATGCAGGAACTGCGTGCCGAGGGGTTTACCCTGCCGGTGCTGATTCTGACCGTGAGCGAGTCCGAGGAAGATCTGGCTCGCGCCTTGCGTAGTGGTGCCAATGGTTATCTGCTCAAGAGCATGGAGCCCGATGAGGTGGTTGATGCCATCGAGCGTGCCGCGCGCGGAGAGACCGTGGTGGCTCCGGGCATGACCACCAAGCTGGTCAGACTGCTCGACACCAAGGGCACCAGTGCCTCCTCGCTACTCGATACCCTGACCCAGCGCGAGCGTGAAATCCTGACTCATCTTGGTCGCGGAGAGAGTAACAAGGCCATCGCGCGCGAACTGGACATCAGCTATGACACGGTCAAGCTGCATGTGCGGCATGTGCTTGCCAAGCTTAATCTCTCGTCTCGTGTCGAGGCTGCCGTGTTTGTTGTGGAAAACCGCTTGATGACGCCTGGTGGCGACAGGCGATAAGCACCTGTCCGAGTCCGGGTTGCTCCGGTATAGTCACGTCCGCCATCGTTTCCGTGGGAGAGCGTCCGACTCAGGACCGCCGAAGGCGCAACTCACCCGCAATCGCTCAGGTAAAAGGACCACGGAATATGGGCAACTCTGGAGAGTGTCGTCGGCCGCATCGGGTACACGACCACCGATGGGGCAAATCTCTCAGGTGCCAGGACAGAGGGGTGATAGCTGGTTGGGCTACCATTCGCCACACGAGTTCGTGTGGCGAGGTACCCGCTTGCCGTTACTTACTTTGAGTTTCCGGAGCCCGTCTTGCCGACAGTCCAAAACGTTTCACGCATGCCGATCTGGATTCGACAGAATTTAGGTCGCGATGCCGCCTATCCGCATACCGCTCGCGCATTACATGTGCACAAACTGCATTCGGTCTGCGAGGAGGCCCGATGCCCGAATCGGGGTGAGTGCTGGAGCCGGGGAACCGCAACCTTCATGCTGTTGGGCGATGTCTGTACTCGCGCATGTGCCTTCTGTTCGGTGAAAACGGGGAGGCCGACCTGGCAAGATGCTGGCGAACCGCGCCGCGTGGCCGAGGCCGCGGTGGAGATGGGCCTTTCCTTTGTCGTGCTCACCTCGGTGAATCGCGATGATCTCGTGGACGATGGCGCCACCGCCTTTGCCGATACCTTACGTGAGCTGCGCGCCATGTGCCCTGATATGGGGGTCGAGTTTCTCACCCCGGACTTCCGCAAGAGCCTGTCCGCGGCCGCGGACTTGTTTACACGTACCCTGACTGACCTGCCCGCCGACGCGCGACGTGATCTTGTCTGGGGTCACAACATCGAGACTGTGCCGCGTCTCTACGCCGAGGTGCGCAAAGGCGCGAAATACGAGCGGTCACTGCGTCTCCTCGAGCACGCCGCGAAGTTGCCCGGCGTTGAAGCCAAATCCGCGCTTATGCTGGGCCTCGGGGAAACCCGAGACGAAGTGATTACGGTGTTGCATGATCTTCGCAGCGCCGGAGTTCAACGTCTCTCGATCGGCCAGTATTTGCGTCCTTCCGTGGATAATCTGCCGGTCGTGCGCTATCTACACCCCGACGAATTCAACGAATATGAAGCCCTCGGTCGTTCACTGGGGTTCACCTGGGTCAAGGCAGGACCATTGGTGCGGAGTTCCTACTACGCTGAAGAAATACAAGGACATAGCCATGCTCAAGCAGACGCCGCTTAACGCCAAGCATCACGAAGCCAACGCCAAGCTGGTTGATTTCTCGGGTTGGGAGATGCCTATTCATTATGGATCGCAGCTGGAAGAGCATCACTACGTGCGACGCGATGCCGGCATGTTCGATGTGTCCCACATGCTGCCAGTCGATATCAAGGGGGAGGGCGCTCGCGCGTTCCTGCGTGTCCTGATCGCCAACAACATCGATAAACTGCAAACCACCGGCCGTGCGCTCTATACCTGCATGCTGCATGAGGGCGGCGGTGTGGTGGATGACCTTATCGTCTATTTCATGTCGGAATCCTGGTTCCGCCTGGTGGTCAACGCCGGCTGCGCCGACAAGGATCTCGCCTGGATGGAGACACAACGCAACAAGCTGGCCCCCAGGTTGGCCATCACGCCACGTCGGGATCTGGCGATGGTGGCCGTCCAGGGGCCACAAGCGGCAAGCAAGCTCTGGCAGGCCATGCCCGGCACACGTGAATTGGCGGAAGCAATGAAACCTTTCCATGCCGTGGTGGTGGGTGAGATGTTCATTGCCCGAACCGGTTATACCGGGGAGGATGGTTTTGAGGTCATGCTGCCCAACAAGGCCGCGCCTTATTTTTGGCAAGCCTTGCTGGATGAGGGGGTGAAGCCGTGCGGACTAGGCGCGCGCGATACATTACGGCTGGAAGCGGGTATGAACCTTTACGGGCAGGACATGGATGAAGGCG
This sequence comes from uncultured Thiobacillus sp., assembly GCA_964393825.1. GTDB lineage: Bacteria > Pseudomonadota > Gammaproteobacteria > Burkholderiales > Thiobacillaceae > PFJX01. Next base: position 106,181 of record CAYMUY010000008.1, on the reverse strand, counting down.
TCACGCCATTCGACTCGGGCCTCGCCTGGACGGTCGACATGTCAGGCGAACGTGACTTCATCGGTAAGCATGCCTTGTCCACCCTGCCGCGCAGTCGGCAGATGGTTGGCCTGAAGCTGCTCGATCGTGGTGTGCTGCGTTCACATCAATCGGTCTTTACAGCCGCCGGAGAAGGTGAAATCACCAGCGGCAGCTTCTCGCCCACGCTCAATGGTTCCATCGCGCTTGCCCGGGTTCCCGTCGGTGTTGCTTTGGGCGATACGGTGGAAGTCGACATTCGCGGCAAGCGCGTGCGCGCCGCTGTGGTGAAATACCCTTTTGTGCGCAATGGTCGCGCGCTGGTTTGAATTTGAACTTGTACTCAGGAAGATCAACATGTCCATCCCCGCAGAACTGAAATACACCGCATCCCACGAGTGGGTTCGCGCCGAAGCCGACGGCAGCGTCACCGTAGGCATCACCCATCATGCCCAGGCGTTGCTCGGCGACATGGTGTTCGTTGAGAACCCCACCGCCGGGCGACAGCTGGCTGCTGGCGAGGAGTGTGCCGTGGTGGAATCGGTGAAGGCCGCTTCCGATGTCTACTCGCCCATCGCTGGTGAAGTCATCGAGGCCAACACCGACCTGGAAGGTGCGCCGGAGTTGATCAACCAGGATCCTTACGCCGCCTGGATGTTCAGGCTGAAGCCCGCCAACGCCGCCGACCTCGATGCCTTGATGGATGCTGCCGCCTACGCGGCGCATGTCGAGTCGGAAGCCCATTGATGAAAGGGGCAAGCTACAACGGGCAAGGTGCAAGGAAACCCTGCTGCCCTGCCTTTCCTTGCCCTTATCCCCTTGCCCCCTGAGCCTGGTCCAAAATGCCCTTCATACCCCACACAGAAGCCGATATCGCTGCGATGCTCGACAGCATTGGCGCGCCGACGCTGGACGCCCTGTTCGACGAAATTCCAACTGATCTGGCCTGCGGCGGCCTGGCTGGCGTGCCCGAGGGGCTGTCGGAGATGGCCGTGACGCGTCTGATGCATGAACGCGCCGCTCAGGATGGCTTCTACAGCAGCTTCATCGGCGCCGGGGCCTACGAGCACCACATCCCGGCAGCGGTCTGGCAGATCGTCACTCGGGGCGAGTTCTATTCCGCCTATACACCGTATCAGGCGGAGGCAAGTCAGGGCACGCTGCAGCTTCTCTACGAATACCAGACCATGATGGCCAGCCTCACCGGCCTCGATGTCTCCAACGCCTCACTTTATGACGGTGCCTCGGCGCTGGCGGAAGCTGTGCTGATGGCCGTGCGTGCGTGCAAGACCGGCAGTCGGCGGGTGCTCATGCCTGAAACCGTGCATCCTCGGTACCGCGCCGTGGTCGAGGCCACGGTCAAACAACAGGGCATCGAACTGGTCAGCGTGCCCTACGACCCGGCAAGTGGCGTGGTCGATCTGGGGGCCCTGGAGGCACTGGCCGTCAGTCCCGCCGCTGCCCTGGTCATTCCGCAGCCCAATTATTTTGGCGCCCTGGAGTGCGTCGATGTTCTCACCGATTGGGCGCATGACCATGCCATGCTGGTCATTGCGGTGACCAACCCGCTCTCGCTGGCTTTGCTCAAGGCGCCCGGGCACTGGGGGAGCGGGGCGCAGGCCCGTGGCGCCGATATCTGTGTCGGCGATGGCCAGCCACTAGGCGTGCCGCTGTCTTCCGGGGGACCGTACTTCGGTTTCATGACCACACGTCAGTCGCTGGTTCGACAGATGCCTGGCCGCATCGTCGGCCGCACCGTCGATCTCGATGGCAAGCCGGGTTTCGCGCTCACCCTGCAAGCACGGGAACAGCATATCCGCCGCTCCAAGGCGACATCCAACATCTGCACCAACCAGGGCCTGCTGGTTACCGCCGCCACCATCCACATGGCACTGCTGGGGCCAGCGGGCCTGAAGAATGTCGCGCTGACCGCGCATGCCAATACCCGCTCACTGCTCGACAAGCTGCTGTCGGTGCCTGGCGTCGAGCGTGTTTTCGCCTCGGCGTTCTTCCATGAGACGGTGGTTCGCGTGAATAGCCCGGTGCCGGATGTGCTTCGCGCCCTGCGTGCCCAGGGCATTCTTGGTGGTCATGATCTTGGTCGTGATTATCCGGACCTGATGGGTTGCATCCTGGTATGCGCCACGGAAACCAAGACCGAGGACGATCTCGAGCAGTATCGGCAACAATTGGACCGTATTCTCAGCCGGCGTCGCGAAGCGCCACCCTGTGCATACAAGTGACTCACTTTCGATAGGAGACTAAGACATGGCAACTGTAACCCTGGGTGGCGAGCCCATTGCCGTCGGCGGCAACTTTCCACGTCCCGGCGATTCCGCGCATTCCTTCATGCTGGTCGACAAGGACCTGAAAGACGTTTCCCTGTCCTCGTTCTGGGGCAAACGCAAGATCCTCAATATCGTGCCCAGCCTCGATACCCCGGTCTGCCAGGCTTCTGCGCGCAAGTTCAACGAAGCGGTGGGTACTATTCCCAATACCGTGGTCCTGGTGATCTCCGCCGACCTGCCCTTTGCGCAAAACCGTTTCTGTGGCGCCGAGGGACTGAAACACGTCGTTACCTTGTCCACCATGCGTGGACGTGATTTCAACAAGGATTACGGCGTCATGATCATGGACCCGCCGCTGTCCGGGCTGACCGCACGCGCCGTCGTGGTGCTCGATGAAAACGACAAGGTGGTCTATTCGGAACTGGTGCCTGAAATCAAGCAGGAACCCAACTACGAAGCCGCGCTTGCCGCCGCCCGCGGGGAACCGCTGGAAAAGCTGTAATACCTGAGGGGGAGGGACGTGACCCGCACCCCCCGCTCCCTGATGCCGCACCCCTGACCGCTTTCTTCCCCATGCTCATCTTCGAACACGCTCACCCTGGTCGCCGCGCCCATGCCCAGGCGCCCTACCACGCCCCCGAGGCCAGCGACCTGCCGGCAGCACTGCTACGCCAAGACCCGCCTTTGCTGCCGGAGACCTCGGAACTCGATGTGGTGCGGCATTACACCCGTCTTTCCCAGAAGAACTTCAGCATCGACACCCAGTTCTATCCGCTCGGCTCCTGCACCATGAAATACAACCCGCGCGCCTGCAACAGCCTGGCGATGCTGCCTCAGTTCCTGGCGCGCCACCCGCTGGCGGATGCCGATACCGGGCAGGGCTTCCTGGCATCGATGTATGAATTGCAGGAGATGCTCAGGCACATCACCGGCATGGCGGCGGTGAGCATGGCGCCCATGGCCGGCGCCCATGGCGAGTTCGCCGGGGTGGCGATGATTCGCGCCTATCACGATGCCCGTGGTGACACGGCGCGACGCGAGATCATCGTCCCCGACGCGGCACATGGCACCAACCCCGCCACCGCCAGCATGTGCGGCTATACCGTCAGGGAGATCCCCACCGACCGCCAGGGCAACGTCGATCTCGACGCACTGAAAGCGGCGGTCGGCCCGCAGACCGCAGGCCTCATGCTCACCAATCCCTCCACTCTGGGGGTGTTCGAGAAGGCAATTGTCGCGATCCAGAAAATCGTCCACGAAGCCGGTGGCCTCAGTTACTACGATGGCGCCAACCTCAATGCCATCCTCGGACGTGTCCGCCCCGGCGACATGGGCTTCGATGTCATCCACATGAATCTGCACAAGACCTTCTCCACTCCACATGGCGGTGGTGGCCCCGGCGCCGGCCCGGTGGGCGTATCGGAGCGGCTGAGGCCGTTCCTGCCGATTCCCTATGTGGTGGAAGACCGTGGCTTCCACCGCTGGGTGGAGGAGGGTGATTGCCCGCAGAGCATCGGCCGTCTCTCCGCCTATGGCGGCAACATGGGGGTGCTGCTGCGCGCCTGGGTCTACGCCCGCATGCTGGGCCGGCAGGGCATGCATCGGGTGGCGGAGTTCGCCGCGCTCAACGCCAACTACCTGGCGGCGGAACTGCAGAAAGCCGGCTTCGATCTGGCTTTTCCGGAACGCCGCGCCAGCCATGAGTTCATCGTTACGCTGAAGAAGCTCAAGGATGCCACCGGCATCTCGGCAATGGACTTCGCCAAGCGCCTGCTCGATTACGGTTTCCACGCGCCCACCACCTATTTTCCGATGCTGGTGCCCGAGTGCCTGCTGATCGAACCCACCGAGACGGAAAGCAAGGAAACCCTGGATGCGTTCATCGTGGCGATGGTCAAGGTCAGGGATGAAGCGCAACTGGAGCCCGAATTGGTCAAGACCGCGCCGCACACCCTGCCGGTTCGTCGTCTCGACGACGTCAAGGCCGCGCGCGAGCTCGACCTCGTCTGGAAGCCGGCTTGAACGCTGTCGACCCCCCGGCGAAGGAAAGCCCGCACAAGGGAAAAACCGGGCTGAAGCGGGTCTGGAACGCGCTGTTCTATTCTCTTGAAGGTTTCCGGGCCGCCTGGAAGCATGAGGACGCCTTTCGCCAGGAATGCCTGCTGGCGGTGGTGCTCATTCCCCTTGCCATGCTGTTGGGTGAGAGCGGTATCGCTCGCGCGCTGATGATCGGCAGTGTGTTTCTGGTGCTCATCGTGGAACTCGTCAACTCCGCCATCGAGGCTACTGTGGACCGTATCTCTCTGGACAACCATTGCCTCGCCAAGCGCGCGAAAGACATCGGCAGTGCCGCCGTGCTGATCGCATTGATCAACGTGCTGGTGGTATGGGGGCTGGTGTTGTTGCACTGATCTTCTTTTCCTGGCGGTTTGCTGTATTTCGGCAGCACAATGCATGGGCTATACGAAAAGACATAGCCTGAAAGATAGTTACTGACCCAGCCATGCTGCCCCGCTACCGAAATATCCTGATCGCACTGTTCGCCTTGTTCCTGCTGGCGTTTGTCGGGCTGACCGCTTTGTTCCACAACCTGGCGGATGACTACGCGGTGGGCGAAGCCAGGAAGCAGGCGCTCAACGCACTCCTGGTTCATCGCGCCACCCACGCCTACGTTACCCAGATCCAGCGCCCGGAAATCTACCGCCTGAAGGACGAAGGCAAGCTGTATCAAGGCTACTTTTCCCCCCTGGTCATGTCCTTTACCTTTATTTCCAGGAATATCAAGGACTTGCTCAATTCCGAGCGGGAAAAGAACGGCCTTGAGCCGATCTATTTCAAGCTCGCATCGGAGAACCCGCGCAACCCTATCAACAGGGCCGATGCCTCGGAAATAGACCTGTTGCGGCGAATGAATGCGAATGAAATCAAGGACTACGAGAAGGTTGTTGAGCTGGATGGTCGGAAATGGCTTTATCTCGCGGTACCCATCGACCGTTCCAGCAAGGGGTGCATGAAATGTCACGGTGATCCATCCGATGCGCCGGCGGAATTGATCGCGATGTACGGTGACCAGGCCGGTTTTCATGAGAAGCCCGACGCGATCCGCGCCCTGATCTCGATCCGCGTCTCCCTGGCAAATATCATCGCGGCCGGTGACGAGATGGCCTCGACGTTGAGCATGGTGACTTTCGTCGTGCTTTCTGGCATCTACTTGGTGTTTGCGCTGCTGATCCGGCGACTTGACAGGCAGGAGCGGGAAATCCGTGTACAGAATGCCAATCTGGAATGCCTGTCGATGACCGATCTCCTGACCGGCGCATACAACCGTGTTGGGCTACAGAAACGTAGTAGCGAAGTCATCAAGCGCGCCTCACGCTTTCAGCATCCGGTGGCACTGCTGTTGCTGGACCTGGACCACTTCAAACAGGTGAATGATCGCCATGGCCATCCGGTGGGTGATGCGGTGCTGAAGCGGTTCAGCGAGACCATCCAGGCGAATCTGCGCGGCTCGGACATCTTCGGCCGCTGGGGCGGTGAGGAATTTCTCGTCATTTCCCCGCATTTGAACCTGGCCGAGGCCGTGAAAATGGCGGAGAAGTTGCGTCATGCTATCGAGACGGCGGAATTTCCCCAAGCGATACGCCTGACCACCAGTATCGGTGTCAGCGAATACCGCCTAGGTGAAACCGATGCCGAGGTGCTCGCCCGCGTCGACCGTGCGCTCTACACGGCCAAGTCGCGCGGACGCAATCAGGTGGCCTCGGAAGCTGTTGTCGTGCCCTAGTCCCCCCACAGGATAGGTGGAACGTCCCTCGATTACGCTTGCATGTCCCGTTCCGCGAGCTTCCGATGCACGCGTTCGATCGCGCCGACCAGCGTGCGTACGTCATCTCCCTGTAAATGCGGCCAGGCTTCATGGATCGCGCGTTGGGCAAGATAGTCGATCGGGCTGCCCGCCCAGTCATGTCGGTTGTGGAACAGATGATCGATCTGGATGCGGGCGTCCGGATAGATGGCGCGCAGATGCGGGTGACGACGGCGCTCGCCGCCAGGGATGGTTTCCAGGTTCATGATGCGTCTCCTTTATGATGATGTATTTAAGCCTAGTTATTTTGTCGGAATATTCCAGGTGTCGTCTTGCCGGTAACATCACCTCCTGCCTATCCATGAAGAAATGTTCACCATGATGAATCTCGGCTTTATCGGACTGGGCGCGATGGGCAGGCCCATGGCCCTGCATCTGCTCGAGGCAGGCCATGCCCTGACTGTCTACGCGCGCGTGCCGCATCGCGCCGCGGAACTGGTTGCCGCCGGCGCGACCCTGGCTGCATCGATTGTTGATGTGGCACAGGCTGCGGAAGTGATGTTCATCAATGTCTCCGACGACGCGGCTGTCGAGGCGGTGCTCTTCGGGCCGGAGGGCGCGGCAGCGGGACTGGCTGCCGGGAGTGTGGTGGTGGACATGGGCACCACCTCGCCGGCCGCAACCCGCACATTTGCCGCACGCCTGGCCAAGGCTTCGGTAGCCTGTCTGGACGCGCCGGTATCCGGCGGCGAGGCGGGGGCAAAGGCGGCCACGCTTTCGATCATGGTCGGCGGCGAGGAGGCGGTATTCGCGCGGGTTCTGCCGTTGTTCCAGTTGCTGGGCAAGAATATTGTTCATGTGGGCGAGACCGGCGCTGGCCAGGTAGCCAAGGCCTGCAACCAGATCGCCGTATCAGCCACCCTGCTCGGGGTGGCGGAGGCGCTGACCTTCGCCCGCAAGCAGGATATCGACCCCGCCAAGGTGCGTGCGGCGCTGCTCGGCGGCTCCGCCTACAGCCGGATTCTGGAAGTGCATGGCCAGCGCATGTTGACGCGTGATTTCGTGCCCGGCTTCCGTGCCCGACTGCATCAGAAAGACCTCGGCATCGTGCTGAACGAGGCGCGCGACAGGAACCTGGCCCTGCCGGCCGCCGCGGCGGCCGCGCAGTTGCTCAACGCGCTGGTGGCGGCGGGGGAGGGCGAACTCGACTCCTCCGCGCTGGTCAGGATCATCGAACGATTGGCGGGATTGGAGATATGAAGTACTTGCTTTTACTGTTGCTCGGTGCGCTGGCCTTGCACGCGGCGGCTGCGGAAATGACCGAGATTCGCTACCGGGACCAGGATGCGGATCAGACGGCCTACACCAGCCGCATCCTGATCCTGGGCGAAAAAATGCGTATGGACTATGGCCGGGATGAAGAGGATTACATCCTGTTCGATCGCGCAGCCGGAATGGTCTGGCTGGTGGCGCATGGCGAGCATCGCCTGACCGGTATTCCTGCACAGCCTCTTGCCCGGGTGGCGAAGCTGGCGGCCTGGCCGCAGGGGTGGCGACTGGATCAAAGCCGTCAGGCCAGTGGTGGCAATGTCTTGTTCCAGGCGCGCTTGAACGATCAGCTCTGCGTCGAGTACAAGACTGCGCCGATCCTCAAGAAGGAGGCGCGTCTGCTGCGTGATTTCCGGCGTGCCCTGGCGGCGAATCAGGCAGTGGCCTGGAACGGCATGCCGGAATCGCTGCGTGCGCCTTGCATGCTGCTGCTGGACGTGCGCCAGGCGGGACTGGAATACCAGCAGGGCCTGCCGCTGGCGATCCGCTATTGGGATGGCCGGGGCAGGGTGTATCAAAGCCATGAAGCACGGCCCGCCCAGCCCGCCTTGTTTGCGCTTCCCGATGGCTATCAGCGGTTTACCGTTGCTGTGCCCACCGGGGAGTGACGGAAATCAGCCGAAGGCGTCCTTCAGCACGTTGCGCAACCAGCCGTCCGCATATTCCGCCTCCAGCTTGCGGTAGAGCCGTGGTACCGGCTGCGGCGCTTCCTTGGTGCCGAAGGTCACCGGCGAAATGCCGCTGCCGGTCTTGACGTAGACCCACTGGCCGCTTTCCACCCGATACAGGTGCACCACCGAGAAACCCCAGTCATGTGCCACCACGCTGTAGCAGGTGTTGGTGTAGATCGGTTGCGGCGCCGGCTGGCCATTGATTTTGGCGACCAGGCTGGCGGCGACCACCTTGGCTTGCGACATCGCCATGTGCGCGGACTTCGGGAAGGCGTTGTTGCTCGCCAGTTCGCCCCCGACGCAGGCGTCGCCAATCACGTAGATGTCCTTTTCCTTGGTCGATTCCATGCTCTCGGGCTTTACCTCGCACCAGGTGTTCTTGAACGTGGCCAGCCCCAGGCTCTTGGCGACCTTGCCGGCATGGTGTGGCGGGATGATGTTGACGACATCGCCCTTGTGTTCGCCGAAGCCGGTGTAGCAGGTCAGGGTGGCCGGATCGATCCGTTCCACCTTGCCGTCGTTCGCCCCGGAAACCCATTCGATCATCCCCTCAGGCCCGTAGCCGTAGAGCTCCTTCCAGGCCTGCTCGAACAGGGGGCGTTTGGAGAAGGAGTCGTTGGCATCGAGGATCAGTACCTTGGCTTTCTTCTTGCCATGATGCATGCAGTGCAGGGCAACCTGGGCGGCGCGCTCGTAGGGGCCGGGTGGGCAACGGAACGGTCCCTTGGGCACGGCGATGATGAAGCGGCCGCCATCGGGCATGGCCTCGAGCTGCTTCTTCAGCATCAGGGTTTGTGGGCCAGCCTTCCAGGCGTGCGGCAGGCTGGTTTCCGCCAGTTGCTCGGAATAGCCCTGAATCGCGCCGTAGTTGAAATCGACGCCCGGCGAGAGCACCAGCGCGTCGTACGCGAACTGCTTGCCGCCTGCGGTGGCAACCGTTTTCTTCGCCGGATCGATCTGGGTCACTTCGTCGTGGACCACCTTGACCCCGTGTCGGGCCAGGCCGTCGTAGCCGACCTGCAGGGTCTTGATCTCGCGCTCGCCGGAGAGCACTTCATTGGAGAGCGGGCAGGAGGTATAACCCTTCTCGCGCTCGATCAGGGTGACCGCGATGCCCTTGTCCAGCAGGCGCAGATACTTGGCGGCGGTGGCGCCACCATAGCCGCCGCCGACCACGACCACGTGGGCCTTGGGCTTGCCGGCGCGCGCTTCGGGAATGCTCAGGATGGCAGCGCCGGAGGTGGCGGTGAGGGCCTTGATGAAGGTACGTCGATCAAATGCGTGCATGGCGTTCTCCTCGCTCATCGTTTTTGCGCACCAAAGACCTGGGCGGCAGCGGGCACCTCGCCTTCCTTCATCTTGCGGGCGATTTTCTTCATCTTCCGGTGCGGCATCAGGAAGGCCTCGTCACGATATTTCTCGAGCTCGAGTTCCATGTACCTGGCCCACTGGCCGTTGAGTCTGGGCGCGTCGACGTCAGGATCGCCGCCGGTGGCGCCGTGGCAATCCTCGCAGTTCTCGAAAATCACGCTCTTGCCTTTTTTGAGCATGGCCGCCGTGGTTTTCTGGGGCACCGGCACCCAGCGTTGCTTGGCATAGTAGACGGCCAGTGCGTCGATCTCGTCATCGCTGAAACCCTTGACGATGCGGTTCATGGTGGCGGCACCGCGCTCGTCGTACTTCCATTGCTTCATGATCGTTTTCAGATAGTCCACCGGCAGGCCACCGATCGATGGCATCGATGTGCCGGCACTGACGCCGCCGACGCCATGGCAGTTGTTGCAGGTACGGGCGAGGATATCGATATCGATTCCCGCCATTGCCGAACCGGCCACCCAGAACAGGGCCATGGCCAATACTCCCTTGCGCATCGTCTCCTCCTATTGCTCGGGAAAGAAAAACGAGGTGAGGCCTCGTCTCGTCGGGACCGCCCTCGCCGCGATCCCCTTGTTGGTGTCATGCCTTTTAACCTTACGCGACCGATTAAGCAAACAGAAAATGCTAATTGACGCGACGCAACATATTGATTATCCGAGTGTTTTTCTCTGGAATAAGAAAAAAATGATGATTGCTATACCCCTGTCTTCCTCGTAGTCTATGCGGCGGTTTTGGTAGGAACGTACCGAGAATGACGGGAGAAAAAAGGGTCATTTCGGGATGACAGCGGCAGGAAGGCGACCGTCTTCAGGCCGATCCGGCACAAGCGCCTATGAGGAGACATCAATGGCAAGCACTGCGTGGAAATCGCTGTTCGGGGTGGTTGCATCTTTCTTTCTGCTGATTCCATCGGCGCAGGCCACGCTTGCGCCCGGGACGGTTGCGGTGGAAAACGATTCAACACCCGGAATCGCGAATCATCGCTGCCAGCGGTGCCATGCCGACCCGGAAGAGAAAATCAGGGTTCGCCGCGATGGCAGCAAGAACTTCATCTACGTCGATCCCAAGGTGTTCGATCACAGCGTCCACGGCAAGCAGCTCTGCACCGGCTGCCACAACAACGTCGAGAAGCTGCCGCACCCCAAGCCCCTGCCCAAGAGCGTCGGCTGTATCGAGTGCCACAAGAAAAACTACGAGGCCCAGAAGGACAGCCCCGATCCGAAATACAAGCGACTGGGCAATGTCGTGCAGCAGATGGAAAGTTATCTCCGCTCAGTCCACGCGCAGCCCAACAAGAATGACATCTCCAAGATCAATGCCACCTGCTATGACTGCCACGATGCCCACAACATCGGCACCCTGGGCAGCCTGCAGCGGGCCGAGCATCGCCTGAAAAACCCGCAGGTGTGCGGCCGCTGTCACGAGAAGCAGCTGGCGGAGTACAAGGTCTCCATGCACGGCCGTGCGGTGATGGAGAAGAAGGACACCCAGAGCGCGGTCTGTTCCGATTGCCACAGTACCCACAACATCAGTACGGCCAAGGCCGATCCGATGAAGCTGACGATCACCAAGAACTGCGGTAACTGCCACGAGAAGGCACGGGAGACCTACTTCAAGTCCTACCACGGCCAGGTCAACAAGCTGGGCTATACCAACACCGCCAAGTGTTACGACTGCCATGGCGGTCACAACATCAAGAACGTCAACGACCCGACCTCGACCATCCACGTCAACAACCGTCTGAAGACCTGCAACACCTGCCACAAGAAGGCCGACGACGGCTTCCTCACCTTCTATGCCCACGGCGATCCGGGCAACTTCGAGAAGTATCCCAAGCTGTTCGTCGTCAGCGAGTTCATGAAGTATCTGATCTACGGCGTCATGCTGTTCTTCTGGACCCATGTGGTCCTGTGGTTCTACCGCGAGTTGAAGGACCACCTGGCGGGCTGTGGCCACCGCGAAGACGTGGAGCATCCCGACGCCGTGTTCTTCCGTCGCTTTAGCCCGATCTGGCGCTGGATCCACGTACTCTTCGCGATGAGCACCATGGTCCTGGTGATCACCGGCACGACGCTGCTGTTCTCCCACACCGACTGGGCGAAGGCAGTCATGACCCTGCTCGGCGGCCCCATCTGGGAAGGCGTCGTCCACCGTACGGCGGCCATCATCTGGGTCACGGTCTTCCTCAGCCACATCGGCATCGCGTTGTTCAACATCTGGCGCACCCGCAAGACCTTCCGCTGGTTCGGCCCGACCTCGATGATCCCGAACTGGCAGGATCTGAAGGACATCGTCCGCATGTACAAATGGTTCATCGGCCTGACCCCGCGGCCCAAGTTCGAGCGCTGGACCTACTGGCAGAAGTTCGACTACTGGGCACCGTTCTGGGGCGCCATGGCGATCGGCCTGTCCGGTGCGATGATGTTCAACCCGACCTTCACCTCGCAGTACCTGCCGGGCTGGGTGTTCAACATCGCCACCATCGTCCATGCCGAGGAAGCGTTGCTGGCCACGGTGTTCCTGTTTACGGTGCACTTCTTCAACGTCCACTTCCGGCCGGAGAAATTCCCGCTCTCCACGACCATCTTCACCGGCGCAGTGCCCCTGGAAGAGTTCAAGTACGAGCACACCGAGGAATACAACCGCCTGGTCGCCAGCGGCGAACTGGACAAGTACCTGGTCAAGCGGCCGACCCGCACGGTGGAAAGTCTGTCCACCATCCTCTCCGCGTTGCTGATCCTGGCCGGTTTCCTGCTGCTGACTCTGGTGCTGATCGGTTACACGACAATGCACTGAGCTTCGCTTTCGGCTGCTAGGAAAACGGGCCCCGACGGGGCCCGTTTTCATTGCTGGTGCGGCGATAATACGGAGGTTGCATCAAATGCCCTGCAGGCCAGATTGCCCGATGAGTGACTTCCACCATGCCCTTGCCGCCTGGCATACGCCGGACTTTCAGGCTGCCATGAAAACGGAGATCGAGCACATGGACGCCGATCTCCTGCCGTTGCAGCAGGGCTTGTCTCGCTCCAGTCACGCCAACCCGGACAGCGTCTGCCCGGTGATCCTTGCCGTCAGCGAAACGTCGACGCATCTGCGTGTGAAAGCGGGCCTGTTCTACACCGGCATCATTGCCGGCTGTAGTTGCGCCGACGATCCAACCCCCATCGATACGATCACCGAGTATTGCGAGGTGCTGTTCGAGATCGACCGGGAAACGGCCGCGACGACCGTGACCCTGGTTCCGGAATAAGCCGCATGCCCTGCTGTTGCGACCACGATTGTTCCCTCGATGTCCTGCGCGAGCGGCAGCGTGGCACCCTGCGCATCGTGCTGGCGATCAACGCGGTGATGTTCCTCGTCATCGTCGTCGCCGCACTATATGGGAAGTCCGCCGCGCTGCTGTCGGATAGCCTCGACAACCTCGGCGATGCCTTTACCTATGGCCTCAGCCTGTATGTGGTTTCCCGGGGCACGCGGGCGAAGGCGAAAGTGGCGCTGTTCAAGGGCGCGCTGATCTTCGTTGGCGCATGTGCGGTCGCTGGGCAGATCATCCGTCGGCTATACGTGCCCGAGCTGCCGCTGTTCGAGGTGATGGGCATCTTCAGCCTGCTCGGTCTCGCCGCCAACGGTACCTGCCTGCTCCTGCTCTGGCGGCATCGCCATGAGGACATCAACATGAGTTCGGTGTGGGAATGCTCGCGCAACGACATCGCTGCCAACCTGTCGGTCTTCGTCGCCGCCGGCGCGGTCTGGCTGACCGGCTCCGGCTGGCCGGACCTCGCGGTGGCGGCGGCGCTGGTAGTGCTGTTGCTGCGCTCGGCCTGGCGGGTGATCGCTGCCGCTCGCGCGGAGCTGCGCGAGGCAGCCTGAGTCTCAGGTGAAAGCGATCAACGCTTCCAGTTTCTGCCGCGCGGCGCCACTGGCCAGCGCGGCGCGCGCCAGCCTGACTCCTTCCTCCAGGCTCGCCGCGCAATCGGCCACCAGCAGGGCGGCGCCGGCGTTGAGCGCGACGATGTCCTGTTCCGGGCAGGCGGTGCCGGAGAGGGCGAGCAGCAGGCGGTCCTTGGCGGCCGCCACGTCCGCGACATTGAAGTAGTCCGAGGCGCAGCGGACGAAGCCGAATTGCTCCGGCGTGACCGTGTATTCGTGGATCTCGCCGTGGCGGAGTTCGGCAATCCAGGTCTCCCCGGCCAGGGAGATCTCGTCGAGGCCGTCGGCGGCGTGCACCACCAGCACATGATGGCTGCCGAGTTCACGCAATACACCGGCCAGAAGTCGGGTAAGTTCGCGATGGAACACGCCGACCACCTGATGCGGCGCACCAGCGGGGTTGGTCATCGGACCGAGCAAGTTGAACAGGGTGCGCACCCCGAGTTCCCGGCGCACCGGCGCGGCGTGCTTCATGGCGCTGTGGTGGTTGGGCGCGAACATGAAGCCGACGCCGATCTCGCGCACCGCCTGGGCGACCCGCTCCGGCGGCAGGTTGACATTGACGCCGAGGGCCTCGAGCACGTCGGCGCTGCCCGATTTCGACGACACCGAGCGACCGCCATGCTTGGCGACGCGGGCGCCACACGCCGCCGCGACAAAGGCGGCGGCGGTGGAAATGTTGAAGGTGTGGGCGCCATCGCCACCGGTGCCGCAGGTGTCGACCAGATGCTCGACATCGGCCAGCGGCACCTTGGTGGAGAGTTCGCGCATGACGCCGGCGGCGGCGGCCAGTTCGGTGACCGTCTCGCCCTTGCAACGTAGCGCGATGATGGCCCCCGCGATCTGGGCGGCGGACAGCTCGCCGGTCATGATGGCGCGCATCAGGTCGCTCATGTCCTCGTGCGACAGGTCGCCACGATGGACCAGGGTGTTGAGCAGGGCGGAATAGTTCATCGCGGGGCCTCGGTCAGAAAGTTCTTCAGCAGTGCGTGGCCGTGCTCGGTGAGGATGGATTCCGGATGGAACTGCACGCCTTCCACCGCCAGCGTCTTGTGCCGCACGCCCATGATCTCCCCGTCATCGGTCCAGGCAGTGATTTCCAGACACTCCGGCAGGCTTTCCCGCTCGATCACCAGCGAGTGGTAGCGGGTCGCGGTGAACGGATTGGGCAGGCCACGGAACACGCCCTTGTCGGCATGATGGATGGGCGAGGTCTTGCCGTGCATAAGCTGCTTGGCATGTACGATCCGGCCGCCAAAGGCCTGGCCGATGCTCTGATGCCCAAGGCAGACGCCAAGGATGGGAATGCGCCCGGCGAAGGTGTTGATCACCGGTACCGACACGCCCGCCTCGTTGGGCGTGCAGGGGCCGGGCGAGACGACGATGCGGTCCGGCTGCATCGCCTCGATGGCCGCGAGGTCGATCTCGTCGTTGCGGTACACGCGGACCTCCTCGCCCAGCTCCCCGAAGTACTGCACGAGGTTGTAGGTGAAGGAGTCGTAGTTGTCGATCATGAGCAGCATGTCGCGGCATCCTGTTGATTGATATGGGGCATGTACGTCGGCGGTCGGCTTGCTCAATCGGTAATGGCCACCCACCTGGCTGGCCGGATTCTAGCGCGGTCAAGCCCCGGGCTAGCCGGCTCCGCGCTCCTGCATCCAGTTGCGCAGGGCGATGAGCAGTCCCAGGCCGATGAAGGCACCGGGGGGGAGGATGGCGAGGAGCAGGCCCTGGTAGTCGGGAATCACCGGGATCACCCAACCCGTCGCCATGGGGCCGAGGGCAAGGTCAATGCCGGAAAAGAGGGTGCCCTTGCCGACGATCTCGCGCATGCCGCCGAGCACGACCAGGACGCCGGTGAGGCCGAGGCCCATCATGGTGGCGTCGAGCACGGAGTGGGCGGTGGAGCGTTTCGAAGCGAACGCTTCCACCCGCGCCAGGACGATGCAGTTGGTGGTGATGAGGGGGAGAAACACGCCCAGGACGATGTAGAGGGCATGCATCCAGGCGTGCATGACCAACTCCACGACCGTGACCAGAGCGGCGATGATCAACACGAAGGCCGGGATGCGGATCTCGTGCGGGATGACATTGCGGATCAGCGCCACCGAGCCGCTGGCTACGGCCATCACCAGGGTGGTGGCCAGGCCCAGGGAGAGGGCGTTGACCACATTGCTGCTGATCGCCAGCAGGGGGCAGAGGCCGAGCAACTGGACGATGCCGGGGTTCTGTTTCCACAGACCGTTGTAGATGATGTCGCGGGTTTCCTGGCTGAACATCAGGGTCCTCCTTGCAGCAGTTCCTCGCGGTGCGCGGCGAAATAGTCCAGCGCGCGGCGCGTGGCCTTCACCACGGCGCGCGGCGTGATGGTGGCCCCCGCCATGTAGTCGAAGGCGCCGCCGTCCTTGCGGACTTTCCATTGTTCGGCCGGGATGTCCGCCAGGCCGTGGCCATCGAACTGGGTGATCCATTTGTTCTTGGCAATCTCGATGTAGTCGCCCAGGCCCGGGGTTTCCCGGTGCGCGGTCACCCGCACGCCGGCGATGCGGCCATCGGCATGGATGCCGATCAGCAGGCGAATCTCGCCGGCATAGCCATCGGGGGCGGCGGCTTCCAGTACCACCGCCGTCGCCTGGCCATGGTTGCGGGCGACATAGGCGAGTCCGGGCCGTTTCAGGCCGAGCAGGGCGTCGACCGGCAGGAGGCGGGCTTCGCCCACCAGGTTGTTGTCGAAGCTGCCGGCAGGCAGGGTTTGCGAGATCAGGGCCAGTTTTTCCGCCAGTTCACTGGCTTCGATCGCGGGGCGGGTGAGGGTGAAGGCACCTGAAAGCAGGCCGGCACCCACCACGGAAAACAGCAGCAGGGTCAGCGCGGTGGACAGGGTTTCGCGGATCGCCGGGGTCATCTGCCTATCCTCATGCCTGTCCCCGCTTGCCGCCATGCTTGTGGCCGAAGACGCGGGGCTGGGTGTAGGCGTCGATGAAGGGCACCGCGACATTCATCAGCAACACGGCGAAGGCAACGCCGTCGGGATAGGCGCCATAGGTGCGGATGATGACGGTGAGGAAACCGGCAACGCCGGCGTAGATCAGTTTGCCCAGCGGTGTGCTGGAGGCGGTGACCGGATCGGTGGCGATGAAGAAGGCGCCGAGCATGGCACCGCCGGAAAGCAGGTGGAACAGCGGTCCGGCATGTTGTGCGGGGTCGAGCAGTTGCAGCACGCCGGCGGTGGCGGCGAGGCCGGCGAGGAAGGCGATGGGGATGTGCCAGGTGGTGACACGGTTGCCGACCAGGAGCATGCCCCCGGCGAGGTAGGCGAGCGCGACGATTTCCTGGCCACGTCCGCCCGCCCAGCCAAAGATCGGCATGCCCAGAATGGTGGTTGCCTCCTTGCCGAGGCGCACCTGGGTCTTCCAGGTATCGAGCGCGGTGGCGGAGGTATAGGCATCCGGGCTGATCGAGCCGGACCCGGCGAACACCAGGTCGAAGGCCTCCCAGAGATCCGGCGTGACATGAGCGACCCCCAGGGGCGCGGCCCATTGCGTCATGTACACCGGGAAGCTGACGATCAAGGCCGCGTAGCCGACCATCGCCGGGTTGAACAGGTTCTGGCCGAGGCCGCCATAGAGATGTTTGGCCACCACCACGGCGAAGAAGACGCCGGCCAGGTACAGCCACCAGGGCGCCAGCGTCGGCAAGGCCAGGGCGAGCAGACAGGCAGTGACCAGCACCGAGCCGTCGCTGAGGAAGGGCCGCAGCGGCATGCCGCGCATCAGCAGGAAGACGGTCTCGAAGCCGATGGCGATGGCGGTACAGAGCAACAGGCTGACGACGATGCCGGGGCCGAAGAACCAGACGTGCGCAATGACCCCGGGGATCAGCGCCGCCAGTACCTTCATCATCACCACGGTGACGGAGTTGTTCTCGCGCAGGATGTAGGGGGAGCCGTTCATGATTCCGCTCGCGAGTCGTCGGTGGCTGGGGGTGTCACGCCGGCTTCGGCACGACGTGTCTCGATCTCGGTGATCTGCTTTTCCACCGTCGGCGGCAGGTTGTCCGTGTTGCGCGGGGTGACCCCTTCCTTGGCCTTTTTCGCGCGTTCGAGCGCGGCCTGAAGGATGGCCTTCTTGCGCTCCGCCTCGGGGTCGCTGGCGGTACCTGCGCCTTCTGCGGTGGCGGCCGCCGCGGCATCCCGGGCCTTGTTCTCGGCCACCTTGGCGGCGAGTTTTTCCGCCTTTTCCTGTTTCTCCCGCTCCAGCCGGAATTCCTTGAATTCGTGGCGGGCACGGGCCTGGTCGGCGTCGTGCTTGTGCCGTTCGCGTTCCCAGATCTCGCTCTTGGCGAAGCGGAAGAAATCCACCAGTGGGATGTGGCTGGGGCAGACGTACGAGCAGCAACCGCATTCGATGCAGTCGAACAGGTCGTAACTCTGCGATTTGCCGAAGTCCTTGGCGCGGGCGAACCAGTACATCTCGAACGGTTGCAGGTCGGCCGGGCAGGCGCGGGCACAGGCGCCGCAGCGGATGCAGGGGAGCGCGACGGGCGTGGGCGGGAACAGGTCGGGATGCTTGACGATGACGCAGTTCACCGCCTTGGTCAGCGGTGCCGCGTGGTCTTCCAGATCGAAGCCCATCATCGGGCCGCCGATCAACTGGCCGCTGGCGCCAGGCAGGGCCCCCCCCGCCGCGCGCAGCAGGGCGTCCACCGGGGTGCCCAGGCGCGCTTCGTAATTGCCGGGGCGGGCGACGTGGCCGGTGACGGTCACCACCCTGGAGAGCATCGGTTCGCCCAGGGCGATGGCGCGAAACAGGGCATGGGCGGTACCGACGTTGAATACCTGGACGCCGACATCGGTGGAGCGGCCGCCGGTGGGGGTTTCCTTGCCGGTCAGGATGTAGGTCAGTTGTTTGCCGCCGCCGGTGGGGTAGAGTGTGGGCACGGCGATCACTTCGACCTCGGCGGTGGCGACGGCACGCATGGCGGCGAGGGCCTCCGGCTTGTTGTCTTCGATGCCGATGAGCACTTCACGGGCACCGAGCATGTGCCGCATCACCGCCACGCCCTCCATGATTTCCGCCGCGCGCTCGCGCATCAGGCGGTCGTCGCAGGTGATCCAGGGTTCGCACTCGGCGCCGTTGAGAATCAGGGTGTCGATGCCGCCCCCTTCCGGATTCAGCTTGATGAAACTGGGGAACACGGCGCCGCCAAGGCCGGCCAGCCCCAGGTCGCGGATGCGGTTGCGCAGCGCGGAGGGGTCGAGTGCGCGCCAGTCCAGTGGCTGGAATTCGACGGACTGGTCGAGCCCGTCTGACTCGATCACCACGCACAGGTCAGCCAGGCCGGAGGGATGCGGCACCTCATGCGGTTCCACCGCCAGCACGCGGCCTGAGGTGGGGGCGTGGACGGCGGTGGAGACGTAGCCCTCGGCAGCGCCGATCATCTGCCCGCGCAGCACCGCATCGCCGGCCTGGACCAGCGACCGCGCCGGTGTGCCGATATGCTGGCGCAGCGGCACCACGTAGCGCGGCAGCAAGGGCAGGGGGGTGATGGGCGTGGCGTTGGAGTAGGCCTTGTGCCCTTCGGGATGGACGCCACCATTGAAAGTGAAGAGTTTGCGGGTCATTCCACGCGCTTGATCATGTGGATGGGATAACGCCACTTCCAGGTGGCCACGTCTTCCTTGATCA
The DNA here is from genome assembly GCA_964393825.1 of uncultured Thiobacillus sp. GTDB lineage: Bacteria > Pseudomonadota > Gammaproteobacteria > Burkholderiales > Thiobacillaceae > PFJX01. The sequence goes on along the minus strand of CAYMUY010000008.1, from coordinate 87,076 downwards.
CTTCCATATGGATGCAATCGACCGGGCAGGGGGGCAGGCACAGTTCGCAGCCGGTGCACTGGTCGGCGACGATGACATGCAACTGCTTGGCGGCACCGACGATGGCGTCCACCGGGCAGGCCTGGATGCACAGGGTGCAGCCGATACAGGTGTTGTCTTCGATCACCGCCACCGCCTTCGGCTTCGGCTCCAGTCCTTCGCCCAGCGGCTTCGGTTCGACGCCGAGCAGTTCCGCCAGATGTTTGACGCCTTCCTCGCCACCGGGCGGACACTTGTTGATGTCCGCCTCGCCCTTGGCGATGGCCTCGGCATAGGGCTTGCAGCCGGGGAAGCCGCACTGGCCGCATTGGGTCTGCGGCAGTACCGCGTCGATCTTTTCCACCAGCGGGTCGTCTTCGACGCGGTACTTGATCGCCGCCCAGCCCAGCACGCCGCCGAGCACCAGGCCGATGCCCGCCATGACCAGGATGGCCGACAGCATCAGGCGTCGAACCGGCCTGGGCCGGCATCCGGAAATCGGTGCTGGATCCCGGTTTTTTCCGGGATGACCCTGCGTTGCAGCCCGTAACACAGGGTCATTTGATCAACCCCGCGAAACCCATGAAGGCCAGGCTCATCAGGCCGGCGGTGATCATGGCGATGGACGTGCCCTTGAACGGCTTCGGCACCTCGGCGGCGTCCAGTCGCTCGCGCATGGCGGCGAACAGGATCAGGACGAGGGTGAAGCCGAGGGCGCCGCCCAGGCCGAAGAACAGCGATTCCATGAAGTTGTGGTGTTCCTGTACGTTCAGCAGCGGAATGCCCAGCACCGCGCAATTGGTCGTGATCAAGGGAAGGTAGATGCCGAGCACGCGGAACAGCACCGGCGAGGTCTTCTTGATGAACATCTCGGTGAACCCGACGATGCCGGCGATGACCACGATGAACGAGAGTGTGCGCAGATAGGACAGCGTCTCGCCGAGCAGATAGGTGTCGATCAGATAGCTGGCGCCGGAGGCCAGGGTCAGCACGAAGGTGGTGGCCGCGCCCATGCCGATCGCCGTTTCCAGTTTGCGCGAAACGCCCATGAATGGGCACAGGCCCAATATCTTGGACATCACGATGTTGTTCACGAACACCGTGGCGATGAGGATGAGCAGGTAGTTTTCCATATGGGCTGGGCGTGCGGCGGTCGCGATTATCGCCCCGCGCCAAGGTCGGCAACAACCCTGGCGGTCATGCAAGCATCTCCCCGCCATTTGCCAACTCAAGGATCTCCGTATCTTCGTGACGATGGGCGGGGTGCGCCCGTTGGCGGAGTAGCGAGCCGTCCCGGGCGACAGGGGCCGGCATTGCAGCAAGCAGGCTGCGGATCAGGGGCATGGCGGGCTGGTTCCGGTTTGGCCGAACGCCTCGCGCAGAAAGGCGCTGAGTTCGCCGCTGTGTTGCTCGAGTGTTTCACTGGCGTCGTGTTCACCCGGAAATACGCGTAGCCGCGCGCGGTCGCTTCGCTGCCGGATGGCATGAGCCTCCTCGACCGGAACCGTGGCATCCTCGTCGCCATGCACCAGCAGTACCGGGCAGTTGACACGGGTGATCGTGTTCACCGGCGCGATGGCGTCGAAGCGATGGCCGATCACCCACTGGACATAGCGCAGCGTGTACCAGCCAAGAGGGACATACGGGATGCCCTTGGCGGCGAGCCAGCGCCGCATCATGGTGGCGGGGTGAGCGAACGCAGCCAGGCTGATGACCGCGGCGAGGTCGTCGCGGCGGGAAGCCGCGAGCAGGGCGGCGGCGGCGCCGACGGAGTGGCCGACGACCGCGATCCTGTCCGGGAGCGTCTCGGGCTGGGTCTTGAGCCAGTCGATCGCGGCGTCGAGATCCTCGGCGAAGCGCGGCAGGGAGGAAAAGCTGTCGTCGTCACTGCCGCCATGACAGCGGGCGTCGACCAGCAGGACGGTCAGGCCATCCGCCCACAAGGGGCGCGCCAGCGGCAGCATCATTTCCATGTTGGCGCCCCAGCCGTGCAAGACGACCACGGCGGGCGCGGGTCGGTTCGCCTCGCCGGGCAGCAGCCAGGCCAACAGGCGGCGGCCGCGCCGTGTCGGTAGCCGTACTTCGCGCCCGATCAGGCCGAGTTGCGCGAGGCTCGCCGTTTCGGCGATGCGAGGCGCGCGCAGGCCGCGCCGGATGAGGCGGTTCAGGCCGGCCAGCGCGGCCAGGGAAACAGCAATGCCGAGCTCGATCATGTGGCTGCCCTTAACGCGCTGCTGGCGCCGGCTTCTCTGCGCAGGCGAACGTGGGCCGGCGAGACGTCGGCGCTACTGGGGGGCACCGATCGCTTCCAGCGCTGCCTGCTGCTCCAGCCATTCGCCTTCGAGTTGTTCCAGTTCCTTGACCAGGGTGGCCTGCTCGAACAGGTGGGCCTTGAGCTCTTCCTTGCGGCTTTCCGCATACATCGCCGGGTCCGCAAGCAGGGATTCCAGTTCCGCGCGGCGCGTGTTGCGCCGCGCCATCTGCTCTTCCAGGCGCTTGATCCGGGTCTCGATGGGCTTCTTTTGTGTGGACAGGCGCTGCCGGGCTTCGGCTTCCAGGCGCTTCTGTTCCTTGCGGTCGGGGGCCGCCATGGCCTGGGTTTCGCCCTGCTCAGTCGTGGCGGTGGGTTTGCCCAGCTTGGTCTTGAACAGCCAGTCGCGGTAGTCGTCGAGATCGCCATCAAAGGCTTTCAGGCCGCCGTCGGCGACGATCAAAAACTCCTCGGTGGTGGCGCGCAGCAGGTGGCGGTCGTGCGAGACCAGCACCAGGGTGCCCTCGAACTGAGCCAGGGCGACGGTGAGCGCTTCGCGGGTTTCCAGGTCGAGGTGGTTGGTGGGCTCGTCGAGCAACAACAGGTTGGGCCGCTGCCAGACGATCAGCGCCAGCGCCAGCCGCGCCTTTTCACCGCCGGAAAAGGGGGCGATGCAGGCCGTGGCCATCTCGCCGGCGAAGTTGAAACCGCCGAGGAAGTTCCGCAATTCCTGTTCCCGCACCGTCGGGGCGATCTTGGCCAGGTGCCACAAGGGCGTCTGGTCGTGGCGCAGCATCTCCACCTGATGCTGGGCGAAATAGCCGATGGACAGGCCCTTGCCCTGGCTGGCCGTGCCGGCGAGCGGCGCCAGGTCGCCGACCAGGGTCTTGATCAGGGTCGATTTGCCGGCGCCGTTGACGCCGAGCAGGCCGATGCGCTGGCCGGCCTGGAGGGTGAGGTCGATGTTGGAAAGGATGATCTTGTCCGCCTCGCCCTCGATGTGATAACCCGCCACCACTTCTTCCAGCACCAGCAGCGGGTTGGGGGCCCGCTCCGGCTCGCGGAATTCGAAGCTGAATGAGGCGGCGGCGTGGATGGGCGCGAGTTCTTCCATCTTGGCCAGCATCTTCATCCGTGATTGCGCCTGCTTGGCCTTGCTCGCCTTCGCCTTGAAGCGATCGATGAAGGATTGCAGGTGGGCGCGTTCGCGTGACTGCTTTTCAAACGTGGCCTGGCCGAGGGCGAGGTCGATGGCCCGCTGTTTTTCGAAGGTGGAGTAGTTACCGCCGTAGCGCTTGAGCTTCTGGCCATCGAGATGGGCGATGACATTGACCACGCCGTCGAGGAAGTCGCGATCGTGGGAAATGATGATCAGGGTGCCGGCATAGCGTTTCAGCCAGTCTTCCAGCCAGAGGATGGCGTCGAGATCGAGGTGGTTGGTGGGTTCGTCGAGCAGCAACAGGTCGGAAGGACACATCAGCGCCTGCGCCAGGTTCAGGCGCATGCGCCAGCCGCCGGAGAAGCTGGCGACCGGTTGCCGCATCTGCGCGTGACTGAAGCCGAGGCCGGTGAGCAGGGTTTCTCCGCGCGAACGCACGGTGTAGGCGTCGGCGTCGGCCAGGGCGGTGTGCAGTTCGCCGATGCGGTGGCCGTCATGGACGGCTTCGGCCTCGGCCAGTCGCGCTTCCAGGCGACGCAGGGTGGTATCGCCGTCGATGGCGTAGTCGAGCGCATCGCGATCGAGCGCCGGGGTTTCCTGCGCCACATGGGCAATGCGCCAGGCGGTGGGGAAGTCGACATCGCCGGCGTCGGGATGCAGTTCGCCGCGCAGCAGCGCGAACAGACTGGACTTGCCGGAACCATTGGCACCGATGAGGCCGACTTTTTCGCCGGGGTTGAGGGTGAGGTCGGCACTGTCCAGCAAAGGCTTGGTGCCGCGGATGAGGGTGAGTTTCTGCAGTCGGATCATGGCGCGGGATTATCCCTGAAACGTCCATGACGCCGCCTGTCCATCGCACGACGGGGTGGATGGCCTACGATGACAGGGTGATTTGCGTCTGGAGCCCGTCATGCGCCGCCCGATCAGCCTGAAAATATTCAGCATCACCCTCGCCCTGTTGCTGTTGATGGTGCTGGTGACCTGGCTTTCGGTGTTCAACCTGCGTTTGCTGAACAACCAGGTTCGCGCACTTTCGGATTACTACCTGCCCCTGCAACAGCAGGTGGCGAGCGTGGAAATCCTGGTGCGGCAGCAGATGGTGCACATGGAAAGAGTGATGGCGGGGATGGTCGCCGCCACACCGGACCCGGCGATGCTGGAACAGGAGAACCGGAATTTCGACGCGCGCGGCATCAATGCCGACCAGATCGTCGATTCTTCGCTGAATCTGTTGAAAGAGGCCGAGGCGGCAAGCGACATCGAACTCGATCGCGCCACCCTGGCGGTGCTGGGACGGCAATTGCCCACCATCCAGGGCGCGCGGCAGAACTTCCACCGCACCTTTCGACTGTTCCAGATCGAGTCGGCGGAAGGTAACCCGCGCTCGACCACGCTGGTGCGCGAGACCCTGCTGCGGGACAAGGATGCGTTGGATGGCGAGGTCCAGAAAGTCATCGACCTGCTCAACAAGCTGACCCAGGACACCGCCCTCCAGGCCAAGGCCGAGGAAGCGCGTGCGGTGCGCCTGAACTGGATCATCACCGGCATCGCCAGCCTGCTCGGACTGATCTTCGCGGCCTTGGTGACGCGTTCCCTGGTCGAGCCGATCCGTCGCCTGCTGGGGGGCACCCAGGCGGTGGAAAACGGTGATCTGGGCGTGGAAATCCTGGTGCGCACGCGCGACGAACTGGCGACATTGGCGGATTCCTTCAACCACATGGTGCTGGGCCTGCGCGAGAAGGAGCGGATCAAGGAAACCTTTGGCCAGTATGTCGACCCGCGCATCGTTCGCGGCCTGCTCGACAACCGCCTGCCCGCCGAGGGCGGCCAGCGTCAGGTGATGAGCGTGTTTTTCTCCGATCTCGCCGGCTTCACCGCAATGTGCGAGGGGCTGACGCCGGATACGGCAGTGCGCTTCCTGAACCGCTATTTCGCGCTCATGTCGGAAGTCATTCGCGCCCGCCAGGGCATTATCGATAAATACATCGGTGATTCGGTGATGGCCTTCTGGGGTCCACCTTTCAGCGAGGAATCCGCGCACGCGGAACTGTCCTGCCGGGCGGCACTGGAGCAGATGGCGAAAATGGAGGCTTTTCGCGCCGATCTGGCCAACCTGATCGGCGTACGCTATGGCCTGCCCGATGTGCAGGTGCGCATGGGTATCGCCAGTGGCGAGGTGACGGTGGGCAACATCGGTTCCGATACCGCGCGCGGCTATACCGTGATCGGCGACACGGTGAACCTGGCATCACGTCTGGAGCAGGCCAACAAGTTCTATGGCACCCGCATTCTGGTGAGCGAGGAAACCCGGCGGCTGGCGGGCGATGCGCTGGCATTCCGCGAGATCGACCTGCTCTGCGTGGCCGGCAAACACGAGTCGATCCGTATCTATGAACTCCTGGGTGACCGGTCTGCTCTCCCGCCACATTGGGAATCCGCGCTGGCTGCTTTCGGGACAGGGTTGGCCCGGTACCGAGTACAGGATTGGGAGGCAGCGGCAGCCGCCTTCCGGCTGTGTCTGGATCAGATTCCGGGCGACCCGCCCAGCAACATGTTCCTGGAACGGATAGCGCAATTCCGGAACAGCCCGCCGCCCCAGGATTGGTCTGGCATCTGGGTGGCACCGGAAAAGTGAGGGGGTGCTTAGTTGGCGAGGCCCTGGTCGCCGTGGCAGGTGCAGTTCGTGCTGGTCGTGTTGTCGCAGCAGACGATCTTGCCGGCGCGGCAGCCGCAGACGCCCTTGTGGCCCTTGCAGCAATCGCTTTGGCTGACCTGGGCGGTGACGAAGTCTCGTTCAGAGGAGGCCGGACAGGTCAGAAGCCCTTCCGGCGAAGGGGATGACAGGGCTGATGCGCTCGATGTGGCCGCCGTGGAATCCGCCAGCGATAGGGCGGGCGCGACCAGCGTCACCAGCAACAACAGGGTGCTTAACGCGTTCATGGTTGATGCTCCAGGGTAGGGGTCTTTTCAATATATGTGATCCTGGAACCGATGTGCTTGTCACTTTGCGTGTTGCGCGATGCAAAAAAAACGGCTGCCGAAGCAGCCGTTTTCCTGACACAAACCCGTATTACTTGGCCTTGGCCGGAGCGGCTGCGGGAGCAGCCGGGGCGGTCGGGACGGGGAACGGGAAGGCGTAGGGCTGGCCGGCGGCCGGAACCTGCAGCATCTGGGTCCAGGCGTTCGGGTCGAAGAAGTTGAAGGTCGGCGCAGCCCCGGCGGGAGCGGCAGCGGCGGGAGCGGCCGGAGCGGTCCAGGTCGGGACGGTGAAGTTGGGGAGGGTCGGCAGCGCGGCGGCGGCGCCGGGGGCCATGAAGCCCTTCCACATGTCACCGTAGGAAGCCGGGTTCAGGGATGCGCCCGCCCAGCCCATGTACAGGTTGGGGTTGATCGGGGCCATCATCAGCTGAAGGGCGCGGGGGTCCAGGGGGGACATCATCCACTTCATGTACATATTGGGGTTGACCGAGTTCATGACCATTTGCAGGACCTTGGGATCCATCGGGGACATGGCCCAGCGCATCAGCTTGCCCGGATCGGAAAGCTGGGTCAGGACGGCCGTGTAGAAGTTGGGGTCCATGGTCGCAGCCAGCCACTTCATGTAGACGTTGGGGTCAGCGAATGCGGCCACGTTGGTGTAGGCACCAGGCTGGGTCATGGAGTTCATCATGTTCAGCCAGTTGCCCGGCTCCATCATGTTGTTGCCCATGGTGGTGTAGAAGCCCGGCTCGGTCACGGCGTTCAGCCAGGGCACGAAAACTTTAGGATCCTTGTAGGCGGACATGTTTTGCGTCATGTCGGTCATGCGGGCCAGCCACTGTTCCGGGGTCTGCGGAACTTGCTTGGCGGGGGCATCGGCAAAGGCGGCGGGGGCGGCGCAAACCAGCAGTGCGGCAACGAGAGATTTGACTTTCATTTCGAACTCCTTCAGTTAGTGGGAATACTATGACTTCTATCACGTACGATTCAGCGAGTGAGAGAATATCAACATATCCTGATGTACTCTAACCCCGCATCAGAACACTTTATCCACAAACCCGACCTGTTGTGTTTCCGCGACAGATCGGGCTCCCTATAATCTAGCCCATGTCATCTCGATTCCTACTTGGAGCCGCAGGCTGGAACCCGCCGGAGTGGGGTGAAGCATTTTATCCCTCGGATATGCCGGAGGAATGGCGCCTCACTTACTACAACACCCAGTTCGAATGCGTATTCCTGGATGAATCGACCTGGCGTGAAGCAGGCGCAGCAAACCACGAAGCCTGGGGCGCGGATACGCATGAGCACTTCTTGTTCTTGCTGGAAAACGCGTCCGATGGCGAACTGCCAGGCGTCCTGGCCGATAGGGCAGTGGGGCTGCGCAAAGACGATGCACGCGTACTCTGGTTCGATCGCCATACGACCATGAAGCAGCTGGCGCGGCGACTAGCGGAAGTGGCCGATGACACGCCTCACTACCTGATCAGCGCCGATGCCGACCTGGGACAGGTCGAACGGGTGCGGACCCTCCTGGATCTGATGGGACTTTGACCCCGGCCGCTCTGGCCATAGAATGCCCGCACCATAGCCCATCAGCACAGCCCTTTCCCGTGTCCGACAACCTCATCGAGATCCGCGACCTCTCCTTCGCCTACCGCGATCGACCGGTACTCAAGGGCATCAACCTGACCGCCAGGCGTGGCCAGGTCATTGCCATCATGGGCATTTCCGGTGGCGGCAAGACGACGCTGTTGCGCCTGATCGGTGGGGCGCTGCGGCCCACCAGCGGCCTCCTCAAGGTCAATGGCGTCGAGATGGGCAGCCTGGATCGCGACGGGCTTTATGCTTTGCGCCGGCGCATGGGCATGCTGTTTCAGTTCGGTGCCCTGTTCACCGACATCTCCGTGTTCGACAACGTCGCCTTTCCCTTGCGGGAGCACAGCGATCTGCCGGAGGAGATGATCCGCGATCTGGTCCTGATGAAATTGAACGCGGTGGGACTGCGTGGTGCGGCGGATCTGATGCCCTCCGAGCTATCCGGTGGCATGGCGCGGCGAGTGGCGCTGGCGCGCGCCATTGCTCTGGAGCCCTGTCTGATCCTGTATGACGAGCCGTTCGCCGGACTGGACCCGATTTCACTGGGTGTCACCGGTAACCTGATCCGGCGCCTGACCGACACCCTGGGTGTGACTTCCATCGTGGTGACCCATGACATCCAGGAGTCCCTGCGCATGGTGGATTACGTCTATTTCGTTTCCGAGGGTGTGATCGCGGCGCAAGGCACGCCGGATGAACTGCGTGCCTCGGATGAGCCGTTCGTGCACCAGTTCGTGCATGGCGAGGAAGACGGTCCGGTGCCCTTTCATTACCCGGCACCGCCCTATGTCGATGAACTGGAACTGGCCGCATGAAGAACCTGCTCGATAGCCTGCGCGGCATAGGTGGCCATGTGATCGACGGGATCTGGCGCATGGGCGTGGCGACCCGTTTCTTCCTGATGACCTTGTGGCAGTCGGGACAGAGCTTCCGTCGCTTCCATCTGGTGATCCGCGAAATCTACAGTTCCGGCGTGCTGTCCCTGATCATCATTCTGGTGTCCGGTCTGTTCGTCGGTATGGTGCTGGGCCTGCAAGGCTACGAAACGCTGCAGACGTATGGTTCCGAAGAAGCGCTGGGTGTGCTGGTCTCGCTTTCACTGGTGCGCGAACTGGGGCCGGTGGTCGCCGCCTTGCTGTTTGCCAGTCGCGCCGGTTCCGCAATCACCGCCGAGATCGGCCTGATGAAGGCCACCGAGCAATTGGCGGCGATGGAAATGATGGCGGTGGATCCGATCGCCCGCGTGGTGGCACCGCGTTTCTGGGGCGCGGTGATTTCCATGCCGCTGCTGGCGGCGCTGTTTTCGGCAATGGGGGTTCTGGGCGGCTACCTGGTCGGCGTGGTGCTGATCGGGGTCGACGAAGGTTCATTCTGGTCGCAGATGCAGGCTGCGGTGGATTTCCGGGAAGACATTCTCAACGGCGTCATCAAGAGCGTGGTATTCGGCATCGCGGTGACCGCCATCGCCCTGTTCGAGGGCTATGACGCGCCGCCGACAGCGGAGGGCGTGTCCCGCGCCACCACCCGTACCGTGGTGACTTCTTCCCTGGCCATTCTGGGCCTGGATTTCATTCTGACCGCATTCATGTTCCGTGGAGTCTGATCCATGCAGCGCGCAACTCTAGACCTCTGGGTCGGTATTTTCGTGGTGGCCGGTATCGTCGCCGTCCTCTTCCTGGCCTTGCGGGTCGGGAACATGGGGAGCTACGACAGCGCCGCCGTCTATAAGGTGAAGGCTTCGTTCGACAACATTGGCGGCCTCAAGACGCGTGCGCCGGTCAAGAGCGCGGGCGTGGTGGTGGGACGGGTGTCCGAGATCAGTTTCGATGCCACACTCTACGAAGCCACGGTAGCGATGAGCATCGACAGCCGTTACAAATTTCCCAAGGACACCAGTGCCGCGATCATGACTTCCGGTTTGTTGGGCGAACAGTATGTGGCGCTGGAGGCTGGCGGTGATGAGAAGATGCTGGTGGATGGCGATGCGCTGAAACTGACCCAGGGCGCCGTGGTCCTGGAAAACCTGATCGGCCAGTTCCTCTACAGCAAATCGGAAGGGGAAGGGAGTGCGCCCGCCGCCGGCAAGCTGGAATAATCGGCGTGATGTTGCATATCCTCTCCGTGCGAGGCCGCTTGTATTGATGGTGTGCACATACGCTTGACCGTTTGTGGCCGGCCCCGCACAGTAAAAACGATTGGATCATTCGGAAAAGACCATGAATTCGATGTTGAAATGCTTTGTTTCGTTGTTGGCCATAGTTGGACTCGGCTTTCCCGCGCATGCGGCGGAGGTCGGTCCGGATGTGTTGGCCCGTAACGTCACTAATGATGTCCTGCACATCGTTCGCCAGGACAAGGATATCGCCAGCGGCAATGCCGCCAAGGTCAATGCGCTGGTGGAACAGAAGATCCTGCCGTTGTTCGACTTCAAGCACATGACCCAGCTCGCGGTTGGAAAACACTGGCCACGCGCCACACCGGCACAGCAGGACAGCCTGACCGACCAGTTTCGCGCCATGCTCGTGCGCACCTATGCTTCCTCGCTGACCAGCGTCGCCGACTACAAGATCGAGTTCAAGCCATTCCGGGCGTCTCCCGGCGATAGCGAAGTCACGGTCAGCACGGAGGTGAGCAAACCAGGCGCCCCCCCCATCCCCATCGATTATCGCCTTGACAAATCCAGCGAGAACGGCTGGAAAGTGTTTGACGTGGTGGTCGACAATGTCAGCCTGGTCACGGTCTATCGCAATTCGTTCAATTCCGAGGTTCGCAAGGGCGGTATCGACGGTCTGATCGCCGCGCTTGCCCGCCGCAACAGCCGCCCCTGAGGTTCACATGCTGCGTGTGGAAGACGGTGTTGCCCTGCTCGACGGCGATCTGATTCTGGCCAATGCCAGACAATGGCTGGAGCAGGGTGAAGCCGCGCTGCAAGAGGGGGTGACGGTTTTCGACCTGGAAGGACTCGGCAATCTCGACTCTTCCGCACTGAGCCTGATGCTGTCGCTGCGACGTCGCGCGCAGTCGTCCGGAGTTCGCATCGAATTTCGCCATACCCCGGAAAGCCTCGCCAGTCTGGCCGAGCTCTACGGCGTGACCGAACAAATCTAGTTTCCCCTGAATGACATCCGCCGTTCGCCTGCGCGGCGTGGAAAAACACTTTTCACGTGTGCATGCCCTGCGTGGTATCGATCTCGACATCGCCCAGGGTGAGTTCTTTGCACTCCTCGGGCCGAATGGTGCCGGCAAGACCACGTTGATCAGTATCCTGGCCGGGCTTGCCCGCGCCAGCGCCGGCAATGTCGAGGTCATGGGCTTCGACGTGCGCCGCCAGTATCGCGAGGCGCGCCGAGCCCTCGGCGTGGTGCCGCAGGAGCTGGTCTACGACCCTTTCTTCACCGTGCGCGAGACCCTGAGGCTCCAGTCCGGCTATTTCGGATTGCGCCGCAACGATGCCTGGATCGATGAATTGCTCGCCAACCTGGGTCTCTCCGACAAGGCGGATACCTATTCCCGCCTCCTCTCCGGAGGCATGAAGCGGCGGTTGCTGGTGGCGCAGGCGCTGGTGCACAAACCCCCGGTGATCGTGCTGGACGAGCCTACCGCCGGCGTCGATGTGGAACTGCGGCAATCCCTCTGGGCCTTCATCCGCCGTTTCAATCGCGAGGGCCATACCATCGTCCTGACCACCCATTACCTGGAGGAGGCCGAAGCGCTTTGCCAACGGGTGGCCATGCTCAAGGAGGGCCGCGTCGTCGCGCTGGACCGCACCGAGAACTTGCTGCGCGCGGGGGCCGAGCGGCGCCTGCTGCTGGAACTCGATGTCCCGGGGTTGCCGGACTTCCTGCATGCCCGCCTTGTTGGCAGGGAAGGGGCGCGCTTCGTGCTTGATCTGCCGGACTACGCGGAGCTGGAGGCCATTCTTGCAGCTCTCCGCGCGGCGGGCATCGGCATTCGTGACATGAGCCTGACCCAGGCCGATCTGGAAGAAGTGTTCCTGAAAATCATGCACGATGGCACGGTGGTCGCTTGATGTACTCCCCCGCGTTGATATTCCCTCGCAGCAGATGACGCCCACGACTCATCTCTTTGCAGGGGCCACCGCTTCCCTTGCGATGGCCCGGACGGTGGTGTCGTGAGCGGTTTCCGCACCCTGCTCTACAAGGAGATCCTGCGCTTCTGGAAGGTGCTGGTCCAGACTGTGGGCGCGCCGGTGCTGACCGCGCTACTCTACCTGCTGATCTTCTCGCACGTGCTGGAAGACCATGTCCAGATCTATCCCGGTGTCCACTACACGGCGTTCCTGATGCCCGGCCTGATCATGATGTCGATCCTGCAGAATGCGTTCGCCAACAGTTCCTCATCGCTGATCCAGTCCAAGATCAGTGGCAACATCGTGTTCGTGCTGTTGTCGCCCTTGTCCTACCTGGAATTCTTCCTGGCCTATCTGCTGGCGGCGCTGGTGCGCGGCTTCACGGTGGGGCTGGGGGTGCTGCTGGTCGGCCTGTTTTTCACCGACATGGAAATGCGCCATCCGCTCTGGATCCTGGCCTTCGGTCTGGCCTCTGGCGCTGTGTTCGCCTGCATCGGCATCATGGCCGGTATCTGGGCGAGCCAGTACGACAATCTCGCCGCCGTGCAGAACTTCGTCATCATGCCGCTCACCTTCCTTTCCGGCGTGTTCTACTCCGTGCATTCCCTGTCGCCGTTCTGGCAGGGCGTTTCGCACTTCAATCCGGTTTTCTACATGATCGACGGTTTCCGCTACGGTTTCTTCGGCCAGGGTGATGTCGATCCCTGGTTGGGACTGGCGGTGGTCACGCCCTTCGTCGTGCTGCTTTCACTCCTGACTTTGGCGATGCTGCGGTCGGGCTATAAACTTCGCCATTGATTGATTCGCAGTGCCCCCGGCCCGGTACACGCGCCCGAGCCGCCCCCCGAGGGGGCCAGGTTGTTCTTGGTGTGGCCCGACGAACGACTTGAAAGGATATACACATGGTTACCCCACAGAACATTCAGGACTGGATTCAAGCCGGCCTGGCTTGCGAGCATATCCAGGTCGCCGGCGACGGCCAGCACTTCGAGGCCGTCATCGTCAGCCCGTCCTTTGCCGGCAAGTTGCCGGTGGCGCGTCATCAACTGGTCTATGGCGTGCTGGGTGAGCGGATGCATTCGGAAATCCACGCCCTGTCGATGCAGACCTTCACCCCGGAAGAGTGGATAGCCCGAGGCGCACAAGGGCAGAACCGTCATGGATAAGCTTGTCATCACCGGTGGCGCCCGCCTTTCCGGCGAGGTGGCCATCTCCGGCGCCAAGAACGCCGCCCTGCCCATCCTCTGTGCCTGCCTGCTCTCGGCCGAACCGCTGACGCTTGCCAACGTGCCGAGGCTGAACGACATCGGCACCATGCTGAAGCTGCTCGCGCAGATGGGGGTCAGGATCGAACGCGAGGGAGACCGTGTCACCCTCGACGCCGCCGGCCTCGACAATCCGCTGGCGCCCTATGACCTTGTGAAGACCATGCGCGCCTCGATCCTGGTCCTGGGGCCACTGCTGGCGCGCTGCGGCGAGGCGAGGGTTTCTCTGCCGGGAGGCTGCGCCATCGGTGCGCGGCCGGTGGATCAACATATCAAGGGACTCCTGGCGATGGGTGCCGAGGTCGGCGTCGACCACGGCTACGTGGTCGCGAAGATCACCGCTGCCGGCGGCAAGCTCAAGGGCACCCGCCTGTTCACCGACATGGTCACCGTCACTGGCACGGAAAACCTGATGATGGCCGCCTGCCTGGCCGAGGGCGAAACAGTCATTGAAAACGCCGCGCGCGAGCCGGAAGTGGTGGATCTGGCGCAATGCCTGATCAGCATGGGCGCCCAGATCAGTGGCGCCGGCACCGATCTCATCCGCATTCGCGGCGTCGCGCGCCTGCATGCCGCCAGCCACCGGATCATGCCGGACCGCATCGAAACCGGCACTTTCCTGTGCGCGGCGGCGGCCACCGGTGGCGAGGTACGTCTCACCGGCACGTCCACCGGCTACCTCGACGCGGTGGTCGACAAGTTGCTCGATGCCGGTTGCGAGATCAGCGGCGAGAAAACCGCCAGCCATGAATCCATCCACATCATCGCGCCACCGCGCCTGAAGGCGGTGTCGATCCGCACCGCACCCTATCCCGCCTTTCCCACCGACATGCAGGCCCAGTTCATGGCCATCAATGCCGTGGCCGAAGGCACTGCGATCATCCGCGAGACCATCTTCGAGAACCGCTTCATGCACGCGGTCGAACTCCAGCGCCTCGGTGCCGACATCAAGATCGACGGCAACACGGCGGTGATGGCGGGGGTGGAGAAGTTGCAGGGCGCCACCGTCATGGCCACCGACCTGCGCGCTTCCGCCAGCCTGGTCATCGCCGGCCTGGTTGCGGACGGGGAGACACACATCGAGCGCATCTACCACCTGGATCGCGGTTACGACCACATCGAGGCCAAGCTCACCGCGCTGGGCGCGATGATCCGGCGCGAGAAGGCCTGAGCTCGCCTGGCCAGCGGGTTTGTTACCGTTAATCCTAGGGACGGTAGTTGAACGCGCCGGCTGGTACGCAGCAGGCCCACCCATAGGGTGAGCGTCATCGAAGGCACTCACACCGGAATCCATGAGGTCTCACAACGGTGATGAAGCGGTCGTCTGCCGTTTCCAGGTTGAATCCGGGGCGACGCCCTGCAAAAGCACCGTTGCGAGGGTTTCGTCGCTTGTGTTGAAAGCGCAGAAGCGGATACGGGCAGCTACAGGGGACGCGCGCGCGGCTTGATTGGTGCCAAACACAGCCGCGCATGACCAGGATTCAGGGCGGTACTGACCGCGTTCCCCCACCTGTCGCCCTCGGCCGCCGCGACTTCGAAACCTGGCGGCTGCCCAGCCGCAAGCGCTTCAAGCTGGTCGGGCAATAGGCCTTATTCCAGCAAGCCCCGGTACAGCGCTTCGTATTCCCGCGCGCTTTTTTCCCAACTGAAATCGCGACTCATGGCCTCGCGCATCATGCGTTGCCAGGCCTTCGTATCGGTGTAGGCATGCAGGGCGCGATCCACCGCCAGCCACAATGCATGCGCGGTGGGCTGCGCGAAGACGAAGCCGGTGACGCCATCTTCCACGGTGTCCTTGAGGCCACCGGTAGCATGGACGACGGGCACCGTGCCGTAGCGCAGGCTGTAGAGCTGGTTGAGGCCGCAGGGTTCGAAACGGGAAGGCATCAGGAAGATGTCGGACCCGGCTTCGATCCGGTGCGAGAGGCCCTCGTCATAGCCGATCACCGCCGCGACACGACCGGGATGCAGGGCGCCGAGGTCGCGAAAGGCCGCCTCCAGGGTTTTTTCCCCGGTACCCAGAAGGGCGATCTGGCCACCCCGGTGCAGGATGCCATCCGCCACCGCGAGGATCAGGTCGAGGCCTTTCTGATGCGCCAGACGCGCGATGACACCGAATAGCGGCGTGTCTTTTCCCGGCTCCAGGTTCAAGTCCTGTTGCAGCTTGATCTTGCACTGCTTCTTGCCCGCGAGCGCGCGCGAGGAAAACGGGTTCGGCAGGTGGGGATCCGCCTCCGGGTTCCATTCGCCAATGTCGATGCCGTTGAGGATGCCGACCAGGTCGGCGCGGCGTGAATTGAGCAAGCCCTGCATGCCCATGCCCAATGCCGGTTCGCGAATTTCCTCGGCATAGCTGGGCGAAACCGTGGTCAGACGGTCAGCGTAGTACAAGCCGGCCTTGAGAAAGGACAGGCTGCCGTAATACTCGACGCCGTGGATGGAAAAACTTTCCGGGGGGAGCATCAGCAGGTCCATGTCGGTGGCGGGGAATACGCCCTGGTAGGCCAGGTTGTGCACGGTCATGATGCAGGGTGTGGCCTGCCCGCTCAAGCGCAGGTAGGCGGGAGCCAGGCCGGTTTGCCAGTCGTTGCAGTGCAGGACGTCCGGGCGCCAGTGCAAAGGAGACTCGCGCGATGCCAGGATGGCGGCGGCTTTCGAGAACACGGCGAAACGCAGGGCGTTGTCCGGGTGATCGTGGCCCGCCACGTCCTGGTAAGGGCCGCCCTTGCGCTGGAACAGCTCGGGCACGTCGAGGATGTAGAGCGGGACGCCGCTGTCGGGCATGGCGGCCTCCAGCAGGGTCGCGACGGTGTCGCCAGGCAAACCGCCCAGGGTACAGACCGGCTTTGCTTCCCCGCTCCCTGCCAGGACCGCCGGGTACCCCGGCAGCAGGATTCGGCAGTCGAGACCGATTGAACGCAGGGCGGAGGGGAGGGCGCCGGATACATCCGCGAGGCCACCTGTTTTGATCAACGGTCTGGCTTCGGACGTGGCAAACAGAATGCGCATGAAAAATCCTTGATCTAAATGAAAAGGGTGCTAAAGAAATGCCCCGTTGCGTCGTTAACCCTACCGGAAAGCGGTACGAGCATGAAGTCGTTCTGCGTGGGCCCGCAAACTAAAAGGATGATTATGCGAAACAACCAGCCAGTCACCCAACGTGAATATCCTTTGCAGGATGGTGCCGTCATCATTTCCTGGACGGACGCGAAGGGGAACATTACCTTTGCCAATGACGATTTCGTGGAAGCATCGGGATTCACCCCCGAGGAATTGATGGGGCAGCCACAGAACATCGTCCGTCATCCCGATATGCCGCCCGAGGCCTTTCGCGATCTCTGGGCCACCATCAAGACCGGCAATCCCTGGGTCGGGCTGGTCAAGAACCGGCGCAAGAACGGCGACCACTACTGGGTCAAGGCGACGGTGACGCCCACGCCCGACGGCGGTTACATGTCGGTGCGAACGCGTCCGACGCGCCAGGAGATCGAGTCCGCCGAGGCCTGCTACAAGTCGTTGCGCGAGAACCCGGAGAAGCGGATCGAGGGGGGCAAGCCAGCGCCCAGCACGCTTGGCCGACTGAAGCGGCGATTCATGGATCTCAATCTGTCCACCAAGCTGTGGATATCCACCCTGTCTTCCGTCCTGGTGATTCTGCTTTGCGCGGGTCTGGGATGGGTGGCGATCGACACGGCCAACGGTCTGTTGAATTGTGTTGAACCTGCCAAGGCCGCGGCCTTTCAAGACACGTTTGAGCGATACCAGATGATTCTTGGCATCGCCGTTGCTTCGGCCCTGGTGCTCTGGCCGGCGATCGCGTTCTTCGTGGTGCGTTCCTTCACGCAACCCCTTCGGCAGGCTGTGCAGGCGGCGCGCGGTATCGCAGCTTTCGATCTGACCAGTCCGGCGCCACTGGCCGGGCATGACGAGGTCGGCGAAGTGCTGGCGCAATTCGTCATCATGCGCAACAACCTGCTCGGCAATGCCTCGCTGATCAAGCAAAGTACCCGCAAGCTGGACAGTTCGGCGCGTGACCTGACGTCTTCCAGCAGCATCAGCGCAGAGGCGGCGATGAACCAGTCCGAGGCGGCCTCCGGCATGGCGGCGGCGGTCGAGGAACTCTCGGTTTCGATCGATCAGGTGAGCGAGCATGCCCGCGAGGCCAACGATGTCTCGCGCGAGTCGGGCGACCTGTCCCGCGAGGGGGGGCGTGTCATTCATACCGCGGCCGACGAGATCGGCCACATCTCGGAGGCGGTTCAGGGCTCGGCCAAGACCATCCGGGAACTCGAGGGCTATTCGGGCGAGATTTCCACCATCGTCGGCGTCATCAAGGAAATCGCAGACCAGACCAACCTGCTGGCCCTCAATGCCGCGATCGAGGCGGCACGCGCCGGTGAACAGGGTCGCGGCTTCGCCGTGGTGGCGGATGAGGTGCGCAAGCTGGCGGAGCGCACCGCCAATTCCACGCAACAGATCACCGGCATGATCGATAAGGTGCAAAGCGGCGCCCGTCGCGCGGTGGAAGAGATGGAGGCCAGCGTCAAGCGGGTGACCGATGGTGTCGAACTGGCACACCAGGCGGGCGATTCGATCTCCAACATCCAGACCGCTTCCACCCGGGTCATGCAGGCGGTGGCCGACATTGACCACGCGCTCAAGGAGCAGGGCATCGCGGCGCGCGAGATCGCCCAGAACGTCGAGCGGGTGGCGCAGATGACCGAACATGGCAGTCACGCCAGCCGCCAGGCATCCGGTGTGGCGGACGACGTGGTCAAGCTGTCGGGGGAATTGAAGCGACTGGCTGATCTATTCAAGATTTGAGTTCGCGCTACGCGTCCCGGCGTCGTAGGATGGCCGCGTATCGAACTGCACAACCTCTTGCGCCGGGAGTGAAACATGCTTGAAATCGGACTGTATGGATTGGGCCGCATGGGCGGCAACATGGCGCGGCGCCTGGCGCGCGGTGGCGCGCGGGTGCGAGCCTGCAACCGCAACTTCACGGTCACCGAGTCGCTGGCGGCGGAGCAGGCCAATGTAATCGCCTGCCGCGGTCTCGAGGACATGATCGCCGGCCTGACGGCGCCACGCATCGTCTGGCTGATGTTGCCGGCGGGCGAGGCCACCGAGGCGGCGATCCGCGAACTGGCGCCACTGCTGGCGCCCGGCGATCTGCTGGTGGATGGCGCCAACGGCTATTACCACGATGCGCAAGGCCGCGCGGAGCACCTGCATGGCCTCGGCCTGCGCTTCGTCGATGTGGGTGTTTCCGGCGGCATCTGGGGTCTGGAAAACGGCTATTGCCTGATGGCGGGCGGCAGTGACGACGATCTCGCGCGGCTGGCCCCCTTCCTGAAAATCCTGGCGCCGACCCCTGACACCGGCTGGCTGCACGCCGGCCCGGTCGGCGCCGGTCACTTCACCAAGATGCTCCACAACGGCATCGAGTACGGCATGATGCAGTCCCTGGCCGAGGGCTTCGCGCTGATGCGGGCGAAAAGCGAGTTCGACCTCGATATCGCTGCCGTCGCCGAACTCTGGCGACACAGTTCCGTGGTCCGCTCCTGGCTGCTAGACCTCTCCGCCGACTTCCTGAAAACCGATCAGACGCTGGAGGGCATCGCCCCCCTGG
The DNA here is from genome assembly GCA_964393825.1 of uncultured Thiobacillus sp. Classification (GTDB taxonomy): domain Bacteria; phylum Pseudomonadota; class Gammaproteobacteria; order Burkholderiales; family Thiobacillaceae; genus PFJX01. Next base: position 68,086 of record CAYMUY010000008.1, on the reverse strand, counting down.
TGGCTGATTCCGGCGAGGGCCGCTGGACCGTGCTGGAATCCGTCAACCTCGGTGTGCCGACGCCGGTGATGACGCTGGCCCTGATGAGCCGGTTCGCCAGCCAGGGCAAGGGCGATTTTGCCAACCAGATGCTGGCGATGATGCGCAAGGGCTTTGGCGGTCACGCGGTGAAGAACGAAAACTGACGTGTCGATCTATCTGTAGCGCCGGCATTCTTGCCGGCATGTTGTAAAACCCGCCGGCAAGAATGCCGGCGCTACAGGTCTGATCCCTCTCGGAGACTGCCATGTTCGACCAGGAAACCCCGCTTCCCCCTTGTAATTTCGTCATTTTCGGCGCCACCGGCAATCTCGCGTCGAACAAGCTGTTGCCCGCTCTTTACCGTTTAGAGGTGGCCGGCAAACTGCCCGAGGGACTGAACTTTGTCGCCTTCGCCCGCCGTGAATGGGACGACGCCGTCTGGCGCGAGCACTTGACCCGGTTGCTGGTGGAGAAGGTGAAGGCGGAGGGGGCCAGTCTGGAGCGCTTCGTCAAACGATTCGACTATCTCCTCGGTGAACTGAACGATCCCCAGGCCTACCAGGCCCTCAAGGAAGTGTTGGCGAAGCCCAAGCTGGGTGTTTGCTCCAATGTCGTGTTCTATCTGGCGATCAAGCCGAACGACTTTTCGGCTGTCATCAAGAACCTCGATGGCGTCGGCCTGGCCAAGCCGCGCGGCCTGCATCGCATCGTGGTGGAAAAGCCGTTCGGCATCGACATCGAGTCGGCGCAGATGCTGAACCAGTTGCTGCACCGCTATTTCGACGAAAGCCAGGTCTTCCGCATCGACCATTACCTGGGCAAGGAAACGGTGCAGAACCTGCTGGTGTTCCGCTTCGCCAACACCCTGATCGAACCGCTTTGGAACCGCAATTACATCGACCACGTCCAGATCACCGTGGCCGAGGATCTGGGTATCGAGAAACGCGCCGATTACTACGACAAGGCGGGAGCGCTGCGCGACATGCTGCAGAACCACCTGATGCAACTGCTCACCCTGGTCGCCATGGAACCGCCTCCGGCGCTGGAGGCCGACGCCCTGCGCGACGAGAAGGTGAAGGTGCTGCGCTCCATCCGCCCGATCTCCCGCCGCTCCGTGCATGCCCACGCCTTTCGCGCCCAGTACAAGGCCGGCGTTGCGGCGGACAGGCAGGTGCATGGCTACCAGGAGGAAATGGGGGTGGAATCGGATTCCATTACCGAAACCTATGCCGCCGCCAAGTTCTACATCGACAACTGGCGCTGGCGCGGTGTGCCGTTCTACCTGCGCACCGGCAAGCGGTTGAAGCAGTCCATGTCGATGATTGCACTCAGGCTACGCCACCCACCGCAGCAGTTGTTTCGCGAGACGCCCCTGGAAACCCTGGAGCCGAACTGGATCGTGCTGTCCATCCAGCCGGAGGAAAGCATGCACATGGAAATTCATGCCAAGCAGCCCGGCCTCGACATGACCACCCGCGTGGTCAGGCTCAACGCCAGTTTCCGCAATGCCGACGAAAATCCGCTGGATGCCTATGAGACATTGTTGCTGGATGTGATCGAAGGCGACCGTACCCTGTTCATTCGCTTCGATGAGGTGGAATGGGCTTGGCGCGTGGTTGATCCCATCCTCAAGTATTGGTCTCAGGAACGTGACTTCATCCACACCTATGCCGCCGGCGGCTGGGGTCCGATCGAAGCGAACCGCCTGTTCGACGGCGAGGACACGGAGTGGCGCAACGCGGTTTGAGCGAACACCTTCCCATACTCTATCGTGATGACTGGCTGATCGCCGTCCACAAACCCCCTGGCCTCCTGGTCCATCGCAGCGGCCTCGACCGCCATGAAACCCGCTTTGCCCTGCAAATTCTCCGGGACCAGATCGGTCGCGTGGTCTGGCCCCTGCATCGCCTCGACAAGGGGACTTCCGGCATCCTGCTGTTCGCTCTCGATCGGGAAGTCGGAAAGACGGTCAGTGGCCAGTTCGAGCGGGCGGAGGTGGAAAAGACGTATCTCGCCGTGGTGCGCGGCCATCCCGCGGCTCAGGGCGAGATCAACCACCCGCTGGCGCGCATGGCTGACGAACACGCCGGTGTCCGTGGTGGCGAGGCCCAAGAGGCGGTGACCCGCTACCGCCGTTTGGCGACAGCAGAATTACCCTACCGGGTGGATCGCTACCCGAGCAGCCGCTACGCGCTTCTGGAACTGCAACCGCTGACGGGGCGCTGGCACCAGTTGCGCCGTCACCTGAAGCACATCTCCCACCCCATCATCGGTGACGCCACCCATGGCCAGGGGCGCCACAATCGCCTGTTCCAGGAGTTGTTCGACAACCGTAGGTTGCTGCTGGCGGCGACGGAAATGCGTCTGAAGCACCCGGTCAACGCCATGATGCTTACGCTGAAGGCGCAGCCTACCGCGGATTTTCGTCGTATTGCGGAGCAACTGGGCTGGAGCGGGCTGGCGTAGACTGGACCACCCAATGAAAAACGACGGCAACCGCCGGCGTTTTTCATTGGGTGGGGTGGCTTCAGTCCAATGAGGCCAGGTTGGTATTGCGCAGCAATTGCAGGTTGGCGATCAGCGGCTGTGCCCTGCTCGCGAACAGCGCCCGGGAGCGACTATCCAGCGGGTAGGAGGTGGGCAGCTTCAGGGCCAGCGGGTTCTTCTGCACGTTGTTGATGCGGAACTCGTAATGCAGGTGTGGTCCGGTTGCCAGGCCGGTGGAGCCGACGTAACCGATGACCTGGCCCTGGCTGACGCTGGCACCACGTCTCAGGCCCTTGCCATATCGGGACAGATGACCGTAGGCGGTGCTGTAGGCGCCCTGGTGCTTGAGCACGATCAGGTTGCCATAACCACCCTGGCGGCCGAGAAATTCGACCTTGGCATCCGCCACCGCGCGCACCGGCGCACCGGTGGGGGCCGCATAGTCGATGCCCTTGTGGGCGCGCCATCTTTGCAGCACCGGGTGGAAACGGGCACCGCTGAAACCGGAGGAAATCCGGCTGAAGGGCATCGGGGATTTCAGGAAGGCACGCTTCAGGCTCTGACCGTCCTGGTTGAAATAACCTTCGTGGCCCTGTGCGTCCTTGAAATAGATGGCCTGGTAATGCTTGTCCTGGTTGATGAACTCGGCGGCCAGCAGTCGGCCGGTCTTCACCAGTTGGCCATCGAGATAGAAGGCTTCGTAGACCACGGAAAAGTGGTCACCGCGACGCAGGTCCTTGTGGAAGTCGATGTCGCCGGACAGGGCTTCGGCCATTTCCGAGGCGATCCGGTCGGGCACATCGGCGGCGTCGGTGGCACCGAACAGGGAGCCTTCGATCTTGCCGGAACGCATGATCTGGCGTGATTCCAGCGCCGCGGGTTGTTCGCCCACCTGGAACCGATCGCTGACTCGCGTGAGCGTGACCAGGTTTTCATCGGAGACCAAGTAGCGGAACAGCATCAGTTGGCCGCCCGAGGTGACGCGCGCCAGCACGCTGCGGCCCGGGACCAGTCGACCCAATGCCTTGTTGCCGTGCGCTGCGGCCATCGCCTGACGGGCTTCCTCACCCACAATGCCCAGCCGGGACAGCAGGCTTTGCAGGGTGTCGCCGCGGGCAATGCGTTCTTCACGCCAGAAGTCGAAGGCACCGCTGTCCGTGGCCTGAACCTGAGGCAGTTCAACGTTCTCCACCACCATTTCGCGAAGGATGTTCTCGGTGGGGGTGTCGGGGGCGATGCCGAAGGCGGCGACTACACCCATGAAAGGCAATGAAGCCAGGGTCAGGAAAAGGTGCTTGCGGGTGAAGATGCGGTTCATTCGACTGAGTCCCGATCGGCAAAAACAGGCGGCAGGGTAACAGGATTAGCTTCATGGGAAAAGCGCTAATTTCCCCGTGGTCCGCGCTAAGATCTTGTGTCTAAAGATATTCTTGCCAATGCCGATATGGACGGTTGAAACTCGTCAGCGATGGAGACCATGCGCCCCAAACCCTCAACGATTCGCGACGTGCTAGGCAAGATCCAGGACGAAATGAACCTGCAGCTGACCAGCAGCGGCGCCCCGGAAGAAATCCGCGAATTCCTCTCGCAGGAATGGACGCGGCTGCTGGCCAGCATCTATCTGGCCAAAGGGAACCAGCATGGCGACTGGAAGGCCGGCTGGGAAACGGTGAATGCCCTGCTCTGGAGCCTGGCACCGAAGCATGGCAGGGAAGAAACCGGCATGCTGCTGCGAATATTGCCAACCCTCCTGGGGCGTCTTCATGAAGGCTGTGCAGCCTTGGGGTTCGAACTGGCCAAGCGCGATGCCCTGTTTGAACGACTGGCGATGCTGCATGCCGCGATTGCGCGGGACGGACTGCAATACGAACGAGTCGACGATGGGCCGATCACTCACCTGCGTGAGGATGAATCCAGACCGGGGATGCCCGGCCTGAATGATCTGATTGCTCCCAACCTCCCCGCCATGGATCACTCAGTCGCCGTGCCGACGCTGAAACTGGGCGATCAGGTGATGTTCAAGAGCGAGGGGGGGGATCGCCTGCTCACATTGACCTGGATCAGCCCCATGGGCGGGATGTACATGTTTGCCAATGAATTGGGCCTGGAGGCCATCACCTTGACCCATTCCCGGCTGGAGGCACGTCTGCGCGATCACGCGGCGTGGCTGGTCAAGTCGTGAGACCAGGGCGGCGTCAGCCACCGGGCTGACGCCGCGGCGAGGTCATTCCGTGGCGGGCCTGGTCACGTTCCACCCCCCGCCAAGCGACTTGAACAGGTCGACCACCCCGGCCAGGCGGGCGCGGCGCGCGTTGATTCGATTTTGTTCCGCCTGATACAGGTTGCGCTGGGCATCGAGCACTTCCAGGTAATTCGTGACACCATTCTGGTACCTGAGGCCGGCCAGTTCGGTGGCGCGCGCCAACGCCTCGGCGCGCCGATTTTCGGCAGCTTCGCTCGCGCCTGCCTGACGGCTGGTGACCAAGGCGTCGAGCACTTCCTTGAAGGCGACACGCAGGGTTTGCTCGTAGGCCAGCAATGCCTGCTCCTGGCGGGCGGCATCGCCTTTCAGCGCGGCTTCGGTACGACCGGCGTTGTAGAGCGTCTGCACCAGGCTGGCGCCGAGGCCCCAGATGGTGGCCGGGCCGCTGAACAGGTCGGAGAGCGACTTGCTTTCCGAACCGAGGTTGGCGGTGAGCGACAGCGACGGGTAGATCGCGGCTTTGGTCTTCAGGACTTGCGCCTCGGCGCCGGCGAGCCGCTGCTCGGCCTGCAGGATGTCGGGACGGCGGGCGAGCAGCTCGGAAGGCAGGCCGGCCGGGATGGCGGGCGGCGGGGTCAATGCCTCCAGCCCCTTGTCGCGCGGCAGTGGATCAGCGAGCAAGCCGCGTGGCGAGCGGCCGAGCAACAGGCCGAGCGCGGTTTCCTGTTGTCGCGCCTGGCGTTCCAGATCCGCGCGCGTGGCTTCCATCGCGGCCAGTTCCGCCTCCGCCTGGCGCAACGGCAACTCGGCGTCAAGACCGGCATTGAAACGCAAGCGGATCAGGTCGATCGCTTCGCGGCGGTTGTTCAGGGTGTGCTCCGCGAGTGCCAGCGAGGCATCCAGGGCGGTGAGCTGGAAATAGGCCTGGGCGACGCTGCCGGCGAGACTGGTGCGCACCACCTCGCGGGCGTACTCCGTGGCCAGCAGTTCGGCACGGGCGACGGCGCTGGCCTGCCGGTAACGACCCCATAGGTCGACTTCGTAGGCGGCCTGGGCATTGACCTGGTAGTTACTGTTGATCGGACTGGGCGGCGGGAAGCTGCCCTTTTCCGTGGCTCGGGTGCGCTTGGCGCCGACATCGAGTTGGGCGCTGGGAGAGCGGTCGGCTTCCGCCAGGCCGAGGCTGGAACGGGCTTCCGCGATGCGGGCGGCGGCGAGCAGGATGTCGCTGTTGTGGGCGAGCGCCTCGTCGATCAGCGCGGTGAGCGCGGGGTCGTTGAATGCCTGCCACCACGAATCCAGGCGGGCGGCTGCCTCGCCCGCGCCGGCAAGGGAAGTCTCCGGGAGGGCAGGCCACGTCTTTGGCAGGTCGGGCTCGGCCTTTCGCAGCGTTGGCATGGCGGCGCAGCCGGCGAGGTGGGCGATCAGGAGGGCGAGTAGAAGCTTATTCATGGTCGTCTCCATGTTCGGCGGCGCCGTGGTAGCGGATCGGGGCCGGGAACAGCCGGCGCACACCGAGATAGAGCAGGGGCACGATGAACACGGCGAGTACGGTGGCAGCGATCATGCCGCCCATGACGCCGGTGCCGATGGCGTGGCGGCTGGCGGCACCGGCACCGCTGGAGACGGCCAGTGGCAGGACGCCGAAGATGAAGGCGATGGAGGTCATGACGATGGGGCGGAAGCGCAGGCGACTGGCCTGCATGACGGCGTCCAGCGCGCTCTTGCCCTGGGCTTCCAGTTGCCGCGCGAATTCCACGATCAGGATGGCATTCTTGGCGGACAGGCCGATGATGGCAATGAGGCCAACCTTGAAGTAGACGTCGTTGGGCAGGTCGCGCAGGGTTACCGCCAGCACCGCGCCAAACACCCCCAGCGGCACCACCAGCAGCACCGCCAGCGGCACCGTCCAGCTTTCATAGAGCGCGGCCAGGCACATGAACACGACAATCAGCGAGAGCGCGAACAGCATCGGCGCCTGGGCGCCGGACAAGCGCTCCTCGAAGGACGTGCCGGACCATTCGAAGCCGATGCCGGGCGGCAGCTTGGCGGCGATCTCCTGCATGGCCTGCATGGCCTCGCCAGTACTGTGGCCGGGGGAGGGGGCGCCGGCAATCTTCATCGCCGGGACGCCGTTGTAGCGGTCGAGCTTGGGCGAACCCACCACCCAGTGCGGCGTGGCGATTTCCGCGAGCGGCACCATGTCGCCCTTCATCGTCCGCACGCGCAGGCTCAACAGGCCTTCCGGGGTGGTGCGGGCGTGGGCGTCGAGCTGCATCACCACGCGCAGCACGCGGCCATCACGGATGAAGTCGTTGACGTAGGCCGAGCCAAGGGCGACCGCCAGCGTCTGGTTCAGCTCCGACATGTCGATGCCGAGGCTGCTGGCCTTCAGGCGGTCGATATCGAGCAGGAGCTGTGTCGCAGGCTCCTTGCCCTCCGGTCTCACCCCGGCCAGGCGCGGATCCTGGCTGGCCATGCCGAGCACCATGTTGCGTGCTTCCAGCAACTGTTCGCGGCCGCGGCCGGAACGGTCCTGCAGCCGGAAGTCGAAACCACCCACCGCCGCCAGTTCCGGGATCGGCGGCGGATTAAGGGCAAAGATCATCGCCTGCTTGATGCCGAACAGCGCCATGTTGGCGCGCTGTACCACCTTCAGGGCGTGGTCTTCGGGACGGGTGCGTTCGTCCCAGTCCTTCAGCCGCACGAAGACGATGGCGGCGTCCTGGCCCTTGCCGAAGAAGGAGAACCCCGCCACCCCCACCACCTTGGCCACCTCCGGCTGCTTCAGGAAGTGCTGTTCCAGTTGCGATAGCACCGCCACGGTACGCTCCTGGGTGGCGCCGGACGGCAGTTGCACGATGGAGATCAGGTAGCCCTGGTCTTCGTCGGGGAGGAAGCTGGTGGGCAGGCGCAACAGCAGGAAGGCGGTGACGCCGACCAGGGCCGCGAACAGCAGCGCCATCCGCAGGGGGCGTTTCACCGCCGCCGTGACGCCCGCCAGATAGCCCTGGGTGGTGCGGTCGAAGAAACGGGTGAACATGCCGAAGAAGCCGCTGTGATGTTCCATCTGTTCCTTGTTCATGCCCGCGAACAGGGTGGCGCAGAGGGCCGGGGTGAGGCTGATCGCCAGGAAGGCGGAGAACAGCATGGTCATCACCAGGGTCACCGCGAACTGGCGATAGATGGCGCCGACCGAACCGGAGAAGAACGCCATCGGGATGAATACCGCCGAGAGCACCACGGTGATGCCGACGATGGCGCCGAAGATCTGGCCCATCGCCTTGGAGGTGGCATCGCGCGACGACAGGCCTTCCTGGGTCATGATCCGTTCGACGTTTTCCACCACCACGATGGCATCGTCGACCACGATACCGATGGCCAGGACCATCGCGAACAGCGACAACACGTTGATCGAATAGCCCAGCAGATAGAGTCCGACCAGGGTGCCGACCAGCGAGACCGGCACCACCAGCGTCGGGATGATGGCGGCGCGCAGGTTCTGCAGGAACAGCCACATCACCAGGAACACCAGGAAGAACGCCTCGGCCAGGGTATAGGCCACTTCGCGGATGGAAATCTCGACGAAGCGGGAGGTGTCGTAGGGCACGTCCCAGCTCACCCCCTTGGGAAAGAACTTGGCCAGCTCAGCCATGCGCGCCTTCACCGCCTTGGCGGTTTCCAGGGCATTGCCGCCAGGGGCGAGCTTGATGCCGACGGCGGCCGTGGGCTTGCCGTTCAGGCGCGCCTGGATGGTGTAATCCTGGGCGCCCAGTTCGATGCGGGCGACATCCTTGAGGCGCACGGCGGCACCGCTGCTCGAGGTGCGCAGCAGGATCTCGCCGAATTCGGCCGGTGTTTTCAGGCGGCCCTGGGTAATCACCGTGGCATTCAATTGCTGGCCGGGGAGGGAAGGGAGTTGTCCCAGTTCGCCGGTCGCCAGTTGCACGTTCTGTGCCTCCACTGCCTTCAGTGCCTCGCCTGGCGTCATGTTGAAGTTGGCCAGCTTCAATGGATCCAGCCATAGGCGCATGGCGTATTCCGTGCCAAACAGGTTGGCTTCACCCACACCCGGCACCCGGCGCAGGTTCTCCAGCACATTGGCGGCGGTGAAGCTGCCGAGGTCGAAGGCGTTCAGGCTCTGGTCGGGCGAGAACACGGTCACGAACATCAGGAAGTTGCGTCGCGCCTTCGCCACCGTGATGCCCTGGCGGCGCACCTCATCGGGCAGCCGTGCTTCCACCCGCTTGATGCGGTTCTGCGCCTCGACCGAGGCGATGTCGAGATTGACCCCGGTGGCGAAGGTCAGGGTCAGGGTCAGGGTGCCGCTGGCGTCCGAGTTGGACTCCATGTAGAGCAGGCCTTCCAGTCCGTTCATTTCCTGCTCGATCAGGCTGGTGACGGCGTCCTCCACCACCCGCGCGGAAGCGCCCGGGTAGATGGCGGTGATGGACAGGGCGGGGGGGGCGACTTCCGGATATTGCGAAACCGGCAGTTTCGGGAAGACCAGGAAGCCCGCCAGCAGAATGGACAGTGCCACGACCCAGGCGAAAATCGGCCGATCGATAAAGAAGCGGGGGAGCATGGATGTCAGGCGCCGGGGCAGGGCGCGCCACGCGCGCCGAAGGGGGGTTGGTGCGCGCGGCGCACCCTGGACAGAGCGTTCATGGCTTCACCTCCACCGCGGTGACCGGGCTGCCCGGCCGCGCTTTCTGGACGCCGTCGACGATGACTTTCTCGCCACCCTTGAGGCCTTCGGCGATGATCCAGCCATCACCGGAAAGACCGCCGGTCTTCACCGATTGCGCGGCCACCATGCCATCGCCACCGACCAGCAGCACCGCCTGGCCCTGGGGCGAGACCTGTACCGCGCGCTGCGGCACGACGATGGCGTTCGCCACCTGCGCCACCGGCAGGCGCACGGTGACGAACTGGCCGGGGAGCAGTGCGCGGTCGGGGTTGGGGAACTCCGCGCGCATGCCGACCGAGCCGGTGGCCGGGTCGACCGCCAGATCGCTGAACAACAGCTTGCCGGTGCGCGGATAAACCTGGCCATTTTCAAGCACGAGTTTCACCGGCGCGTCCGCCGTCTTGCCCTGTGTCGCGCGCAGATCGAGGAAGGCGGCGCTGGATTGCGAGAAGTTCACCCAGATCGGGTCGTACTGCTCGATGCTGGCCAGCGGTGTCGCCTCGCCCTTGCCGACCAGCGCGCCTTCGCTGACCAGGGCGCGACCGATGCGCCCGGAAATGGGCGCGGTGACCCGGGTGTAGGACAGGTCGATCTCGGCGCGCGCGACCGCAGCCTGTGCCGCCGCCACTTCGGCTTCCGCCTGGGCCCAGGCCGCTTCGGACTGATCCAGGTCCTGTTTGCTGATGGCCTTGCTGTCGGCCAATGCCCGCATCCGCGCCCGGTTCTGCCCGGCGACGAGGGCCTGCGCCTGCGCCTTCGCCAGGTTGGCGCGAGCCGTGGCCAGATTCGCGGCGAGACTGCGATCATCGATGCGGAACAGGGTGGCGCCGGCCTTCACCTCGCTGCCCTCCTGGTAGGTGCGTCGCTCCACGATGCCTTCCACCCGCGCCCGCACCTCGGCGGTGCGTACCGCCTGCATGCGGCCGGGAACCTCGATGGTGAGCGGCACGCCACGCGGCGACACGCGGATGACCGAGACTTCGGGAGGCGGCATGCCGGCCATGCCGCCAGGGGGCTGGGCGGACTGGGGTTTGCAGGCGGCCAGCGAAGCAAGCAGCAGGACAGGCAACAGCCGGGCGGGTATGCGTTCACTGTTCAAGACGGACTCCGACGCGTAAAGGCTTGGATACGGGCTCCGGCAAGACGAAGGCGCGCCCCGCGAGTTCCCTGAAATAGGCGCCGAGGGTAAACCAACGGCTATAATTCTGCACCGCATCAATTTACCATTTCCCGCCATGACCGACTTCGCCATTGCCCGTCTCGACGCGACCACACCTGATTTCCGTGCCCGCCTCGCCGATCTGTTGGCGTTCAACGACGCCACCGACAGCGCGGTGAGCAGCGCTGTTTCTGAAATCCTGGCGGCGGTGAAAAGCCGTGGCGATGCGGCGGTTATTGAATACACCGCACGTTTCGATCGTATGAATGTGTCCGACATGGCCGCCCTGGAATTGTCGCGGGACGAACTCAATGCGGCGCTGGGCAAGCTGCCCCTGCGCCTGGAACAGTCGCTGCGCCGCGCCGCCGAGCGGGTGCGCGTCTATCACGAGAAACAGCGCCAGGAGTCCTGGACCTATACCGAGGAAGACGGTACGGTGCTGGGCCAGCAGGTCACCGCGCTGGATCGCGTCGGGCTCTATGTGCCCGGCGGCAAGGCGGCCTACCCTTCATCGGTGCTGATGAATGCCATTCCGGCCAAGGTGGCGGGGGTGAGGGAACTGATCATGGTGGTGCCGACGCCGGATGGCGTGAAGAACGATCTGGTACTGGCTGCCGCCGCCGTCGCCGGCGTCGACCGGGTGTTCTGCATCGGCGGCGCGCAGGCGGTCGCCGCCCTGGCCTATGGCACGGAAACCATCCCGCAGGTGGACAAGATCGTCGGCCCCGGCAATGCCTATGTGGCGGAAGCCAAGCGCCGCGTGTTCGGCATCGTCGGCATCGACATGATCGCCGGTCCCTCGGAGATCCTGGTGATCTGCGACGGCAAGACCGATCCCGACTGGATTGCGATGGACCTGTTCTCGCAGGCCGAGCATGACGAACTGGCGCAGTCCATCCTGATCAGCCCCGATGCCGCCTATCTCGACGCCGTCGAAGCCAGCATCCGCAAGCTGTTGCCGACCCTGCCGCGCCAGGAGGTGATCACCGCCTCCATCGCCAACCGTGCCGGCCTTATCCTCTGCCGCGACCTCGCCGAGGCGGCGGAGATCGCCAACCACATCGCGCCGGAACACCTGGAACTATCGGTGGAGGATCCCGACGCCATGCTGCCGCTGATCCGTCATGCCGGCGCCATCTTCATGGGGCGCAACACCTGCGAAGCCCTCGGCGACTACTGCGCCGGTCCCAACCATGTGCTGCCGACCTCGCGCACCGCGCGCTTCTCCTCGCCGCTCGGGGTCTACGACTTCCAGAAGCGCTCCAGCCTGATCCACGTCTCCGCGGCGGGCGCCCAGACCCTGGGTGAAATTGCCTCCGCCCTGGCCTACGGCGAGGGCTTGCAGGCGCACGGCCGCTCCGCCGAATACCGCATGGGGCGCTGAACGGCGTCCCGCGTCGCCGGCCGCTATCGGCGATGCGGGTGGCCGGGTCAGCCGGTATTCCTCATTCCCGCCGCGATGGCGTTGATGGAACGCAGCAGCGGCTGCAGCCAGGGGCAATCGCCTTCGCCATCGTATTCGCGCAGTTTGCGCAACAGGATGACCTGGATGTGGTTGAGCGGATCCAGATAAGGCGTCCGGTGGGCCAGGGATGTGGCCAGTTCCGGGGCTTCGTGAAGGAGGCCGGGTACGTCCGCGACATGCAGGATCTGCATGACGGCGCGTTCATGGCGCGAGCGGATCAGCTTGAAGATGCGCGCACCGGCCTCGCGATCCTGGCAGAGCCTGGCGTACTCCTCGGCGATGTTCATCTCGGCCTTGTACAGCGCCATCTGGGCGTTGGAGAGCAGGGTGCGGAAGAACGGCCATTCCCGGTACATGGTCTGCAACTTGGCCAGGCGCGCCGGATCATTGCCACGCCAGCGCTCGATGGCGCCGCCCATGCCGTACCAGGTGGGCAGGGCATGGCGGGACTGGCCCCAGGCGAAGACCCAGCCGATGGCGCGTACCGAGGCCAGCGAGCGGTCGCCCTTCTTGCGGTGGGAAGGCCGTGAGCCGATGTTGAGCAGGGCGATTTCCTGCACCGGGGTCACTTCGTAGAAATAGTCCAGGAAGCCGGGCGTACGCTCGGTCAGCGCGCGGTAGACATCCTCGCCCTCAGCGGCGAGCTCGTCCATGATGCCCAGGTAGTCCTTGCGATCCGGCGCCACCGGCCGCACCAGGTGCGTGCTGGCCTTGAGCACGCCGGTGACGCCCAGGGTCAGCTCGTAGACCGCCGTTTCCATGTTGTTGTACTTGTAGAACAGCACTTCACCCTGTTCGGTGAGCTTGAGCTGGCCACGCACCGTGCCCGGCGGCTGCGCCAGGATGGCTTCGTGGGTGGGGCCGCCGCCGCGGCCGAGGGTGCCACCGCGGCCATGGAACAGGCGGCAGGGCACGCCATGCCGGTCGGACAGGGCCATGATCCGCTTTTGCGCTTCGTAGAGGTGCCAGGAGGAAGCGAGGATGCCGCCATCCTTGCAGGAATCCGAATAGCCCAGCATGACCTCCTGGTCGCCGGAGAAGGCCTCCAGCAGGTTACGGTAGACGGGCAGGCTGTAGAGCTGGTCCAGCACCGTTTCCGAATGCTTGAGGTCGTCGATGGTCTCGAACAGGGGCGAGACGCCGATGTGGCAATACCAGCGTCCACCCAGGCGACCGGCCAGACCGGTTTGCGACGCCAGCAGCATCACCTCCAGCACGTGCGAGGCGGTATGGGTCATCGAGATGACATAGCGGCCGAAGCAGTCCGGCCCCAGTTGCCGTCGCATGAAGGCGATCAGCTGGAATACCCGGAGGATTTCCTGGCTGCTCTCGGAGAGCGCCGCGGGGTCGTAGACCAGGGCGTTGGGGTTGGCGAGCGCATCGGCCAGAAGGTCGACCCGGGCTGCTTCGTCTAGCGCCAGGTAATCGCTGCCAAGCGACAGTCTGAGCATCTCCGCCACGGCGTGGCTGTGGTGGGTTGATTCCTGGCGCACATCCAGCTGCATCAGGTGGAAACCGAAGGTCTGTGCCAGCAGGATCAGGTCTTGCAACTCGCCGCGGGCGAGGGGTTCGTCGCCATGGCCGACCAGGGAGTCCCGGATCAGGCCGAGGTCGTCGAGGAAGGCCTGGGCGCTGGCGTAGCCCGGCTCCTCGAACAGCGGCTCGCTGCCGGCCATGGCGCGCCGGTTCAGGTCCAGGTTGCGGCGGATGCGGAACAGCATGATCTCCAGCTTGCGCCGGTAAGGCTCCTGGGGGTGCGGATTGGGCTGGCCGCCGAACATCTGCGTGGCGACCCTGGCGTCCTCCGCCAGACTGGCCATGAGTGGTTCCGACGGCTTGCACAGACGGTCGGAGAGGGAGAGCTGGTCGAACAGCCGTTCCAGCCGGCGCAGGTACTCCTCGTAGGCCGTTTCCGCCTGCATCCGCCAGGCCAGGGCGGTGACTTCCGTGGTCACACCGGGGTGGCCGTCGCGGTCACCGCCGATCCAGGAGCCAAAGCGGAGAAAGGCGGGCGCCTTCATCTGGCAGGCCACCCGATCGCCATACACATCGACCACGGCGGTATGGAAGTTGCGATAGATCTGGGTCACCGCCTGGAACAGGGATTGCGGGAAATAAGAGAGGCCGGAATAGATCTCGTCACGCACGTCGAGCTTGAAGGCCCGCACCTCGTCGGTCTTCCAGAGGACCCGGATCTGGTTGGCCAGGCGGTCCACCACTTCTACCCGGTACATGCCCTTGTTGCGTGGGTCGTCGAGGTCCTCGACGGACAGGAAGATGTTGCGCAGGGCGCCCTTGATGGTGCGCCTCCTGGCTTCGGACGGGTGGGCGGTGAGCACCGGCAGATAGCACAGTCGATCCAGCAGGGTCTGCAGTTCCGCCGCGTCGATGCCTTGCTGTTTCAGGTTCAGCAGGGTGTCGTGGAAGGAGCCGGGCCACATGCTCTTGCCCCGTTGCACCAGGCGCCGGCGCCGATGCAGCAGACTGGTTTCCTCGGCGATGTTGACCAGGCTGAAGTAGAGGTTGAAGGCGCGGATGATCAGCGACATCGATTCGGCGGGCTGTGCCTCGATCAACTGGTCGAGCGCGTCATGCCGGCTCGGGTCCGGGCGCTCGCGCAGGGCGATGAAGCCCTTGCGCAACTGGCCCAGCGCTTCATAGGTGGCGCGCGGCAATTCGCTTTTGAGAACCCGCGACAGCAACAGGCTGAGCAGGCGTTCGCGCTTCCGTAAATCCTTGTCGTTGGTAAGCATGGGTTTTCGCGGGTTGGACTGGACGAGAAGGGTCAGGCGCCGAGGATTTCACCCAGTGCCGCGACCAGCGCGGCGCATTGCGTGTCGTCACCGATGGTGATGCGCAGGTACTGCTCGATGCGTGGCTGGCGGAAATGGCGGACGATGATGCCGCGCTCGCGCAGCGCCGCCGCGAGTTCGCCGGCATCACGTTGCGGGTGACGGGCGAAGATGAAGTTGGCGGCGGAGGGGAGGACGGCGAAACCCAGCGTGGCCATGGCTTCGACCAGGCGTTCGCGGCTGGCGATGACCGCCGCGCGGGTTGTCTCGAAATGCGCGACATCCTCGATGGCGGCGGTGGCGCCGGCAATGGCGATGCGGTCGAGCGGATAGGAGTTGAAGCTGTTCTTGACCCGCTCCAGGCCCGCGATCAGGTCGGCATGGCCGACCGCGAAGCCCACCCGCAGGCCAGCCAGGGAGCGGGACTTGGACAGGGTTTGAACCACCAGCAGGTTGGGGTATCGGTCGATCAGCGCGATGGCGCTCATGGACTCCGGGCCGGCGAAATCGATGTACGCCTCGTCCACCACCACCATCACGTCGGGGCGTCCGGCCAGCAGTCGCTCGATTTCTCCCGGCGGCAGCAGGCGGCCGGTAGGCGCATTGGGGTTGGGGAAGATGATGGCGCCGCAGGCCGCCGCGTTCAGGTAGTCATCAATGTCGATCTCGAAGGTGTCCGTCAGCGGCACACCGCGCCCGTCGATGCCATAGAGGCCGCAATACACCGGGTAGAAGCTGTAGCTGATGTCCGGGTACAGCAGCGGGGCGTCATGCCTGAGCAGGCCGAGGAAAGCGTGTCCCAGCACTTCGTCGGAGCCGTTGCCGACGAAGACCTGCGCTGGCGTGATCCGGAAATGCGCCGCGATGGCGGCTTTCAGGCGGCTGGATTCCGGGTCGGGGTAGAGGCGCAGGGTCTCGCCGATCTCGCCGCGCATGGCGTCCAGCGCGCGGGGCGAGGGCGGGTAGGGGTTCTCGTTGGTGTTGAGTTTGACGAGGTTCGTCAGCTTGGGCTGTTCACCCGGGACATAGGGGGTCAGACCGGCGACGGTGTCGCTCCAGAATCGGCTCATGGTGGTCGGCTGGGATGGGGAAAATGAGAGGGGGTGAAATCGCGATGCGGCTGGAACCCGAAAGCAGCCGTGATGTTATCATGCGCCCCGACTCTTCCCCGTCCGCCAAGCCTGTCTTCCACGCTCTGCACCAGCCTCCACGTATCCCGATGCGGCAAGCCGACCTCTCTCGCAATACCCTGGAAACCCGGATTCGCGTCCAGATCGACCTCGATGGTTCCGGTCGCGGCGTCTTCAAGACCGGCGTTCCCTTCCTTGAACACATGCTCGACCAGGTGGCCCGCCACGGCCTGATCGACCTCGACATCGAGGCCGAGGGCGACCTGCATATCGACGCCCACCATACCGCCGAGGACATCGGCATCACCCTCGGACAGGCCTTCGCCAGGGCCCTGGGCGACAAGAAGGGCATCCGTCGTTATGGCCATGCCTATGTGCCGCTGGACGAGGCCCTGTCTCGCGTGGTGATCGATCTTTCCGGGCGTCCCGGCCTGGAGTTCCATGTCGACTTCACCCGCGCCCGCATCGGCGACTTCGACGTCGACCTGTTCCGCGAGTTCTTCCAGGGGTTCGTCAACCATGCCGGCGCCACGCTGCATGTCGACAACCTGCGCGGCATCAACGCCCATCATCAGGCTGAAACCGTGTTCAAGGCTTTCGGCCGGGCGCTGCGCATGGCGGTGGAATGCGATCCGCGCATGGGCGATACCCTGCCTTCCACCAAGGGCGCGCTGTAATGACGGATATGAATCAAGACGATGCCGCCGACGTGGCCATCATCGACTACGGCATGGGCAACCTGCTATCCGTGTCCAAGGCATTCGAGCATGTCGCGCCGCGGGCGAAGATCGTGGTGACTTCCGATCCCGCCGTCATCGCGGCGGCCGCCCGCGTGGTGTTTCCGGGTGTCGGTGCCATGCCTGACTGCATGCGCGAATTGCGGCAGCGTGGCCTGGTCGATGCCCTGAAGCAGGCCGCGACAAGCAAGCCCTTTCTCGGTATCTGCCTGGGCATGCAGGCCTTGTTCGCGCACAGCGAGGAAGGCGATTGCGCCGGCCTTGGCCTGCTGCCCGGCCATGTCCGGCTGTTCCCGGCGGAAGCCATGAAGGATGCACAGGGCGAAAAGCTCAAGGTGCCGCACATCGGCTGGAACCAGGTGAACCAGGCGATACCACATCCGCTCTGGGCAGGCATCGAGGACGGCACCCGTTTCTATTTCGTGCACAGTTACTACGCGGAACCCGCGTCGGATGACGTGGTGGCCGGTTTTACCCATTACCCCTTCGCTTTCACCTGCGCGGTGGCGAAAGACAATCTCTTCGCCGTGCAGTTTCACCCCGAAAAGAGCCAGGCCGCCGGCCTGCGCTTGCTTGCCAACTTTGTGACCTGGGACGGTTCAAGGTAACCGTAACGAACATGCTCATCATCCCCGCGATTGATCTGAAAGATGGCCAGTGCGTTCGCCTGAAGCAGGGCGAAATGGACAGTGCCACGGTGTTTTCCGCCAACCCCGCGGAAATGGCCCAGAAGTGGCTGGCCAGCGGTGCCCGCCGCCTGCATCTGGTCGACCTCAACGGTGCGTTCGCCGGCAAGCCGGTCAACGAGAAGGCGATCAAGGCCATCACCGACGAACTCGGCGACGAGATCCCCGTGCAACTGGGGGGCGGTATCCGTGATCTAGACACCATCGAACGCTATCTGGATGACGGCATCACCTACGTCATCATCGGCAGCGCGGCGGTGAAGAACCCCGGTTTCCTGCATGACGCCTGCACCGCCTTCCCCGGCCATATCATCGTCGGGCTCGACGCCAAGGACGGCAAGGTGGCGGTGGAGGGCTGGTCGAAAGTGACCAAGCATGACGTCATCGACCTGGCCAAGCGATTCGAGGACTACGGTGTCGAGTCCATCGTCTACACCGACATCGGTCGCGACGGCATGCTCTCCGGCGTCAACATCGACGCCACCGTGCGCCTGGCCCAGGCCCTGAGCATCCCGGTGATCGCCAGCGGTGGTGTCACCAACCTGGAGGACGTGCGTCAACTCTGCGCCGTGCAACAGGAAGGCATCATGGGTGCCATCACCGGTCGCGCGATCTACGAAGGCACGCTGGATTTCACGGCGGCGCAGGCGCTGGCCGACACCTTGTGCCCTGTGAACTGAGCCTGGCATGGGATTGACCAAGCGCATCATCCCCTGTCTCGACGTGACTGCCGGTCGCGTGGTGAAGGGCGTTAATTTCGTCAACCTGCGTGACGCCGGCGATCCGGTGGAGATCGCCCGCCGTTATGACGAACAGGGAGCGGACGAACTGACCTTTCTGGACATCACCGCCACTTCCGACGATCGCGACCTGATCCTGCACATCATCGAGGACGTGGCCGCGCAGGTGTTCATTCCCCTGACCGTCGGCGGCGGCGTGCGCGCGGTGGAGGATGTGCGCCGCCTGCTGCATGCCGGAGCGGACAAGGTGTCCATCAATACCGCCGCCATCTTCAATCCACAGCTGGTGAAGGATTGTTCCGACCGATTCGGCTCGCAGTGCATCGTGGTGGCGATCGATGCCAAGCAGACGGTCTGGGGCGCCTCGCCGAAATGGGAAATCTTCACCCATGGTGGCCGCAAGCCGACAGGCCTGGACGCCGTGGAGTGGGCGCGCAAGATGCAGGGCCTGGGCGCGGGTGAAATCCTGCTCACCAGCATGGACCGCGACGGCGCCAAGATCGGTTTCGACCTCAACCTGACACGGGCGATCTCGGATGCGCTCGACATCCCGGTGATTGCCAGCGGCGGCGTCGGCAATCTGCAACATCTGGTCGACGGCGTGAAACAGGGCGGCGCGGATGCGGTACTGGCCGCCAGCATCTTCCATTTCGCCGAGTACACCGTGGAACAGGCCAAGAAACATATGCAGGCGCAGGGCATCGAGGTACGACTGTGAGTCATGATTCGTCGTGGTTGAACAAGGTCAGCTGGTCCGAGGAAGGCCTGGTGCCGGCGATCGCGCAGGACGCCGAGAGTGGCGACATCCTGATGATGGCCTGGATGAACCGGGAAGCGCTCAAACAGACTGCCGAGCTGGGCGAAGCGGTGTACTGGTCGCGTTCGCGCAAGAAACTCTGGCACAAGGGCGAGGAATCCGGCCATACCCAGAAGGTCAGGGAAATCCGTCTCGATTGCGACGAGGACGTGGTCCTGCTGAAGATCGAGCAGGTCGGTGGCATCGCCTGTCATACCGGCCGCCACAGCTGTTTCTTCCAGAAGCTGGAAGATGGCCGCTGGGAAGCGGTGGACCCGGTGTTGAAAGACCCGCACGAGATCTACAAGAAATGAGTTCGGACATCCTCGACCGCCTCGCGGAAACCCTGGCATCGCGCAAGTCGGCCGATCCACACTCGTCCTACGTGGCCAGGCTCTATGCCAAGGGCCTCGACGCCATCCTGAAGAAGGTGGCGGAGGAAGCGGCGGAAACCATCATGGCGGCGAAGGACGGCGCACGGGAAAAAATCGTCTATGAAACCGCCGACCTGTGGTTCCATACGCTGGTCCTGCTGGCGCGCGAAGGCATCCATCCAGACGAAATCCTGAATGAACTGGCGCGGCGCGAAGGCCTCTCCGGCCTCGCGGAAAAGGCAGCTAGAAAGGAAGACGCATGAGCGAGAACTGTATTTTCTGCAAGATCGTGGCGGGCGAGATTCCCTGCAAGAAGGTCCATGAGGATGACGATTTCCTGGCATTTCACGATATTCACCCGGTCGCGCCGGTGCATTTCATGATCATTCCCAAGGAGCATATTGCTTCGCTTGCCGACGCCGAGGCGCGCCATGAGTCCCTCCTGGGGCGCATCATGCTGCTGGCGCCGAGGCTGGCGAAGGCACAAGGCCTCCATGACGGTTTTCGCACCATCATCAATACCGGCCGCGGCGGCGGTCAGGAAGTGTTTCATCTGCATGTCCACATCATCGGTGGAAACGCACCGCACCCGATGTAGTCCAATACTTAGCGCCGGTGGCTCATCGGTACGAGCATATTCAAACAGGAGATAGAAAATGGGTTCATTCAGCATTTGGCATTGGTTGATCGTACTGGTCATCGTTCTGCTGGTCTTCGGTACCAAGAAGCTGCGCAATATCGGCGGCGACCTGGGGGGCGCGGTCAAGAATTTCAAGGAAGCAATGGGCGAGGAAAAAAACAAGACCACCGAACTGCCGCGTGAGGGTGAGACGCGTGGGACGACCATCGAGGGCGAGGTCAAGGACAAGCAGCAGAACTGATGGTCGGCGGTTCGCGGTCGGCAGGGTGCTGATGACTGATGACCGCCTACTGAGGACTCAACCATGTTCGATATCGCCTTTTCCGAACTCCTGATCATCGGTGTCATCGCCCTCATCGTGATCGGTCCCGAGCGCCTGCCCAAGGTGGCGCGAACCGCCGGCCAGTGGCTGGGGAAGCTCAATCGGTATGTGTCGCAGGTCAAGCAGGATATCGACCGCGACATCAAGCTGGATGAGTTGCGCAAGATGCAACAGGAAATGAAGGACACCGTCCAGCGCTATGAAATCCTGGCCAAGGAGGGCGCCCGCCAGGTCGAGGAGACCGTGGCGCAGGAAACCGGTCAGATCAGCAAGGTCATGCAGGCCATGAGTGCCACCGATGGCGGCCTGACCATGAAGGAATGGGACAAGGTGAAGGAAGAAGAAGCCACCACTGTGGCGGCGCAAGCCGAAGAGGCGACGCCACTGGCCGCGCCCGCCGCCGCCCCCGACCCGGTGACCACACCCGCTCCTGTCGCCAAGGCCGACCCCACGCCTGTCGACGTCAAGGACGCCGCTCACAGCAACCCTGACGCCAAGGCGGTTTGAGAACAGGTATGGAAGGCACGGAATCATTCATTTCCCATCTGATCGAACTGCGTGATCGCCTGCTGCGCTCGGTGATCATCTGGCTGGTGCTGTTCGTCTGCCTGTTCCCCTTCGCCAACGATCTCTACACCCTGCTGGCGCAGCCGATGCTCGCCAAGCTACCCAAGGGGGGGCAGATGATCGCAACCGAAGTGGTCACGCCTTTCTTCGTGCCGATCAAGGTGGCGATGATGACCGCCTTTCTCGGCGCCCTGCCGGTCATCCTCTATCAGGTCTGGGCCTTCATCGCACCCGGCCTCTATGCCCACGAGAAGAAATTCATCGTGCCCATGGTGGTGGCCAGCCTGATCCTTTTCGCCTGTGGGATGGCGTTCGCCTATTTCCTGGTGTTTCCGGTGGTGTTCGGTTTCATCATCGGCATCGCTCCGGTGGGCGTGGCGGTCATGACCGATATCAACAAGTACCTCGATTTCGTCATCACCATGTTCATGGCGTTCGGCATCACCTTTGAAGTCCCCATCGTGGTGGTGGCACTCGCCTACATGGGCATGGTCGAAATCCACCAGTTCAAGGAGGCACGGCCTTACGTGATCGTCGGCGCCTTCGTGATCGGCGCCATCTTCACGCCGCCGGACGTGGTCTCGCAGATCATGCTTGCCGTCCCCCTCTGGCTGCTCTATGAACTGGGCGTGCTGGTCGCCTCCTGGCTGATCCGGAACAAGCCGAAGGCGGAGGAGGATGAACCCTATCGACCGATGTCCATCGAGGACATGGACAAGGAATTCGACCGGATCGAGGACGAGCAGCAGAAGTTACCTTGAGGCTCTGCTTTGGTGCATGCATCATCAATGACGCCCCTAATTAGGGCGTTGTTTTTTTGAGAAATCCTGGTCTGCACCAGAATACGCTGCAATCGCATTTCCGAAGACAGGCCTGACAGTCGGTTCAAGTACCAATAATCAATGAGTTGCGTTGTGGTTGTTGGGTGAATCCGTGCCTATCTCATTCGGGTGCATGCTGCCCCGATTAAAGGCACAGGTCTTGCTAGTAGGTTTCCAGTTCTGCTGGAGACCACTATGGATGCATTGAAATCGGGCGCCGACGTACTTTTCATACTACTGGGCGCCATCATGGTGCTGGCCATGCACGCCGGCTTTGCCTTTCTCGAACTCGGTACGGTACGCAAGAAAAACCAGGTCAATGCGCTGGTGAAGATCCTGACCGATTTTTCGGTTTCCACCATCGCCTATTTCTTCATCGGTTATGGCATTGCCTATGGCACCCATTTCCTGATCGGCGCTGACCAGTTGGTGCTGAAAAGCGGCTATGAACTGGTGAAATTCTTCTTCCTGCTGACCTTCGCTGCGGCCATCCCCGCCATCATCTCCGGGGGCATCGCCGAGCGCGCCCGGTTCAACCCGCAATTGGCGGCCACTTTCGTCCTGGTCGGTTTCGTCTACCCGTTTTTCGAGGGTCTGGCGTGGAATAACAATCTGGGGTGGCAGGACTGGATCAATGCCGCCTTCGGCGCCAAGTTCCACGATTTCGCCGGCTCGGTGGTGGTGCATGCGGTGGGGGGCTGGATTGCCCTGCCGGCGGTATTGCTGCTCGGTGCCCGGCGCGGACGCTATCGCCACGATGGCGCCATCTCCGCACATCCGCCGTCCAGCATTCCCTTTCTTGCCCTGGGTGCCTGGATCCTGACCGTGGGCTGGTTCGGTTTCAACGTGATGTCCGCGCAAACCCTGGACGCCATTTCCGGTCTGGTGGCGGTGAACTCCCTGATGGCCATGGTTGGCGGCACGCTCGCTGCCCTGTTCATCGGCAAGAACGACCCCGGCTTCATCCACAACGGTCCTCTCGCCGGCCTTGTCGCCGTCTGTGCGGGGTCGGACCTGATGCATCCGGTCGGCGCGCTGGCCACTGGAGCCATCGCGGGTGCCCTGTTCGTGGTCATGTTCACCATCACCCAGAACCGGTGGAAGATCGACGATGTGCTCGGCGTCTGGCCATTGCACGGCCTTTGCGGCGCCTGGGGCGGTATCGCCGCCGGAATTTTCGGCCTGCATGCCCTGGGTGGCCTCGGTGGCGTGACCTTCGCCGCGCAACTGGTTGGCACCCTGACCGGCCTGGTCATCGCGCTGGCGGGGGGGGCGGCGGTCTACGGCTTGTTGAAGCTGATGGTCGGGCTGCGGCTCGATGCCGAGGAGGAGTTCAACGGTGCCGATCTATCCATCCACAAGATTTCGGCGACGGCAGAGCGGGAAACCAACTGGTAAGGCGGGTAGCGCCAGCCTGGGCTGCTTCAGCGGTTGTCAAAATCGAATTCGAGGCCGAGTCGCTCCAGGCTGGTGTGGTAGGTGTCGGTCACCGCGGTGGTGAATGACTTGCCCGCCTGGATGTCGCGCAGCATCCTGGTGAACCCCGTGGGGTCGCGGTGTTGCAGGTATTCCAGGAAACGCCAGGCCTGGCGGTAGAACTGGTGGATCGACATCTTGTAGTCAGACGCCTGATAGCGTTTCGCGGGGCTGTCGAGCCGCGCGAAGTCGATTTTTCGGCCGGAGTCCCAGGCGTTGCAGGCGTCCTCGTCGCTGCTGAACTCGGCACCGCCCCCATTCGCCACCAGGCTGGCGAGTCCCTCGTGAAACCAGACAGGGAGGGTAGCGGTGTAGTGCCCAAGTCGTTGCCCGAGATGCAAGTGGGAAAGCTCGTGCGCCAGGATGCCCGGCAGCCGTTCGTGCTCCTCCAGGTCCAGCCGTGGCGACAGCACGAGGATTTCACCGGGCAGGACGGCGGCGGTATAGCCGGGCACGGACACCATTTTCTTGAAGCAGGTTTGGGTTGCGCACACGAAAAGACGGGGTGGGCGCACGAAGGGCAGGCCATGTAGGGCTTCCACGGCGTTCACAGCCGGGTCGAGGAGATCGGCCACGTCTTCGGCATAGGCCACGGCGGTGGCCTCATGCCAGACCCGCGCATCACGCGCCAACGGCGTGAAGCCGTCCGGCTGGCCCGGGCCCTTCGGCTGGGTCGCGCAGCCAGCCAGAAACAGGGTGACCAGCAGGAACAACAGCGCAGTCGCCCAGCCTCCATGCGTTAGATGCACTGGCGATCGGGTCATGACGATCTGGCAGACACGACGCGACGAGGAGCACCTGCAGGGCGTGGCGGACGGACTCAGTCGTCGCTGATCACGTCCGCGCCCTTGGGCGGGCTGAAGCGGAACAGGCTGCCGCCAAGCGAGGGGTTGCGTTCCAGGTTGGAAAAACGCAGCAGGGTGGTCTGGCCGAAACTGTCCTTCAATTCCATTGCCTGCAGGTTGTCGCCCCTGAAGCCCAGAAGCACGACCTCGAAGCTGCCGCCCGATGACTTCGGCGCCGCCTCGACCCAGTCGAGGCCATTCTTGCTGCCCACGTCTTTCAGGTTGAAGCGTTTTTCGATGTCATTTTCTCCCGCCAGGAGGGCGGCGGGGCTGTCGCCGATGGCGAGGTCGAGCTTGCGCACGGTGACCTGGTCGAGGTCTTCGTCGTAGATCCACAGGCGCTTGCCATCGCCCACCAGGAGTTGCGCGTAGGGCTTCTGATAGACCCAGCGAAACTTGCCCGGGCGGGAGAAGAACAACGTGCCGCTTGACTCCTGGGTCTTGCGGCCGTTGCGGTCGAACACCGTCTGGGTGAACTGGGCCTTGAGGCCCTTGGTCTGGCTGACGAAGGTGGAAAGCCGCGCCTGGGCGTCGGCGCGGGCGGGGAGGGTCGCCCAGACGGTGGTGCAAAGGGTGAGGAGCAGAGGGAGCAGGTATTTAGCTGTCATTTCGAGGGGCGATCACTTCACGGTTGCCATTGGTTTGCATGGGAGAGACCAGCCCGGCGCGTTCCATCGCTTCGATGAGCCGGGCGGCTCGGTTGTAGCCGATTCGGAGTTGCCGCTGCACCGAGGAAATCGAGGCGCGGCGGCTCTTGAGGACATAGGCGACGGCGTCGTCGTAGAGCAAGTCGGCCTCGGCATCGTTTGCATCCGCGTCTTCACCCGATTCGTCCTCGGGGTTGGACAACACTGCTTCGTCATATTGCGGCGGCCCAAGTTCCTTGAGCCAGGCACAAACCCGGTGAACTTCGTCGTCGGAGACAAAGGCGCCATGCACCCGCGTCGGATGGCCGTGGCCGGGTGGCAGGTAAAGCATGTCGCCCTGGCCGAGCAGGGACTCGGCGCCCTGCTGGTCGAGGATGGTGCGCGAGTCGATGCGGCTGGCGACCTGGAAGGCGACGCGGGTGGGGATGTTGGCCTTGATCAGGCCGGTGATGACATCCACCGAGGGGCGCTGCGTCGCCAGCACCAGATGCATGCCGGACGCGCGCGACTTCTGCGCCAGGCGGGCGATGAGTTCTTCCACCTTTTTGCCGGCGACCATCATCAGGTCGGCCAGTTCGTCGATGAGAATGACGATGTAGGGCATGGTGGTGAGGCGTTCCGGGCTTTCCGGGGTGATGGAGAAGGGATTGGTCAGCGGTTGCCCGGCTTTTTCCGCTTCCTTCACCTTCTGGTTGAGGCTGGCGATGTTGCGCACGCCCAGGGAGGACATCAGGCGGTAGCGCTTGTCCATCTCGCCCACGCACCAGGTAAGCGCGCTGGCGGCCAGCTTCATGTCGGTCACCACCGGGGCGAGCAGGTGTGGAATGCCCTCGTAGGAAGACAGCTCCAGCATCTTCGGGTCCACCATGATCAACCGCACTTCTTCCGGGGTGGCCTTGTAGATCAACGACAGGATCATGGCGTTGATTGCCACCGATTTGCCGGAACCGGTGGCGCCGGCTACCAGCACGTGCGGCATCTTGCCCAGGTCGGCGACGATGGGGTTGCCGCTGATGTCCTTGCCCATGGCCAGGGTCAGGGGCGAAGCGTTGTCGTTGTAGATCTTGGCGGAGAGGATTTCGGTCAGGCGCACCACCTGGCGCTGGCTGTTGGGCAGTTCCAGTCCCATGCAGTTCTTGCCCGGGATGGTTTCCACGACGCGGATGCTGACCAGCGACAGGGCGCGCGCCAGGTCCTTGGCCAGGTTGGTGATCTGGCTGCCCTTGACGCCGGAGGCGGGTTCGATCTCATAGCGGGTGATGACGGGCCCGGGATAAGCGGCCAGCACCTTCACCTCGACGCCGAATTCGCGCAGCTTGCGTTCGATCAGGCGGGAGGTCGCTTCCAGGCCGGCCTGGTCGACCTGGGTGGTGGTGTTGACCTGTTCGTCGAGCAGGCGCAGCGGCGGCCGTTGATCGTTGGGCAGGTCGTGGAACAGACGTTCCTGACGTTCTTCCTGTACCCGCTCGGATTTCACGATGGCCGGCGCCGCGGCCTCGATGCGCACCGGGGGGTCCTTGACCATGCGCTTGCGTTCCTTGCGCACCACTTCTTCGCGTTCGCTCAGGGCTTCCTGGCCCGCCCGGCGATCGCGACGTGTCTGCCAGGCCGCCAGGGCGGCACTGAAAACAGCCTCGATCGCCGTGCCCAGGCGTTCAGCGAGGATGATCCAGGAGAGGCCGGTGAACAGGCTGAAACCGGCACCCCAGGCAAGCAGCAGCAGCACGGTGCCGCCATCGAACCCGAACGCCATCTGGACCAGCCGGGCGAGGCCATCGCCGAGTGCGCCTCCGGCGATCAAGGGCAATTCGACCCGGCCGTGGTGGAAGCGCAGGGCTTCCAGGGCGCTGCTGGTGAGCAGAACCATGAGAAAGCCGATCAGGGTGATGCCGAGGCCGTGGCGGTGTTCGCTGACCACCGCGCCCTCGCCGATATTGCGATAGCCCCACCAGACCAGGAACAGGGACAGCAACACCCACCACCAGGCGGAGAGACCGAACAGATACAGCAACAGGTCGGACAGCCAGGCACCGAAATGACCACCAGTGTTCGCCACCGCCTGATCCATGCCGGTGCGCGACCAACCGGGGTCGCCCGCGTGATAGCTGATCAGGATCATGCCGAGGTAGACCGCGAGGCCGACGGCGGCCAGCCACCAGACTTCGCGCAGTTGCCGCGCGACACGGGGCGCCAACGGTTTCTTCGGGGGTTTGGATACGGCGCAGCGCCGTGTGGAAGTCTTGCCGAGCATGGCGCGCACTATAAAGGATGCCTCTCTTTGCCTGTAGTCCTCATCGGTCAGATTCTCCATTCAAGAAAATCGGCATATCACCGAAATCCTGAATGCGCGGGCCTATTAAGATAGCGGCAATGGCAGGAGATCATTGGATGACCGCAAGTGAGACGTTCAACGAGAAGAAGGAGCAGGCACTGCATGAGACGGATTTCGCCGACATCCATCTGCGGGTGGGGGAAACCTTGATCGTGCAGCCCCTCGCGGGTTTCGAGGCAGAGCAATTCGCGGTCAGCTACATCGGTGCGCACGGCAAGCTCAGTTTTCTGACGTCTCTGCCCCGCGTTGGAGAACAGGGGAAATGGGTCGCTCCAGGTAGCCAGTTCAAGTTCCGCGTGGTTCATGGCAAGCATGTCTATGCGTTTACCGCGCACAGCCTGCGCGCGCATTCCCGCCCCTATCCGTATGCCCATTTCTCGATTCCGGAGAGTGTGAAGTACCGTCAGGTCCGCAAGTCGCACCGGCTCGAAACACGCATGCCGGTCGAGATCCGTCGCGGCGACGGTTCGCCAGTGCAGGCGCTGATGCGCGACCTCAGCGAGCACGGCGCCAAGCTGGAAACGACCGAATTTCTTGGCGAGGTCGCGGATGTGGTCACCCTGACGCTGCCGATCCTGCTACCACACGTCACCCGGGCCATGGTTGTGACCGCCACCATCTGCAACTGCGGCGACGCACACCGGTCGGCTTCCTCCGGTCAATTCAACTACGGCGTCAGTTTTTCTCTGTCATCAGAGGAAGACAGGGACGTGCTGCAACATTTCATCGAACACAGCCTGGTCGAGCAACTGGCTTGATCATTCCCCGCCAGCGTCGCGATGGACTACGCTAGAGGCCGGCCAGCAACGAGTGATAGACCTTCAGGCGGCTGGGCAGGATGGCACCGGCCTTCGCCGCTGTCATGACCGCGCAGCCCGGTTCCTTGAGGTGGCGGCAGTTGTGGAAGCGGCACTGGCCCAGGCGCTCGCGGATTTCCGGAAAGGCGGCCATGAGGCTGGTCTGGTCGAGATGCTTGAGGCCGAATTCCTGCATGCCGGGAGAGTCGATCAGATAGCTCTCTACAGATCCGCCGACCGCTCCTTTCATGCCGTCGGGCATGCGGTACATGCGCGCATGGGTGGTGGTGTGCTTGCCGGTGTCCAGCGCCTGCGAGATGTCGTTGGTAGCGGCCTTGGCCTCCGGCACCAGGCGGTTGAGCAGCGTGCTTTTTCCCACCCCGGAAGCGCCGACGAACACCGTGGTATGCCCCGTCAGCTGCTGCTCCAGGGCGGCCAGGTCTTCCCGTGCCGACACCCGCAGCAGGTCGTAGCCCAGTTCAAGGTAGGGGACAAGCCTGGTTGCCAGGGCCCCGGTTTCCGGCAGATCCGAT
Organism: uncultured Thiobacillus sp.; assembly: GCA_964393825.1. Taxonomy (GTDB): domain Bacteria; phylum Pseudomonadota; class Gammaproteobacteria; order Burkholderiales; family Thiobacillaceae; genus PFJX01. The sequence goes on along the minus strand of CAYMUY010000008.1, from coordinate 39,826 downwards.
TTGTTCAGCACGATCAGTGCGGGGATGTCCGCCACTTCGCAGGCCACCAGGCAGCGGATCAGCAATTCCTCGTGGAAGGCCGGCACTGCCGCCACCACGATGGCCGCCTGATCGACATTGGCGGCAAGCAGCTTGCTGCGGAATGCATCGGAGCGATAGAGCAGATTGTGGCGCGCCTCGATGTTCTCGATCACGCCATGACCGTCGCTGGTGAGTTCGAATGTCACCTGATCACCGCAGGCGACGCCACCCTTCTTGCCGCGGGTGACGCATTCCACGACGCCCTCGCCACTGTCGACGAGGAAATGGCGGCCGTGGACGGCAACGACTTTGCCGCGCATCAAAGTGTGAACAAGGTATCGATCTTCGCGGCGCAGATGAAGTCGGATTCGGAGAGCCCGTCGATGGCATGGGTGACGTATTCCACGCGGCAGGTGTTGTAGCCCACGGCCAGGTCGGGATGGTGGCCTTGCTGGTGCGAGACCCAGGCCACGGCGTTGACGAAGGTCATGGTGATGTAATGGTCGGGGAACTTGAATTCCCGCCTGAGCTTGCCGTCCACGACTTGCCAGTCGGGGGCCAGTTGCGGCATCAGTGCGGTGATTTCATCTGGCGTGAGCGGCGGAATGCCACCCTCGCAGGGTTTGCATTTGCCTTTGGAGAGGTCGCAGAAGGACTCGGTCATGATCAGGACCTACTTGAATTTATAGAAGGCGCCGTTCAGGTAGGCGGACAGGTTCAATTCGTCTTCCGGGAACAGGTTGTTGCCAAGATTGGCGTTGCAGGTGGTCACCATCTGCGCGAGGCTGGCGGCGCTCTTCACCCTCCGGTCGGCGCGGGTGTAGATCTTGTTGCCGTCACCCTGGAAGCGGGCGGCGTGGCAGCCATTGCACTGTTGCTCGTGGATGGACTTGCCGGCTTTGACATCACCCTTGTCGAAAGGGGCGGCGAAGGCGGAGGCACTGACAAGCGCGAATAGGGCGATCAGGTTTTTCATGGCGGACCTTTCAAGCGTGTTGGGGGAGGGTTGATTCTTGACCATAATACTCAAGTTTGGCGATCCGTTCGACTGCCTTCGGATGGCTGTCGTAGAACAGCGAGTAGACCGGGTCTGGCGTCAGGGTGGCGGCGTTGTCGCGGTAGAGGCGGACCAGGGCGGCGATGAGGTTCTCCGGATCGCTGTGTTTCGCGGCGAAGGCGTCGGCTTCGAACTCGTGTTTGCGCGAATACAGGCTCATCAAGGGGGTCAGCGGGAACAGGAAGACCGGTAGCGCCAGGAAGTACAGCGCCAGCGTGGTGGCGTCTGTCGGCGTCACCACGCCGAGTCCGGCATGGAACCAGGGGGCCTTCTGCAACCAGGCCAGCAGCGCCAGCATCACAAGGGAGAGCACGAACATCAGGGCGATGCGCTTGACGATATGGCGATGCTTGAAGTGGCCGAGTTCATGCGCGAGCACGGCCTCGATCTGCTCCGGGTTCAACTGTGTGAGCAGGGTGTCGAAGAATACGATGCGCTTGTTCCTGCCCAGGCCGGTGAAATAGGCGTTGCCGTGGCTGGAGCGGCGGGAACCGTCCATGACGAAGACGCCGCTGGAGGTGAAGCCGGCGCGCTGCAGCAGGGCTTCGATGCGCGATTTCAGCGCGGCGTCCTCCAGTGGCGTGAATTTGTTGAACAGCGGCGCGATCACGGTGGGGTAGAGCATCAGGATCAGCAGGTTGAAGCTCATCCAGACCCCCCACACCCAGATCCACCAGGCCTCACCCATGATGCCCATGAGCCAGAGCACCAGCAGGATCAGCGGCCCGCCGATCAGCAGGCCGAGCAACGACTGCTTGACCAGATCGGTGAAGAAGCCGGCGGCCGTCTGCCGGTTGAAGCCGAAACGCGATTCGATGCCGAACTGATGGTAAAGATTGAGCGGCAATTCGATCAGGGCGCCGATCAGGAACAGGCCCAGCAACAGCAGCGTACCGGCGACCAGTGGCGAGAAGGCGGGCAGGAGCAGATCGTTCAGCCACTGCAGGCCGCCACCGAGGGTGAACGCCAGCAACAGGCCGGCCTCCACCACCAGATGGAGCAGGCCCAGACGTGCCTTGGCGAGGGTGTAGTCGGCCGCCTTGCCATGCTCTTCGAGCGAGATGCGGGCCGCGAACACCGCCGGTGGCAGTTTGCGGTGTTGCCAGACATGGCGCATCTGGCGCAGCAGCAGCCAGAGTTTCAACCCGAAGGAGAGAATGAGCGCGGCGAGAAAAACGCTTTGAAAAGAAGGCATAAGGCGCGTGATCTACAGAGGATGGGCGATTGTGCCACAATGCCCGCCCCATCCTCGGAGGCAAGCAAACGTGGCACAGAACGACACCCACCTGGTCTGGATCGACATGGAAATGTCCGGACTCGAACCCGATACCGACCACATCCTTGAAGTGGCGCTGATCGTCACCGACAAGGATCTCAACCTGGTGGAGGAAGGGCCCGTGCTGGTGGTGCATCAGAGCGATGCCGTACTGGACGCGATGGATAACTGGAACAAGGGGACACATGGCAAATCCGGCCTGATCGACAAGGTGAAGGCCTCCACGCTCGGCGACGCGGACGTGGAAGCGCAAATGATCGAATTCATGAAACGGCACGTCGGCGAACGCAAATCGCCCATGTGCGGCAACTCGATCTGCCAGGACCGCCGTTTTCTCGCCCGTCACATGCCGAAGCTGGAAGCCTATTTCCACTATCGCAACCTGGATGTCTCCACCCTGAAGGAGTTGGCCGCACGCTGGCGCCCGGAACTGAAGGACGGCTTCAAGAAGGCCAACAACCATACCGCCCTAGCCGACATCCAGGAATCCATAGAAGAATTGAAGTACTACCGCGATACCTTCATTCGGATGGCATCCTAGAAAAGGACACGCCCGTGTGCCGTAGGCGGGCGTGCTCCAGCAATTGGTGTAGATGCGACGCGAAATTGGAGTTCCCATGAAACCTGGCACCCCCTTCTCCATTGAAGTGAATCCCCGTATCCCGCGCCGGCTGGCGCGCTTGTCCGAACTGGCGGACAACCTCTGGTACAGCTGGGATCGGCCCACCCGCACCCTGTTCGCGCGTCTGCACCCCGGCCTCTGGGACGCGGTCAACCACAATCCGAAGGCCTTCCTCAAGCGGGTGGACGAGGAGCGCCTGACCGACGCCGCCGAGGACCATGTCTTCTTGGGCAGCTACAACCGCGTGCTGTCCTCGTTCGACACCTACATGAGCGACCCGCTCAAGCGCGATCAGCCGCTCGACATGAAACCGGGTGACCTGATCGCATATTTCTGCGCGGAATTCGGCCTGCACGAGAGCTTTCCTGTCTATTCCGGTGGTCTTGGCATCCTCGCCGGCGACCATTGCAAGTCCGCCTCCGACATGCGCCTGCCCTTCGTGGCGGTGGGGCTGCTCTACCGCCAGGGTTATTTCCACCAGCGCATCGACAACGACGGCAACCAGATCGCCAACTACACCGACTCCGACTTCGATGATCTGCCAATCCGCCCGGCCATGAGCGAGGATGGCGAGGAAATCCACGTCAACATCGAGTTGCCCGGGCGGACCCTGGAAGTCAAGGTGTGGGAAGCCCATATCGGTCATGTCAGGCTGTACCTGCTCGATTCCGACCTGCCTTCCAACAGCCAGCAGGATCGCTACATCACTCACCAGCTCTATGGCGGCGACAAGCACACCCGGATCCAGCAGGAAATCGTGCTCGGCGTCGGCGGCATGCGCGCACTCGGGGCACTCGACATCAAGCCCACCGTCTACCACATCAACGAGGGGCATGCCGCCTTCCTGGTGCTGGAGCGCATCCGCCGCAAAGTCACCATGGGCCTGTCCTTCCATGCCGCCATGGAAGCCGTCGGTGCCTCCACGGTGTTCACCACCCACACGCCGGTGCCGGCCGGTCACGATCATTTCTCCGAGGACATGATCTGGGATTATTTCAGTCATTGCTGTGCCGATCTTGGCATCTCGCGGGACGAATTCATGCGCCTGGGTGGCGCCGGTCATGGCCAGGACTTCAACATGACCCGCCTGGCGCTGAACGGGTCACGGCATCACAACGGTGTCTCGCGCATCCACGGCGGCGTCTCCTCCAACATCCTGGCCGACATGTGGCCACAGGTGTCGGAGAGTGAATCACCGATGGACTACATCACCAACGGTGTGCACGTAGCCTCCTTCCTGGCTCAGGAATGGCAGGACATGTTCGATAACAAGTTGGGCTATGAATGGCGGCGGCGCATCTGTGAACCGGCCTTCTGGCGGCAGATCGAAGCGATTCCAGACCATCTGTTCTGGTCGGTGCACCAGGGCTTGAAGGCTCAGTTGCTGTACTCGGTGCGCTATCGCATCACCCAGCAGCATCTGCGCAATCACGGCTCCGAAGCGCACCTTGAGCGGATGCTGAAGTATGCCAACCCGCTTGACCCCAATGTGCTCACCATTGGTTTTGGTCGTCGTTTCGCCACCTACAAGCGCGCCACCCTGATCTTCGAGAACATGGACTGGCTGCGCCAGATCATCAACGACGCGAACCGCCCGGTGCTGTTCATCTATGCCGGCAAGGCACATCCCGCGGACAAGCCGGGGCAGGAGTTGATCCGCCGCGTCCACGAGATTTCCCGGATGCCTGAATTCGAGGGCAATTTCCTCATGGTGGAAGGCTACGACCTCGGTTTCGCGCGCCGCCTGGTTGCCGGTTGCGATGTCTGGCTGAACAACCCCATCTATCCGCTGGAAGCTTCCGGGACCTCCGGCATGAAGGCGGCGATGAACGGCGTGCTCAATCTATCGGTCACCGACGGCTGGTGGGATGAAGGCTACGAGCCGGGCAACGGCTGGGCGATCAAGCCCGCGCCGGAATATTACGATGATGCCCGCCGCAACCGCGAGGACAGCCAGACCCTCTATGAACTGCTGCAGGATCAGGTCATCCCCATGTATTACCGGCGTCAGGAACTCGGTTTCTCCGGGGAATGGGTGAGGATGGCCAAGCGCTCCATTTCCACCCTGTTGCCCGCCTTCAATGCCACCCGCATGGTGATGGAGTACGCCAACAAGTTCTACGGACCCGCCAGCCGGCAATGGCGGCGTTATTCGGAGGGCCATTTCGCCGCCGCGCAAGGTGTCGCCGCCTGGAAGTCCAAGGTTCGACTGGCCTGGGAGGGGGTCGGCCTGACACGCATCGACGACCCGAAGAAGCGCATCAGTTTTGGCGAGAGCATGGAAATCAAGGTGGCCGCGACCCTCAATGGCCTGGCGCCTGAGGATGTCCGGGTCGAAGTGCTGCTCGGCCGTGCCTCGAAGAATGGCCAGGACAAGGACCTGGACGCCATTCCCCTGGTGCCGGATGGCTGGAATGGCCAGGAGTGCATCTACAGGCTGGAAATCACGCCGGACATGTGTGGCCGCCTGCTATACCGTGTGCGCGCCTACCCGATGCACAGTCTGTTGACCCATCCGTTCGAGATGGGCCTGATGGTGTGGCTGTGATGTCGGCGGCAAGGGACAAGGTGCAAGGGACTAGGGGCAACCCGACTTTCCCTTGCCCCTTGCGCCCTGCCCCTTGAGCCATGTCCGCCTTCCTCGCCATCGGCCTCGGCGCCATGCTGGGTGCCTGGCTGCGCTGGGGGTTGGGGTTGTGGCTCAATCCCAAGTTCGCGCTGCTGCCCTATGGCACCCTGACGGCGAACCTCCTGGGGGGCTACCTGATCGGTGTGGCGATCGCGTATTTCGCGCATCATCCCGGCCTGTCGCCGGAATGGCGCCTGTTCGCCATCACCGGATTCCTCGGCGCGCTGACCACTTTTTCCACTTTCTCCGCTGAAATCTTCACCCTGGCCAGTCGCGGTCAGTGGACCTGGGCGCTCGGGGCCGCTTCCGCGCACCTGTTCGGCTCCCTGGCCTGCACCGCGCTGGGCGTGTGGAGCTACAGCCAGATACGGGGGTGACCATGTCGATCATCTGCATCCATTTCTACGTCCAGGAAGGCATGAAGCATGGCCATTCGACCATCCACGCCTGGCTGTTCGATGCCGCGCGTGAGCTGGGCATCCCGGGCGGCACGGTATTTCGCGCCGCCGCCGGTTTTGGCCGCCATGGCCTGCATGAGGATCATTTCTTCGAACTGGCGGGCAAGCTGCCAGAAACTGTCGAATTCTTCGCCGAGGCCGACAAGATCGCGGCCCTGGTCGAGCGTGTCGGCAACGCGGGCCTGCGTCTGCTCCACGTCAGCCACCCGGTGAGCGTCGGAGTGACGGGGACGTGACACTCGCCGGTGGCGGCGATCAACTGATCCTGTTCATCGCCTCCCTTGTGGCCAACATCTTTTCGGCGCTGTCCGGAGGCGGCGCCGGGTTGATCCAGTTTCCCATGCTGATCTTCCTGGGCCTGCCCTTTGGCATCGCGCTGGCGACCCACAAGATCGCTACCGTGTTTCTCGGTGTCGGCGCCACGATCAGGCACTGGAAGGAAAGCCACCTGGAGCGGCGCTTCACCCTGGCGGTGCTGGGCGCCGGCGTGCCGGGTGTCATGGTCGGCGCCGCCACCATCCTGCATGTGCCGGAACGTCCGGCCACCCTGGCGCTGGGTATCCTCACCCTCGGGCTCGGGATCTATTCCGTATTCAAGCCGAAGCTGGGCATGGTGTTCCAGCCGCGCAACCGTGAGGGCAGGGGGCTGGTCATCGGCATGGCCGGTTTGTTCGGAATTGGTGTGCTCAATGGCTCCATCACCTCCGGCACCGGGCTGTTTCTCACGCTCTGGCTGATCCGTCATTTCGGTCTGGATTACAAGCATGCGCTGGCCTACACCTTCATTCTCGGCGGGCTGTTCTGGAACGGTACCGGCGCCGTGGTGCTGGGTCTTCTCGGTACGGTCGCCTGGGATTGGCTGCCTGCCTTGCTGGCGGGTTCCCTGCTCGGCGGTTACCTGGGCAGCCACTTGGCCATCACGCGCGGCAACCTGTGGATCAAGCGCGCCTTCGAGGCCACGACCATCGCCATCGGCTTGAAATTGATCCTGGGATGAACCGGCCCCTCAAGCAGGACGCGCCGGCCAGGCTTTGCCTAAAGTTATAGAGGCGGGCGCCGATACCCAGTGATGAGCACAGTCGCTCCCAATACCAGTTCGCAGCCCATGACTTCAGGAGTGCCATGAAGGAAGACGCCGTCAAGCACACCATCCTGGTGGTCGATGATGTTCCCGAGAACCTCACCGTTCTGGGGGCGTTGCTGCAACCGCATTACCGCGTCAGAGTCGCCAATTCCGGCCGCCGCGCACTCCAGGTGGCGGCCAGCGAGCCGCGCCCGGACCTGCTCCTGCTCGATGTGATGATGCCGGAGATGGATGGCTACGTGGTCATCAGCGAACTGCGTGCCAATCCCGATACCCGTGATATCCCGGTCATCTTCGTCACCGCGATGGATACCGACCAGGACGAAGAGCGTGGCCTGGCCCTGGGCGCGGTGGATTACATCACCAAGCCCATCCGGCCGGCCATCGTCCTGGCGCGGGTCAAGGCCCACCTTGAACTGAAACAGGCGCGTGACTGGCTGAAAAACCAGAATGTCTGGCTGGAACGCGAGATCGCCCGCCGCATGCGCGACAACCAGTTGATGCAGGATGTCAGCATCCGGGCGCTTGCCAGCCTGGCTGAAGCGCGCGACATGGAAACCGGGCAGCACATCCGTCGTACCCAGGCCTATATCGAGGTGCTGATCGCACGGTTGCGGCGCAATCCACGTTTTTCCCGTTACTTCAGTGACAGCATGGCGCACCTGGTGGCCAAGGCGGCGCCGCTGCACGATATCGGCAAGGTGGGTATCCCGGACTGCATCCTGCTGAAGCCGGGTCGGCTGACCGTGGATGAATTCGAGATCATGAAAACCCATACCCGCATTGGCGGCAACGCCATCGACCTGGCGATGCGGGGCGCGCTCGATGACGAAGATTTTCATGCGCTGCAGAACGATGGCGTCGAATGCGATCCCTCGCAGGAAGCGCGCGCCCGTTCCCTGGAGGGCGCGCCGCTGGCCTTCCTCGCGGTGGCCCGGGAAATCGCGCTGTGGCATCACGAGAAATGGGATGGCAGTGGTTATCCGGACGGTCTCGTCGGCGACGCGATCCCCATCCCCGCGCGCCTGATGGCCTTGGCGGATGTCTTCGACGCCATCGCCAGTCGTCGCGTCTACAAGGAAGCGATGGCCTTCGAACGGGCGGTCGAGATCATCCGCGATGGCGCCGGCAAGCATTTCGATCCGGACGTGGTCGCCGTCTTTCTCGACAACCTGGGCGCCTTCCGCGAGATTCTCGGGCGCTACGCCGATGTCGACGAGGCGCTGGAGAGCAAGCGTCTCGGTCCGGGCGTTTCCGTCCCGGCCTGACTGCCCCCATGATGGCCGGTCAATCGCACGCGTCCATCGCCGGCCCGAGGCCGTTGACGGACGCATGCGACACGCTTGCCGATTGCGAGGAACGCTACCGCATCCTGGCCGATTACTCGCCCGATTGGCAGTACTGGGTGGGAGAGGATGGCGGCTATCGTTATGTATCTCCGGTCTGCGAGACGATCAGCGGCTATCCACCCCGGGCCTTTCAGGATAATCCGGGCTTGATGCGCGATATCGTGCATCCGCGGGATCGCGCCATCTGGGATGCGCACCTGCGGGCCAATCGCGAGGGTGCGCAAGACCATCCGCATGCCCTGATGGAGTTGCGCATCGTCACCCGCACCGGTGAACTGCGCTGGATCGAACACCAGTGCCGGCAGGTCGGTAGCGGCAAGCCCGGTTATGGCGGCCGCCGCGGCGTCAACCGTGATATCACCGAACGCCGCGCCGCCGAACGGGCACTGGCGGAATCCAGCCTGTTCCTGCGGGAGAGTCAGCGGATCGCCCGTGTCGGTGGCTGGAAGGCTAATCCGGAAAGCGACGACCTGGTGCTCACCGAGGAGATCTACCGGCTCGTGGAGCTGCCGCTCGACGAGCGCCCCGGCGTGAACGAGGGCATCGATTTCTTCCTGCCCGAGTCGCGCGCCGGCATCCAGGCCGCCGTATGGCATGCCTGGATGACCGGTGAGCCGTTCACGATGGAAGCGGAAATCGTCACGCGCGGCGGCCGCCGGTTCTGGACCGAATTACGCTGCAGCGGCCGCATCCAGGAGGCCGAGACCAGCTACCTCGCGGGGACTTTGCAGGACATCAGCGAACGCAAGGCGGTCCAGCGCGAACTGGAACACCACCGCGAGCATCTGGAAGCGCTGGTTGCGCACCGCACCCGGGAACTGGTGAACGCGCGGGAGAAGGCGGAAGCCGCCAGCCGTGCCAAGTCCGCCTTTCTGGCCAACATGAGCCATGAGATCCGCACGCCGATCAACGCGATCATCGGCCTGGGCCACCTCCTGCGCGGTGCCGCCACCGAGCCCAAGCAGATTGAACAACTGGACAAGGTGGCCGGGGCGGCGCGGCATCTGCTCGGGATCATCAACGATGTCCTGGACCTCTCCCGGATCGAGGCCGGCGACCTGGCCCTCCAGGTGGCCGATTTCGATCTGGAGCAGGCTATCGGCCACACCCTCGATCGCTTCCGGGACAAGGCCATGGCCAAAGGTCTTGCCCTGGATGCCGGGATCGATCCGGCGCTTCCCCGCCTGCTGCGCGGGGATGTCATGCGCCTGGAGAAGGTGTTGTCCAACTTCATCGGTAATGCCGTCAAGTTCACCGAGAGAGGGCATGTTCGCATCAGCGCCTCGCTCGCCGGGCGTGAGGGCGACCATTTGCGCGTGCGTTTCGAGGTCAGCGACAGCGGCATCGGCATGCGCGAGGATCAGCTCGAGCGATTGTTCCAGGTGTTCGAACAGGCGGATACCTCGATCAATCGCAAGTATGGTGGTGCAGGCCTCGGGCTGGCCGTCAGCAAGCGCCTGGTCGAGGTGATGGGCGGCGACCGGGAGCAGGGTATCGGCGTGACCAGTCGTCCAGGCGAGGGCAGCCGTTTCTGGTTCGAGATTCCGCTGGCCGCCGCCGCGATCGGGAGTATTTCGCGTCCGGGCATGGTCGATGACCAGGTAGTGGCTGCAGGCGCTCCCCAGGCTGCATCCATCCTGTCGGACACGGATACCTCACTCCAGGCCATCGAGCGGCTGGTGCGGTTGCTGGAAGGGGATGACATGGAGGCTGGAGAAGCGCTCAGCGCGGCACGGCCCAGCCTGGAGAGCCGCATGTCGGAAGCGATGCTGGCCCGGCTGATCGGCCAAGTCGAAAACTACGATTTCCAGTCCGCCCTGGGAACCTTGCACAGCGCTTTCGCTGAGCGGTGGCCGTCATGAGCAGGGTCCGACATCCAGGGGCGCGGGTCGGTGGGTGGGTCGCCCTGGACTGCCCTGGCGGATTGCGCCGGATCATGCTCGCGCTGTGCATGCTGCTGTTCTGGGCCTCCCCGCAGGCCGCGGGGCAGGAGCAGCAGGAGGTGCGCCTGGGCGTGCTGTCGTTTCGTTCCCTGGAGCACACCGCCGCGCAATGGGGGCCGCTGGCGGATTACCTGAGTCAGCGCATTCCTGGCTACCACTTCCGCATCGTGCCGCTGTATTACCCGGAACTTGACCAGGCGGTGGCGCGGCACGAGCTCGATCTGGTACTGACCAACCCCGAACACTACGTGCTGCTGCGTTCACGACACGGTCTCGCCGCCCAGGCGACCTTGATGGCGATGGCGGGGGAATATCCGACCAGCCAGTTTGGTGGTGTCATCGTGGTGCGCGCGGATCGCGACGACATCACGACCTTGCCCGACCTCAAGGGCAAGCGTGTCGCATCCCCCGGCGAGCAATCGCTGGGCGGCTATCTGATGCAACGCTGGGCCTTGCTGCAGATGGGGGTCGACATCACCAGCGATCTGCGCACCCTGTATTTCACCGGCATGCCGCATGACAAGGCGGTGCTGGAAGTCGTCGCCAATCATGCGGATGCCGGGTTCGTTCGAACCGGTGTGCTCGAGGCCATGCTCGCGGAGGGCAAGATCAAGCCGGGCCAGCTGCGGGTGCTGAAACAGACCTCGACACCCGATTTTCCCCTGATGCTCTCCACCGATCTCTATCCCGAGTGGCCCTTTTCGGCGGCTTCCGGCGTGCCGGGCTGGTTCACCAAGCAGGTCGTTCAAGCGCTGTTCGAGCTGGACGCCAACAGTGAGGCGGCGCGCACTGGAAAATTCTTCGGCTTCGCGCCGGCCGGGGACTACAGCCGGGTCGAAGCGATCATGGAGCAATTGCGCGTGCACCCGAACTATTCGTTCGCGCTGAAAGAGGTGCTAAAGCGCTACTCACACTGGTTGTATTCCGGTCTGGCGGTGCTGCTGGTGGCGGCGGTGGCCTTGCTGGTCATGCGCCGGGTCAATCGCCGCTTGCGCGCGGCGCTGGCCGAGGCCGAGCGTCTCGGGATGCGGGACACGCTCCTGGAAAGCCTGGGTGAGGGGGTCGTCGGCACCGACCAGGAGGGCAAGATTATATTCATCAACGCCACCGCGCTTGGCTACCTGGGCATCAGCAGGGATGATGCCCTGGGCCGTGATTTGCATGACATCACCGAGCATCACCCTGTCGCTGGGGATGCCGTTCAGCGCGAGGAATGCCCGGTGAGCGCCACCCTGGAGAGCGGCCAACCTTTTTCCGGCGAGGCGTGGTTCGCTCGCAAGAGTGGCGAGGGATTCCCGGTCCGGCTCAATATGCGGCCGCTCGTCGATGCCCAGGGCCAGTCACGCGGAGTGGTTGCCGCTTTCCAGGACATCACCGTCGAGAAACAGGCCCTGGATGAACTGGCGCGCCATCACCATCAACTCGAGTCGCTGGTGGCGCAGCGCACGGCGGAACTGGCCAGCGCGACCACCGCCGCGGAAGCGGCGAACCGGGCAAAAAGCCTGTTCCTCGCCAACATGAGCCACGAGATACGGACGCCGATGAATGCCATCGTGGGACTCACCCATCTGCTCCGCCAGGATGTCCGTGATGCCGGCCAGCGGGCCCGCCTGGCCAAAGTGGCGGAAGCGGCCCAGCACCTGCTGGGTGTCATCAACGATATCCTGGATTTCTCGAAGATCGAGGCGGGCAAGCTGACCCTGGAGTGCACCAATTTCTCCCTCCAGCAGGTGGTGAACGGCGTCTGCAATCTGGTCGAGGACACGCTGCACGAAAAGGGACTGGTCTTGCGCCAGGAGATCGACCCGTTCCTCGCCCGCGTGTGGCTTGGCGATCCAATGCGCATCGCGCAGGTCCTGCTCAACTATCTTTCCAATGCCGTGAAATTTACCGAGCACGGCCAGATTGTCCTGCGTGTCCGCCCGGCTGGCCGGGAAGAAGGCGCGGGAGCCGGTGCGGCGGCGAACGGCCTGCTGCTGCGCTTCGAGGTGGAAGACACCGGCACAGGCATTGCGGCCGACCGCCTGCCCCAGCTTTTCCAGTCGTTCGAACAGGCGGACAGCTCCACCACCCGCAACTACGGTGGTACCGGCCTGGGCCTGGCGATCAGCCATCGCCTTGCAATACTGATGGGCGGGAATACCGGTGCCGAGAGCGCACCGGGCCAAGGCAGCCTGTTCTGGTTTACCGCGCGCGTGGAGCCGGGGGATGTCCTGGCCGCCCGGTTGACCGATGCTCCCGTTGCGCCCAGTGGCGATCGCCTCACCCATCTGCGTGGCCGTAGCCTGTTGCTGGTGGAAGACAACCTGATCAATCGTGAGGTCGCAATCGATCTGCTGGGGGGGGTCGACATTCATCCCGATTGTGCGGGAGATGGCCGCCAGGCCCTGGAAATGGCCAGCCGCAAGGAGTACGAGATCATCCTGATGGACGTGCAGATGCCGATCATGGATGGCATGGCTGCGACGGCTGCGATTCGCCGCCTGCCGGCGCATGCCGATACGCCGATTCTGGCGATGACCGCCAGCGTGTTCCGGGAGGATCTTGACCAATACCTGGAAGCCGGCATGAACGATCTGGTGCCGAAGCCCGTCGATCCGGATGCCCTGTACACCGCGCTGGCCCGCTGGCTGCCCGGGCGAGCGTCACCGGCCGACGACGATGCCAAGGCGACGACGCCCGAGTCGGCCATGGCGATGCCCGATGCACTCGCCAGCATCGATGGACTGGATCCGGCCATTGGCCTGGTCTGCGTGCGCGGCAAATATTCCAGCTATACCCGTCTGCTGCGCAAATTCGCCGAGGAGCATCGCGACGACATGCAACTGCTGCGCAGGCAATGCGAAGCGGGAGACCTGGAGTCCGCGCGGCGCACCGTTCACACGCTCAAGGGGCTTGCCGCGACCCTGGGCGCGCGGCCGCTTCGAGATGAGAGTGCCCTCCTCGAGGTGGCGCTGCGCGATGGCTGCAAAGAGACGGAGATCCAGGCGCAAACGGACGCGCTTGAAGCGCGACTGAATACGCTGGCGGATGCCATCCTGCTGCACTTGCCCGCGGTTGAACCGGATGTGTTGCGCAGCCAGCACGGTGACATTCAGCCGGACGCCAGCATCGCCCGGCTGAGGTCCCTGCTAGGCAAGGATGACCTTGACGCAGCCTCCGCACTGGAGGCCGCCATGCCGCATCTGGCGCCGCGCATGGAAGCGGCCGCCCTGGCCCGCTTGCGGCGGCAGGTGGAGTCCTATGACTTCAATCAGGCGCTGGAGACCCTATGCAAGGGGCTCGGCGAATAGTCCTGCTCGCGCGGGAAAGGCTATAGTGCGGCGCCGCATTGCCCGCTTTGATCATGTTTCCTCACGCACACACCCTGGAACTCCTTGCCCCGGCCAGGACCGTCGAGATCGGCCGCCAGGCCATCCTGCACGGCGCTGACGCGGTCTACATCGGCGGTCCCGCCTTTGGTGCCCGCCACAATGCCGGCAATACGGTGGCCGAGATCGCCGGGCTGGTGGCATTCGCGCACCGCTACCACGCCCGCATCTTCGTCACGCTCAACACCATCCTGCATGACAACGAACTGGAACCGGCGCGCAAGCTGATCCACGCCTTGCATGACGTCGGCGTCGACGCGCTGATCGTGCAGGACATGGGCCTGCTGGAACTGGACCTGCCACCGATCGACCTGCACGCTTCCACCCAGTGCGACATCCGTACCCCGGAAAAGGCGCGTTTCCTCGCCGAGGTCGGGTTCTCCCAGATCGTCCTGGCGCGGGAACTCACGCTGCAGGAGATCGCGGCCATCCGCGCCGCGGTGCCGGCGACCACGGTGCTGGAACACTTCATCCACGGCGCCTTGTGCGTGGCCTTCTCCGGCCAGTGCTACATCAGCCACGCCCACACCGGCCGCAGCGCCAACCGCGGCGACTGCTCGCAGGCCTGCCGCCTGCCCTACACCCTGGAAGACGACCAGGGCAGGGTGGTGGCCTTCGAGAAACATCTGCTCTCGGTGAAGGACAACAACCAGAGCGCGCACCTGGAAGCCCTGATCGACGCCGGTGTGCGCAGTTTCAAGATCGAGGGACGCTACAAGGATGTCGGCTACGTGAAGAACATCACCGGCCACTATCGCCAGTTGCTCGATGACCTCCTGGAACGGCGGCATGAACTGGCGCGCGCCTCCAGCGGCCACACCCGCCTGCTGTTCACTCCGAACCCGGACAAGACCTTCCACCGCGGCGCCACCGACTATTTCACGCAAGGGCGCAAGGCCGACATCGGCGCTTTCGATACTCCCGCCTTCGTCGGCCTGCCGCTGGGCACGGTCAGCCGCCTGGGGCCGGACTGGTTCGAGATCGACACCCCGGAAGCCCTTGCCAACGGCGATGGCCTCACCTATCTGAACAAGCGCGAGGTGGTGGGGATGCAGGCGAATACGGTGGAGGCCGTTGGCGATGGACGCTGGCGGGTCTACCCGAACGAGATGCTGGCGGCCCTGCCCGGGTTGCGGCCGGGTACCGAAGTCAGCCGCAACCGCGACCATGCCTGGGAACAGGCCTTGGGCAAAACATCGGCGGAACGCTGGATCGACATCTGGGCCGGGTTCGCGGAAACCGACGATGGCTTTGCCCTGACCCTGCATGACGAGGATGGCATCAGCGCCAGCGCCACACTGGTGTTCGAGAAACAGCCGGCGCGCCATGCGGATCAGGCGGAGGCCGCCCTGCGCGAACAGCTTTCCCGCTTCGGCGGCAGCGAGTTTTCCCTACTGGAATTGACGGTCAACTGGCGCCAGCCCTGGTTCGTGCCGGCCTCGGCGCTCAACACATTGCGCCGCGAGGCGGTGGCGCAACTGCAAACGGCACGCCTGGCCGCCTACCGGCGGCCGTTGCGGTCAGCCGTGGCGGAGCCGGCGGCGGTCTATCCGGAAGCAGCGCTGACCTATCTGGCCAACGTTTACAACCAGGCCGCGCGCGCCTTCTACGAGAAACACGGGGTCAAGCTGATCGCCGCTGCCTATGAGGCGCACCAGGAACCCGGCGAGGTGTCGCTGATGATCACCAAGCACTGCCTGCGTTATTCCTTCAGCCTCTGCCCCAAACAGGCCAAGGGTGTCACCGGGGTACAAGGTCAGGTGCGCGCCGAGCCGATGACCCTGGTCAACGGCAATGAACGCCTGACCCTCAAGTTCAACTGCCGCGCCTGCGAAATGCATGTCATGGGACAAATGAAAAAGCACATTTTCAAATCGCCCCCGCCGACGGCGGTGCCGATGACGTTTCACAAGCACCGCCCCACGGGTTAGGGAGCGGGCTGGCGAGGCAGGCTGGGGCTGCCAGCGGGGAGGGGGCTGGCAAGCCCCGGGGCACAACGTCCGCGACTTACGCCGCTTTCAGATACCGCTCCTTGGCGGCGCGGGCCTCGCGAGCCTCTTCCTCGTTGTAGGCCTTGCCCGACCAAAGCATGTTGTAGGCGATCTCCTCGTTGCCGTTCTCGCACAGTTCCAGCACCTTGGCGAACAGCGGCTGGAAGGTCTCGGAACGATGCGACTGCTCGTGTTCCGCGAACGACTGCCAGAAGGTCACGATCAGCGCTTCCTTGCCCTTGAGCGGGTCGTCCACTGCCTGGCCGATAGTCGAGCCTTCGTTGGAAACCTGGCCGGAATTCATCGCCACGAAACCGCCGACAAAGCCGGTGTCGGAATGGTAGGTCTTGACGTTCTCGCACAATTCGGCAACGCGCATTTCCAGATCGTCGGTGCTGAATTCGGGTTTGAGGATGACGCGGTTGATGGTGACCACGCCGTCGCTGTTGAAGCCATTGATCAGTGCCATGTTCGATCTCCTTGGAAAATAAGCAAACGCTTATATACATTTGCCAAAAAGAAGCACCGCGGACATGCCGGCGCTTCGTGGGAGATACCTTAGCAAAACACTCAGGTAATAACAACGGTGTTGTTTATGTGGTTATAAGTAGAAGTTATCGGCAGTGAGGGAATGCAGCCGCTCAGCAATGAGTGGTCAAGACCCTCTCTTGGAAAAAGGGGGAGCCCACTACGCGACTTCCCGCAGGAACCCCCGGATCAGTTCCAGCCGCCTGGCCAGGCTGGGGCAGTCTTTATCAATCCTCAGCTTGTCCTGGCCGGCAAGCTTGTATTCGCGTTTGGTCTGGATCAGCTTGATCAGCTTCAGCGGGTCGATCGGCGGATTCGGCTCGAACTGGATGCTGGCACCTTCCGAGCTCACGCTCATGCGGGCGATGCCGAAGGGGCGGGTTTCCAGGCGCAGGCGGTGCACCGCCAGGAGGGCTTCGGCGGGCTCGGGCAGGAGGCCGAAGCGATCGATCAATTCCTCCTTGAGGCCGTCCAGTTCCGCCAGGGTTTCGCAGTTGGCGAGGCGCTTGTACAGCACCAGTCGCTCGTGGATGTCGCCGCAATAGTCTTCCGGCAGCAGGGCCGGCAAGTGCAGGTTGATTTCGGCGGTGGCTTTCAATGGCGCGTCCATGTCCGGCTCGCGGCCTTCCTTGAGCGATTTCACAGCACTCGCCAGCATGTCGTTGAAAAGATTGAAACCGACCTCCTGCATCTCGCCGCTCTGGGATTCGCCCAGCACCTCGCCGGCGCCGCGGATCTCCAGGTCGTGCATGGCCAGGTAGAAGCCGGAGCCGAGGTCTTCCATGCTCTGGATGGCATCCAGCCGCTTGGCGGCGGCGGGGGTGACTTTCACGCCGTCCGGCGGGGTGAGCAGATAGGCATAGGCCTGGTGATGCGAGCGGCCGACGCGGCCACGCAACTGGTGCAACTGCGCCAGGCCGAACTTGTCGGCGCGGTTCATGATGATGGTGTTGGCGGTGGGCACGTCGATGCCGGTTTCGATGATGGTGGTGCACAGCAGCAGGTTGAAGCGCTGGTGGGTGAAGTCGCGCATCACATGCTCCAGTTCCCGCTCCGGCATCTGGCCGTGGGCGATCTCGATGCGCGCTTCCGGCAGCAGCTTGACCAGCTTCTCGCGCATGGTCTGGATGGTGTCCACCTCGTTGTGCAGGAAGAAGATCTGGCCGCCGCGCTTCAGTTCGCGCAGGGCCGCCTCGCGAATGAGGCCATCGCTGATCGGCTGCACGAAGGTCTTGATCGCCAGGCGCTTCTGCGGCGCGGTGGCGATCACCGAGAAATCCCGGATGCCTTCGAGCGACATCGCCAGCGTGCGCGGGATG
This sequence comes from uncultured Thiobacillus sp., assembly GCA_964393825.1. GTDB lineage: Bacteria > Pseudomonadota > Gammaproteobacteria > Burkholderiales > Thiobacillaceae > PFJX01. The sequence goes on along the minus strand of CAYMUY010000008.1, from coordinate 22,178 downwards.
GGGGTGGCGGTGAGGGTGAGCACGTCCACCTCGGCGCGCAACTCCTTCATCCGCTCCTTCTGCCGCACGCCGAAGCGGTGTTCCTCGTCGATGATGGTCAGCCCCAGGTTCTTGAACACCATGTCCTTCTGCAACAGCTTGTGGGTGCCGATGACGATGTCGATGGCGCCGGCCTTGAGGCCGGCCTGCGCGGCGGCGACTTCCTTGGTCGAACGAAACCGCGACAGCTCGGCGATGCGCACCGGGGTGTCGGAAAAGCGGTCGGAGAAAGTCTGGAAATGCTGTTCCGCGAGCAGCGTGGTGGGACACAGCACCGCCACCTGCTTGCCGCCGGAGACCGCCACATAGGCCGCGCGCAGCGCCACTTCGGTCTTGCCGAAGCCGACATCGCCGCAGACCAGCCGATCCATCGGCCGGCCCGAGGTCATGTCGCCGACCACCGCCTCGATGGCGGCGAGCTGGTCCGGCGTTTCCTCGAAGCCGAAGCCTTCCGCGAAGGCATCGAGATCGTGGTCGCTGGCAGTGAAGGCGTGGCCCTTGCGGGCGGCGCGCTGGGCATAGATGTTGAGCAGTTCCGCCGCCGTGTCGCGCGCCTTCTCCATCGCCCGCCGCTTCGCCTTCTCCCACTGGCCGCTGCCGAGCCGGTGCAGCGGCGCGGTGTCCGGGTCGCCGCCGAGATAGCGCGAGATCAGGTGCAGGTGCGGCACCGGCACGTAGAGCTTGTCGCCACCGGCGAATTCCAGGGTCAGGAATTCCTCGGCGCCATCGCCCATGTCCATGCCGGTGAGACCGAGATAGCGGCCGATGCCATGCTGGGCATGCACCACCGGGTCGCCGATCTTGAGTTCGGACAGGTCTTTCAGTAGCCCCTCGGCGCTGCTGGCGCGCTTGCCTTCGCGGGCGCGGCGGGTGACCGGGCTGCGCGCGTACAGCTCGGTTTCGGTGAGGACGGTGAGCTGGCCGTGGCGGTCGATAAAGCCGGTGGCCAGCGGGCCGGTGGTGAGCTGCAAGTGGCGAGCGGCAAGGGGCGCGCCGGGCCAGCCCTCGCTCAATGCCGGCTTCAAGCCGTATTCCGCCAGCGCGTTCGCCAGCGTCTCGCGCCGGCCCAGGCTTTCCGCGACCAGCAGCGTGGCACCCGGGAATGCGTCGAGATGGGCTTGCAGGCGGTAATAGGGGTTGTCGGCCTTGCGCTCAACTTCCACGGCGGGGGCGGGCGCGTAGTCCGTAGCGACCTGCGGCGCGTCGGCATCCGGGGTGGCATGCAGGTCGATCCGCGCATACGGTTTCAGCGCCGCGAAGAACCGGTCCGGCGGCAGGAACAGCGACTCCGGCGGCAGCAGCGGCCGGTGCTTGTCGCCCTGCATCAGGCGGTGACGGTTCTGGGTATCGCGCCAGAAGCCCTCCACCGCCTCCTCGATGTCGCCGTGCAGCACCAGGGCAGTGTCGTCGGCCAGGTAGTCGAACAGGGTGGCGGTATCGTCGAAGAACAGCGGCAGGTAGTACTCGATGCCGCCGGGGGCCAGCTTGTTGGAAACGTCCTTGTAGAGCTGGCTCTTCGAAGGGTCACCCTCGAAGCGTTCGCGGAAATTCTGCCGGAAGCGGGTGACGCCGGCTTCGTCCAGCGGCACCTCGCGGGCCGGCAGCAGGTGGATGTCCGCCACCTTGTAGAGGGTGCGCTGGGTATCCGGGTCGAAGGTGCGGATGCTCTCGATCTCGTCGTCGAACAGGTCGATGCGATAGGGCAGGGTCGTACCCATCGGGAACAGGTCGATGATGCCGCCACGCACCGCGAACTCACCCGGCGAGAGCACCTGCTGCACCGCGCTGTAGCCGGCTTCGGTCAGGCGGCTGCGCAGCTTGTCGGCCTGCAGCCTGTCGCGCTCCTTGAGCAGGAAGGCATGGGCGTTGAGATAGCCGGGCGGGCAGAGCCGCTGCATCGCCGTGGCCGCCGGCGTCACCAGTACGTCGACCTTGGCCGAGGAGGCCAGCCAGAGCGCGGACAGCCGTTCGGACACCAGATCGGGATGCGGCGACAGCGGGTCGTAGGGCAGGGTTTCCCAGTCCGGCAACAGGCTGACGCCGAGGTCCGGGGCGAACCAGGCGATCTCCTCGACCAGTCGGGTCGCTTCCTGCGCGGTCTGGGTCAGCAGCAGCAGGCGCTGGCTTGTCGCGAGGCCGGCGAGGACCAGGCTGTCGGCGGAACCGGTGGGGCGGCGGAGTTTGAGGCGTTGGCCGGGGAGCGGGAGCTTGAGGGTCACTGACGGGGGATGAGTTAACCAGGGCCGGGGATTATCCCAAAACTAGCCAGGCAACGTCGGCTGAAGGGGAAATCAGCGGTTCAACTGCGCCATGCTCCAGCGACTGCCGCCGGCGCGTTTGCTTTCGTACATGGCGCGATCGGCGGCCGCCAGGAGTTCATCGGTATTGGAACCGTGCCGGGGGTAGATCGCCACGCCGATGCTGGCATGGACCTCGCAGTTGTCATCGTTCATGCATTCCAGACCGTTGATGCCGAGCACGATGCGTTCGCAGAAATGCCGGATCTGATCCTCGCCGTTCAGGTGCGGGCAGACCAGCGCGAATTCGTCACCGCCAAGTCGCGTCACCGTGTCGCTATCCCGCGCCAGGGTTTGCAAGATGGCCGCCAGTCTTTTCAGCAGTTCATCACCGGCGGCATGGCCGAAACGGTCGTTGATCGGCTTGAAATTGTCCAGGTCGAGCAGCAACAGGGAGAACGTGTCCTCCTTGCGCTCAGCGACCTCCAGCAAGTGATCCAGGACCTCGCGCAGGGCATTGCGGTTGAACAGGCCGGTGAGCGCATCGCGCTGGGCAATCTCGCGCCAGCGGCGGCGGTCCTGCCGCACGAGGTGATATTGCTTCACCAGTCCGAGCACGATGACCAGAAAGTTGATCAACGCGAGCGCGAAGGCGCCGGTCTGGATCAGGCGGAGTTCGCGAATGCGGCTGATGGAATGCTGCTCCAGCACGAAGGTGAGGTCATTCATGCGGGCGAGGATGTCGCGGTTGTGCATGATCATGTAGTCCATTGCCCAGCGAAAATGATCGGCGGAGGTCGACGGCGACCGCAGCAGGGGTTCGAGCCGCTGCGCCAGCGGCGCCACCCTCTGCAGCGCCGTGTCGAGCGGCCCGCGCCCCGCATCGGGCTCGACGCGGCGCAGTTGCACCAGCGTGCCATCGCCTCCCCGGGTGACGCCGCCCTGGTCGAATGCGCGCAAGGTGGTGGCGAACAGCTCGTAGGCATCGGCCAATTCCTCGCGCGCGAGTTGTCTGGAGGCTTCGTCCGGTGCCTGGTTGACCAGCAGCAAGGATTTGGTGATCTGCTGCGACAGCATGCGCTGGCGACCGGCAAGGTTGATCGCCACGGCATCGCGCGAAACCTGGTTGGCAATCCACAAATTGATCACCAGCACACTCAGATCAAGCAGCACGAATAGCGCGATGGCGATGCCGAGCCTGAGTGGAGAACCGAGAAGGAAGCGGGTGGGGATAACCATGTACGGGGAGTGTAATACGGCGGCCAATGGTCGCGCGTCGGGCCTGAGCCGGTCATTGACATCTGGCAAGCCTTGGCGAGATCGGACTAGCATGACCGCCTTCACCATTGAGTTGTGGTCCGCCCATGTCCCGCCCGCGCTTCCCGAGAACCCCCCATCTGGTCGATGGTCATGCCGAAGACAAGCGTCAGCAGTTACGCGCCTACTTCCACGCCACCTTCGACCGTTACGAGTCCTTGTTCGAGACGCTGGCCGATGATGCGGCCTATTTCTGCAAGCCGATCCCGCTGCGGCATCCGCTGATTTTCTATCTCGGCCACACCGCCACGTTTTTCGTCAACAAGCTGGTCCTGGCCGGCCTGTTGAGCGAGCGGATCGAGCCGCGCTTCGAGTCGATGTTCGCCATCGGCGTCGATGAAATGAGTTGGGACGATCTGGGGGACAGCCATTACGACTGGCCGGCGGTGGCCGAGGTCCGCGCCTATCGCCAGCGGGTGCGCGCGGCGGTGGACAGCCTCATCGCCAGCCTGCCGTTGACGCTGCCCATCGACTGGGATCACCCCTGGTGGCCGATCCTGATGGGGATCGAACACGAACGCATCCACTTGGAAACCTCGTCGGTGCTGATCCGCCAGCACGCCCTCGAACATGTCCGGCCGCACCCGGCCTGGGCGCCCTGGCGCGAGCATGGACCGGCGCCCGCCAACGCGCTGGTGGCGGTGCCGGCGGCGGAAGTCCGTCTCGGCAAGGCGCGTGACGACGGCTACTACGGCTGGGACAACGAGTACGGCCGGCATGAGGCCGATCTTCCGGCATTCCAGGCCGCGCGCTACCTCACCAGCAATGGCGAGTTCCTCGAATTCGTCGAGGCCGGCGGCTATGGCGACGATGCCTGCTGGACCGAGGAGGGCCTGGCCTGGCGTCATTTCACGCAGGCCCGTCATCCCACATTCTGGCGTCCCGATGACGCCGGCTGGCGCCTGCGCCTGATGCTGGAGGAAGTGGCCATGCCCTGGAACTGGCCGGTCGAGGTCAACTGCCACGAGGCCAAGGCCTTCTGCAACTGGAAGGCGGCGCGCGACGGTCTCAAGGTGCGCCTGCCCAGCGAGGACGAGTGGCACCGCCTGGCGGCGTTCACGGCAGTCGGGGAAGTGCCCGAGGCAGCGCCGGCCCACGCCAACCTGCATCTCGACCACGGCGCTTCACCCTGCCCGGTCGACCGGTTCGCGCACGGTCCCCTGTTCGACGTGACGGGCAATGTCTGGCAATGGACCGAGACGCCGATCTACCCCTTCGAGGGGTTCAGGGTGCACCCGCTCTATGACGACTTCACCACGCCCACCTTCGATGGGCGCCACAACCTGATCAAGGGCGGCTCCTGGATCGCCTGCGGCAACGAGGCGCGGCTGTCCGCGCGTTATGCCTTCCGCCGCCATTTCTTCCAGCACGCGGGCTTTCGCTATGTGGTCGGCGACCCGCCGCCGGCGCCCGCCGCATCGCATTACGAGACCGACAAGCTGCTGTCCGAATACGCCGAATTTCATTACGGCGACACCTACTTCGACGTGCCCAATTTCTCCCGGGCCCTGGCCGAACTGGCGATCGCGGCCATGGGCCAGCGGCCGAAACGCCGCGCCCTCGACCTCGGTTGCGCGGCGGGACGGGCCAGCTTCGAATTGGCGCGGGTCTTCGACGCCGTCGAAGGCATCGACTTCTCCGCCCGCTTCATCGGCCTCGGCGTCGAACTGGCCGAACGCGGCGTATTGCGCTACACCCTGGCGGAGGAGGGCGAACTGGTTTCCTGGCGCGAGCGGCGCCTGGCCGATCTCGGCCTCGATGCGGCGCGCGAGCGGGTGAGCTTCTTCCAGGGCGACGCCTGCAACCTGAAACCGCGTTTCAGCGGCTACGACCTGATCCTCGCCGCCAACCTGATCGACCGTCTCTACAGCCCGGCGAAGTTCCTCGACACGGTGCATGAACGCCTGAACCCCGGCGGTCTGTTGCTGATCGCCTCGCCCTATACCTGGCTGGCCGAGCACACCCCGCGGGAGGAATGGATCGGCGGCTACAAGCAGGATGGCGAGAACGTCACCACTCTGGATGGCCTGAAAGCCCATCTCGCGCCCCGATTCAGGCTGGTGCAAGGCCCCATCGAGGTGCCCTTCGTCATCCGCGAGACCCGGCGCAAGTTCCAGCACACCTTGTCGGAGGTGACGCTGTGGGAGCGGCTGCCGTGAGCTTTGATTTCGATACGCCGATCCCGCGCGAGGGCAGCAACGCCCTCAAGTGGGACGGCCGCAAGCAGGTGTTCGGCACGGACGATGTCCTCCCGCTTTGGGTGGCCGACATGGATTTCGCCGTGCCGGAAGCGGTGTCCCGGGCGCTGGCCGCGCGCGCCGCGCACCCGGTCTATGGCTACAGCCTGTTCCCGGATGCGGTATATGACGCCCTGAGCGACTGGCTGCGGGATCGTCATGGCTGGCCGGTCGAACGCGACTGGATCCTGATGGCCCCCGGTGTGGTGCCCTCGCTGCACGCCGCCGTGCTGGCCTTCACCGATCCGGGGGAGGGCGTCATCGTGCAGCCGCCGGTGTATTTCCCCTTCTTCTCCGCCGTCACCACGACGGGTCGGCGGCTGGTCGAGAACCCGCTGGTATTCGAGGACGGCCGCTACCTTATCGATTTCGACCACCTGGAACGGTGCGCCGCCGACGCCCGGATGCTGATCCTGTGCAGCCCGCACAACCCGGTCGGCCGGGTCTGGAGCGAAGCGGAACAGCGCGAAATCCTGCGCATCGCCCGCAAGCACAGGCTGGTGGTGCTCTCCGACGAGATCCACCACGACCTGGTCTACCCGGGCCAGCGCCATATCCCCCTGGCGACCCTGGCGGACGCGGACGACGCCATCGTCACTGCCGTCGCCCCGAGCAAGACCTTCAACATCCCCGGACTCGGGCTATCCGCGCTGCTGGCGCGCACACCGGAGCATCGGCAACAGTTGCGCCGCGCCTTCGACCTGCTGCATGTGAGCGGCGCCAACCCGTTCAGCATCGTGGCCTTCACGGCGGCTTACCGGCACGGCGCCGACTGGCTCGACGCGCTGATGGTGTACCTGGCCGCAAGTCGCGACGAAGTGACCGCCACCCTGGCGCGCGAGGCGCCGGATATCCGTGTGGTCGCGGCGGAGGGTACCTATCTCTTGTGGCTGGATTGCCGCGCCTTGTGCCGGAAACGCGGCCTGGATGATGCCGCGCTCAAGCGCTTTTTCATCGATCACGCGCGTCTGGGACTGAGTCCCGGCAGCCTGTTCGGGCAAGGTGGCGAAGGCTTCATGCGCTTCAATCTGGGCGCGCCGCGTGGCGTGATCCGCGAGGCGGTGCGGCGCCTGGTCGATGCGGTGGCGAACAATTGATTCGCGGAGGGGATGGCTTATGGCCGTTCCGCATCCTTCAGCCATTGGTCGAGTCCGTGGGCGCCTGTTTTGAGCAAGGTATCCTGTACCGCGATGACGCGGGCCAGGAAGGCGCCGGCGTCGGATTGCTCGCGCTCCTCCGCTTCCTGAAACAAGCTGTTCAGGATGGAGCCATCGGCCAGAAACCAGAAGTCAGTCGAGTCGGCATTGATCGTGGCAAGCATGATCTCCATCGCTTCCAGTGCTTCATCAAATGAAGGCGGCATGATCGCAGACAGCCATTGGAAGAAGGCGTGCAGCGATTGGCGCTGTCCACGTTCACCCTGGGGTAAAGCCTCAACTAACCTCCGAAGAAAGTCTGCGGACAAGTTGTTGACGGGGGGGCGTAGGTCGAACAGTTCGTTGTTTACCTGGACGGCCACGAGTTGATTTGCCGCTTTTTGTAGGTCGTCGGTCAGGTCGGCCACTTTCCAGGGTTTGAAGCCCGGTTGGTTCTCCTTGCACTGGCAATAGGTCGTCAAGCCAGAGCGGTGATAAATCACCACGTCATCCACCTGAATCGGGTTGCCTGAGGGATCGAGATCGGTGGAATCCACCGCGACCCGCAAGATGTCGGGGTCGTGGAGCATCCGGATGGCCCAGCGCAGGGCAATCAGGATTTCATAACTATCGCCACGGCATGAACGAACGCTGGCAAGGCTCATGGCCCCATACCCTCTTTGTTATTCTTCCTCTGGTACTACCACCATCTGTTGTTCAAGGCACTTGCCCCCTGTCCGGCCACTGCCTCGCGGTATGGATCAGCGCGAACACTTCCACGGTATTTTCGTTCAGCCGATAGGCGGCGTAGTAAGGCAGATTGGGGATCACCAGCTCTCACGTGCCTTCCAGGTGGCCACGTCGGCCCATATCGGGTTGGTCCCCTAGCAGATCAATGGCTTGCCGGATGGCCTGGATGACGCGGTTGGCCGCCGGACGGTTGTCCCTGGCGATGTGGGAACGCTGGCTGTGAAGTGTCGGTGGAGGCGTTCGTTTGATCCAACTGGTCGTGACTGGTACGCCTGTCCACTTGAGCCGCCTGCGCGCGACCGACAGAATCGCTGTTCAACACAAAAGGAGACTTCCATGCGGCGCCTGTTCCTGATTCTTGCCCTGCTGTTCACCAGTTCCACCTTCGCCAGCGCGATTCCCGCCACCAAGGTCGTCAAGGTCAACGACCGCATCTACGCCCTGCTCGGGCCGATGGAGTTGCCCAACAAGAAGAACCAGGGCTACATGGTCAACAGCACCCTGATCATCGGCGATACCAGCGCCATCCTGATCGATACCGGTTTCACCGACGAGATCGGCGCGCATCTGGCGAAAGTGGTCGCCAAACTCACCAACAAGCCGGTCAAGGTCGTCATCAACACCCACCATCACGGCGACCACACCTTCGGCAACGCCGCCTTCCCCGATGCCAGATTCATCAGTTCGGAGATGTGCCGCAAGCTGCTGATCCAGGGCGAGGGCGAATGGCTGGGCATCATCCAGGGCGCGCTGGGCCGCAAGCTGCCCAACACCCGCGCCGTCCCGGCCACCGAGGTCTACGCCAGCAAGACGAAAACCGATGTCACCCTGGATGGCGTCAAGCTGACCTTCTGGGTGCCGGAAGCCGCGCACACGGCGGGCGACATGATGATCTGGCTGCCCGACGACAAGGTCCTGGTTGGCGGTGACATCATGGTCAACGAGATCACCCCCAATTTCCGCGACGCCAACGTCAAGCTGTGGATCGACACCCTGGCGGAAGTGAAGGCGATGCCCGCGAAGACCGTCATTCCCGGCCATGGCCCGCTGATGAGCACCAAGGACGTCGGCAAGATGCACCAGCGCATGGCCAAGCTCTATGCCGGAGTCGAAGCCGGCTACAAGGCGGGGCTCACAGACGGCGAAATCCGCAAGAAGCTCGACCTCACCGAATGGAAGCCGCTGCACCACTTCCAGGAACAAATGGGCGGCAACATCAACAAGGCCTATCTGGAAATCGAAGCGGCGGCGTTCTGAGGGAAGGCGGGATGGGGCGCGGTAGCGAATCCACGCCCCCCCTCACTCCCGCCTACAAGACTCACGCCAGATCGAAGCGGTCCAGGTTCATCACCTTGTTCCAGGCCGCGACGAAGTCCTCGACCAACTTTCCGCCCGCATCCGCGCAGCCGTATTCTTCGGCCAGGGCGCGCAGTTGCGAGTTCGAGCCGAAGACCAGGTCGACGCGGGTGCCGGTCCATTTGACCTCGCCGCTCTTGCGATCGCGTCCCTCGAACACCTCGGCGTCTCCAGACACCGGCGTCCAGACCGTGCCCATGTCCAGCAGGTTGACGAAGAAGTCGTTGGTCAGCGTGCCCGGATGCCGGGTGAAGACGCCGTGCCGGCTCTGGCCGACATTGGCATCCAGCATGCGCATGCCGCCGACCAGCACGGTCATCTCGGGCGCGGTCAATGTCAGCAACTGTGCCTTGTCCAGCAGCAGTTCCTCGGCCGAGACCGGGTATTTCCCCTTCAGGTAGTTACGGAAGCCGTCGGCGATGGGTTCCAGCACGGCAAAGGATTCGACGTCGGTCTGGTCCTGCGAGGCAGCCATGCGGCCCGGCGTGAACGGCACGGTTACGGCATGGCCGGCTTTCCTGGCGGCCTCCTCGACCCCGGCGCAACCGGCCAGCACGATCAGGTCGGCCAGCGAGACCTGCTTGCCGCCGGAATTGAATGTCTTGCGGATGTCCTCCAGCGTCGCCAGCACTCTGGCCAGTTGCGCCGGCTGGTTGGCTTCCCAGTCCTTCTGCGGCGCCAGGCGGATGCGGGCGCCGTTGGCGCCGCCGCGCTTGTCCGAGCCGCGGAAGGTGGCGGCCGAGGCCCAGGCGGTGGCAACCAGTTCGGAGACGCTCAAGCCCGAGGCCAGCACCCTGGCCTTCAGGGCGACGATGTCGGCGGCGTCGACCAGTTCATGGTCGACGGCGGGGATCGGGTCCTGCCAGATCAGGTCTTCCGCCGGCACCTCGGGGCCGAGGTAGCGCGACTTCGGGCCCATGTCACGGTGGGTCAGCTTGAACCAGGCGCGGGCGAAGGCGTCGGCGAACTCCGCCGGGTTCTGCTGGAAGCGCCGGGCGATCGGCTCGTAGATCGGGTCCATGCGCATCGCCATGTCGGCGTCGGTCATGATGATTGGCACCTTTTTCGCGGCATCGTCGGCGGCCGGGGCCTGGTTGCCGTCGGTCGCCTTGTTCGGCGTCCACTGCCAGGCGCCCGCCGGGCTCTTGGAGTTCACCCAGTCGTTGCCGAACAGCATGTCCAGATAGCTCATGTCCCAGGTGGTCGGGGTCGGTGTCCACGAGCCTTCCAGGCCGCTGCCGATCTGGTCGCCGCCGACGCCACTCTTGTAGCTGTTCTTCCAGCCCAGGCCCATCTGCTCGATCGGCGCGGCCTCGGGTTCCGGCCCCACATGCGTGGCCGGCGCGGCGCCGTGGCATTTGCCGAAGGTGTGGCCGCCACAGGTAAGCGCCACCGTCTCCTCGTCGTTCATCGCCATGCGCGCGAAGGTCTCGCGCACCAGGCGGCCGGTTTCCAGGGTGTTCGGCTGGCCACCCGGGCCCTCCGGATTGACGTAGATCAGGCCCATCTGCACCGCGGCGAGCGGGTTTTCCAGGTCGCGCCCGTCGGCGAAGCGGGCCTGGTCGTCCAGCCACTTCTGTTCATTGCCCCAATAGACATCGATCTCCGGCGCCCAGATGTCCTCGCGGCCGCCGGCGAAGCCGAAGGTCTTGAAGCCCATCGATTCCATGGCGACGTTGCCGGCCAGGATGATCAGGTCGGCCCAGGAAATCTTGCGGCCGTATTTCTGCTTGATCGGCCACAGCAGGCGGCGCGCCTTGTCGAGGTTGACGTTGTCCGGCCAGCTGTTGAGCGGCGCGAAGCGCTGGTTGCCCTGGCCGGCGCCGCCGCGGCCGTCACCGACGCGATAGGTGCCGGCGCTGTGCCAGGCCATGCGGATGAACAGGGGGCCATAGTGGCCGTAATCGGCCGGCCACCAGTCTTGCGAATCGGTCATCAGGGCGGTGAGGTCCTGCTTCACGGCCGCCAGGTCGAGCGTCTTGAAGGCCTCGGCGTAGTTGAAGTCCGCGCCCATCGGGCTGGACTCGGGGGTGTGCTGGTGGAGGATTTCGAGGCGGAGCTGGTTCGGCCACCAGGTGTGGTTGGAGGTGCCGCTGCCGGCCTTGTGGACAAACGGACATTTGCTCTCGGACATGATGTGTCTCCTCTGTGGTTTGAATGGACTTCAAGGCTAGGCCCCGGAACCTCTTTCAACCAATGGATAGTCTTGATGTGATTGATCCAACGGGTAGATCGCGATCGCCTTGAACGCGTCTCGCAACGGATGCCCACGGAAGGCGTGGTGCGGCGTAACCGCGGTGTGGGCCAGCCATCATGACCGCCTGACCGTTATAGGCCACATGGGGAGATGCCGCCCGAAGACGCACTGAGTGAACAGCGAAATGTGCGTGCCACCCTTGAAATGCTTCCCAACGCCCACAAAACCATTCCGGTTTTTAGGAGGGAAGTGAACGTGTCTGAGGAACAGATCAATCAGGAAAACGCCGAGACGGCAGTGGGCGGCACCACCGATACCACGCCCGGTCTCGAGGAAATGCTGCGCCAGGCGGAACTGAACGCCCAGGAGCATCACGATGCCTGGCTGCGCGCCAAGGCGGAGACCGAGAACGTGCGCCGCCGCGCGGTCGATGATGTCGAGAAGGCGCGCAAGTTCGCGCTGGACAAGTTCGCCGGCGACCTGCTGGCGGTGAAGGACAGTCTGGAAGCCGCGCTGGCCACCGGCGACAACGCCAGCCTGGAAAGCGTGAAGAGCGGTGTGGAACTGACCTTGAAGCAGCTTTCCGGCGTGTTCGAGAAGAATGCCATCAAGGAAGTGAACCCGCTGGGCGACAAGTTCGACCCCAATTGTCATCAGGCCATCGGCATGATCGAGGCGGAGGGCGAGCCGAACACGGTGGCCCAGGTGCTGCAGAAGGGTTACCTGCTGAACGAGCGGGTGATCCGGCCGGCGCTGGTGATGGTGGTGCAGCCGAAATGACCGTCACCCTGGCGCCAGCCGGGAGCCAGTGCGTCCGTCCTGGATTCCGACTTGCGCCGGAATGACGGCAAGGGCCTTGAAACCGGACTCAACAATCCCATAAAGCAAGCAAGCCAATTTTTTTGAGGAAGACAACAATGGGCAAGATCATCGGCATCGACCTGGGTACCACCAACTCCTGTGTTGCCATCATGGAAGGCGGCAAGACCAAGGTCATCGAAAACGCGGAAGGCGCGCGCACCACCCCGTCCATCGTCGCGTATGCGGAAGACGGCGAGATCCTCTGCGGCGCCCCGGCCAAGCGGCAATCCGTCACCAACCCCAAGAACACCCTGTACGCCATCAAGCGCCTGATCGGCCGCCGCTTCCAGGAAAAGGAAGTGCAGAAGGACATCGACCTGATGCCCTACAAGATCCTGCAGGCCGACAACGGCGACGCCTGGGTGGAAGTGCGCGGCGAGAAGAAGGCGCCGCCGCAGATTTCCGCCGAGGTGCTGCGCAAGATGAAGAAGACCGCCGAGGACTACCTGGGCGAAGAGGTCACGGAAGCGGTCATCACCGTGCCGGCCTACTTCAACGACAGCCAGCGTCAGGCCACCAAGGATGCCGGCCGCATCGCCGGCCTGGAAGTCAAGCGCATCATCAACGAGCCCACTGCCGCGGCCCTGGCCTTCGGCATGGACAAGCAGGAAGGCGACCGCAAGATTGCCGTGTATGACCTGGGCGGTGGCACCTTCGACATCTCCATCATCGAGATCGCCGAGATCGACGGCGAGCACCAGTTCGAAGTGCTGTCCACCAACGGCGACACCTTCCTGGGGGGCGAGGACTTCGACCAGCGCCTGATCGACTACATCATCGACGAGTTCAAGAAGGAATCCGGCGTCAACCTGAAGAACGACGTGCTGGCCCTGCAGCGCCTCAAGGAAGCCGCCGAGAAGGCCAAGATCGAGCTCTCCTCCGCGACCCAGACCGAGATCAACCTGCCCTACATCACGGCGGATGCCTCCGGCCCGAAACACCTGGTGCAGAAGATCACCCGCGCCAAGTTCGAATCGCTGGTGGAAGAACTGGTCAAGCGCACCATCGAGCCGTGCAAGATCGCGATCAAGGATGCCGGCGTCAAGGTCTCCGACATCGGCGACGTGATCCTGGTCGGCGGCATGACCCGCATGCCCAAGGTGCAGGAACTGGTGAAGGAATTCTTCGGCAAGGAACCGCGCAAGGACGTCAACCCCGATGAGGCCGTCGCCGTCGGCGCCGCGATCCAGGGCGGCGTGCTGCAGGGCGAGGTCAAGGACGTGTTGCTGCTCGATGTCACCCCCTTGTCCCTGGGCATCGAAACTTTGGGCAGCGTGATGACCAAGCTGATCCCGAAGAACACCACCATCCCGACCCGCGCCAACCAGGTGTTCTCCACCGCCGACGACAACCAGACCGCGGTGACCATCCACGTGCTGCAGGGCGAGCGCGAAATGTCCTCGGGCAACAAGAGCCTGGGCCAGTTCAACCTCACCGACATCCCGCCGGCGCCGCGCGGCATGCCGCAGATCGAGGTCACCTTCGACATCGACGCCAACGGCATCCTGCACGTCTCCGCCAAGGACAAGGGCACCGGCAAGGAAGCCAAGATCACCATCAAGGCGAACTCCGGCCTCTCCGAGGACGAGATCAAGAAGATGGTGTCCGACGCCGAGGCCAACGCCGCCGAGGACCACAAGGCCTTCGAGCTGGCCACCGCCCGCAACCAGGCCGACAGCATGGTGCATTCGGTGAAGAAGGCGCTGAAGGACTACGGCGACAAGGTCAGCGACGAGGAGAAGGCGAAGATCGAAGCCGCCATCACCGAGTGCGAAGCCGCCATCAAGTCCGGCGACAAGGAGCAAATCGAAGCCAAGACCCAGGTCCTGGCCGAAGCCAGCCACAAGCTGGCTGAGCAGATGTATGCCAAGGACCAGGCGGCCGGCGGCCAGCCGGGCGGCGATGCCGGTCCGGGTGCCGGCAAGAAGGACGACGATGTGGTCGACGCCGAGTTCGAGGAAGTGAAGGACAAGTAAGCTCCACGTCTGGCGGCCTCGGTCGCCCCATCCGAAACGCCGGCATCCGCTGCCGGCGTTTTTTTTCTAATGAGCCGGCGACGGCTCTCCGCGTCGCGAGGCTGGGCCTGTGCTCAACTTTCGCGCCGGCGTTAAACTGCGTGCATGCCCGACTTCGATACCACCGACGAGTTGACCGAGCGTCTCGGCACACTGATCGAGGCGCTCCCCGATGCCATTTTCTTCAAGGATGGCGAGGGTCGCTGGCGTATCGTGAATTCGGCGGGCCTGCGCCTGTTTCGGCTCATGGACCAGGACTGGGAGGGCAAGACCGACCAGGAACTGGGGCGCCTCCACCCGGAGCTCGCCGAGTATTTCGATATCTGTCGGCTCGATGACGAGAAAGCCTGGGGACTAGGCAGCCGCTTCGACTCCCAGGAGCGGGTGCCCGATCCCGATAGCGGGGAGATGCGGACCTTCGAAGTCAGCAAGATTCCCCTGTACCACCCCAATGGAGAGCGTCGCGGACTGGTTGTCATCGGCCATGACATCACCGAACGCAAACGCACCGAGGCCCATGAACTGCGGCTGCGCACCAGCCTGCGGCTCCTGGGCGAGATCGCGGCGCTCTCGCACCTGCCCCTGGCGGAGCAATTCAAGCAGGCGCTGGCGGTCGGGGCCGCGCACCTGGGCCTGGAGTTCGGCATCATCAGCCATATCGTGGGCGACACCTATCACGTCGTGTCCCAGGTTTCACCGCCGGACACCTTGCAGGATGGCCAGACATTCCCCTTCGGCCTGACCTATTGCAGCATGACCATCGAGCAGGACGGCGTTCTGGCCATCGAGGACATGGGCCACTCGACCCATATGGGCCATCCCTGCTACCAGACGTTCCAGCTGGAAACCTACATCGGCGCCCCGGTCCGGCTGGACGGTGAAATCTACGGCACGGTCAATTTCAGTTCATCCCGGCCCTACGACCGCCACTTCGACGAGGGGGACCGGGAATTCGTCCAGTTGCTGGCGCGGTGGACGGAATCGGCCATGGAACGCAACCGGGTGGAACGGCAACTGATCGAAAGCGAGGTGCAACTGCGCACCATCATCGAGTACGAGCCGGAATGCGTGAAGACGCTGGACGCCGAGGGCCGTCTGGTGAAGATCAACCGCGCCGGCCTGGCCATGCTCGATGCCGGCGCGCCGGCCGAGGTTCTCGGGAAACCCATCGTCGACATGGTGATGCCGGAATACCAGGATCGCTTCAGCGCGCTGACCGCACGCGTGTTCGATGGACAGCCCGGTCAGCTCGAATTCGAAATTTGCAGCCTCAAGGGCTTGCGCCGCTGGCTGGAGACCAAGGCCGTGCCTCTGGTCGATGCGCAAGGCGATGTCGTCTCGCTGCTGGGCGTCACCCGCGACATCAGCGAACGCAAGCAGGCGGAAGCCGCCCTGCGGGAAAGCGAGAAACGCTTCCGTGACACCCTGGAATACGCGCCCATCGGCATGTCGATCACGGCCCTGGATGGGCGCATCCTCATGGCCAACCGCGCCCTTTGCCGGCTCCTGGGTTATGCCAAGGACACACTGGAAACCCTGTCCTTCCGGGACTTCACCCATCCGGATGACCTGGCGAAATCCACCGCCGACATGCAGCGGGTGCTGGCGGGGGAGATCGATTCCTACCAGATGGAGAAGCGCTACCTGCATCGCGACGGCAGGACGGTCTGGGTGCAGCTGACCGCCTCCTTGCTGCGCAATACCGAGGGCGCGCCGCTCAACTTCATCGCCCAGGTCGAGGACATCTCCGATCGCAAGCGCGACCAGGAGCGGATCCACCAACTGGCCTATTACGACAGCCTCACCCACCTGCCCAATCGCCGGCTGCTGCTGGACCGCTTCCAGCATGCACTGTCCCAGGCCCGGCGTTTCCACCGTTCCCTGGCGGTGATGTTCATCGACCTGGACCGCTTCAAGGCCATCAATGACCAGTTGGGCCATGACATCGGCGATGAACTGCTGAAGGTGGTGGCCACCCGCCTGAGCGCGTGCGTGCGGGAGGGGGACACGGTTTCCCGCCAGGGGGGAGACGAGTTCATCGTGCTGCTCCCGGAAGTCACGCAACCTGCTGACGCGGGCGTGGTCGCGGAGAAAATCCTGGTCGCCCTGGCCCAGCCCATCGAGGTGGGCGGGCACAGCTTGCGGATCACCACCAGCATCGGCATCGCCATCCGCCCGGACGACGGCAGCGAGGATGCCAGGGAGCTGATGAAGAAAGCGGACATGGCGATGTATGCGGCGAAGGAAGCGGGGCGCAACCAGTTCCGCTTCTGTCAGTGCCCGCCGGGCCATGAATCGACCCGTTGCCTTAGCGCGCCCCCCATCGTGGCCGACTCCTGACGCTGGCGCGTGGCCGTCGCCGCGGACAGAGCGGCGATGCGCCAAATCGGTGCGGAAAGGGCTTCGGGCGCACCATAAAAGAGCAATAAAAACAACAACTTAAATTAAAGTTGTGACCTGTTCGTGCCGATAGGGGGTCATTGATTGATGAACCCGGAGCGGACCATGACAGAAGCGGTAGACCTGATCCCTCACATGCGCAGCGTGGTGCAGTGTGAGAAGCAGCTCGGCGAATTGAAATTCACCTGGCGACTGATCGAAACCACGGCCAGGATGGTGTGCCCGAGCGAAGCCAAGGCCATCCTCCCCTCGATGGCCGGCACCCGCGAGGCCTTCGGCCAGCTCGAAACACAACTGGTGCAGTCCCTGGCCAGGGAGAACCTGAACAAGGTGGCGCGGGAAGTCACCGGCAAGGCGCAAGTGGTGGTCGACATCGTCATCCGCAACCTCTACGAGCGCACCGCCGATGTCGGCTTCCTCGCCACCGACGCCGACATCCGCCGTTTCCTGCGCGACGACGGGGTCAGCCGCGAAGCCATCGAACAGCGCTTGCGCGAATACATCGCCAAGTACTCCGTGTACGACGAGATCCTGGTGCTGGCCCCGGACGGCGAAGTCCGCGCGCATCTCGACGCCAGCAATCGGGTGACCCGCTCGACTGACCCGCTGATCGCGCAAACCCTGGCGACCGGGGACTACGTCGAAACCTTCCGCAAGACCGACCTCCACGCCGCGCGCTCCCGCGCGCTGATCTACTCCCGCCGCATCGATGACGAGGCGGGCGAACCGCTTGGCGTGCTCTGCCTGTCCTTCCGCTTCGACAACGAGATGGAAGGCATCTTCCGGGCGTTCCGCCGCAAACACGATCGCTCGGTCATGTTGCTGCTCGACGCCGGCGGACAGGTCATCGCCAGCAGCGACGAGGACCACATCGCCATCGGCAAGCACCTGCGGGTCTCGCCCGACGGCCAGAGCCGGATCATGGAATTCGGCGGCCGCGAATACATCGCGCGCACCTGCCGCACGCACGGCTACCAGGGCTACACCGGACTGGGCTGGCTGGGCCATGTCATGGTGCCGGTCGAGGTCGCCTTTCGCGCCCCTCGCGGCAACCTGGCCGAGGCGCCGCTGGATGTCTCCAGCGAGCAGGGGCAGGCCGACATGCTGTGTGATGAACTGCGCGAGATCGGCGAGCAGGCCAGCCACATCAACCTCTCCCTGCGCCGTCTCGTCTGGAATGGCCAGGTCATGTCGAGCAGCGGCGGCGCCGACATGGTCAAGCTGAAATCCGTATTGCGCCAGATCAGCGAGACCGGGGAAGGCATGCGCAGCGTCTTCGCCGGCGCCATGCGCGATCTCTCCGAGACGGTCATATCCACCAGCCTGCAGGACCTCCAGTTCGTCTCGCGCCTGATGATCGACATCATGGACCGCAATCTCTACGAACGCGCCAACGATTGCCGCTGGTGGGCGCTGTCCTCGGAGATCCGCGCGATCCTCTCGCAGGACGTGGTCGAAGCCGGAGATGCCGCCCGCATCGGCGACATCCTGGGCTACATCAACAGCCTCTACACGGTCTACGCCCGCCTCCATGTCTACGATGCCCATGGCCGCATCCTCGCCGCCAGCGACCCGCACGGCGAAGGGCTCCCGCTGGTCGGACAGAAAATCGACACCGCCATCCTGGCGCAGGTCGCGCGACTGGGAACGACGCAGGAATACTGCGTCTCGCCCTTCGTCAAAACCGCCCTGTACGGCGACCGACCGACCTATGTCTATCACGCCGCGATCCGGCACCCGGACGACGCGGGCCTGATCGTCGGCGGCATCGGAATCGTCTTCGACAGCGAGCGCGAGTTCAGGAACATGCTCGAACACGCCCTGCCGGCGCGCGACGGCGCCTGGGCCGCCTTCTGCGACCGCGAGGGCAGGGTGATCGCCTCCACGCACGCCGACCTGCCCCCCGGCCAGTTGCTGCCCATCGACGACAACGTGCTCGAACTCGCCAACGGCGCCGGCCTCTCCATGAAACTGGAACTCTCCGGCAGGGCGCACCTGATCGGCGCCACGATGTCCAGCGGCTATCGCGAGTACAAGAACAGCGGCGATTACCGCAACGACCTCTTCGCGCTGGTCGCGCTACCGCTCCCCGAAACCCGCGCGCAGACCACCGCCGGGCAGGGCGTCGAATTCGCCACGGCCACCCGCGCCGGCGAAGGCGAGGAATACGCCCTCTTCATGCTGGACGAACGCTACCTGGCGGTCGCCAGCGAATTCGTGCTGGAAGCGGCCGATGTCGCCGACCTGAACCGCTTCGGCGCCAGCAATGGCCAGATCGTCGGCGTCATCCCCTACCACGACGGCGACAACGAAACCGGCTACCTGCCGGTGCTCAGCCTGCACGACTTTTTCGACCTGCCGCGCGGCGAACCCACGGGCCAGATCATCGTCACCCGCTGCCGTCACGGCCGTCTCGGCCTGCTGGTGGACGAACTGCATCAGGTGCTGGAATTCGATCGCGGCGAGATCAAGCCCCTGCCCGAAGTCATGGGCCCCCATTTTCGCTGGATCCATCGCCTGATCAGCGCCCGGGACGGGCAATGCCTGGTGACCGCGGTCGATCCGGAAGCGATCTACGAAATGCTGCGGGACAAGATCAAAGGCCAGCTCGACACGTTCACCGCCACCCAGCCGCCCCCCCAGGCCAAGCCCGCGCCACTCTACGCCGTCGCCGTCTGAGCAACCGGCAAGGGGGGGCAGGGCGGTTGCCCCCTGCCCGCCAGGCCGGGGGCGAGCCCGGATCAGCCCATTGACTGGCAGCGGACGGCTGGCACATAGTGGCGGCCTATCGACTCCGGGTAATAACTAGGACAAAACCCGTCGCCACTCAGGGGAGGACACAGGTCGTGAAACACCCAGCTCAAACCAGCACACCCCCACGCGCCACGCCCGCGCGTGCTGATCTCGTACAACGCGGTCGTTTGCACGCGGAGGGACCACGCCACGTGCACTGCCTTGATCGCCTGGTGCGTGCTGAAAGCCGGAACAGGACAACGTCTGCGCCAACAGCCACGAGGCCTTGGCCCGTATTCGGGAAGCCACGTCGAGCGTCCGGTCTTCTGGCAAATACCGTGTTGACGGGCGTTTGTCCGATAACCTGGGGTGACGGGGATATTGGACAATTGTCCGGAAATCGACTCCTGGATGGGGGTATTGGTCAGGTGTCGGAGAAGTAACAGTTAGGCCGCCCCCCCATGCCCCTACTCACGTACATTGCAATCAGTTTTGCCATCGTGGTGCTCACAACCTTTTTTCGTTCTGTTTCTGGTTCACGTCAACGTAATTCCTGCCTCTTTGCTTTTATAGCTTGGCTGGCATACGCCATTTATGAAGGCGTATACATCAGAGAGTGGCTTACTACCATCCAAGGCGCCCCAATACGCGTCGACTTAATCATCATCGGCATAGTGCTTACTATTTTGACAAGGCGAGCGCTCTGGCCCGCCCCTGAAGTGGCCCATCAAAGCACCTCAAGCGATATGATGCATTTCACTCGGCGCTGGAGATCTTCGGCTTACTCCATCGCAATTGGAGTTCCTCTATTTGCCACACTAATAACAGCCATCATTATTTTGCTCGACCCCAGCGGAGCAACTCCCAGGCACTCCATTTCAAGTCAGATTTTGGACTTGCCGCGCTATGTCATATTCTCCGGCTGGCCATTCGTGATTCTTGACTTCCTTATCACAAGACGACTTCGTGATATTCCAAACGGCATGACGAATCAAAGTGTTAAACGATCTGCGATTGGAGCGCTTACTGGAATGACAGTTCCGTATGCCTTCGTCTACTTGTTGTGGCCAAGTGAAATGTCTTCTGCCCATAACGATGCGGGGCAAGGTGTGGGTATTTTATTTATTCTTTTAGCCTGGATTGTCGGCCCGATATGTGCATATCTTGGTTGGGTTTTCGGTATAAAAGAACGGAACTCGACCCCCAGACATAATGATCCGGCCTAACAATCGCTTAGAGAGGGACGCTCCAACAGCCGGCTTCGCCGCCAGTTTCCGCACCTCTCAAGCTAAACGTTGGGCATTGGAATAATGTGCGATCTCAATAAGTTTGATACATCGTGCCTGCCTCCCGATAGGAGGGATGGCACATATTACTTAGAAGACCTAGAGTTTCCATCAATAGATGGTTCGTATACTGCAGTCTTATATAGAGTTCATGAGTGGAGGATGGGGTGGTATGCTGCAAATATGGTTGTATATAGGAACATAGTCCCACCCACTATCATTATTAACCCATATACTGTTGGTGTGCTTGGGTTTGACAATAGTGTCACTTGGCTAAGTGATGACATCTTCTCGGTGCAGATTAGTGTATATAGCAATAAAGATAAATTTTCGCAGTACCCATTTATATTGTTTGACCTGAGAAGACTGGGGTATGCATTTGTAAATACAACGTACAGTATTCCATATCGGCTCGAACTTATAAAGGGGTGGCCTGACAAAGGGGCCGAGCTTATTTTTATTGAAATAATGAAAAACATTTGGACTCAGTCAGAAAATGGGCGAGTCATAAAATGTGCAGATCTGAGGTGGCACCCAATTGAAGATCTGCACAATTATATCGATCAGTACATTAGTGAATGCCATGCCCAACAATAGCTTCGAGAGGGACGCTCCATCAGCCGGCTTCGCCGACTGTTTCCGCACCCCTCAAGCTAAACGTTATGCATTTTATCGAGGGGACGTTAACTAATGCCAGCTAATTGGCAAGCTTTGGTCCACATGGTCGATGAAATCAAGCAGTGCGATGAAAACAACATCACAACGGCATCGATAGCCATGTCCTACATTTGCATCGACGCCCTTGCTAACATTTCGCGACCTATCGAAAAAGCCAAAGCTACCCGCAAAGACTTCATTAATTGGGTAGATGTCTACTTAACTGCTCACCCTGACCAGCCATATAAGTACCGGGGCAAAGACGTATACGCCGCTCGCTGTGCTTTGCTTCATAGTTTCAGTGCAGAAGCAAAATTGCACGAAGACGATACCGACACAATCAAGTTTGCCTATCACGATGGTGGTATGCACTACTTTGATCCAGAAATCGATCCTCGGTTGGTGCTAATAGGTGCAAAGTCATTTACAAATGACGTAATTATCAGCATCGGAATATTCATGGATGCATGCGGTGCCGATCTAGATTTAATGGGGTTGGTAGAGCCACGCTTAGATAAGGTTTTTAACAAAATGCCTGTCCCACGTGAGGCAAAGAATGCATAACATGGCGCTCAACCCGGACGCTCGGACATGCGGCTTTGGTCTTTGCTGTCCGGTTCGCTCGCGCCGGTTAGCTCTACGTTATGCTGATATTTGATTGCAACAAGGTTACCGTTGAAACCACCGTACGCTTGGCGTGGCTGGTTACGGCATTGCTCTTGCTGTTTATTGTGTTGGTGCCATATGTTTTATCGTCATATCTGACAGCACAAGGAGTTGAGCAATTCGATAGCCGTGTTAATGCGCTAGACATTCTGACTATTGCTGGCAGCTTATCAAGCTTGTCTTTTTTTATCATTGCATATAGGTTTGGCAGTATAAAAGCATTGCCAAGCGCCTCACCAAACAGAATGTGCGCAGCCATAAAGAATGGACTGATCTTTGCATTTCTTTTCT